>CAYPWF010000024.1:0-32557 GCA_964414345.1 uncultured Desulfarculaceae bacterium
CGGGGTACGCTTAGCCCGTCAAACCTACCGCCTTTAGGCGGTAGTAGTTTAATCAGGATCAGGAAGGCTTTGCCACGTTTGACAAAACCCTGGGGGAGGCGTAGCCTGGAGTGCATGAGCCTGGGTAACTCCAAGGCCCGCTACAGGAGTGTGAAAGAAGGGAGCAGGGATATGATCTGGAAAGTCTTTGTTGTGGGGATAATGGCGTGGACATGCGCATTGGGGGTTTCCATGGGAGCAGACCAGAAGGGGCAGGGGGCATCGGGAGATGTCCCGAAGGTGGTGGCCAAGGTAAATGGGAAGGCCATCAGTGGGGAGCAATACCAGAAGCTTTTCAAACAGATGGAAAGCTCCAAACAAGCCGGGGCACAGCCGGATGCAGCATCTTCAGACCCGAAAGCCATGAAGGAGCAGGTCCTGGAACGCTTGATCACCGTGGAGGTCCTGTCCCAGAAAGCGGAGCAGTTAAAGATCCAGGCCGAGCCTCAAGAGCTGGATGAGAAAATCCAGGAGATCCAGGAGAGCCTCGGAGGAGAGCAGGCCATGAAGGAGGCGCTGCAGTCCCACGGGCTCAGTATGGAGGAGCTAAGGGCGGACATACAACGTTCCATGAGGATACAAAAGCTTCTGGAGCGGGAGGTGTTTGAGAAGGTCACTGTGGATCAGGGCGAGGCAAAGGGATTCTATGACTCTAATCCTCAGGTTTTCCAGGTTCCCGAGCAGGTAAGGGCCCGCCACATCATCGTGAGG
The DNA here is from genome assembly GCA_964414345.1 of uncultured Desulfarculaceae bacterium. Classification (GTDB taxonomy): domain Bacteria; phylum Desulfobacterota; class Desulfocorpusculales; order Desulfocorpusculum; family Desulfocorpusculum; genus Desulfocorpusculum. The sequence continues at coordinate 751 of CAYPWF010000024.1, forward strand.
GTGAAGGAAGGGGCCACCGAAGGGGAGAAACAACAGGCCAAGGAGGCCATACAAAAGGCCGCCGAGAGGATCAAGAAGGGGGAGAGCTTCGAGGAGGTGGCCAAACAGGTTTCCCAGGACGGGACAGCCCAGCGCGGGGGAGACCTGGGATACTTCAGCAGGGGCCAGATGGTGCCGGAGTTCGAGAAGGTGGCTTTTTCCCTGGAGAAGGATAAGGTTAGCCAGGTGGTGGAAACCAAGTTTGGATATCACCTGATCAAGCTGGAGGACAAGAAAGAGGCCCGCACTTTGGGTTTTCAAGAGGTGGAGCCCAAGATAACCGAGTTCCTGAGGCAAAAAAAAGGGGAAGAGCAGCTCAAGGCTTACGTGGACAACTTAAGAAGCCAAGCCAAGATCGAGCGGGCTGGATTCTGAAGGCGGTTTCAGCTTACGCCCTCCGGCCAAGACCGCCGGGGGGCGTTTTCATATCCGGGCTTTATATTAGGCCGGGGGATCCGAGGGTTTGGGATTGGATTCAGGCCTGGCGATTGTAGAGTTCTCAGGCCGGACTTGGCAGTCAGTCTCTTCCAATTACGCCATCACTTTCCTGACCAACTTGCCTTTAGAAGTGGTCTTGCAGGTTCACCTCAACTCCAGGTTTCTCTGTTTGAGACTTCTCAAATGTTGAGCCAAGCTTCTTCTCATACTTTCCTAATCTTTTGAGGCTTCAAGGGGCTTTTCTTGACCCCTTTTGTGTTTCTGGTTAGAGTTAGCCCAGATGAGAAAAGTGAATGAGGCTCAGTGCGTCTTGCTTCGCCACTGGTGCCAAGCAGGGAGAGGCATCCATGAGAAAGGTGAGGGTTGAGAAGGCCGTGGGCATGATGCTGGCCCACGATATAACCAAGATAGTGCCCGGTGTGTTCAAGGGGGTCGGCTTCAAGAGGGGACATTTGGTGAGGGAAGAGGATATTGGGGAGCTTCTCAAGCTGGGCAAGAGGTTCGTGTATGTAGACAATACAGGGGATACCAGGATCCACGAAGAAGAGGCTGCCCTTCGCATAGCCAAGGCCATAAGCGGAGAGGGGGTTCGCTGGACAGAGCCCAAGGAGGGAAAGACTAATCTCTTGAGCACACACCGGGGGCTGCTCAGAATAAATGCAAAGGCCATCTCAAGAATCAACCGCATGGGGGACATCATCGTCTCAACTCTCAAGGACCGGTTTCCGTGCAAAGTAGATCAGATGGTAGCCGCTACCCGGATTATACCTCTGACCATCCCCCGCAAAAGAATCGAGAAGCTGGAGGCAATGGCTCAGAAGACGGGTCCAATTGTGAGGGTGCTTCCGTTCAGGAGTATGAAAGTGGGGGCCGTGGTAACCGGCTCCGAGATAGCCGGGGGGCTGGTGCAGGACGGGTTCGATCAGCATGTGGGGGAAAAGCTCAAGGAGCTGGGTTGCCAGCTTGTAGGGAAAACTCTGGTGGAGGACGATGCCAGGAGGATCTCCGAGGCCATACTGGATCTAAGCTCCAGGGGTTGTGATGCCATCTTGACCACAGGTGGGCTTTCTGTGGATCCAGATGACAGAACCCGCCAGGGGATCAGGCGGACGGGGGCCAGGATACTGTTTTATGGAAGCCCTGTGCTGCCGGGTGCCATGTTCCTTTTGGCCAAGTTGGGGAAGACTTTTGTGCTTGGGCTTCCAGCCTGCGTGTTTTATCACAAGACAACCATGTTCGACCTTGTGTTCGTGAGGCTCCTGGCCGGTGAGGAGGTGACGCGGAGGGACGTGGCGGAGATGGGTCACGGAGGACTTTGTCTCAACTGCGAGACTTGCAGATTTCCTGCATGTTCCTTCGGGAAATAGGAGCCTGGCGGAGGCTGCTAGGATTTGTTCCGGAGCCACAGAACAAATGACCGTGGGAATCTCATTTTGGGGACACTCCTCTTCCACAGGGGCTTTTACCTTGAGATATTATCTTTGGAATGCTTAAGTGGAAATCCTGTAGTGTGGAGGCAAGCCTTATGTTTTATTCTCTGAGAGAACTCACAGTGGGTGTAAAGGGGGCCGGGGAGATGGCCAGCGCTGTGGCCTGGAGACTTTACATGGCCAATATTAGGCACATTTTCATGGCAGAGGTCCCCAACCCCCTGGCTGTAAGAAGAAAGGTCTCCTTCTGTGAGGCGGTGCACGAAGGTAGGCAGGAGGTGGAAGGTGTAACCGCGGTTCTGGTTCAGGATCTCCCCGGACTGCACAAGGCATGGGCAGAGGGACAGATCGGAGTTGCCGTGGATCCTGAATGGAAGCTGCTGGGCAGCCTAAGACCGCATGTGCTTGTGGATGGGATTTTGGCCAAGAGAAATCTTGGGACCTCGGTCTCCGAGGCTCCCCTTGTCATAGGCTTGGGGCCCGGCTTCAGGGCCGGCATGGATGCCCACATGGTGATAGAGACCAACAGGGGCCATGACCTGGCTAGGATAATAGAGGAAGGGGAGGCTCAGCCCAACACAGGCGTTCCCGGAGAAATTGGCGGGCATACAGAACAGAGGGTGTTGAGGGCCCCTGCTGAGGGGGTTTTTAGAGCCTTGAAAGCCATCGGGGACATGGTTTCCGCAGGAGATCTGGTGGGTAGAGTTGATGCGGCAGAGGTTAGAGCCGGCGTGGGTGGGGTGATAAGGGGGCTGATCAGGGACGGGACTCCTGTGAATAAAGCCTTGAAAATAGGGGACATAGATCCCAGGGGGAGAAAGGAGTTCTGCCCCACCATATCGGACAAGGCCAGATCCATAGCCGGATCAGTGCTGGAAGCGGTCCTGAGGGTGTACAATAGATGACAGAGGATTCAGCGCGCTTTAGCCTTGCCAGGGCCTTGGGATTGGGGGAAAAGGGAATGGTAAGCCTGGTAGGGGCCGGCGGGAAGACTAGTTTGATTTATGCCTTGGGCCGTGAGCTGGCAATGGTGGGCAGGAAAGTCCTGGTTACCACCACAACTCATATGCTGGCGCCACTTCCCCAAGAGGCCTCAGCAACCATCTTGTCGCCCGACCCTGATGAGATTCTAGAAGAACTCCGGGGCCTCTCCCGGGAGTGGAGCCCGATTTTTGTTGCTTCCCACCGGGATGGCAAGGAAGGTAAGATAGTTGGCTTTTCTCCGGAAGGTGTGGAGAGGATTTGGGAGGGAGGCTTCCTGGACTGGGTCTTGGTGGAAGCCGACGGGGCTGCCAGACGTCCCTTGAAGGCGCCTGCCTCTCACGAGCCGGTTGTGCCAAAGAGCTCCCTTTGGGTGGTGGGGCTGGTGGGCCTGGATGCGGTCGGCAAACCTCTTGACAAGGAATGGGTTTTTAGGTGGGAGATCTATGGCCGCTTATTGGGTTTGGCTAGGGGGGAGGAGGTGACCCCAGAGTCGGTGGCCAGGATTGCGCTCCACCCTGAAGGGCTTTTTAGGGGAACTCCGCAAGGAGCCTCCAAGATCTTTTGGTTAAACAAGGCGGATCTGCCTGGGGCCCAGGCTGCGGCGCATAGGATCCTTTACTTTGTGGCCGAAAAGGGATGGGGAGACATAGCCCGGGCGGTTATCGGCTCGACCCTGAGTAAGGAGCCTGTTCTGGGCTGTTACGGGCCCTCAAGGTTATTGGGAGGTTAGCCATGCAAGATCCATATCTAGAGATCCCATCCTACCTGGAAGAGGGGAAACCCATTGTGCTTGCAAGGATCGTCAAACAAGTGGGCTCGGCCCCAAGGGGAGTTGGAACCAAATGTCTGGTGCTGCAGGATGGTTCAGTGGTGGGAACCATCGGAGGCGGAATGCTGGAGTATCTTGTCTCTCAAGGAGCCAAAGAGGCCCTGGCGCAAGGGAAAACCCGCATCATTCATTTCAGGCTTCAGGGAGAAGATGTAGCCAAAACCGATATGCTCTGCGGGGGCATCGTGGATGTTTACCTGGAACCCCTGGACCCGCAGGATCCTGATTGCCGGAGACTTTTTCCCGAGGTGAAGGCCGCCAAGCAAAGCGGCCGGGGCGGAGTTCTTCTGACACGCGTGGCTGAGGGACAGGAGCCTGGGCTGCCCGGAGCTCGAGTTTTCCTTAGCAGGGAAGAGATACCGCAGGGCCTTCCCAGCGAACTCAAAGCCGCTTGGGAACATCTGCCCAAGTCCAGGCCGGCCTTGATTGAGACAGAGAAACAGGTTCCTGTCTTTTGGGAACCCTTGGTTCCATCAGAGGTGCTCTACCTATTCGGGGCTGGTCATATTTCCACCTTTGTTGCACCCCTGGCCAGTCTGGTGGGATTTTCGGTTGTGGTCATAGACGACAGGGAGGATTTCGCCAATCGGGAGCGCTTTCCATCAGCAGAGCAGATCCTGGTGCTTTCTCCTGAGGAGGCGATGGGCCGCATAAGGCTGGACTCGGGCTCCTATGTGGCCATCATCACCCGGGGGCACGTGCATGACGCCGCAGTGCTCAGAAGAGTGGTCAGGGGCCAGGCGGCCTATGTGGGCATGATCGGGAGTCGCAGGAAAAGGGCTGTGGTTTATAAGGCTCTCATGGAAGAGGGAGTCTCCAGGGAGGCCCTGGAAAAGGTGTACTGTCCCATAGGCTTGGACATAGGAGCAGAAACCCCAGAGGAGATAGCAGTCAGCATCGTTGCAGAACTCATTCAGATAAGGGCCCGTCTCCAAGGCCTTAAGACCAAATCCGGAGAGGCAGTGGCTTGAGGACCCAGAGGGAACCTGCCAATAGACGTGTTCACATGGCCAATGAGCGGACTTTTCTGGCATGGGTTCGCACCAGCATTGCCATAATGGCCTTTGGTTTCGTGGTGGAGAGATTCGCGATTTTTATGAATCAACTCTCTGCTATTTTGTGCGGGGGAGGGGCAGGCGGGGCTCAACAGGCGGGAGCTGTGCCAAGCTGGAAGACCTCCTGGGTTGGGCTTTGCCTAGTGGGTTTGGGGGCTTTGATGGGAGTCCTGGCCTTTGTGCGCTACAAGAAGACAGAGAGACAGATCGAAGAGGGCTCTTATCAACCCTCTTTGGTGCTGGACACCTTGTTGATAATTGCTGTTGCGTGCGTGGGGATTTTCCTGGTAATCTTGCTCAGCCACACGGTTTGAACCGGATCCCTTCTCTTCAGGGGACAAGCAGGTTAAGAGAAAAGAGGCTTTTCCCGATGAGATGCTCAGGTGGGGGTTTGAAATTCGTTCAGAGTCGGGAGAGCAAAATGTGGTTTCCTATCCTCTTGGCTTTTTCGCTAGCACTTGCCAATCCAGCAAATGGAGAAACAGGGGAGACAACTCAGCCAACATCTGCGGTGTCGGCCCCTGCAATAAAGCTGCACAGGCCTTTAGAGACTCTACTGAAGGGTATAGATATACACGTTACCTGGGCAGGAAGCATAAAGAAGCCCCAGGTGGCACTCACTTTTGATGACGGGCCGCATCCTGTCTACACCCCTCAGATCTTGCGCATACTGGAGGAACAAGGGGTGCCGGCCACCTTTTTTGTGATAGGCCGCAATGCCAAGAGGCACCCGGAACTGCTCAGAAAAATACGTTCTGCAGGCCATTCCCTTGGAAACCATACCTTCTCTCACACCAAATTGACCTCAGTTCGAAACGGTCTCTTAAAAGAGGAGCTTGAGCGCACCCGGGAGATCATACTCGAGGAGACAGGAGTGAACACCCTGCTTTTTCGTCCCCCCTTTGGGGCCTTTGATGCAAGATCTTTGGCTGAGCTGGCCATCCGTCGTCTTGAGGTGGTGCTCTGGTCTGTGGATTCCAGGGATTGGGTAACCCCCGCAGCCCAAGAGATCCGTCACAACGTGGAGAGCACCACCCAAGCTGGGGCCATAATTTTGCTTCACGACGTGCATCCCCAAACCGTGGAAGCTCTGCCCGGAATCATCCAGGTTCTCAAGAGTAGGGGCTATAGTTTTGTAACAGTTCCTGAGATGATCCCAACTCCGCAAACAGCTTGGGGAGGCTGAGGAGCTGCTTGCCAGGAATTGGAGCAGGAGGGCTTTATGGCACAGGAAAACGCCCAAGGGGAAATATGGGAAAGATCGGGTTTGAGACTTAAACGCCATTTTGAAGCCTCCACCCGAAGGATGAGGCAAGAGGCCTTGGGCAGGAAGGATTACGATCCGGCGCGGCTTTACCGCTGGGGCCAGATGATGGCCTTGGCGGTGGTGCGCATGATGGAGGCTGCCGAGAAGAGATTCGGGATGGAAGCTCAGGAAGTGCTTTCCCAAGCCTTGGTGGAGCTGGGCAGGGAAATAGGAAAAGAGGTGCTAAGCGAATTCAGTCTTGCCCCCGGCACCTCCCAGATCCAAGCTGTCTCCTGTTTCGTGACCTATCTGAACGAAGAAATCTGGGCTTCTCCTGAAATTCCCAAGTTGCTGGACGAGAACACCTGTGTGTGCGAGATTCTGTGGTGTCCTCACCAGGATCATTACAGGGCTTTTGACTGCCGAGTCCAAAGGTACCTTGTTCAGGGCTTGCTGGAAGCCTTTGAGGAAAAAACAGGAATACCAGTGGACGCTCGTTTTACCCAAATAATTCCCAAGGGGGCTGAGACCTGCCGCTTTGAGATCAGGAAGATCCCAGCAGGTCAAGGCAGGGATTGGAGCCGCTATTCCCAGGAGCTGGCCCAGAGGGCCCTTCAAAGGGCCGGCAACGCAAAAGAGTGAATCGGATCTCTTGGAGTCAGTAGGCTGGCGTTAGAAAAATAAGAGAAAAGTCTTTGTGGAGACAGGGAGCTCAACATGAGCCCTGAGAGCCGTTGGGACCTGTACCTGCAAGCAGGTTCCGGGTCTTTTCCCCAGAGCATAGTTGCACCCATAGACGGAGCCGAGATGGTGCTGGTTCCTGGGGGGCCCTTTATAATGGGCACTACGGCCGAAGAGCTCAGGCAGGTGTTTCTCTTGGATCAGAAGGAGACTCCGGTTTTTGTAACTGAGATGCCTGCCCGAAGGATTCATGTGGAGCCCTTTTTCATAGACAGGTATCCTGTTACCAACTATCAGTACAGACGCTTTGTGGCCGAGACAGGGCATAGGGCTCCCTGGCTGTGGGATGATCCCCGGTGGAACGGGGCCATGCAACCAGTGGTAGGGGTAGGTTGGGAGGATGCCAGGGCTTATGCGCGCTGGGCTGGGAAAAGCCTTCCCACAGAGGAGCAGTGGGAGAAGGCAGCCAGGGGGACGGATGGGAGGTGGTGGGCCTGGGGAGACGAGTTCCTGCCTAACCGTTGTAATTCAAGGGAATATGGGCTGGGCCGTACCTCGGAGATAGGAATCTTTGACGACGGGGTAAGCCCATACGGCTGTTACGACATGTGTGGAAACGTCTGGGAGATGTGCGAGGGAATCTGGCAGGAGGATCATCCTCCCATGAGAGGTGGATGCTTCTTGGGTTCCGCTACCTTCGTGAGGGTGACCTGTCGTTGGACTCCCGAAGATCCGCTAAATGGGGCCCATTGGCTGGGTTTTCGCTGCGTCAAGGAGGTGAGGGTGAGATAATGATCAGCTTGGGGGGGGACCGCTCCAAGGCTGGCTCCTCCCCCTGAAGAGCCCAAGCCCAGTTGGTCATGTGAAGGGACCCATTGCAATGACTCGATTCATTCAGAAACACCAGCCGGCCCGGACAATTCTCCAGGAAAGGTAGATTTGGGGGCTTGCCCCCAAGCCCCTGGTAAGCTTCGAGAGACCCCCATTCAATCCCGGGCCGAAGCTGAGACTGTCAGGGGGTTTTTGAGCACATTTCAACTTGCGTTGTCATATATTAAACCCAAGCCCCATCAAGAGCTTATGGCAAATTGGGGGGTTTACGTCGGCCCCAAGTTCCCCAAAGCCCTTGTGATCAAACCTGGACACGCTCACAGTCAAACTCTACCCACCATATCCTGGGTCAAGCCCCTTGATCCGCAAGTTTCCCCGTGATATAGAACCTCCCATGTCTTCCTGGTGAGACAGCTTCCAAATCCCTTCAAGGCTTTCAGAATGGCTCAGGAAAAAAAGACCTTGGAGCAAATAGATTCACTGTTCCACCCCAAGTCGGTGGCGGTTGTGGGTGTGCCTCGAGGCATGAAGATGGGGAAACTCTTTCTGATGGCCCTCAGGGACCAAGGTTTTCCCGGCGCCATCTATCCCGTGAACCCAGAGGCACAAGAGATAGACGGTCTTAGGGCGTATCCAAGTGTCTCAGCTCTTCCTGAGCCGGTGGATTTGGCCATCCTGCTAATTCCCCATAATAAGAGCTTGCCGGTGCTCAAGGAGTGTGCCCAACGCGGGATTCGGGGTGTAGTTCTCTTTACAGCCGGTTTTGGCGAGACGGGCACTCAGCAAGGAAAAGTTCTGGAAAGTCAGTTGGCGGCTTTGGCCAGGGCCTCTGGGATGAGGATCATCGGACCCAACTGCATGGGGATCTATGCCCCGGAGTCGGGCCTGTCGTTCTTCCCCGAACTCCCCAAGGAGGCGGGCCCCATAGGCATGATCTCCCAAAGCGGGTCCTTGGGGAACATCCTGGGCAGGCTGGCACATCAGAAGGGGCTTCGTTTCAGCAAGGTGGTAAGCATAGGCAACCAGTGCGACCTGACCGCTTCAGACTTCATGGAGTACTTGGCCCTTGATCCGGACACCCGCCTAATAACGGCTTACCTTGAGGGAGTCAGAGACGGAAGGAAATTCCTGGAAACCCTCAGACTGGCCTGCAGAAGAAAGCCTGTTCTCTTGTGGAAGGTGGGGCTTACTCCGGAAGGTGCCAAGGCTGCCATGTCTCACACTGGCTCATTGGGCGGTTCAGCGGAGATATGGAAAGCAGTGGCGGCCCAGACCGGGGCCACCTTGGTGGAAGGGTTCGAGGCTTGGGTGGACGCTTTGATGAGCTTCGCTTTTCTGGACAGGCCCACTGGAGCAGGAGTCGCCATTCTCTCAGGTCCAGGCGGACTGGCAGTGGCTGCTGCAGAGGCTTGTGGGAAAGAAGGACTTAAAATGGCAGCACTGAGCGAGGCTACCAGGAAGAAACTTTCCCAAGTTGTCCCTCCAACTGGGACCAGCCTCATGAACCCTGTGGACGTGGGACTCACTGCCTCGTTTGATATGAAAATCTATGTAGAGTCGGCCAGAGCCCTGGCCCTGGACCCCGGGGTGGATGTGGTCCTGGTAATAGGCATGGGGTTTTCCCAAGAGGCCAACCGACAATACGCTCAAGCCATGATCCAGCTTAGGACAGAAACCGGGAAACCCTTTCTCATGGTAAATATCCCCGGATTTGATCCAGAGATGGGGAAACCTTTCCTGGAAGCAGGAGTCCCCTTTTTTGAGACAGCCGAAAGGGCTTTGAAGTCCTATGGCCTCGTTTGGAAAGACTCCCTGCTCAGGAGGGGGAATCAATCTAATTGGGCTTCTTGCCCGGCTCAGGGTTGAGCAGCCGGGGGTCTATGTTGCCGGAGTCTGGCCCTCCACACTCCGGTGTATAGCATGACACATCGGAAAAGGAGCATTTCTCTAGGCAGGAGGGACACTGCTCCGGGACCGACTGGGAACCGAAAGTATAGCCGCAATTGGAGCATTTCCATTGGGTCATCTCAAACCTCCCTAATTGGGCTGGCATTGCTTTTAATTTTAGCCTGAGATGGTAAGGCTAACAAGGGGCATTCCCCAAGAGGCTTTCAGGAATTCTTGGGTCAAGAAGAAACATTTGAGGGAGAGAGATGGAGTTTCAAAGAGTTGACTTGGATTACTTACGCCAAAGAGCCTTACTCAAATGGGGGCGATGGCCCGAGGGGGTCATTTCGCTTTCTGTGGCGGACATAGACTATCCTCCCCCCGCAGAGATCAAAGAGGCTGTGGCCCAATGGCTGTCTCAAGACAGGACTCCCTACGGTCACTACCAGGGGGACATGGAGCTAAGAGAGCAGCTTGCCCAGAAGGTCACAAAGGAAAACGGGATCCCGGCCACACCCGAAGACATCCTGTTGGTGCCCGGCACCATGTTCGCCATATTCCTGGTGTGCTACCTGTTTTTAAGGCCTGGGGAGGAGGCCGTGCTAAGCCCTTCTCCGGTTTACGGGCCTTTCTGGAAAAACGTAGAGGCCGCAGGGGCTGCGGCCGTGCCCCACGATCTTGAAATGCGAAGTGGTTTTCGATTCAGGAGGGATACTCTAGAGGGCCTGGTGAATACCAGGACAAGACTGATCATGGTTTGCAATCCCCACAACCCAACTGGAAGGGTGCTTGGTGAAGAGGATCTCCAATCCATTGCAAGAGCTGCTATGGGGCGGGATCTAGTCATATTCTCAGACGAGCTTTACGAGGACATGGTCTTTGAGGGTCAGCATCTATCCATTGCGAGTCTGGCTCCCGAGATATCCAAGCGCACCATCACGGTTTTCGGTTTCAGTAAGGCCTTGGGAATTCCAGGTTACCGTGTGGCATACATGGTTGTACCGGGTGGGCTCAGAAACAGGGTTCTGGAGGCCACCCGCCGCATAATAGTGCACACAGACACCCTGGCCCAGGCAGCGGCCCTAGGTTCCTTGAGGGCTAGGACTTGGTGGGTGCCAGCTCTCTTGAACCACCTAAGGCAGATGAGGGATCTGGCCGTGGAAAGAATAGCGGGAATAAGCGGCCTGGACTGCCAAAGACCCCAGGCAACCCCTTTTTTGTTCCCTGAGGTCAAGGGTCTGGGAATGAGCAGCGAGGAGACCGCGCGCTTTCTTTTGGAGAAGGCAAAGGTGGTTGTGCAGCCAGGGAATCAATTCGGGCAGGCAGGTGAAGGCTTCATAAGGCTCAACATTGCCACCTCCAGGGAGGTGCTTGAGGAGGCTTTGGAGAGGATCCGAAAAGCAGTTTCGGAGCTAAGCTCTTGATGGCCCAGTGAATCGGGAAGCCTTTATGGGAGGAAGCTCATGTCAATGGAAGAATTGATCTACAAGGTGGAGGAAGGGGTAGCCAGGATTGTCATGAACAGGCCTGCTCAAATGAACAGTATGAGCCATGGCCTGCTTGAGGGCCTTTGGGAGGCCTTCGGGGAGGCCGCTAGGGACGACGCTGTTCGCTGCGTGATTCTCACGGGCACAGGAGAGGCTTTTTCCGCAGGTGGGGACATGGGTGTTCTCAAGGAATGGAGTCAGTCCTCAGCCACGGTGGTTTACAGACACATGAAAGAAGTGGGGGAACTGGTCATGAGGGTTTACTCCTTCCCCAAGCCCCTTGTCACGGCCGTCAACGGGGTGGCGGTAGGGGGAGGCTGCAGTCTGGCTCTTTGCGGGGATCTGATCCTGGCCTCGGATCGGGCCAGGTTCGGGATGGTCTTCTCCCGTCACAACTTGGGACCCGATATGGGGGCCTCATTTCTGCTTCCAGGGCTTGTGGGGGTTCTCAAGGCCAAAGAGTTGCTCTTCAGCGGGAAAATCATTTCTGCTCAAGAGGCTTTTTCGTGCGGAATGGTGAGTCGAGTTGTTCCCAACGATGAGCTGGACGCAACAGCCATGGAGAAGGCCAAGGAGATGACCATGTGGGCGCCCCAAGCCATCTCCATGGGGAAAGCCTTGATCCAACGCTCCATGGCAGGGGCAGGGCTGGAGGAACTCCTGGAAATGGAAGCTCAAGTCCAGGCCATTCTTTTCAACTCAGAGGACACCCGCGAGGCCATAAAAGCTTTTCTGGAAAAGCGAAAGCCTGTTTTCAGGAATCGATAGGCAAGGAAACACTTATGGCTTGGGAAGTTGTATTGTGATGGCTCAACCCGGAAAGAGAAAGGCTGGCCGGCCCAAATGAAAGAGATAAGAATCCACGGCAGAGGGGGGCAGGGCTCCTTGGTTCTGGCTCAGTTAATGGCCATAGCCGCTTTGGAGGATGGAAGATATGGCCAGGCCTTCCCCTTTCTTGGAGGGGGAGGAGAAAGAAGAGGCAAGGCCATAGTTGCCTATTGCCGCTTGGATGAGAGACCCATTCGTTTGAGAAGCAGGGTTAATCAACCCGACTATGTGATTGTACAAGACCCCACCATACTGGGAGAACTGGATGTAACACAGGGGCTCAAGCCCCAGGGGCTTATTCTCATCAACACCACAAAAGAGCCATCTGAGCTTGGGCTTCCCTCCTGGATGCGGGTACACACCTTTCACAAGATGCAGCAGCTCAAGGCTTCTCTCGGGAGGCCCCTTTCCAATACTTTCCTTCTGGGGGCCTTTTCGGCCATAACCGGAGAGTTGAGCCTCCAAGCGGTGACCAAGGCCGTGAGCAAGAGGTTCCCAGGAAAAGTGGGAGAAGAAAACTCCCGCATAGTGGAGCAGAGTTTTAAGGAGTTCGAGGGAGAAGTCTCATGAAGATAAGCATAGGAGCTGTGGTGGGAGGAGGAAGTTCCCTGGACTACCAGACCGGTACATGGCGGGATAGAAGGCCTGTTGTGAAACAGGAGAATTGCAAGGCTTGCGGGATTTGTGAAGAGGTTTGTCCTGACGGGGCTGTGGGGCCGAAGGATGCAATCTTTCAGGTGGATTACTTTTTTTGCAAGGGATGTGGACTTTGTGCCAGAGAGTGCCCTGCCCAAGCCATAGAACTGCTCCCGGAGGAGAAGTGATATGCGACTGGAAGAGGTGATGGAAGGTTCAGAAGCAGTGGCCCTGGCGGTCAAGGCCTGTAGACCTCAAGTCATATCAGCTTTCCCCATAAGCCCCCAGACCCATATTGTGGAGCGCTTGGCAAAAATGGTCTCAGACGGGGACCTTCATGCCGAATATGTGCGGGTGGAGTCTGAATTCTCAGCAGCCAGTGTAGTCAGCGGAGCTTCCCTGGCCGGAAGCAGGGCTTACACGGCCTCCTCCTCCCAGGGATTGCTGCTTATGTCCGAGGTTCTCTATGCCAGTGCAGGGATGCGCCTGCCTTTTGTGATGACAGGTGTAAACAGGACTGTCTCGGCGCCCATAAGCATCCAGGTGGACCATCAGGACACGGTCTCCTTGAGGGATTGCGGGGTCATACAAATGTACGTGGAGAGTTCTCAGGAGGCATACGATGCACACTTGGTGGCCTTCAAGGTGGCTGAAGATCCCAGAGTGCTACTCCCCGCAATGGTCTGCATGGACGGTTGGATCCTGACCCATTCCTACGAAAGAGTCTCTTTTCTGGCACAGCAAGATGTGGATCTTTTCCTGCCCCCTTTCAAACCCGTCAACTATTTGGATGTGGACAACCCCAAAAGCTGGGGTTCCTATGCCGACGAGGATGTATTGATGGAGTTCAAATACTCGGTTCAGCAGGCCATGGTTCGTGCCAAGGGGGTCATAAAGGATGCGTGGGAGGGTTTGGCCCGGCTCACTGGAAGGGATTATGGGGGATTGGTGGAGGGTTACAGGACTCAGGACGCGGATCTGATCCTGGTGGCCATGGGCTCCATGGCGGGCACTGCAAAAGAGGCTGTGGACAAGGCGCGAAGGGCTGGAGACAAGGTGGGTTTGGCAAGGATACGCTGCTATAGGCCTTTTCCCCATGAGGAGCTTTGGGAGATTATCAAAGCCGCAGAAGTGGTGGCCGTGATGGATGCCAATTTTTCCATGGGGAGTGAAGGAGCCCTAGCCTTGGACTTGAAGGCCAAGCTTTACGGCAGGCCTGGAGCCCCTGTGGTGATTCCCTTTGTGGCGGGCCTTGGAGGCAGGGAAATTGGCATAGAAACGGTCTTGGAGATGGCGCATAGGGCTAGGGAGTGTGTGAAAAAGGCCGATCTTCCCTTGGAGGCAAACTGGATGGGCCTGAATGAGGCTTTGCTGCCGGATTGAGGGGTACGCAAGCGATGCACTCCAAGAAAAAGCAAAAGTCGCAAGAGCTTTTCGTCTCAGGCCACAGGGCCTGTCCAGGCTGCGGCATGGCCCTGGCGGTAAGGCACATCCTGAGGGCTACGGGGAGAGAGGTCATAGTTGTGACTCCTACGGGTTGCCTGGAGACCTTCACCTCTCCATACGGATACTCCCCATGGCTGGTTCCGTGGGTGCACCACCTTTTTGAAAACGGCCCATCAATCGCTTCCGGCATTGTGGCAGCCCTCAGGATGCAAAAACGAGACAGGATCAGGGTGCTTGTCATAGCAGGGGACGGGGCCACATTTGACATAGGCTTTGGGGCACTTTCAGGCATGCTGGAAAGAGGCGATGACGTGCTTTACATATGCGTGGACAATGGGGCTTACATGAACACGGGCGGGCAGAGAAGCGGGGCAACCCCTCTTTATGCCGCCACCACCACGGATCCCCCGGGGAAGCTGTCTCCTGGAAAGGTGCAGGAAAGAAAGGACCTGCCTTGGATCGTGGCCGCCCACAATGTTCCCTACGTGGCCACCGCTTCCGTGGCTTTCTTGGCGGATCTGAGGGACAAGGTGAAAAGGGCCATGAGCTTTAGAGGTCCAAGATACATTGAGGTGGACACTCCATGCCCCAGTGGGTGGGGATTCCCATCTGAGCTGACTATGGAGGTGGGCAGAAGGGGGGTAAACTGCGGCTTGATACCTCTGCTTGAGATTTGCAACGGCAGCCTGAGCAAGGTGCACAAGATTTCAAAAAGGATCCCCGTGGAGGACTACTTGAGAATCCAGGGCCGCTTCAGGCACCTTTTCGAGCCCAGAAAAGAGCAAGGCGAGCTAAACAGGCTTCAGGACTTGGCGGAGGAGAAGATCAAAACTTACGGGCTCTCAAGGGCGGCTGAATAGTCGAATTAGAGACCGGGCGGATAGCCCTTTGAGATCAACTCAGGCGGCAAGACGGGGAGGCTCAAGAGCATCAGCTGCTTGACGACTTACATCGGGCAATGTATAAGCATGTTCTCAAAGGGTTACGGCTGGTTTTGGGCCAGGCGAATCACGAATTTAGTGGGTTTGGGTTTTCAGATTCCTCAGCCTAGATAGTTCCTCTTGCGGGGAGTAATGGGCTTTCCCAAAGCAGCATCCACCTCAAGATCCTTTCACGTAGCCTCGGAGAGTATTCCTGTTTTGTTGCTTCACAACCTGGATCCCAGTTGGAGCCCTGAAGAACTCCAGGATGCAAAAGAGCAAGTGGCTCTACTCATGGAATCTCTCAGGGCAGAGGGGCACCCTGTGGGAGAGCAGAGGGTTACTGACTCCCTTTTGGCCATGAGGCTTGCAAAGTGGGACCCAGCCAAGTTGGTAGTGCTCAACTGGTGCGAAGCCATTCCGGGGCTGGAGAGGAGCGAGCCTCTGGTTGCCTTGGCCTTGGAGGCCCTGGGTTTTACATACACAGGCTCCCCAGCAGAAGTGCTCTCCCTTAGTTGGGACAAGAGATCGGTTAAAAGAATTCTCAGCAAGGCCCGGATTCTTACTCCCAGGTGGAAGGCTTATTTAACCCCCACATGTCATGACTGGAGGACTTTCCCGGCCATAGTGAAGCCAGCCCTGGAGCACTGCAGCTTGGGGTTAAGTCCCAGGTCTGTGGTAATGGATACCAGGGAGCTAGCAGAGCAGATTGAGAGAGTGCTGGATGAGATGAAACAGCCGGCCATGGTGGAGGACTTCATAGACGGCCCGGAGTTCCATGTGAACCTGTGGGGAAACGGGATGGTCCAGGTTTTGCCGCCAGCAGAAATGGATTTCAGCAGCTTTCAGGATCCAAGGGACAGACTTTGCACGTTCGATTCCAAATTTACCCCGGGCTCACTTCATTATGAAGGGATCAGGGTGAAGGTGCCCAGCTCCCTTGGTTCTTCCCGGCTCAAGAGTCTGGAGAAGATCGCTTTGAAGACCTACAGGGCTGTGGGCTGCAGGGATTACGCAAGGTTGGACCTCAGGTTGAGGGGGGATCAGTTTTATGTCCTGGATGTTAACCCCAACCCGGATATAAGCTCAGACACTAGCCTGGCCTTGTGCGCTGAGCATGCCGGCTATTCCTACGGATCCATGTTGAGCCATCTTGTTAAACTCGCAGCTGAAAGGCACCCTGTATTGGGAAAAGCCCTTGGAGAAGTAGAGAAGGATTCAGTGACAGGTTCTCACCAATGGATTTCCCAAGGGGCCTCTTTGCTGGTGTGAGATTCCCGGGATGATCCCCTGGACAGGGTGCTTTTTAGGAGGCTTAGAGATTACTTAGTCCGCATCATCTGCTCATCTTGAATCCTGCGGTCCGAACATCAAGGCTTAAGAGGCCCCATCATCCCTTGGTCTCTAAAGGGGGCTTGGGGCAAAAAGGGTGGATCTGAATGGTGTTTAGCTATACAAACAGAAGGCGATGGGAAAGTGCGGCTCAGCGCTCAGTGGTCATGGGCAAAAGAGGCATGGTGGCCTCAAGCCAGCCCCTTGCAACACAGGCCGGGTTGAGGGTTTTGCTCAAAGGTGGGAATGCCGTTGACGCCGCAGTGGCCATGTTGGCCACTTTGAGTGTTGTGGAACCTCACTCTGTGGGCTTGGGGGGGGACGCCTTTGCCCTTATTTGGCTGGCTGGGGAGAAAAAACTCCTGGGGCTGAATGGAAGCGGCAGGGCCCCCAGGGCCGCAACCCGGGAATGGTTCCTGGAAAGGGGGCTGGGGGTCGTGCCCAAGAGAGGGATTCTTTCCGTGACGGTCCCAGGGGCTTTGCATGCCTGGCAGGAGGCCTTGCTTAGGTGCGGAAGCATGAGCCTGGCAGATCTCTTGGAGGATGCCCTTTATCATGCCCTGGAAGGCTTCCCGGTAAGCGAGGTGATAGCCGGGGAGTGGGAAAACGCATCCCAGACTCTTACCCAGGATTCCGAGGCGCAGAGGGTCTTTTTGCCTGGGGGCAGGGCGCCCAGGCCAGGGGAGGTCTTCGCCAACCCGGAGCTGGCTCACACGCTGGAGACCATTTGCCGGGAAGGCACAGGCGGCTTTTACGGCGGGAAAGTGGGAGAGGCCATTGTGAGCTGTGCCAAAGGCAGGGGAGGGCTCTTGGGTTTGGAGGATCTGGCAGAACACAGAAGCACCTGGGTGGATCCGGTGTCCACTGAGTACAGGGGTTATACGGTCTGTGAACTTCCTCCCAACGGGCAAGGCATAGTGGCCCTGGAAATGCTCAATATCCTGGAAGGCTACGAGCTCTCAAGCTTGGAGCACAACGGGCCGGATCACATCCATCTGCTGGTAGAGGCCAAGAAAGCAGCCTTCTGGGACAGGAATCGCTGGATAGCTGATCCGGAAAAGGAGTATGTCCCGGTTGAAAAGCTTTTAAGCAAGGAGCATGCAAGCCGTATCCGCTCCAAGATAGCCATGAAACGAGCCTCAGGCTCCTGGGAGGAGCAGGGGATTCAAAGAAGATCCGATACGGTCTACGTCTCGGCGGTGGACGGCGAGGGAAACGCAGCCTCTTTCATAAGCAGCATCTTCATGCACTTCGGCTCAGGGGTCGTGGCGGACGGGACAGGTATAGTGCTCCAAAACAGAGGTTGCGCCTTTAGTCTGGACCCCGCTCATCCCAACTGCATCGCTCCTGGCAAGAGGCCCATGCACACCATAATCCCAGGAATGCTTTTTAAGGACGGGGAGTTCCTCATGAGTTTTGGAGTCATGGGCGGGGATATGCAGCCCCAGGGGCACGTGCAGTTTCTTTGCAATCTCATTGACTACGGAATGAACCTGCAGGAGGCCATGGATTCTCCAAGGGTGCGCCACCTGGAAGGCCTGGAGGTGTACCTGGAGGAAGGAATCCCAGGCCGCACCCATGTGGAATTGGAAGCCAGGGGGCACGAAATCCTCAAGGCCGATCCGCCGGTCAACGAGGTGGGCGGCGGCCAGGCCATATACAGAGACCCATTGAGCGGTGTGCTCCTTGCAGCCTCAGACCGGCGCAAAGACGGCTGTGCCATGGGGTATTGAAAAGGAGCTTGCTTCCCCTAGGTTTTCTCATGTGATAAAATCCGCGCCGACCAGGCTCAGAGGTAAATCTTTTTGGGGACTTGAAAGAAAACCGAGCAGCCCCTGTGAGGTGTTCCTTGGAGCAAGAGATCCTGAAAGCGCAGAGGCTTCGCCTGAGCAGGTTTGCAATGGCGGCTGCCACCTATGGGATGGTCATCCTGACAACCCTTTTGGTGCAACAGTTGGGACTGGGCCGCATGAGCGCAAGACAGTGGGCGGTTTTCTTTGGAATTGCTTTTCTTGGGAACTCGGTCTTTCTGAGTCTCTTTCTAAAAGGCTGGAATCTGCGATTCAAGGATCCTTCCTTGACAAAGGAACAGATAATCTTCTCGGCCCTCTGGGGGTTTTGGGCCCTGTACCATCTTCCCCAGGCCAGGCCCGTGGTGCTCATATTCTACGTTCCGGCCTTCTGCTTCGGTATGCTGAGGCTCAACAGGAGCGATTACCTGAAGGTGGCAGGGACGGTCATGGGGCTTTACGCCGGCCTGCTCGTAATGGAGTATGCTCAGGGAAGGCCAGGGTTCAACCTGGGCTATGAGTTATTTCTCTTTTTTCTTTTCGCGATCCTTTTTGCTTGGCTGGCTTTTTTCGGAGGTTTTGTCTCTGATCTGAGAAGGAGGCTTAGACTCCAGAACTTGGAGGTCCTGAAAGCCAACGAAGAGCTTTGCAAAGAGATGGAGGAAAGAAAAAAGGCGGAAGAGGAAAAGGACCGACTTCTCGGGGAACTTAGGGAGGCTTTGGGTAAAGTCAAGACCCTCAAGGGGTTGATACCTATCTGCGCCTGGTGCAAGAAGATCAGGACCGACACAGGCTATTGGCAAGAGCTGGAAGGCTATATCCGGGATCACTCGGATGCGGAACTAAGCCACGGCATCTGCCCTGAGTGTGCAATTGAATTCTCGGCCGGGTTGGGATTCCAAGAAAAGGAATCTTCAAAAGAATAAGGCAAGTTTTTTACCGTAAAAGGGAGAGGGCTGCCCAAGAGCTTTTGAGCTATTGTATCATTTTTATGATCGCAGATCAGGCAAGCAGGATTTACTTGGATGAAGGGCAAGGGGCCAGCCTCTATAAAGTATGGGACTATGCAGCGGGCTTTAAGACAGATAAGAAGACTCATAGTGGCTGTTTTGGGGGGCACGGTGGTGCTCATAGGCTTGGCCGTGGTGGTTCTGCCCGGGCCAGCCACCCTTGTGCTAGCTGCAGGCATGGCAATATTGGCCACGGAGTTTGTCTGGGCGCGGAGGCTTTTGGAGAAGACCCGGGAGAAGCTGCGTGAGACAGTGAAAAGAAAAAGCAAGGGAGGCAAAGATGGAGTGGAAGCCAAGCGAGAAAGAGGAAGAGTACTTTGCCAGGCTGGAGTTCGAGAGGAAAAAGAAGCAGGAAGCGGAGAAGCATGCCAAGCTTGCCTCGGATGAGAAAAAAAGGCTAAGGGATCTCCACTGTATGCACTGCCCGAAATGCGGAATGGAGCTCATAGAGATCGACTACAAGGGTGTCAAGGTGGACAAGTGCTCCGAATGCGATGGCATCTGGCTGGATGCGGGGGAGCTGGAGACCATCTCCAAGTTCGAGAAGAGCTCTTTGGACAAACTTTTCAGTGTGTTCCGCAAGTGAATCAGCCTGGCCAGGATTGTTATCCCACTCTGGGAATGGCAGAAAAACCCTCGCCTTCATGCGAAGACTTTAATATGCGCCGAAGCTGCAGGCTTAGGATATCCGCCGACTGAAGTCGGCGGTTTTATCCTTTTTGACTCAAGAACCATCCTCTGAAGCCGGTGGTTTGTGGCGGGCTGCCGAGTCAATTTCGTTCGAAGGGGCATGGTTAGTCCGTCAAACATACCGCCTTTACTCATCCAGCCCCGGAATACCTTTCGCCAAAGCCGCCGCAGCCAGCCTCAGGCATAAAACCCTGCCCCGGCGAAATGGCCGTGGGCGGGCGATTCAAGTCCCCTCCCAGTCACCCCTCAGGAGCGTACGGCTATGAATGAGAGCTCGATACTGGCCCCCAAAGCCAGGCCCGAGACAGCCACAGTCTCCCGGGCCGGGGGGTTCTCTGGGAAATAGCTCGCGTACACCTCGTTGAAGGCCCCATAGTCATCCATGCTTCTCAGGTAAACCGTGACCTTGACCACATGGGCTAGGTCCATGCCAACCTTTTGGAGCACTCCCCTTAGGTTCTGGATGGCCTGGTGGGTCTCTGGAACTATCCCCCCAGGGACCACGCCCCCACGTTCATGGTCGTACCCGATAGAGCCTGACAGATAGAAGGTGTCCCCCGCCAGGACCCCCTCGCAGAATGGAAGTCCCCTGGGCCCTCGCCCGATGATCTGCTTAGATGCCATGGCATCCTCCAAAAAAATGTTGAGAGCCTGCCCAAAGGGCCCCTCAGCGCTCCCGCGCGCGCGGATCAGCTTGGCCTGGATCCCTCACCCCTCACCTTCTCAACTTCTGCATTACAAATACGGCCGCCATCAATGCCAGACCGATCAGATCGTACTGGGCTATGGGATAGACCAGGCACAATCCTCCTGCTATCAGCATGAACCTCTCCAGCAGCTTGGCCCTCTTGAGCCACCAGCCCTCCACCCCTCCTGCCAGAGCCGCGATACCCAGGAAAGCCGTGACCGTGGTCCAAACTACGTCCACCACAGGACCCTTAAGCAGAATACCCACCCCCTTTGGATCCAGGGTGAACATGAAGGGCACTATGAAGGCAGGCATGGTGTATTTCCATGCCTGCAAAGTGGTCTTGTAAGGATCCCCCTTGGTGAGCGCTGCCGCCGCAAAACAGGAAAGCGCCGTGGGAGGAGACACCTCCGAGAGTATGGCGTAGTAAAAGATGAACATGTGTGCCGCGTAATCCGGGACCCCCAACTGTGTGAGGGCCGGGGCGGCAATGACAGCCGCGATTATATAGGAGGCGGTCACAGGCACTGCCAGTCCTATCACCCAGACGATGAGGGCCGTGAAGACCGCTGCCAAAAAAACGCTCCCCCCCGCGTACCCGATGATTATGGAGCTGAACTTGAGCCCCAGCCCTGTGAGGGTCACAACCCCCACTATGATCCCAGCCCCCGCGCAGGTCACCGCCACGCTCAGGACCCCCATGGAGCCCGCCTTGAGGGCCTGGATGAGCTTTGTTGGCATGAGGGCCGTGTCCTTGCGGATGAAGCTTGCCAGGAACGCCACGATGGTTGCCAGGAAGACCGCCATGATGGGGGTGAACCCGGCCACCATGAAGCCCACTATGGCGATGAGGGAGAGGAAATGAAAGCCGTACCTGTAGGTCAGCTGCCAGAGGGTCTGGCTTTTGTCAAAGGGGATCTCCCTGGTCCCGAACTTCTTGGCGTCCAGCTCCACCATGAGGAAGATAGACCAGTAGTAAAGACAGGTGGGGATGGTGGCCATGACGATAACGTCCAGGTAAGTGATCTTCAAGAACTCGGCTATGAGAAAGGCCGCAGCCCCCAGCACCGGAGGGGAAAGGATGGCACCTATGCCACCAGCTGAGAGAAGCCCTCCCGCCGCCTCTCTGCTGTAACCGGCCTTGGCCAGCATGGGGTAGGCCACCGAGCCCAGGGTCACGGTGGTGGCCACACCGCTTCCGGACGGCCCCCCCAGCAGGAATGAGGCCAGGGTCACTGTGCGGCCCGCCCCGGTGGGCTTCCCCCCCATGGCCGCGAAGGAGAAGTCTATGAAGAACTTGCCAGCTCCCGAGACCTCCAGGAAGGCCCCGTAAATGGTGAACAGGATGATGAAGGTGGAGGACACATCTATGGGCACCCCGAAGATTCCCTCCAGGGTCATATACATGTGGCCCACCAGCCTAGAGACATCGTAGCCCCGGTGGGTCCATGGGTTTGGAAGGTATGGCCCCGCGAAGGCATAGAGGATGAAGCCCAGGATCACCGCCGGTATGATCCAGCCTGAAGTCCTTCTGCTGGCCTCCAGGATCAGCAGGATCAGCACCACCCCTAAGATCTGATCCCAAGTGGTTGGGACCACGGAGCGGTAGATGAAACTGTCGAAGTCAACCAACATGTACAGGATGCTGGCCACCGCCAACAACGCGCACAGGTAATCGAACCAGTAAATGCGGTTGGCGTTTCGCTTCCATCCAGGGAACACCAGAAAGCCAAGAAAGAGCACAAAGCCCACATGGATGCCTCTCAGCACCTGGGTCATGATGATCCCGGGGGCTGCATAGAGGTGCACCAGGGACATGACCACAGCGATGACGGTGACCCCAATGCCGATCCGGCCTTCCAGACGCCGGGTGGGGCCCTCTTCCTCCTGTACATACTTCTCGGCCTCCTTGAGGGCCTCCTCGCTGATCCTTATCTCTGCCTCGTTCTTGGGAGTCTCTGGATCCAAGCCTCGGACCTCCTTGCCCACTGCCTTAGGGCTCCCTCAGGGATGCCCTTCTGATTCCAGACGATTCAGCAGAAATCGTGCCATCGTGCAAGCAGCAGGTCTCAAGAGAACTCGGTCTCCCGGGGCACCAAGCTGCTTGCCCTGGACCTCGTGGCTGCCCACCAGGGACTGTCTGCCAGGACCCATCCGCAACCTCAGGACCACCTCCGGCATCTGCCTGAGGATCTGGTAGCGCGGTCCCACCCCGTCGAACCCGTAATACCCGGCCACGCCAGGGTGGGAGGTCTCAACTGCCATAAGCCGGATCTCCCCCTGCCCCACAAGGTAATGCTCCCTGACCTCTGCCCCGTACATGGAGTGCTCGTATTGAATGGAAAAACTTCCCCCTCTACCAAGGCTCAGGATCCAGCTCCTTGAGCTTTCCAGGTTCACCAGCTCCAGGCAGGGGATCCAGGGCATGAGGGCCCCTCCTGCCAGGGCCAAGAAACAGGCCGCCGCCAGGAAGGGCCATATGGGCCTTGGCCTTGCTATTTGAGAGTTACTCCCTTTTCGGCGAAGAACTTGATGGCTCCCGGGTGGAAGGGCAGTGGAGAGCCATCCTTCTGGGAGGAGAGCTCCAGGTGCTGAGCTTCCTTGTGAACGGCCACAAGCTCTGGTTTATTCTCGAACAGGGCCTTTAGCACGTCGTAGATCACGCTCTCCTTGGCTTTCTCGTTGCATATCAGAAGATTCCACACCACAGCGATGGAGACATCCTTTTCCTGGCCGGGATAGGTCTTGGCCGGAATCTTGCCCTCCACATACAGGGGGCCATACTTCTCTCTCATCTTCGGTATGGCATCCCCATGAGATATCAGCTTGAGCTTGATCCCCGGGGTGGCTCCTAGATCCGTCACCGAGGCGGTTGGAAGCCCTCCATCCCAGAAGTAAGCATCGATCTTTCCATCCTTGAGGGCCCCGGCCGACTCAGATGCGCCCAGCTTGTCCCTCTTGAGATCCTTGTCCGGGTCCAGCCCATAGGCCTCCAATACCCTGAGAGCCTTGACCTCGGTGCCGCTGCCAGGAGACCCCGTGGACACACGCTTTCCCCTCAGGTCCGAGACTTTCTCTATCCCTTTGCCCTCGAGCGTCACAACATGCATGTTGTTGGGGTAAAGAACAGCAGCGGTCCTGATGGGCAGCTTCTCCTTGAACTTTCCCTTGCCCTGGAAGGCGTCCCAGCCCACATCGGCCATTATTAGGGCCAGATCCGCCTTGCCGGCCCCCACCAGGAGGCAGTTGTCCACCGAGGCCGAGGTCACCTCCGCCGTGGCCTCGATGTTGGCCACGTGCTTGGATATGACACTGGCCATGCCTCCGCCCAGGGGATAGTACACCCCACCCGTTCCTCCTGTGGCAATGGAGAGCCTCACTTCCTTCTTCTGCGCCCAGGCTGTATTGACTCCCATAGCCATTACAAGAGCGCACATCAGTATGCCTGCCCTTTTCATGCGACGCCTCCTCCAGCCGTGTTTTTTGGAACGGTCCTTATTTATCCCGAGGCCTCTTGCTCTGTCAATAGGGAAAAGATAGGAGAGCTACTTCGCAGGTTCTTGGCCTTTGGGTGTGGGCTTCGAAGCCTTGCTGTGAGAGTGGGCAAATTGACGGGGCATCCCCCATGGGGTAAACTCAAAATCCGACATCATATCTTCTCCAGGGGAGGCCTGGGCTGATCTCATCAGGCAAATCGCTCACCTGAGAGACCGGGCTTGCTTAGGGACCCAAGGGCCCGAGGTGGAATCTACGTGATGGGACGTCAATTTCAAGGTTTGCAGGAAAGGAGACAAGTCCTGTGAAGGTCCAAATCGAGGAAATAAGCGGGGTAAAGAGGAAAGTTCTAGTGGAACTGCCTGCCGAGGTGGTCTCGGAGAAGCTGGAGCAGGCATATAAAGATGTGGGGAAGAATGCCCATCTCAAAGGCTTTAGACCTGGCAAAGCCCCTAGGGCCATTCTTGAGAGATACTTCGGCCAACACATTAAAGACCAGGTCAGCTCAGAGCTGATAGAGGACAGTTTCGGGAAGATCATTTCTGAGCATGAGCTTCGGGCTGTGGGGCGCCCTGCTGTGGAAGAGGTGGATCTGAAGCCCGGTCAGGACATGCGCTTTACGGTGACGGTGGAGGTGATCCCCCATATCGACCTTAAGGATTACAAGGGATTGGAAATTCCCCATAAAGATGTTCAGGTCACAGATGAGGAGGTCTCTGCCCGCATTAATGAGATCAGGGAGATGTTTGCCAAATTGGAGGATGTGGAGGAGGACAGACCCGCCCGAGAAGGGGATTTTGTTCTGCTCTTGAGCCGCTTTCTTGTGGAAGGCCAGGTTCAAGGCCCCGAGGGCGGGCAGGAGCAGGTGGTGGAGTTGAGGCAAGGGGCTCTGGAAGATAGGATCTACAATGCTGTTGTAGGTCTTAGCTCAGGGGAAGAGGTCCAGGTCCCTTACAGGTTTCAGGAAAATCATCCTGACAGAAGGTTGGCCGGAAAGGAAGGGGTTTTAGAGATAAAGCTGGGAAAGATCCGCAAGAAGGTTTTGCCGGAGTTGGAGGATGAATTTGCCCGCAGGCTGGGGGAGTATGCAGGACTTGAGGAGCTGAGAGCCGGCATAAGAAAAGAGCTGGAAGAGGAAGCACGTAGGAAGATAGATTCCGAAATCAAAGAGGCCATTGTGGATCAGCTCCTGAAGCTCCACGATTTCGAGGTGCCTGAGAGCCTTGTGAGCGCCCAGATAGAGTCCATGGTGAGGGAGGCCAAGAGAAGGCTTGTGGTGCATGGCATGAGGGAGGAAGAGACCACAGGCCTCATGGCCCAGATGAGGGAGCGATACAGGGATCCTGCCCTCAGGTCGGTTCGCTCCTCTTTGATTCTGCAGGCCATAGCCGAGAAGGAGGGGTTGGAGGTCACCGATGAGATCTTGCGAAACAGCATGGAGCGGGTTGCCAGGGAAACGGGGAGGGATCTGTCCCAGGTGGAAAAAATATATCAACGCCCGGAGGCCATGGCATCCCTGAAGGAATCGGTGACAGAGGAGCTGGCGCTTGATTTCCTCAAGCGGGGGGCTAAAATGGTAGCCAGAACAGAGGAAAAGGAAAGAGGGAAATAGCATGAGTTTCCGGGAGGTGGATCAGGTGCCTTTGATTCCTATAGTGATAGAGCAAAGCGGCCGGGGCGAAAGGGCCTACGATATATATTCCAGATTGCTTAAGGAAAGGATCATATTCCTGGGCACCCCGGTGACAGACGATGTGGCCAATCTAATAATTGCGCAGATTCTGTTTCTGGAGTCCGAGGATCCGGACAAGGATATTCACTTCTACATAAACACCCCGGGGGGGTTGGTCACGGCAGGGATGGCCATTTACGACACCATGCAATATGTGAAACCTCCCATCTCCACCCTGTGCATAGGACAAGCTGCCAGCATGGGTGCGGTTCTCCTGGCTGCAGGGACTCGAGGCAAGAGGTTTGCTCTACCCCATTCCCGCATCCTGATTCACCAGCCCATGGGCGGCTTCCAGGGCCCGGCTTCGGATATAGAGATCCATGCCAGGGAGATCCTCAGAATGAGGGAGGAGCTCAACCAGGTCCTGGCCAAACACACAGGACAGCCGGTGGAGCGGATCAGAGAAGACACAGACCGGGACTTCTTCATGACAGGACAACAGGCCCTGGAATATGGAATAGTGGACGAAGTTATAACCCGCAAGCCCTTGCTGAAAGGGACCGAAGAAAAAGTGGAAAACTGACTGATGAAAAGAAATAACAGGAACAACGAATTGTTTTGCAGTTTCTGCGGTAAGAGCCAATCAGAGGTGAGAAAGCTCATAGCCGGGCCGGCTGTGTACATCTGCGATGAGTGCATAGAGCTTTGCAAGGATATCATCGCCGAGGAGTATGAGAAGGAGGAAAAGCACCGCCGCCGCTCGGAGGTGCCCAAGCCCCAGGAGATCAAGGAGTTTCTGGATCAGTACGTGATAGGCCAGGAAAGGGCCAAGAAGATCCTTGCAGTAGCGGTACACAACCACTACCGCAGGATAGAGTTTAGGGGAGACCTGGACGGAGTGGAGCTCCAAAAGAGCAATATCCTGCTTCTGGGTCCTACTGGGAGCGGCAAGACCCTCCTGGCCCAGACCCTGGCCAGGTTCTTGAATGTGCCCTTTACCATAGCAGATGCCACGAGTCTGACCGAGGCCGGCTACGTTGGCGAGGATGTGGAGAACATCATACTGAGCCTGCTTCAGGTGGCGGATTTTGACGTGGAGAAGGCCTCCAGGGGCATAGTTTACATAGACGAAATAGATAAGATAGCCCGAAAAGGGGACAATCCATCCATAACCAGGGACGTCTCGGGTGAGGGAGTCCAACAGGCGCTTCTCAAAATCATCGAAGGCACAGTGGCCAATGTCCCTCCCAAGGGGGGCCGAAAGCATCCCCAACAAGAATTCATACAGGTGGACACCACTAATATCCTGTTCATCTGCGGAGGCGCTTTTGTAGACCTTGAGAAGATAATTCAGCAAAGGGTTGGGAAGAAAAGCCTTGGCTTTGGTGCGGATGTCACATCCCATGGCTCCAGGCGCACCGGCGAATATCTGGCGCAGGTGCAGCCTGAGGATTTGCTCAGGTTCGGTCTGATCCCTGAGTTCATAGGCAGGTTGCCTGTTATTGCCACTTTGGAAGAACTGGACGAGGATGCCCTGGTTAAGATCTTGCGGCAGCCTCGTAACGCCCTGGTGAGACAGTACCAAAAACTCTTTGAGTTCGAAAACGTAAAACTAGAGTTCACAGAGGAGGCTTTGAGGGCCATAGCAAGGGAGGCCCTCAAGAGAAAGAGTGGAGCGCGAGGGCTTCGTTCCATTCTGGAGAATATAATGCTGGATCTCATGTATGAGATTCCCTCCAGGTCCAACATCCGCGAGTGTATCATCACCGAGGAGGCCGTCCTCCAGAAGGGACCTCCTCTTCTTATCTACGAGGACGAGGTGGAGTCGGCTTGAAGCCTGGGCCTTCCTGTATTGGGGGCTGCAAAGCCCTCAGCTTTGCTGGGCCGTTGGGGCTAAGGGCGTTTCACTCCTTAGAATCAAATGAAGCAGGGTAAGCAAGGCCTGCACCCAAACATGGTCCAGGGGCGAGCCCGTGGGTTCAAAAAGGTTTTCTCCCGTGGCGGGCTAGGGGTTCCTCTGAAAAACCTCTCCTGGAATTCAGGTAGGGGATCTGGGTGATAAGCTCGGGGAAAGCACAGAACTCGGGGGCTTGACCCTCAGACAACAACAGGGGCAAGCTCCGGGGTGCACAAAGCCTGGGGAGGAATCCGGGCAATGGAAAGAGAGGATTAGAGGTGTTCAGAGTACACCGCCAGCGTCCCAACAGTCCTTCAGTCCAGCAGATGCCCCTTCTGCCACTTCGTGACATAGTGATAATTCCCCACATGGTAGTCCCTCTTTTCGTGGGAAGGGGGAAGTCCATCCAAGCCCTCGAGCAGTCTCTCAAAGCAGAGGGACCCATCTTCTTGGTGGCACAGAAAGACTCCAAAGAGAACGATCCGGCCATTACGCAACTCTACACAGTGGGTACAGTGGCCAAGATCCTTCAGATGCTGAGGCTCCCGGATGGAACCGTAAAGGTCCTGGTTGAAGGCCTCTGGAGAGCCAGGCTCTTGGAAATGGTGCAAAACGAGCCTTGTTTCTTGGTGAGGGTAGAGAAGCTGCAAGTTTTTGCTCCCAGGACGCCTGAGTTGGAGGCTCTCATTAGAGCAGTAAGGGATGCCTTTCAATATTATTCCCGGCTCAACAAGAAGATTTCTCAGGAACTGGTGGCCTCGGTAGTTCAAATAGAGGATCCGGACAGGTTCACGGATTCCATTTTGCCGCACCTAAATGTGAAGTTGGAGGAAAGGCAGCGGATTCTTGAGTTGGTGAGTCCTCAGGAGAGGCTGGAACAACTCCTGGCTTTGCTTCAGGGAGAAATAGAGATCCTGGAGATAGAGCGCAAGATAAGGGCTCGTGTCAAGAAGCAAATGGAGAAGAGCCAGCGGGAATACTATCTCAGTGAACAGATGCGGGCCATCCAGAAAGAGATGGGCGAGAAGGACGATTTCCGCAACGAGATCCAGGAACTGGAAAAACGTATTCAGGAAAAGAAGCTCTCCGAAGAGGCCAGGGAAAAGGCCTTGCATGAGCTCAGAAAGCTCAAGATGATGTCCCCCATGTCCGCCGAGGCCACGGTGGTGCGCAATTATATAGACTGGATCCTGAGCCTTCCTTGGGGGGAATACACTGAGGAAAAGCTGGACATAGATGAAGCCGCCCGGATCCTCGAAGAAGATCACTACGGCTTGGAGCAGCCCAAGGAGAGGATCTTGGAGTACTTGGCGGTGCAGAGTCTTGTCGAGCGCATCAAAGGGCCCATACTTTGTTTTGTGGGCCCGCCGGGGGTGGGTAAGACCTCTTTGGGCCGCTCTATTGCCAGAGCCACAGGCCGCAAGTTTGTGAGGCTCTCCCTGGGGGGTGTGAGAGACGAGGCTGAGATCAGGGGGCATAGAAGAACCTACATAGGTGCCCTCCCGGGAAAGATAATCCAGTCAATGAAAAAAGCCGGCTCCAGCAATCCTGTCTTCCTGTTGGACGAGGTGGACAAGATGAGCATGGATTTCCGGGGGGATCCTTCGGCAGCCCTACTGGAGGTTCTGGATCCGGAACAAAACCATGCTTTTAACGATCACTACCTGGATTTGGACTATGACCTCTCCAGGGTCATGTTCATAACCACTGCCAACACTCTTCACTCCATACCGGCCCCTTTGCAGGACCGTATGGAGATCATCCGTTTGCCAGGATACACGGAAGAAGAGAAGCTTGAGATAGCCAGAAAGTTTCTTGTCCCAAAGCAGCTGGAAGGGCATGGGCTGTCTGGACGGCCCATCAGGTTTTCGGATTCGGCTGTGCTCTCCATCATCAGGCTTTATACGCGAGAGGCGGGGGTTCGGAATTTGGAAAGAGAGATAGCCACCGTGTGCAGAAAGGTGGCCAGGAGGCTTCTCCAGGAAAAGGAGGATGGGCCTTTAAGGGTGACAACCAAGAAGTTGGAAGGATACCTGGGGGTCCCCAGGTACCGGTTCGGCAGGGCAGAGGAAAAGGAGCATATGGTAGGGCTTGCTATGGGACTGGCTTGGACAGAGGCCGGGGGGGAGCTGCTCAGCACAGAGGTGGCGGTCATGCCGGGGAAAGGCAAACTCATCGTGACCGGGAAACTTGGGGACGTGATGCAGGAGTCGGCCCATGCGGCCTTGAGCTATGTGCGATCCAGAACCCGTCTTCTGCGGCTGGAAGAGGACTTCTACCAGAAGCTGGACATCCACATCCATGTGCCGGAAGGAGCCACCCCCAAGGACGGGCCTTCGGCCGGGATCACCATGACTACGGCCATTGCTTCGGCCTTGTTGAAGATCCCTGTTAGGGCCGATCTGGCCATGACCGGGGAGATCACTCTTAGGGGAAGGGTTCTACCAGTTGGGGGACTCAAGGAGAAACTCCTGGCAGCTCACAGGGGTCGGGTCCGAACCGTTATCATTCCTTCGGAAAATCAAAAGGATCTCAAGGAAATACCTTCCAAGGTGTTGCGGGAGCTGGAGATTGTGCCTGTAGAGCACATGGACGAGGTTTTGCTGAGGGCTTTGGTCATGACCGACCCGAGTTCCCTTTTTGCCGCGGATCTGCCTGAATCAGAGATGCCTTTTGGAAGGCCGCCGGGGTTGAGCCTGCAGGAGTCTCAAAGGATCACCCATTGAGAAGAGAATAGGATTTTTTTGCTATCAGGGACCATTAGATTTTTTGCGGCTTGACAAGCTTTTGGTTCCTTGGTAGAAGGGAAACATTTCTCACATCAAGTAAGGAAAGGGGGGACGGGGGATGACGAAGACAGAGCTGGTCGGTGCCATGGCCGCCCAGGCGGGGATCTCCAAGGCCGCGGCGGAGAAAGCCCTCAAGGCGTTCACCGAAGGAGTGGCCAAAGCCCTCAAGAAAGGGGACAAGGTCAGCCTGGTGGGCTTCGGTTCCTTTGAGGTCTCCAAGCGGGCGGCCCGCAAGGGCAGGAATCCCAGGACAGGGGCTGAGATCAAGATCAAAGCGAGCAAGGTCCCGAGGTTCAGGCCCGGAAGGTCCCTGAAGGAGACTGTTAACTCCTGAGGAAGGCTCTGGGGAAGGGCCGCCGCGGACTCGGGCGGGTAGCTCAGACGGGAGAGCGCTGGCCTTACAAGCCAGAGGTCACAGGTTCAATCCCTGTTCCGCCTACGCCTAAGCCGTGGTGAAAGCGGGGGGCCAGCCCCCCGCTGACTCCTCAAAAAATGGTGCCACACTGGTATCGCCCTTTGATCCAACTGCCTAGAGATTTCTGACCTCTTCCTGTCGCGCGGGATACCGCTCAAGCTTCCCTGGAGTGGAGTTCACGCTGTTCTTCTTTACCCCAGGGTAGGTGAAGCCCCTTGGCCTCCTACATCAACCCAATTTACACCACCTTTGGGACACCACTCTGCACAGTAAGGACGGCTTGCACCTGATCAGGAGGCATACTGCCTAGCCATATTCTCAATGGTGGCAATCATCTTCTTTCTCAGGCGCAAAGGTTTTCGCAACTTGGCCTCCTCCCCCATCCACAGTGTCCAACTTACCACTTCCGACTCTGAGGAGGCTGCGAAAGCCAATAAGATCTTTCCGTGGCCAAGCTCCTTGATCTTCTGATCCGGGCTCCAGCAGCGCTCGGCAGCAAACCGAGCAGCCCAACCGCAAAGCTCCAGCTCCACCTTGAACGGCTTCCCCTTTATCACCCCGAACTAGCGGTTAAAGGCCTTCTCGAAGTCGTAGTCCTTGGGGAACTCGAAGAGCCGATCCGTTAGCTTTCAGGGAAATGAGCCACTCTGAGGGCTGATTTTTCACGGATATGAGCCCCCTGGATTTCATGTACATGACCACCCCCGGGGCGTGCCGAAGTTGGGGGAGTGATACGAGAATGGTTCAGCTTCAAGGAGAGGGAAGGCTGGGCCGATGGCAAGGAAGAAGGTGGCGGTGTGCGACATAACTTCCACATGCCCCCCAGACCCCAGCAAAGGAGGTTATTGCCTTCTCAAAATATCCCAGGTTGCCAACAGGGTGACCGTTATGTAAAATCCCAGCTTGGGGGTTCCCAGGGGTGGTAAATATCCTTGAAAACCCCTGGGTCATATGCGTGAAAAGTGACACACTTTGAAGTCGCCGGGGCAGAGCGGATCGCACGGGTCGGGCCACAAGAGCGCCAAGAGCACCGCGCGGCTCGAGGCCAGTGGCCGCCCGTGCCCACCACAGGTGCAGCGTGGACGGGTGACCGTGTCGGATGGACTTCTCCCGCTCCGAGTGCTTCGACACCACGGCGATGGGAAAGTCCACCTCAACCAGGCGTTTGCAGTCTTTGGGGATCACACGTTAACTGCTCCTTTGCAACTGGGGTAGTCACAGCAGCCCCAGAACTGGAGACCGGCGTTTGGCCCGCTCTTTGCTGTGCGCAGGACCATGGGCTTGCCACAGCG
>CAYPWF010000024.1:32657-50796 GCA_964414345.1 uncultured Desulfarculaceae bacterium
GACCGGCGTTTGGCCCGCTCTTTGCTGTGCGCAGGACCATGGGCTTGCCACAGCGTGGGCAAGGGGGAATTTGGTCGGTCGGATCGACCCGATCCGACCGATCAGACTTAAACCTCCTTGGCACTCCGCGCACCGCTTGAGCCTCTGATGAATCTTGCGCCCACTGGGGCAAGTGCCGATGCCGCAGGTAATCCTCGAAGTCTAAGAGCAGCTCTTCGAGGCTGGCACGGGCGACGTTGAGCAGACGCAACTCAGTCTGAGAGGAGGTGGCAGCAGCGCGGCTGGCCTCGGCAATGTTTTGCCGGCCCGAACGGGCCGCCTGGACCATCTGATCCACCAGCCGAGAGCGGGGGTCGAGGAACTTCTCGCAGAACCAGTGGGTGGCATCGTAGACGAGCGTGGCGGTCTGAAAGCTCGCCGCTCGGCGGTAGCCGCCGCTGGGCCGCAGCTTCTTTGATCCGACGGATCGACCTGATTGGTCAGATTTCATTTTCACCCTCCCCCACCTCCAGCGGCCGGGTCAGGCATCCACCGACAGGCAGTAGTCGGCCACTTGGGTGACTTCATGCCTCGGAAAGCCGGCTGGGTCCTGGACCGGCTCTTGGAGCTGGGCCCCGGTTTCGCCCGCCCGCTCCTGCCGTGCAGCAAGCCTCTCTCCCGCGGCATGTTTCGACACAACGCCAATGGGGAACTCCACCTCATTCAGGCGCTTGCATTCTTTGGGAATCATACCTACCTCGCACAATTACTTGCTCGAGTGCAAATTACAATTACACGCGAGCAATTATTTGGTCGGCAATCCATACTTTGTTCCTTTCGTTGATCCGGCAATGCGACTGATTTTCACAACCCTCTCAAGTCCTTTCAGTAAACGATAGGCTTGCATCGGGCTAAGCTTACAGAGTTCGGCGACTTCCCCGCGACTGATAGAACCGTGCTTTTCTAGATACTGAAGCAGCATCTGTTCCTGTTGGAACGGTTCGAACCCTCACTGGCGGGCGTAGGTGGCTTTTTGTCCCAGCCACCGGTAGGCGGTCACAGAAAGGTGCCAGATCCTTCCTTTGCGCTTCCCGCGCGGTTCAACAAGGCCGGCTTCGAGGAGCCGTTGGAGCCGGCTGCGCGCCTCTAATTCTGGTTTCTGAATGAGCATTGCGGCCTCAGCGCTCGTGATCTGGCGTTCCCACCAGAGGTGGTTGAGGATGAGCAATTCATCGAGCGAGAGAATGCGATTCTTCTGGCTCTCTTCGACCACAAGCCGGACAAAATCGAGGTTCGCCTTGCCGCCGGGAAGCACCAACACCACGCTGCTTTCGTTGCTGGGGTCGTAGCTTGGCGCAGGGCGCCCGTTGCGGAGCTGCTCGAAGAAAATCGTGTCGATGCCGCGGGCGGTGCGCTCCACCAGCTGGGCTCGCTTGAAAGCATCCGCCCCGTACGAGCGAATTTGCTTTTCAGAAATCCATTTGTAGACTGTATCTCGCTTGATGCCAAGATAGGTCGCAATCTCATCTCCATAGAGGCAGGTGTCTGCGCGCGGCCACACAGCGGCGGACCGATCTTCCATCATTCGACTCTACTCAGGTTTGGCATCATTGGTTGCCTCCGGGCGGCTGCTTTCTCTTGGTTGATCGATGTCCCATGTTCCAGTCCTCGTCACCCGCATCCCAATAAACCAGGACAAACACGGCTACAATATATCATTCTGAGGTCGACTCTAAAGCAGTTTGTCGTCTAATTTTGCTGACTTGACTGAATTTGACCGATTCAAAGCTGTGGAGACCAGACAGACCTGCTGAGCGGCTTCAGCCTGCCGGAGATTGGTTCCTTACCCATGTAGAGCCAAGGGGTAATGACACTTCCGTTTACCCGGACTAGTACTAGAACTCGACTGTAGAGGAGAGGCAGGGGGCGCCGGGGCGGAACTCCCCCGGCCGTGTCTACCCACCTGCTGCGCTGCAGTGCGGGCAGGTGGCCGGAAGGCGGGCTCGGGGTCGTTGAAGGTCCAGAAGCAGCCAGAAGCGGCAAGTCTAAGAACGGCCGAAGGATTTTCAGCCCAAGGAAGACCCCCCACCCCAAAAACCTTTTCCCGTCACAAAGAAGTCTCCTTTGGGGCAGTTATACTTGCCTGATTCGCTTTTCTAAAAAGCCTTTCTGCGCAGGTGGTGTTATTACATTAATTGTCCGGTTTGTATAGCAAGTGATGTGTCCGGGTTTTTCGTGTGACGGGGCAGGGGGGAATGATGGAGCGGGCCATGAAGATTCAGGAGGTGATCTTGAGGGCTGTGGACGGGAGGCTCAAGTGGTATCAGGCGGTTGGGATCTCGGGGATCTCTAATCCTCAGATGCGCAGGTGAAAGCTCAAGTCTGAGTCTTAGGACCGGGAGACCTCTTAAGGAGATGTTGCTCTCTGGCATTTAGTTCCAAGACCTCCAGCTCGAGCTCCAACCGTGCCAATGGCGCTACAGCTTCGCCAAATGCCAGGTCACGGTCTACCAGCACCTCGATGGGACCATAACTATCGGTTAAGGCCCACACCCCCTGGGCCGCCATCAAGGCCAATAGGAGAGGCACATGACTAAGTCAAGTACCCTAGATCTTGACTTACCAATGACTGGCGAATCCATTCGATTGACATGTGCCGTCCATAAAGCTAATATGATAACGCTTTAATGTCATCCGGCCCTTTGAGGCAGCAGCTCGGGGGGCAGGTTCAAAGCGGGGTCGTAGTTAAGCCTGGTGATAACGCCGGCCTGTCACGCCGGAGGGCGCGAGTTCAAATCTCGTCGGCCCCGCCAAACAAGTAAAGGGGGTCAGGCCACAAAGCCCGGCTCCTTTATTTGTTTGAGCTCAAATGGCCCAGTTCTCTTGAATCATGTGGAGCCAAAGGATTTTGTGCTGAATATTCCCGGGCAGATTCCCATAGCCCAACCAAAGGCTGTCTCCTTTGAGTTTGGGACCCCAAGCCTTTGTGGAATCGTTCATGAAGAAAAATTCATCTCTATTCCAAATTATAGGCTCTAAAATATAGGGAACTTGCCGAGAAGAGTTTGGAGTCTGGCAAGGGGATTGAATCTACAGGCTTTCAAGGCCTGGATGAGGGATTCTGGATGCGCGTCTTGTTGATAGAAGACGACTCCGCTGTAGTCCATTTCCTGGCAAAGGGTTTTATGGAAGAGGGCTGGGAGGTCCAAACGGCCCTGGACGGCAGGGAGGGCCTGTCTCTGGCCATGGGAAGCCCCTTCGATGTGATAGTGCTGGACATTCTGCTCCCTGGGCTCCATGGCCTGGAAGTGCTCAGGAGAATCAGGGAAGAGGGCATAAGCAGTCCGGTTGTGATTCTGACAGCACTGGACGAGAAGGAGGACGTGGTAAGGGGCTTGGATTTGGGGGCCGACGACTACCTGGTCAAGCCCTTTTTTTTCACGGAGCTGATTGCGCGCGTGAGGGCGATCTTGAGAAGGAGTCAGAGCCCTTTGCCGGCCGTGCTCAAGGTGGCGGACCTGACCTTGGACCCGGCCCGCCGCAGGGTGGAAAGAGGGGGAAAGAGCATCGAGCTCACGGCAAAAGAATTCTCACTGCTAGAGTATTTCATGCGGCATCCGGGCCAGATCTTAACCCGCGTGATGATCCTGGAGTCTGTCTTCGACTACCATTTCGACAGCATGACCAACCTGGTGGATGTGCACGTTTACAAGCTCAGGAACAAGGTTGATCGCGGCTTTTCCCGAGCGCTCATCAGGACTGTTAAGGGCGTGGGTTATGTTCTGGAGCCGTGACGGAAGTTTTTGGCGCCGCACAGACGTGCGTCTTACGCTCTGGTACAGCGGTACGCTGCTGACTGTCCTGGCCTTGGCTTGTGGTTTCCTCGGCTATCGACTCCACAGGCACATGATGAAGCAGGTCGACGCTGTCTTGATAGACGAGGCCCAGGAGATACAGGCCCTCCTGCGGGATGGGTCTGACCTGAGCTGGACGGATCGGTTCAAAGCAGAGCTCAGGGGGAGAACCAGGCTGAGGATCTATTTCCGGCTTCTGGACAGCCAGGGGAGGGAGATCGTCTCCTCCAGTCCCAAGTTCCCCTGGAGCCAGCTTTCCCTGGAACCTGACTCCTGGAAAGGCTCGGGAGGCCTCCGGTCCAGATCCTTTGAGTGGAGGAGTCTTCCCTATCGGGAGGTGACTGTGCGGCCAAGGGGTGGGCAGGAGTCCTTTTTCCTGCAGGTAGGCATGGACCTGAAACAGGTCCGAAACGCCATGGGGAATTTCTATCGGAACGTCACGATTCTAGTTCCCAGCGCCCTCCTCTTTTGTGTGGCTGGGGGGTGGCTTCTGGCCAGAAGGAGCCTCTCCCCCATAAGGGAGATCGCCTCCACGGCCGACCGCATCTCATCCCAGAACCTGGGGGAAAGGCTAAAGCAGCGTGGAAGCGGGGACGATCTGGACGAGCTGGTGGGCACGATCAACCGGATGTTGGATCGCCTTGACCGTTCCTTCCAGGAGATCAGGAGGTTCTCGGCAGATGTGGCCCACGAGCTTCGAACGCCTCTTTGTGCCATGAGGGGGGAAGCCGAGCTTCTTTTGAGCAGGTACCATTCTGTGGAAGAGTATCAGGAGGTCCTTGAGCGGTTCGCCGAGCAGTTCGACAGGCTCAACAAGTTAACAAGCGATCTGCTTCTGCTGGCCAGGTTCGAAGCCAGGCCTCAGTTGGACAGGAGCGAAGAGTTGGATCTGGGGGATCTGCTTCTGGGGCTTACAGAGCTTTTTGAGGCCCTGGCAGAGGAGAAGGGGATCAGGCTTGAGTTCTCGGCCAAGAGTAAGATCTCGGTCTGTGGTGATAGGGCTCTTCTCCAGCAGGCTTTCGCCAACCTGATCCACAACGCCATACAGTACACCCCGGGGGGAGGGCAGGTGAAGGTAACATGTGAGCGGGAAGGTGCCTGGGTCAGGGTGTCGGTCCAGGATACCGGAGTGGGTATACCAGAGCAGGACTTGCCTCATGTCTTCAAGAGGTTCTACAGGGTTGAGAAGTCCAGGTCCCGGGATACAGGCGGAAGCGGGCTTGGGCTGAGCATCTCCCAAAGAATCTTGGAGGCTCATGGGGGGGGTATCCGTATGGAGAGCACTTGGGGCCAAGGCACCAATGTGGAGGTGCAGCTGCCACTAAGTTCAAGCGGTGTATGCTCATGAAGCAAGCTTCATCTTTGCTTAATCCGTCCTTAATCCGCATGGCCTATGCTTCCTCAAGCACAGGGGCGGGAGATGATTCTGCCCGTCTTGGAGGAAAGGGCCATGCAGGTCTCGAAACTTTGTATGATGGGGGCATGGGGTGGTATCCTACTAGGTGCGCTCACCTGGGGGAGGGCCGGGATCTTGAAAGAACCCTCCTTGCCGGAGCTGGGCAACCGGCCGGCCGTGATTTCCCGGCTGGAAGGGATTACGGGGGGGAAGCCCATCTCCTTTGCGGTCGTGGGGGATTCCCACGGCTCGGCCGTGTTCAACCAGATTCTGAAGGAACTCAAGGGGAAGGGGGTGGATTTCATCGTGCACTTGGGGGATTTTGCCCCGGCCCCCAGCCAAGAGGGCCACGCACTCTTCTTGGAACAAGTCAAGGAGAATTTGGGCCCAAAGGCCCCCCCAATGCTCCTGGTCATGGGGAATCACGACGTGGATCTTGGTTTCCCGGTTCAGGCCTTTGAGGGGCTCTACGGGCCCTCGTCTTTCTCCTTTCGAATAGGGGGAAACCTCTTCGTGGTGGTGAGAAATTGCCTTCCCCGCAGCCTGCGAGGTGCTGGAAACACGACCAAGGGCTGGGGAGAAGAGGTGCGTCGGGTAATCCAGGAGAAAGGCTACGGTGCTAGGAGGACCTTCCTGTTCATGCATGCTCCTCCCATGGATCCCTTGAGTCCGGTGCGTACCGCAGGGGCTTCCAGGTTTGAGGCCAAGTGGGGCGGCCTCGGGGTGGACTACATCCTGGCAGGTCACCTGCACCAGTACAGCCGCACCCAGATAGGCTCGACCGTAGTTCTTGTGAGTGGGGGGGGGCGGAGGCACCCTCAGGATGGTTCGCTCGGGAAGGTTCCACCACGCCTTGATCTTTAGGGTGACGGAAGATCAGGTAACGGAGGAGCTTGTGGCTGTGGAGAAACCCTGGGCTCCCCTCTGGAGGCTTCAAAGGGCGAGTGTGCTAGGGCTCTCATCCCTGCTTTCCTTCTTGAGGGGGGAGAGGGGGTCCGCGATATCAATGGTGAGCAAGGCGGAAAAGGCCATTAGTCCCGGAGCAGGGGGAAGCTCTTTTCCGGGGGGGGCAGCCCACCTCCGGTAGGGTCCCTCGATGGGAAGGTCTAGCTAACCGGTCATGTCCCAGGGGCAAAGCAACCCATGGGTGCCCCTTGGGTCTTGAGGGTTTGTCAAAGCAGAGGTGTGGTTCAAGTATGCTCGCGTGGAACTTCATGGAGTCCAGGCTCAGGCTTGTGTACTCCTTCGGAGGGGTCTTCCTTGCAATTTCCACGGCCCTTCGTGTGGCCCTTGCCCTGAGGGCCTGGAGGTTTCTGGAAGGGGGGCTCCCTGTTATCATCAAGGCCTTAGGGGTGGGCCTTCTGATGGATTTGGCCACCTTGAGCTATGCAGGGCTTCCCTATCTGGCCTTCCTGGTCCTGGCCCCCCAAAGGTTCTACTCCAGCAGAAGGATGACACCCATTCTTCACGTGGCGGCCATAGGAAGCCTGTACCTTCTCGTCTTCGTGGCCGTTGCGGAGTGGTTCTTCTTCGAGGAGTTCTCGGCCAGGTTCAACTTCATAGCTGTGGATTACCTCATCTACACCCAGGAGGTTATGGGGAATATCTGGGAGTCATACCCTCTGATCCCTATTCTCCTGGGGATCCTGCTGGTTGCTGTTGGGGTTTGGTGGCCCCTGAGGAAAGCCATAGAGACCTCCCAGAAGCAGCGAGAACCCTTGCGAAGACGAGCTCTCGGGGCGGCTCCATGGGCTGCGGCCGCGCTCTTCTTCGGCCTCACAGCGAATCTGGACTGGAGCCGTATCTCTGTGAACAACTACCTCAACGAGATCGCATCCAACGGGATGTACAGCTTCTTCTCGGCCTTTGGGGCCAACCAGATCGACTACGATACCTTCTACCCGAAAATGGAGCCCGAAAAGGCCATGGCCGGTTTGAGGAGGCAACTGGTTGAGCCCAGGGCAAGTTTCCTTTCGAGCGAGCCCTGGGATATTCGCCGAAAAATCGCCAACGGGGGGCATTTGGGAGAAAAGAAGCTGAACGTGGCCCTGATTGTAGTGGAGAGCCTAAGCGGGGAGTACGTGGGGGCCCTGGGGGGTAAGAAGCCCCTTACCCCGCGTCTGGACCGTTTGGCCCGCGACTGCCTGGTCTTCACCAACATCTACGCCACGGGCACCCGCACGGACAGGGGGCTTGAGGCCATAACCCTCTCGGTGCCACCCACCCCTGGCCGCTCCCTGGTCAAGAGACCCGGAAACGAGGATCTATTCTCATTGGGACAGGTGCTTAGAAAAAATGGTTATCAAGTGGAGTTCATCTACGGCGGCTTCGGGTATTTTGACAACATGAACTACTTCTTCGGCCATAATGGTTTCCAGGTGGTGGACAGAAGCGATTTCGCCTCCCATGAGATCACCTTCTCCAATGCCTGGGGTGTGTGCGACGAGGACCTTTATCGCAAAGCCTTGTCCCGAATCAGGGATGCCCACAGCAAAGGAACCCCCTTTTTCGGCCTCATCCTCACCACCTCCAACCACAGGCCTTACACCTATCCAGAAGGAAGGGTGAAGATCCCCTCTGGAAAGGGGAGGAAGGGTGCAGTGCTCTATACGGACTGGGCCATCGGTCACTTTTTGGAGGAGGCCAGAAGAGAGCCTTGGTTTGATGACACCATCTTCGTGGTGGTGGCTGACCACTGCGCCAACTCTGCGGGGAAAGCGGCCTTGCCTGTGCACCGCTATAGGATCCCGCTTTTCATTTATTCCCCCAAATGGGTGAAGCCAGAAGAAGTAGAGACGCTGGGGAGCCAGATGGATCTGGCCCCCACGCTCCTGGGCCTTCTGGGGCTGGACTACACGAGTAAGTTCCTGGGCCGGGATCTTCTTGGCACAAGGCCCGAGGAGGGCAGGGCCTTCATGGCCACCTACCAGAAGCTGGGCTACCTGAAAGGCCAAAGGCTGGTGGTGCTGGATGTGCGGAGGCCAGCGGCCCAATACTTGTGGGTCCCAGGAGCCTGGGATCTCAAGCCTGCAAAGCCCGAAGGCGCTATCACGGAAGAGGCTATCTCCTACTATCAGGGGGCGTATCTGAGCCATTCTAGAGGGCTTGACAAGTGGGAGGATGAAGGGAGGAGGGGTGTGCCGATTCGCTAAGAAAGGGGACGAAGCCCAACCCGCCCACAGATCATATCATGAGCCCCACCGGGCCACCAGGGACTGGACCGGACCGGGGGAGGGGAAAACTGCTATGGGCCAAGAAAAGGCCCAGGGCCTGGGTGAGGTGGATGAAAAAGGCTTCTGTGCAAAAAGCATGAGCCGGCTAGACAGGAGGTTTTTCTTTTTCCACCTTTGGTTTCCTTTGGGCCTGTTTGCGGCTCTGGTCCTTCTTTTCGAGACCACGGATTTGGATTTGAGGCTCTCAGATCTTTTCTTCGATTCTAACCAACACCTCTTTTTCTGGAAGAACACCTGGTGGGCTACAAGCCTGATTCACTCGGGCGGGAAGCTCTTTGTTGCGGGAGTATGGGTCAGCCTGCTTTTTTGCCTTGTGGTCTCGTTCCTGAGATGGAGTCTTCCAAGGCTTCGCGCCTGGAGGGCGGCCCTGCTCTTCCTCGTGCTGGGGATGATCTCGGGGCGGGCTACTGTGGGCTGCCTGAAACTCTTTGTGAACAGGCCCTACCCCGAGCACATAAAACGCTATGGAGGCCCCTTGGAATACACGAAGATTTTTCAGGGTGCGCCTCCCACGAACAGGCATTACAAGGGCTTCCCGGCAGGCCACGCCTCAGCCGGCTACGGGCTCATGGGCCTTTATTTCGTGTTTAGGGAAAAAAGGCCGAGGCTAGCCCCCTGGGGGCTTGTCTTTGGGCTGGCCCTGGGGACTTTGTTCGCATTCGGCCAGCATGTGCGGGGCCTACACTACGCCTCCCACAACGTCTGGTCCGCCGCCATCTGCTGGTTCGAGGCCCTGGCTTTGTACCTTTGGCTCTTTCGCAAAAGGCTGGCCGGCATGGCATCTCGCCCTGGGGTGATCCATCCGGCCCCCGTCTCATCTGTCAGCCGTAAGCAGTGATGCTGGCTGATGAGGCCACCACGCGAGAGACGGTTTGAGACAAGCCATAGGGTGGTGGAAGTGTCCGCCAAATTCGTGAACAGAGGGAATCTCAGGGATGTTATTATCTTTTTGTCCCTGGGGCTTGCCCTGATTCACCAAGTGAGCATATGGGAGGTCATGGCCTCCCTGGTGCTGCTGGCCTTTGGGTGCGCGCTCCATTTCATATCCAAGGGAGTGCTCATAAGAAACTTGGTGCTCTGCAGGGAGGGGGTCTATGCCATCGTGAGACACCCTTACTACCTTGCCAATTACCTGATTGATACCAGCTTTTGCCTCATGTCCGGCAGCGTCCTGCTCGTAGTGGCATATCCCTTCTTGTTCTTTTGGGCCTACGGGCCCACCATGAGGAAAGAGGAGAGGGAGCTTTTCTTCCGTCATGGAGATGGACTCCTTGAAACCGTGTTTGGAATCCCCCAGGTGTTGCCAGACTCGGGCTCCTTGAAGGCTTGGCGGGAAATTATTGGGGGATTCTCTTTAAGGCGCATCTCAAAGGGTGAGCTTGCTAGGATCGCAAGGTTCTGGGCAGTGGAGTTTCTTTTCTTTCTTTTTCACGACCTGAGGGAAGAAGGCCTGGGAGACTTCATCTCGCCCGCAAATCACGATGGGCTCGTTTTTGCAGGCGCTTGGCTTTTTTTGTCCCTGGCTAGCTTGTTCCTGGTTCGGCTTCAAAGGCCGGCCCGGGAAACGGGGTGACCAGGGGATACATGCCTGGAATAGGAACGTAAGCCTGCTTGGCAATGTCAAATTGTTCATGACACGTCTCCCGCCCAGTTCGCACTTGTGAAAATCGTGGCAAGGAGGATTGGCATGTTCCAACATCGATTCTTGGTTAATAAGGGGCTTCGCAGATTGCTTTTGGGAGCGATCCTCGTCTTTGGGCTTAGCTTGTCTTACTTGAATCTTATGGCCCAAGGCTCAAGAGAGCCAGGGACGGGTGAAGACCTCAGGACGGCGATCACCCAGGTGGCCAAGAAGGCTATTCCGGCTGTAGCGCACATAGAGGTCACGGAGAAGCAGGAGGTAGCAAACCCGTATCTACCGTTTCAGAACGACCCCCTCTTCCGCCATTTCTTCGGTCTTCCCGAGATGCCCAAGAAGTTCAAGCGAGAGGTCATGGGCTTGGGCAGTGGGATCCTGATGGACGTTCAGGGCCATATCTTGACCAACCATCATGTGGCTGGAGGGGCTACCAAGATCCAGGTCACCCTGGCCGATGGCAGCAAGTACCAGGCCAAGCTGGTTGGCACGGATCCCAAGACTGACCTAGCAGTGATCAAGATCGAGGCCAAGGAGCCTCTTCCTTACCTGCCATTCGGAGACTCGGACAAGGTGGAAGTGGGGGAATGGGTAGTGGCCATCGGGCACCCAAGAGGTCTTGATCAGACGGTCACTCAGGGTATCATAAGCGCAAAGCACCGACGCGGGGTGACGGATCCCGGCAACTACCAGGATTTCCTGCAGACCGATGCTGCCATAAACCCAGGCAACAGCGGCGGTCCCCTGCTGAATCTGAAGGGGGAGGTCATCGGGGTAAACGCAGCCATCGCCTCCCAGACAGGAGGATTCGAGGGCATCGGCTTTACGATTCCGAGCAATATGGCTTTGCATGTGGCGAAGCAGTTGATATCCAATGGGAAGGTGCTAAGGGGGTGGCTGGGGGTGAACGTTCAGGATCTTACGCCTGAGCTGGCCCGAAAATTAGGGCTGAAGGCTTCCAGGGGAGCCCTGGTGGCGGACGTGGTGAAGGGTGGGCCGGCGGATCAGGCGGGGGTCAGGAAAGGGGATGTGGTGGTGACCTTTGGAGGCAAACAGATAACCGACGGTTCCTCCCTGCGAAACGAGGTGGCTGCAACCCCGCCAGGCCAGGATGTGAAACTGGAGCTCTTGCGTGAGGCGCAGCGAAAGGAACTGACCGTTAAGGTTGGAAACCTCGAGGATGCTTCAGCAGCCTTGGTCTCCTCCATCAAGGAGAGGTTGGGGGTGGAGGTGAGGCCGGTCAGTCAGGCAGAAGCAGAGAAGTATGGCACGGATCCGGAGCAGGGCGTCACCATCACGTGGGTGGATCCCAAGGGGCCAATGGGTAAGGCAGGGTTGGAGGTCAGGGACATACTCCTGGGCATTGAAGGCCAGGAGATCCGGGGTGTGGAGGGGCTGATGGAACTCCTGGGAAGCATCAAGCCGCGACAAAGAGTAACCTTCATAGCCCTGGACCACAGGACGGGCAACACCGGTTCGGTGGAGGTGGCTGTCCGATAAGCCCGAAGACGGTCGTGGGTGCGAAGAGTTTTGTTCCCTGGGTTTAGGGGTGGGCCCTGCTCGGCCCCTTCGGCTTCGCGGGTGCGCGACGATGTGCGGTGTCTCTTGGGGAAGCCCGGTAAGCCGCCTCACCGACCCACTGGTCAATATGAAAAGGGCCAAGGGAGTTAGAGTACGATCCTTCCTCCGGTGAGGGGGGGGGACTGGGTCTGGAGTTCGAGGATGCGGGGAAAAGTTCCTCAAGAATCTTTCAGAGCCAATACGCGTCTTCCGCACGAAGCCTTTTAAGGGGGATCATTTCTTGGGATCCCCGGCGAGGCAAACCCAAGGGAGAAAGGCAAAGGATATGAGAGCGCTGATCGTGGAGGACGATGAGAAGATAGCCTCCTTTGTGGCCAAGGGGCTGCGGCAGGCGGGCTTTGCCGTGGATATGGCCGGGGATGGACAGGAGGGCCTTCGACTAGGATTAAATGAGCCATACGACGTGGGAATCGTGGACATCATGCTGCCCGGTATG
Organism: uncultured Desulfarculaceae bacterium; assembly: GCA_964414345.1. GTDB lineage: Bacteria > Desulfobacterota > Desulfocorpusculales > Desulfocorpusculum > Desulfocorpusculum > Desulfocorpusculum. Next base: position 44,773 of record CAYPWF010000024.1, read on the forward strand.
GACGGCCTCAGCTTGATCAAGGAGCTTCGAAGGAACAAGAAGAGGCTTCCGTTGCTTGTCCTTAGCGCCAAACGCTCGGTGGAGGATCGCGTCAAAGGGCTCCGGGTCGGTGGGGACGATTATCTGGTCAAACCGTTTTCGTTCTCCGAGCTCCTGGCGCGGATAGAAGCGCTTCTGCGCAGATCCAGCTCCGCGGAGGAATCCGGAAGGCTGATTATCGGGGATCTCTCCATGGACTTGATGACCAGGGAGGTCTCACGGGCCGGAAAGAAAATCGAACTCCAGCCCAGGGAATTCTCGCTCCTGGAGTACCTGATGCGCAATGCCGGAAGGGTCGTCTCCAAGACAATGGTATTGGAGCATGTGTGGGATTACGACTTTGACCCGCAGACCAACGTGGTGGATGTGCTTGTGTGCCGGCTCAGGAACAAGGTGGACCGGGATTTAGAGCCGAAACTGATTCACACCGTGCGAGGTGTGGGCTATGTCCTCAGGGCTGGCTAGACGCGTTCAAAAAAAGGCCGCCCTTCCGCTTGTCATATGGTACTCCAGCGGTTTTTTCCTAAACGCCCTGCTGCTTTTCGCCCTAGCCTTTTTTCTCCTTCGCTCGTACCTGATTGAAGAGGACAGGAGCGCGGTCCAACTCAAACTCATGGAACTCATGAGTTCATATCAGGGTGGCGGCCTGTCTTCTCTGGAAAAGGAGGTGGAGGTCGAGAGAAGCTTCGGGAGAAAGAATCCTTTTTTCATAAGGCTTCTGGACCGAAGCGGAAAGACCGTGGCCCAGATACTTCCCTCCTCTCTTGGGGAAGATGATGTGCCTCCTCCCGAAGGGCCGGCAGAAGGCGCTCCCGGCTTTCGATCCTGGCCTCTGGGCCGCGGCAAAGGATTGCTGGATCTGGGCTCCTCCTTGTTGGATTGTGGGTACTTACTCCAGGTGGGCAAGAAGAGCACCGAGCGGGACAAGGTGCTAAAGCATTTCCGCAGGACTCTGGGGGTACTCATGATCCCGGCCCCCGTCTTCTGCCTGACAGGAGGGTGGCTCCTTGCCTACCGATCGCTTCTCCCCATCCGCCATCTGACGGACACAGTGAAAGCCGTATACAGCGGGCAGACTGGGCAAAGGGTGCCTGTCTCCAAAGGTGGGGAAGGGCTGGAGGAGCTGACTGTGCTGTTCAATGCCATGTTGGAGAGGATCGAGAACCTTATTCGAGGGTGAGAGAATCTCTGAACAACGTGGCCCACGACCTGCGCACCCCCATGACCAGGCTGAGGGGTATGGCGGAGCTGGCCCTTGGCTCGGAGCGCAACGAGGAGGGTCTCAGGGAAGCACTGGTGGAGTGCGTTGAGGAGTCGGAGCGGATTCTCAGGATGCTCCACGCCCTCATGGATATCTCAGAGGCCGAGACGGGAACCATCAGGCTGGAACTGAGGGATCTGAGCTTGAATCATCTTCTTGGTGAAATTCTGGAGTTCTACCAATACGCTGCAGAAGACAGGGGCATCAGCCTGGAGGCCAGCTGAGAGGGTGAGCTGCATCTCAGGGCCGATCCCAACCGCATACGGCAGGTGCTTGGGAACCTTCTAGATAATGCCCTGAAGTACACCAGTCCCGGGGGGGAGATAAGGGTAAGGGCGCGTCTCCAACAGAGAGAAGTGGCTATCTCCGTGAGCGACTCGGGGATTGGGATCCCCGAGCAAGATCTCCCGCGGATATGGGAGAGACTCTACCGCTGCGACCACAGTCGCTCCCAAAAAGGCCTGGGCCTCGGACTCAGCCTCGTTAAGGCCGTGGTGGAGGCCCACGGCGGCCGTGTGGGAGTGCTTAGCACCCTGGGTAAGGGCTCCACCTTCACGGTTTACCTTCCATCCCCAGCCTGATCCGGGATCAACTGGTCTCCTTTGAACCTTTCCAGCTTGTAATCTTCCAGAAATGTTCCGGCAATGCTCCCGATGTCCCATAAAAGTAGATGCAGGATCCCAATCCAAGACAAGGAGGTACGAGACATGAACAGAGCACCTGGAGATCCAAAAAAAGGGAAGCTTGGACTGCAGTCGGTGCAGTGTCCAAGCCAGCCGGGCCGCCTCACCATTTCGAATCAGTCATGTGCGGAAAGGTACGAGCTGGCCCAGAGGAATGATCACAGATTTCCCAAAGACGAGTTTGGACTTGCTTTGATGAGCGGTCTCAAGACCTGCAGGTCCTGCCCTGAGGGACGCTATTTCTGGCAGAACAGGGATTGGCCCCATTTGTCACAGGGAGGGCCCGGTGGCAAAAGGGGCTCCAGTACATCGGGGCCTCAAGAGGGTAAGAAAGGCGCGGATAACCATTCAGAGGAGGAATTGTGAACCCTGGATGGGAGAATGCCCGAGAACTGCTGCAGGTGGGACCGATTGGGAAAAAGAGGAGGTGTGAAATGAGAATTAGTGCACTGAGTGGAAGCAGGTTTCTGAGCATCCTGGGACTCTCCTTTTTACTTGCGGCTTTCCCGTGGGGGCGGGCAATGGCATCGGGGCAGGCCGGCAAGACAGCATCTTTGGGAGGGGAGGCCAAGCTCAGTCAGGCGGCTGCCGAGAGGAAGCTCATCGGAGCTGGCAAAGAAATGATGGAAGGGAGAAAGCTCGTGTTAGAGGCCTTGAGGAAAGCCGGCGGGGTCAACAAGGAGGCAGCCTTGAAGGAAGGCGCCAAGTTGATGGCGGAGGGCGACAAAATGATCCAAGAGGCCGAGAGGATGCTCTCCAGGAAGCAAGACACCATCAAGGCGGAAGGACTCCTGATGGAGGGCTCCACCAAGATGATGGAGGGTAAGGACAGGTTTATGGAGGCCCTTGACCAGGACAATTTGGGCAAGCTGCCACAGGTGAAAAGGGGCGAGAAGCTCCTGGGCCAAGGTTTTGCAAAGCTGTTGGATGCCAAGAACGCCCTGGAGCTGGGCGAGAAGAACTCCATGGAGTGACAAGAATCTTGGCCCCCGGATTCCATGGGGGGCCAAGACCACTGGAGGGAATTCCTCCCGTTTGGAGAACATATTGTCCCTGAGAAAGAGGCCTGGATTAGACTCGAGGTGCTAGCTCCCCGCGGCCCTGTGGGTGGCCCGGCTCCTCTTGTAGAACCATCTCTTGGCCGCTTCCGCAGCCAGGATATAGCTGAGCACGATCCCTCCCATGAAGATGAGAAAGATGGACGGGAGAGGTTGGAATGAAAAGAGCTTGGCAAAGGGACTTTGGGGTAGCCACAGTGTTGCCACGACCACCAGGAAAGTGGCGATCAAGAGGGGTTTGCCTGGTGCGCTTTTCATAAATGGTTTTCGCGTTCGGACCACCAGCACGATTATGCAGGCTGAGATCACACTCTCCAGGAACCAGCCTGTTCTGAACTGCTCGGGGGTTGCCTTTAGCAGAAAGAGCAGCACCCCGAAGGTGAGATAGTCGAAAATTGAGCTCACAAGACCGAATGTTACCATGAACCTCTTGATGAAGCGGATATCCCAGCGCCTGGGCTTGTCCACCATCTCAGGGTCCACACGGTCCATGGCAATGGTCATCTCCGGGAAGTCTGTAAGGAGATTGGTGAGCAGGATCTGCTTGGGCAAAAGGGGCAGGAAGGGAAGAAAAAGTGAAGCCCCTGCCATGCTGAACATGTTGCCGAAGTTGGCGCTCGTGGCCATGAACACGTATTTGAGGGTGTTGGCAAACGTTCTCCTGCCCTCCTCCACGCCCTGGGCCAGGACCTCCAGGCCTCGCTCCATGAGCACCAGGTCAGCAGCGTCTTTGGCCACATCCACGGCCCCATCCACCGAGATGCCCACATCCGCGGCGTGAAGGGCCGAGGCGTCGTTGATCCCATCGCCCATGTACCCGACCACATTTCCCGCCTTTTTCAAGGCCAGGATGATTCTTTCTTTCTGGTTGGGTTCTACCTCAGCGAAGATCGTCACCTGGTTGACCTTATGGCTTAAGGCCTCGTCGGACATGAGCCTGAGCTCCGCGCCAGTTATCACCTGAGGATCCCTCAGCCCTACCTGGAGAGCGAGGTTCCTGGCCACCCTCTGGTTGTCTCCGGTTATGATCTTGAGGGATACCCCAAGGGCACCCAATTTTCGGATGGTCTCGGCCACATCCTCTCTGGGCGGATCAAAAAAGACTAAGAGGCCCATAAGCACCATGTCCTTCTCGTCATCTCTGGATATACTTTGGGCGGCGCCCATCTCCTTGCGGGCCACAGCCAGTACCCGGTAGCCCTGCTCGCTCAGCTCCTCGTGACGCTTCTGGATCCCCTCCTTGACTTCCCCTAGATCCACCACCTCTTCCCCGAGCTCCGCCCAGGGGCACACTGCCAGGACATTGGGCAGCGTTCCCTTGGTGATCATGACCGAAGAGCCCCCGGTCTCAACAAGCACACTGAGCCTTTTTCGCAGGAAATCGTACGGCACCTCGTCCAACTTCCTGTAATTCGCGACATCCAGCGGATGGTGCTTCCGGATGGCCTCGTCCATGGGATTGGGGAAGCCCGTCTCGAAGTGGGCGTTCAGGTACGCGTGGAGCAGTACCCTCTGGCTCTCCTTTCCCTCCAGGTCAAGAGCCTGTTGCAAGTGGACAAGCCCCTCTGTCAAGGTTCCGGTCTTGTCCGAGCAAAGAACGTTCATGCTCCCGAAGTTCTCGATGGAGTTCAGGCGCCTCACTATGACCTTCCGGACCGCCATGCGCCTTGCCCCGTGGGCCAGATTCACGCTTATGATGGCAGGGAGCAGCTGGGGGGTGATCCCTACGGCCAGAGCCAGGGAGAAAAGGAAGGCTTCCAGGACGGGCCTGGCGAAGAAAACGTTGATCATGAAGATGCCCATGATCAGGATCAGTGTGATCTCCATGAGCATGTAACCGAATCGCCTGACTCCCCTCTGGAATTCAGTCTCGGGGGGCCTCAACCTCAATCTCTGGGAGATCTCGCCGAACTCGGTGTCTCGTCCCGTTTTCACTACCAGGGCCTTGGCCATTCCGCTTACCACATGGGACCCCATGAAGAGGCTGTTGGCCGCTTTTGCCATGGGAATATCCGGGGGCTCAAGTCCTGGGGCCTTCTCGACCGGGTAACTCTCCCCTGTGAGAGCCGCCTCGTCAACGAAAAGGTCCTTGGCCTCCAGGATACGGCAGTCACCCGGCACAGCTGCCCCGGCAGCAAGCAGGATCACGTCTCCAGGCACGATCTGTTCTGCCGGGAGTTCTTTCTCAACTCCGTCTCGCAATACTACGGCTTTGGTCTGAACCAGAGCCAAAAGGCGGGACAATGCGTTAGCGGCTCCCCTTTCCTGCCAGAAGCCCAAAAGCCCGCTTACGAGCACTATGGCCGTTATGATGAGGGCGTCTACTGGGTCGTGGAGGAAAAAGGAAAGGACTGAGGCGAAGATCAAGATCAACACGATGGGGCTCTTGAACTGACTTAGAAGAAGATTGATGGTGCCTGCCGATCTTTGTCGGCTCAAGAGATTGGGGCCGTGGGAAACCAGGCGTTCCATGGCTAGGCTTTGGGTGAGTCCGGCGGGAGAGGAATCCAGCTCCTCTATGAGCCTCTCTGGTGGTACGCTCCAAAGTGGCTGGGGGGGCTGCTGGCTTTTAAATTTTAAGCCTTCGCTCTCGGGTACCCTGTGCGCTGCCTTTGGGGTTTCTGCAGTCATCTGGGTTCCTCCTGGCAGGTGGACTCGTATTCTTCTATAACGATAATACCTTCGTTAGGATAAAGCTGCTGGCTGGTTGGGCACATCCTTGGGCAGGTTGAGAATCTGGTCTTTCTGATCTGCTCTGTTCATCTGGTCCAATCGCTCTATCTAGTCTGTCGCGTCTGTTTGCTTTGGTCTGTGCGATGGACAGGCCGGACTCTTACCTAACCCAACTTCCGCACCTCTGAGTCAATAATCCAGTTATATCAAGGTATTGTGTTTTGGTTAGTCACTAAACTGGCTTTAGCCAAGTCTTCCTTGGTTTGATCGGCTCGCAAGCTATGTTGAGCTTGGCGTAGAGCTCCAGCTG
>CAYPWF010000025.1:0-50340 GCA_964414345.1 uncultured Desulfarculaceae bacterium
GTGGGCTCATAGGGTATGGGTTGACAGGGCGGAATGGCTGCTCTAAAGTTTGACATAGCGAACTTTCTTTGTGGAGTTAAACTATTCATGAGGTCTCCTACTCTTACCTCCAGCATGGAAGATTACCTGGAGGCCCTTCTTAGGCTGGAGAGGGGAAAAGGGTTGGTCAGGGTCAAAGAACTTGCCGATTCTTTGGGTCTTACCAACGCCAGTATTTCCACTGCCATACCCAAGCTGGGTAGACTCGGGCTTGTGACTTTTGAACGCTATGGTCCTATCCGCCTTACTCCTCTCGGGCGTCGCATGGCCAAACAGGTGATTCGACGTGAAGAGGTGTTGGTGGCTTTTTTCTCCGAGGTGTTGGGGATCCCAAAGAATAAGGCCCGCCAGGAGGCCTGTAGGATTGAGCACTCCATAAGCTCCGAGTCCCTTGAGGCCTTGGAGGCCTTGTTGGGTCACCTTAAAGAGAATCCCCACTTGCTGGAGGCTTTGCGGGCCTCTTGCAGGTCTGCAAGCAGCGAGGACTAAGCTTTATTCAGGAGGGCTTTTCTTGCACCACAGAGATGATGCAGTGCCAAGTGAGCAGGCTCCCATGGAGAAAATACTTCTTGTGGGGAATCCTAATGTGGGGAAAAGCGTTCTTTTCTCCTCCCTTACAGGCAGGTATGTGACAGTTTCCAATTACCCGGGCACCACGGTAGAGGTCAGCCGAGGCAATGCCAGGCTTCTGGGCAAACGCTTCCAGGTGATAGACACCCCGGGGGTGAACAACCTGCTGCCCCACTCAGAGGACGAAAGGGTCACCAGAGATCTGCTAATGGAGGAAGGGGGCCACAAAGTGATCCAAGTGGCGGATTCCAAGAACCTTCGCCGGGCCCTGCTTATTACCCTTGAGCTGGCCGAAATGGGGTTGGATCAGGCCCTTGTTCTAAACATGGAGGACGAGGCCAGGGATTTGGGGATTCAGATAGATGTAAAGCGTCTTTCAGAAATTCTGGGGATCCCGGTGGTCACCACTGTAGCCACAAGGAGAAAGGGCATAGACCGGGTGATCCAGTGTTTGGAAAAGCTCAAGGTAGGCTCCTGCACCACAACTTTCCCCCAGGAGATAGAGCAGGCAGTGGCAGCCTTGGAGCCTCTTTTGCCAGAGGCCCCCATCACTCGAAGATCCCTTGCCCTCATGCTTCTTTGCGGGGATGAAACCCTCTCCCCTTGGCTGAACGCCCGAGTCACAGAAAAGCATGTGGCCCGCATCGCCGAGATCTGTAGAGCCCTTCAGGCCATGTACCCAGAACCCCTGGCTTACGTGATCAACAAACACAGACTCCTGAAAGCCGACCAGATCGTTGAGCAGGTGATGCGTCGAGAAGCCCGAAAGGCTCAAGGAAGGCTCCAGTATCTGGGGGATCTCTCCATGCATCCCTTGTGGGGTTTCCCAATCCTTTTCTCAGTGCTCTTCATCATCTACTTGCTGGTGGGGAAGTTGGGGGCAGGTGTCTTGGTGGACTTGATAGAGGAGGAGCTTTTCGGAGAACTTCTGGTGCCCTGGGCAAAACAGGCCGCCCAACATATACCCCTGCCCATTCTAGGAGATCTTTTGGTGGGCCAATACGGGCTTGTGAGCATGGCTTTGACCTATGCCCTGGCCATAGTGCTCCCAATTGTGGGGACCTTCTTCTTTACCTTTGGGATCCTTGAGGATTCGGGCTACATGCCGCGTTTGGCTGTGCTGGTGAACAGAGCCTTCAAGTTGGTGGGGCTAAGCGGAAAGGCGGTGCTGCCCATGTTGTTGGGGCTTGGCTGCGACACGATGGCAACTCTTACAGCCAGGATCCTGGACACCAAGAGAGAACGCGTTCTTGTCACCTTGCTGTTGGCCCTGGGGGTACCCTGCTCAGCCCAACTGGGGGTGATCTTGGGGATGTTGGGAGGGCTTTCCGGCACAGCAGTGATGGTTTGGGTGGGAGTGGTCATCAGCACCATGTTGGCGGTAGGATTTCTGGCAGCCAAGGTGCTTCCCGGGGAAGAAGGTGCCTTTGTGTTGGAGATTCCTCCCATGAGGATCCCCCAGTTGAGAAATGTTCTTGTGAAAACCCTGGCCAGAATTGAATGGTACCTGAAGGAAGCCGTGCCCCTTTTCATCTTGGCCACACTCATCCTTTTTGTGCTGGATCGAGCCGCACTGCTGGAAGCCCTCCAAAGAGTGGCCCAACCCCTGGTTCATTCTTGGTTGGGGCTTCCGGAGCGCACCACAGAGGCTTTTCTAATAGGTTTCTTGAGAAGGGATTACGGAGCAGCAGGCCTTTACGCCCTGTCCAGGCAGGGGGAGTTGGATCCCGCTCAGGTCTTGGTGAGCCTAGTGACCATCACGCTTTTTGTGCCCTGTGTAGCCAACTTAATGATGATCTTCAAGGAAAGGGGTTGGCGCACGGCCGCAGGCATAATGCTGGTGATCTTTCCTGTGGCCTTCGGAGTTGGTGGATTGCTCAACCACGCGCTTAGGTGGACCGGATGGACTCCTTAGATAAGGCAAATGAGCAGATTCAGTGTCCTCTTTGCGGGCATCGCTTCCACAGGGAGTCGGGCAAGTCCTGCTCGGGTTGTCCCCTAGGCGCAAGCCGGTGCCGAAGGTTAGTATGTTGTCCGCACTGCGGATACGGCTTTGTGGAAAGCTCGGCTGTCCTGGATTGGATCCGCAGGTTTCTGAGAAGGAGGAAAACACATGAGACACCGACATAGAGGAGGACACGGCTCCCCCCAAGGCCGTTCCATGGAGGATGAGCAGAGGCTGGAGGAGTATCTTGAGACGCTTTGGTCTTTGAGGGAAGAGGGACGTCAGGAATTGGCCCACATAAAGGAGGCTGTAGGGGAAGCCGAGGCCTCCCACCTGCTTTTGTCCTTAATGGAAAACCGATGGGTCAAGGTGGAGGGGGAACGTTTCCAGTTCGAGCCCGAGGGAGAACTGAGGGCCGCTCAAATTGTTCGCCGCCACAGGTTGGCAGAGCGTCTGCTGCATGACGTGCTGGACATGGGAGCAGATCAGGTGGAGGAGGATGCCTGCCGCTTCGAGCACATTCTGAGCCCGGATGCCACAGAGAGCATCTGTACGTTCTTAGGCCATCCCCAAACTTGTCCCCACGGGAGGCCCATTCCCCCGGGCCCCTGTTGCCGGAAATTCGCCAAAGAGGTGACCCCCCTTGTCCGGCCCTTGGCTGACCTGCATCTGGGCCAGCAAGGCACCATAACCTTCATAACCCCCAGGTTCAGATCCCGCCTTCATCAGCTAAGCTCCCTGGGGGTTATCCCGGGCACATCCATCCGGCTTAGGCAGCGCCACCCCACCTTCGTGATCCAGGTGGGGGAGAGCACCATAGCCATGGACGCGGATCTGGCCCGTAACATCTTCGTGCGCTCCAAAGGCTGATCTGCCGCTGGACTGGGTGGCCCGGCTCAAGGGATATTGCGCAACCGAACCTCTGCCATTCGGGCCTGATCGCTTTCCGGGTAGTCCTTGTTCACTTTTGTGTAAAGGTATCTGGCGCTTTCCAGATCACCCAGTTTCTCAAAGGCCATGCCTTGTTTGAAGAGAGCTGCAGGCACCTTGGCCGATTTGGGATATTGGGAAATGACTTTTTCATATTCCAGAATGGCCTGTTTGAAGTTCCCTTCCCGGAAATAACACTCCCCAATCCAAAATTGGGCGTTGTCCGCCAGATTGGAGTCAGGAAAACGCGAGACCACTGCCTGGAATCCCTCTCGGGCCTTGGGGTTGTCCCCCTCCTCAAATCGCACCATGGCGTTCTTGTAAAGATCCTCCACCTTTTCCACAGGTGCTTGCGGAGAGGTAGGCTGAGTGGGGGGAGCCATGACACCTACCCCCGGAGCAGTACCAGGGAGGCTCCCTCCCAACTGTTCTACGGCCCTTCTCAATGCATCTAATTCCTGCCTGATCTGAGCCTGACTCCTCCTGAGCTCTTCCCCCCCGCCTCCCCGCTGGGAGATGCTTTCCACCTGCCCGCGCAAAGAAGCCACTTCCCTTTGCAAAGCTCCCATCTCGGCCATCTGATCAGCCAGTTGTTTACTCCCCCGCGAGCGTTCCGCCTGAAGCTCTTCAACCCTTCGCCTCAGTTCCCTCATCTGCTGGTCTTGCTGGGCCAGCTCCCGTCGCACCTCCACCTGAAAGGAGCGGAAATCCCCTTCGGTGGCACAGCCCGCCACCCCTAGGATAAGCAGAATTCCGAGAACTCCGGCTTTAAACCAAGTCCTCATGGCTCAACATACCTCCTCGAGAGCCTTTGCAGGCCGAAAGCCGATCAAGCAACTGCAGGGATTACCTGGACACTATCACAAAATGAGCCCTTCGGTTCTTGGCCCAGGCCGCTTCGTTATGCCCCGGATCCAGGGGTCTCTCCTTGCCGTAGGAGACTGTGGAGATCCTGCTCTCGGAAATCCCAAGCTGCACTAAGTATTGCTTGGCGGAGTTGGCCCTGCGCTCTCCCAAAGCAAGGTTGTACTCGGCCGTGCCCCTCTCGTCGCAATGCCCTTCTATGAGGATCTTCACGTTGGGATACTGTTTTAGAAAATAGGCCTTGTTGGCCAGAATCTCCCTGGCGCGCGCATCTATGTCGTACTTGTCAAAGGCAAAATAAATATCCTCATTGGTGAAAGCAGCCTCGGCCTCTCTCCTTCGCCTTTCCTCAGCAGACAGGGTCTCTTCTGTGGGCCTCCCACCCATCATACCGGCTCCAGGCCTTTCCCCTGGCCTGGTCTCTGAGGGCCCCACAACCCCCTCTTCCCCTTGAACAGCCTTCTTGGCACACGACGTTGTAAGCCATGGCACCGCCGCAAGCATCAAGGCAGCCAGAAACCAAAATGTAATCCTGCGCATTACCAACCTCCTTTCATTCCATCCCAACTGAAAATTCTTAACATTCTCAAACCAGCCCCACCGGGTGTCAAGATTCCCCCAGCCCCGTCCCTGCCCAATGCTCCTCCTCAGTGCTCCTGAAGCCAAGGAGACCAGGCCGGAAGGCTCTGTTCCCCTGCAAAACGGGTTATTTGCACGGGGTTCTGGCCGTTGAAAAGCATTATATAGATCTGAGATCCCCCTGCCCTGGTGGAGCTGAAAGCAATGTAACGGCCGTCTGGAGACCAGGTAGGTGAGTTGTCGCTGCCCCCCCCGTTACTTAACTGCACCAGATCCCTCCCGTCAGGCCGTATAGTACAGATCCTGTAAGCCCCGCCTACCGTGGAGGAGAACGCTATCCTGTCCCCCCTAGGGGACCAGGCCGGCTCAGAGTTGTATTTCCCCTCGAAAGTTAGCCTCCTGGCCTGGCCCGAGGCCACATCCATCACAAAGATCTGGGGCCCCCCCGCCCTGTCCGAGACAAAGGCCAGGGACCGACCGTCCGGGGACCAGCTGGGTGAGACGTCTATTCCTGGGTGCTGGGTCAGCCTCTGCAGGATGTTGCCTGAGCGGTCCAGGAGGTACAACTCAGGGTTTCCGTGAATGCTCAAGGTGGTGGCGATCCTGCTCCCATCGGGCGACCAGGCTGCCGGACCGTTCATGTTCTCCCTTGCAGAGAGGACCCTCCGTTTCAAGCCATCCAGTTGCAATGCGAAAAGATGCGCACTGGCACCTGTGTAAGAAATGAACGTCACCTCCCGACCGTCCGGAGACCACCTGGGGGAAAGCACCAGATTCTTGTCTTGGGTCAGCTGGCGGAGGTTTTCCCCGTCAGCGTCCATAAGCATCAGTTCTTTGGCCCCTGAGCGGTTGGAGATGAACGCGATCTGGGTCTGAAATATCCCCTGGGCCCCTGTGTAGTATTTCACGATCTCGTCCACAAACCTGTGCACCATTATCCTCACATCCTGTGAACCTCCCTTGTAAACCTTCCCGAAAAGCATCCTTCTTTGTGGTTGGTCATACAGCCGGGCCTCCCATCTCAGATTTCCCCCCTCCATAGCCATGCGGCCACCCACCACAATATCTGCTCCCAAGAGCTTCAGGACCTCGAAATCAACCTCCCTTGGCTCCAGGCCCTGTCGGAAGGGGTCGGCCAGGGCCTTGGAAGGATCCAAGATCTCGAAAAAGCCCGAGATGCGCAGATCCTGATTAAGGATGCGTTGGGCTTCCTGGGAAGCACTGGAGACATCCGGGCCTTCAGTCTTGAAAGGAAAAACACAAATGGGAAATCGGGGAATGGCGGGCCCGAATATGTCTATGACCACCTGAGCCTCGGTCCTAGGTGACCATGCAAGCCCCATAAGCCCTCCCAAGAAGACTGCCAGTAAGGCGCGCCTCACTTTTCCTCCCCTCTTGGAACTCCTGTTTTGGGAAACCATCTCTAAACTCCCGGCCCTCAAGGAGCTTTTGGTCCGGAGGGCCAGAAACGCAGCACCAAAGGCTTGTCCGCAAGGGAGGCGGGCGGAGGGGGAAGCGCTACCTTGCTCAGGGCACTCACAATGGAGGAGTCCACATGGGACTTGCCAGAGCCCTTTACAAAGGCAAACTCCCTGATCTTGCCGTCCCCTGAGATCTGGATTCTGACCTCTCCCAAAACCCCTCCTTCTTCAGCCGGCACATAGGCCCTCCAGCTCTCTTCTATCCGATCCTGCAGCATTTGAAGGTACCTTGCTTCCTCTGCAGTGAGCTTCCCGCCCCCGCCTCCCCCGGGTTGAGCGGCAGCTACCTTCGGACCAACATCAGAGCCGCTCTTGGCATTGCCCTTCCCCCCTTGTGATGTCTTGGGCTCGGTTTCCTTTGGAAGCTCTAGCTTTTGGGCTGCTTGCGTGCGCTCAGGGACTTTTACCTCCGTGGGCTGAATGCTCACAGCCTTTCTTTCCGCCTGTGGTACCGGGATGGGGATCTTGTTGGGAGCAGGCTTTTCCTGTTGGGCCGGTTTGCTTTGAGCCGGGGCGGTTTGCCCGCTGGAAGGAGCGCTCTGAACCATGGCCGGACCAGGCACAGCACCCACAAGCCTCACGGAAATGACCGAAGGGTCTATGCTCCTTCGGGGAATCTGTTTTTCTACAGCCACTAAGGCCACAGCCCCAGCTACGTGAAGCAATATGGAAAGCAGCACCATCCAGTGCCAGGCCGGATGCCCCTCTGGGGCCCCCCAATCTCCTGCCCGAATCACGGTCGCTTCCCCTCCAAAGGCTCTGTCACCATCCCCAGCTTTTCCACCCCCGACTCCCTCAACATCCCCATGAGGGCCATTACCTCCCCATAAGGAAGCGACTGATCCGCCCTCAGAAACACCTCCCGGTTCACCCTCCTGTCCAAGATAGACTTGAGCCTCTCCCGCAGCTGCTCCTGGGGCACCTCGTACTTGTCAATAAAGAACTTCCTTTCTTTGGTGAGGGTTACCACCACCCTTTCCTCTTCCGAAGGCATGGGTTTGGTGGTGATTTTGGGCAGATCCACGTCCACCCCCATCTGAAGCATTGGAGCTGTGATCATGAATATAATAAGCAAGACCAAGACCACATCCACCAGCGGCACAACATTTATCTCTGACATCATGGTACCAAAACGTTGTTGCGGGGCCGGCATATGAATCCTCCCAAACCTGTTGCCTCAGACCTGCAATGACTGACGGCGAGGCCCTTCGCTTACGGGACTTCCCTCGGCCCTCACTCTCCTGGGACGCAGCTGCCTTTGCACCAGGTTCAAAAACTCGGTCGTGAACTGATCCATTTCCGAGGCCACACCCCTTATGCGCTGGACAAAATAATTGTATGCCACCACGGCCGGGATGGCCGCGGCAAGTCCGGCTGCTGTGGCCACAAGGGCTTCCGATATTCCGGGAGCCACAGTGGCCAAAGAGGCCGAGCCCCTCATGCCAATCTCATGGAAAGAGCGGATTATGCCCAGCACAGTGCCGAAGAGCCCCACAAAGGGAGCCGTGCTACCTGTGGTGGCCAAAAATCCCAAGGCCCTCTCGTATCTGTGCACCTGGAAGGCCCCCTCCTGTCTGACTGCCCTTTCCACACTCTCCAGGCCCGTCCACTCCACCGTGAGACGAGCCGGCTCCCTCACTGCTCCACCCTCCTGGGGTTTAGCGCCCGGCGGGGCCGCGGAAATCCTGAGAAGCTCCCTGTAGCCCTTAAGGAAAATGGCTGCAAAGGGGTTGTTATGCAGCTCTTGGGCCTCTATGTCTTTGTAGATGGCCGAGAAGGTGGGTTGCTGTTCGTAAGAACGGAAAAAAAGGTCTGTCTCTTTCTTGGTGCGTCGAAGCAACATCACCTTGGCCGCTATAATTGCCCAAGAGACCACTGAGAAACCCAAAAGAATGATCAAGACCATCCAGACCTCTGTCCCAGAGTTCCGGATAAGATCCAGAAGACTCCAGCGGGACTCGGGGCCCGGCGAACCCACAATCCCCAAACTCCACCAGGGCCAAAAACCGCCCATCTCTTACCCCCCTTCCTTTGCTTCTAAAGGCTGGGTTTGCCCGCAATCCGACTTTAAGTCCCCTCTTTACCCATGCACAAACATTATTTCACTTAAGCTGGTCAGGCCCGGGGGAACCTGCGGCCTCAAACCTGCCCGTGGTTTGACACAGGCTCAGGAACCTCCACTTTTTAGAGGCTTCCAAGTCTCGGCAATTATCTTCCACTGCCCGTCCTCGTTTACCAATTCCAGCTCTTTTACCCCCTTGTCCTGATGATGATCCGCCCGGTAGTGCTGCAGGAAAGAGACTCTTAGTTTTGAGCCCAGTTTCTTGGATTCCAAAGCCTCGGTGCTCACTTCGATGGAACGGGCCTTTTTGAAGGTGGCCGCCTTGTACGCCCGCCACCCATTCCAGTCCATGGCTCCGGACCTAAATTTTTTTGAGTAAAAGGCCATATATGCGTCTATGTCTTTAGACTGCCACGCCTTGGACCACCTCCCCACAAAAGATGCTGCAGACTCCTTGGGGATGTCTGCCTCCCGAGTCTCGGAGGAGGATGACTTGGAACTGGATGGATCCTTCTTAGGCGTCTGCGAAAGGGCTTGGCTGCTTGCAGCAATCCTGGCAGCCTCTTCCTCTGCCCGAAGAGAAGGTGCAGACAAGGCGGCTGCCTGAGGCGGGGCAGCCTCCTTGGGCTGGAGAGTCTCCTTTTTTGCAGAACTCTTCACGGGTTCTTCCCGGGCAGCCGATTCAGTAGGCTGCTTTGCGGAAGCAGAGGAAGGGGCTGTGCCCGGTTTCCCGGCAGGCTCCTTGGGAACCTCGGGCTCTTGTGAGGCCACCTGGGCAAAGGGAGCAGACAGGCCTGGCCTTGACTTGGGTTCTTTGGCCCCCAGGGGTTCCTCCTGCTCAGCTTTTTGCGACTTGGGGTGAAGCACTGCAGATACCCGCTTATCTTCGCTTCCCACCACCGTCATCTTCTCCTGGTCCAGCTGAACCAGGACCTTCTCACCGTCTATCCAGTCCTTCCCTTGCCAGATCTTGGGATTCCCGTGCAGCTCTATGGTTCGTCTCAGGTGGTCGAACTCCGCCCTGTCGCACGTGGCCACCCTATCGTTCTGGGTGATCTTCACATTGTCTTGGGCCACCACCTTTCGAATACCGCCTCCCTGCTCTTGAGGGGCCATATCGGCCACTATTCGGCGGGCATAGAGATATGTCTCTTCCTGCTGCGCCACCACATTTCCCTCAAAGACCACCCTGTTCTCTTTTTGGAAGGCATCCATCCTGTCAGCGGTGATGTTTATGGGTTTGTCGCTTCTGAGCTCACCGAAGCCCAAGGCCTCTTCCTTGCCCTGGGAGGCCTTGCC
Source organism: uncultured Desulfarculaceae bacterium (assembly GCA_964414345.1). Classification (GTDB taxonomy): domain Bacteria; phylum Desulfobacterota; class Desulfocorpusculales; order Desulfocorpusculum; family Desulfocorpusculum; genus Desulfocorpusculum. Next base: position 9,770 of record CAYPWF010000025.1, read on the forward strand.
GCGAAGGTTGGATTTTGAATTCCCGCTATCGGAGACTTCGGCTAAAGCCTTCTCCTCCCCCTTGGCTTTGGGTTTTGTCTCCACGGAAGAGCTGGAAATGGTTTGAACATTGAGGGCTTGTGGCCTTGAAGCTGAGCCTTCTGTTTCTAAAGATGCGCTGGGAACCTCCCCGGCAAGGGGCTTGGTATCCCTTGCTATCCCCAGCTGGGGGGAAATCCCTTGGGACTTTGGCTTTGATTCCAACTGCCTGTCTGAGGCCTCAGAACCAGCAGCAATCATGGCCTGAGTTTTCTCTGGTGGCTCAACTTCTGTTTGTTTAGGTCTCTGGGCTTGGCCTTTTTCTTTTGAATCCTGCTCTAGAACAGGTTCTGAAGGGGCAGCTTTCTGGACCTGCTGGGGGCTTGACAGGGGCATCTCTTCTTTGGGCCTTTGCGACTCGCTTGGAAGCTTTAGACTTGAATCCTCAGGCTTTGCCATCTCTTCCAAGGATTTTCCCCACGAATCCACAAGTGGTTTCTCTTCTGAGGAGTCAGGCTGGAGCTTAGAGCTTCCAGAATCCCTCGGCGGGGTGGATGAAGAAGCCGAGGCGGCAGCCAAGACAGCTCCTTTGGGGGGACTCGAGACCTCTGCAGAGCCTTGAGGCTTTGGCTCCTGCAGGGGCCTGGAATCCTGCTGCGATGAGGAGGCCGCATGGGCCAGCTCCCCTTGCAGCAGTTTTTGGGCCTTAGAGGCATACTTGCCCTTTGGATACTGCTGGGAGAGCACTTGAAGAGTGCGAGCTGCTTTTTCCGGCTGTTTGGTGGCCTGATAAGCCTCGGCCAGTTGGAACAGCACCTCCTCCTCCAAAGGTACGTTAGGGTACTTGGCCAAAGCCGCCTCGTACCTTTGTATGGCCGCCTGGTACTTGCTCATGCGGAAGTAGAAATTCCCTACATAGACCTCGTGATCCGAGAGCTTCTTTGTACACTCCTGGGCCTTCTGATATGAGTCGTGCGCATAAGGGGTGTCCGGGAAATGGGTTAGCAGATACTGGAACTCGGCCAGAGCCTTCTCTGTCTCGCTTTGATCACGGTCCACAGAAAGGCTTCGGTGGTAATGGCACATCCCCAGCATGTATACCACATAAGGGATGTAGGGACTGGCCGGGTGCATCTTGCGCACTTCCTCATAGCCTTCGGCAGCCTCAGCATATTCCTTGTTGGAGTAATGGGCGTCCGCTATTTTAAGGTCAGCCATAACCGCCGCGGCTTCCGAGGGAAAGTCGTATTTGAGCTTGTAAAACGTCTCTATGGCCTGGCGATAGTTTTTCTGTTCCAATTGGGAAGTGCCCTGTTTGTAAAGCTCGTCCGCATTCTTACCCTTGGGGCTCTGGATAGGCTTGTCCAGGGAACAGGAGAAGACCCCCAAGACCGCCGCCAAGAGAACCCAGGAAGGAAACCACTCACGCAAATTCATGATTCTCACCTAGGAGAAACTTGTAGGGGCTCTCCCGAGAACCCCCTGTTTATGAAGCCTTACCATACCGGAAATCTAAAATTTTGTCAAATTTCGGGCTCTAATCTCAAGTACTTCATGAGAGTTGTCAGCTTCTTTATTTTGCACCTTGGAGAGCTTCGGGCCTAGCTGGTTTGCACCTCCCCAAAACTTTATTTATGACGGCTTGCGGCTGCCTCTGGATTACACAATCCTTTGCAGAACGCACTGATCCGCACAGCCCGGTTTGCCTTTGTATTTCGTCAAAAGTTTCCAGTGGTTTGAATTGATTTCCCAGGGTTTCAGATTTATACTTCTTTCTCCGGTTTCCGGGTAATCCCGCAGCCCCCAGCATGGGGCTTAGGCCCAGGGGAATTACATGACCAGTCCCGCAAGCACTTCCCCTAGCTCCCCTGAAGAGTTGGTGCGCACTCTTAATGTGGCCACCAGGAATCTGAGCATGTACTCCCAGGAACATCCGGCCTTTCAAAAATCCCTGGAGAGGGTGGAAGAGGTCCTGGGGAAGATTTTGGAATCCAGGGAGCGGATACGCATACAGACGGCCAAGGAACACCTCATGGTGGATGGGCGACTGCTCCCTCCAACACCTTTGCTTAGGTCTTTTGCCTCGGACCTTCTCAAAAGAGGCATTCAAGGAATCACCCTCTCTCGGGGGGCAAGCAGCAAGGAGCTGGCCTGTCTCGTGGAAATCCTTGGGAGGCGTCTCCAAGAAGGGGCTGAACTGCCCTCGTACGACCAGGAACTGCGCTCCCAGGCCGTGACCCATGTCAGAATCCAAACCCTGAGACCCAGTTCTTTTGAAGGGGTTTCCCTCGGAGAGGCTCTTTTGGGGAAGGTTCTCTCCGGTGAGAGGGCGTCCAAGGGGGATAGAGACGCCTTGGCAGAGTATCTGCTGAGGGATCCCAAAGGGGTGGGAAGAGCCCTCTCCGAGGGTTTTTCCGGGGCCGAGGGGAACCCGGCCGAACGCGCCCGTTGGGCAGCGGAGAGATTGCTTGTGCTCCTGGAGGATCTCTTGGAGGGCCAGCCCGAGCAATGGGAACGTTTTCGGGACAAACTGGCCCAGGTGGTGTTGGGGGTAGAGCTTGGAGCACAGGTGGATTTCTTCCACCTGGCTCTTGAACAAGGAGGAGCCATTTCCACCTGGATCAAGGATATGGCTCAGGCAATGCCCCCCCAGGCGGTTGCTGAAATCCTGGCCAAGGATTTGACTCAAAACAAGGAGCTTCCTAAGAAGCAAAAGCTTGCGAGATACCTGCTTCCGGATCAAGCCTCCCGCACCAAACTGCTTCCGGAGCTGGAACGCAAACTGGCCGACTACGGATTGTCCAAAGAGGAATTCCTCAAAATCCTGGAACAGGAACCCCTCTCTTCCAAGGAGAGGGCCATGCTTTTCATACAGGGCTCCCCCATAACCTCGCAGCTGGCCATGGAGGTGCCGGCCTTGCTCCGGGAGCTGATGGAGGAGGGACACAAGGAGGATGTTCTGAAGGTTGTAAACAGGTTCCTCAATGGCCTCAATCATCCCGAGTGGGAGGTCCGGAAAGCCGTGGCCCAAGGAGTGGGAGAGGTCCTGGCCCTCCTGGAGGAGCTGCCAGGATCGGGCCGCGTAAAGGAGCAGGTGGGGCGATTCCTGCTCAAAAAGGCCCTTGACGAGCCTGACAAGGAGGTCTTCAAGTTTCTGCTGGAGGTCCTGGAGGAGCAAGCCCTGGGGCTCATCTCCCAAGGAGACTCGGCTGGAGCCGTGAGCCTTCTCCAGAAAGTCCATTCCGCAGCCTCCATGGAAGCTCTGGAGCCGGCTTATCGCGGGGCCAGAAAAGAGCACCTTAGTCGAAGACTCCTCTCCAGCCCTTTCTTGGAAGAGGCTGCCGCAAAGATCCGAAGCGATTCGGAAAAGGATTTTCAGGAAGCTCTCACTGCTATGCGTCTTATGGGGGAAGAAGGAGCCCGCAAGATCATAGAGCTTCTTGGGGAGGAGAAACAGCTGGGCAAGAGGTTCCGCCTCATGAGGGCTTTGAAGGAATTCGGGGAGGAGGCCCTGGAGCCCGTAAGAAAAGGGCTCTTGGATCCTCGCTGGTACTTGGTGCGCAATCTGGCCATGGTCCTGGGCGAACTCAAGGATACCAGGGCGGGGGCACCCCTTATGGGCCTCATGGGCCACCCGGATCCCAGGGTTCGAAGAGAAGCCATATGGGCCCTGGGCAGCATAGGCTATCCCAAGGCAGCCGAAGCCGCCGTAAAGGCCATGGAGGACGATGACGAGGGGGTGAGGTTGAAAGCCGTGGAGGTCCTCAGAAACCTGGGGAGCCTGGAGGCTCTGGAAAGGATTCGCTCGGTGCTCTCCAGAGGGGCCGGCAGGGGCGGCGCTGATACCCAAGTGCGTCTTAAGGCCTTGAGGGCCATGGCTGAACTGGGCCAAGAGGAGGACGTGGGGCTCATACAGGAACTGATCTCTCGCAAAAGGTTCTTCCTTAGAGTCGAAAGCGAGGAGGTAAGAAAAGAGGCCGTCTTGGCTCTGGCCGGAATTCACCGCAGAACTGGCTCTGCCCGGGCGCTTAAGAGCTTGGAGGAGGCCGCTGGATCTGATCCTAGCCCTCTGGTAAGAGGAACTGCCAAAAAAGCCGTAGAGCAAACCAATGCATCCGGTTAGGAGCCTCTGCATTGAGCCCCTGAAACAAGGGAATCCAAGACCCTTGCCAATTTCCCTTGAGCTGGTAGGACTCCTCAATTCTGGCTCCCCCTTGCAAGGGCTTTTTGATAAATGCCCCACAACAGCTCCTTGGAGTAGCCTTGGTCTATGAAATCCCAGGGGAACAGCTCCTCAGGAGCCCTGGGTCGGTGCAGATAGAAATCCGGGTTAAGATTCACCTCCTTGAGGGCTTTTTCCCAAGTTTCCCCCCCAGCCACAAGGCTCAAAACCATGGCGATCCTTCTGTCCCCGCGGGCCAGCAAGGACTGTATGCGGGCCCATTTGGGGGGTTCATGGAGAACTTGTACCCGCCTCTCGGGCCTTAATCGCTTTTGGATGAGCTGAATCCTGAATTTCAGCTCCGAGGTATCCTCAAAGGCATGCCACTGAAACGGAGTCCATGGTTTGGGCACAAAGGGATTCACACTCAGGGTAATTCGCTCCAGCCCCTTGCCTCGGGTGAGCTTTCTGCCCAGGTGAAGCAGCTTCTTTACCAGTTCCACTATCTGCTCCACATCCTGGCGGGTTTCTGTAGGCAGCCCAACCATGAAATACAGCCTAAGGCGCGCTATTCCTGCTGAGAGAATTTTGTTTGCCGCCTCTAGGATCTGATCTTCTCGAATCCCCTTCCCGATCACATCCCTGAGCCTCTGGGAGCCTGCCTCAGGAGCCAGGGAAATGGTCTTGTGACCGCTTTGTACCAGGCTCTCCAAGAGCTGATCCTCCAGCCGGTCCAGCCGAAGGGATGAGACCGAGATCTTACCTCCTTGGGAGAACACCTCCTTGCAGATCCCCTCCAGTTCCGGATGATCGCAAACAGAGGAGCTCACAAGCCCGATCTTCTCCCTCAGCTTAAGGGCTTCCTTTATGGTGCTCCTAAGACTCTCCAAGGATCGGTGCCTTACAGGATGAAACAGATGTCCTGCTGCACAAAAAAAACACCTTCTGGGGCATCCCCTGCCTATCTCCACCAGCACCATTGATTCGAACTCGCTGGAAGGCCCAAGCACAAAGCTTCTGGGCACCTCAAGTTCCAGGTTCGAGGCAACCCGTCTTTTCACCTTCTCAGGTGCGGCTCCCACAGGCCGGAAGGATTTTATGAGGCCCCTCTTCTCGTAGGTGACCCGGTAGAGTGAGGGAACATAGATCCCTGGGATGCTGCTCATCTCTTCCAGACATTGCTTCTTGCTGGCTCTCTGTTGTTTGCAAAAGCGGTATTTCTGCAAGAGCTCGGGCAGAAGAGCTTCGGCTTCCCCTATGGCAAAGAGATCCACAAAGGGGGCTATGGGCTCGGGGTTCAAGGAAGCCGTTACTCCGCCGACCCACACCATGGGATGAGGTGGGAGACGTTTTTGCGAGTCCAAGGGTATGCCCGCCATCCTAAGAAGCTGGGGCACACGGGGATAGTCGTTTTCAAAAGGAATGGAAAAGGCAAGGATCTCAAATCGTCCCAAGGGCTGCTGGGTCTCCAGGGAGAAGGGTTGGAACCCTTCGGAGGGATCCCAGAAGATCCTCTCGCAAACCACGTCCTGCTCCCGGTTAAGCATGGAGTACACCAGCTGGAAGCCCAGGTTGGCCATGCCCACAGAGTAGGTGTTGGGAAAAACCAGGCCCATGGGTATCTTGCCTCCCCACGGCTTTACAACCGGGTTTTCCTCACACGCCAGGAGCCGGCGCTGCTTCTCTATCCAGACTCTGGGATCCAAGCAACCTCTGGGGCCATCAAAGGAGACCCCTTGACTGAAGGCAACTCCCCTTCTGGCCTTAAATCCTTAATCCGAAATCACAGGATCCTGGGATAATGGTTTCAGATCCTGTAATTTCAGTCTGCCTGCTTTCGCAGGAAGGTGGGGATGTCAAGATCCTCAACATCCACCTTTTCCCTGCGCTTGGGAGGAGCCACGTTTTGCAACTGGGCCCTCCTGAAGGTGGGCACATCCAGATCTCTTCTTGGATCCCTGGAGCCGCCCACTACAGCCTTCAGTGGCTTGACCTCTTCCCTTTGGGCGGCTTTTCTGAATCCAGTGGCTATAACCGTGGCCCTCAGCTCCTCTCCCAGCTCATCATCTATGACAGCCCCGAAGATTATGTTGGCCTCGTCGTGGGCCTCTTTTTGCACCAGGGCCACAGCGTCTTTCACCTGGTCCAGGGTGAGGCTCTTGGATGAGCCCGTCACGTTGATGAGTATGCCTGTGGCACCCTCGATGGATACGTCCTCCAAGAGAGGGCTGCACACGGCTGCCTGAGCAGCCTGGGTCCCACGGTTCTCCCCGGTGGCTGAGCCGGTACCCATGAGGGCCTTGCCCATACAGGACATGACGGTCATCACGTCGGCAAAGTCCACATTGATTATCCCGTGCACGGTGATTATGTCCGTTATGCCCTTGACCGCCTGCAGCAGCACGTCGTCGGCCACCCTAAAGGCCTCTTGAAGCCTGGTGTCCTTTCCAGAGACGCTCAGCAGTCTGTCGTTGGGGATTGTGATGAGGGTATCCACCACCTCTTCCAGTTCTTGGATGCCGTGCTCGGCCTGGCTGCTTCGCTTTCTCCCCTCGAAGAAAAAGGGCCTTGTCACCACCGCCACCGTGAGTATTCCCAACTCCCTTGCCAGCTTGGCCACCACCGGGGCACCTCCGGTGCCGGTCCCCCCTCCCATGCCTGCTGCTATAAAAAGCATGTCAGTATCCAGAAGGCCTTCCTTGATGCGCTGGATGTCCTCCAGGGCCGCACTCTTGCCCACCTCCGGGTTGGCTCCGGCTCCCAGTCCCTTGGTCAGCCTTGCCCCCAACTGTATCTTTATGGGGGACAAGCTGGCCTTAAGAGCCTGCACGTCCGTGTTGGCTGCGATGAACTCCACCCCCCGCAGTTCGGAGCGGATCATGTTGTCCACCGCATTACACCCTCCCCCGCCGATGCCCAACACCTTGATGCGGGCCGGCTGCACCCTGGTTTCCTCGAACTCCAGCATGGCGTCACCTCCCTCTTTCATGGTCCCTTTGCCTCCCCTTTGCTCTTTTCGGCTTTTCAGCCTGCCTTAACCCCCCTTCAGAACAACTCCTCAACCCATTTCTTAAAGGCTTTAACCACCTTAGCGAATATGTTGCGGTCCCCCACCTTGAAACGTCCTTCAATGGCGGGATGTCGGCTCCCGTAAATTACCAGCCCCACCCCTGTGGCGTACATGGGGCTGCTCACCACATCCACCAGCCCCCCTATGCCCCGAGGGATACCCCTTCGTACAGGCACATCAAAGACCTGTTCCGCCAGCTCCGTCATGCCGTCCATTATTACGGCCCCGCCTGTGAGCACCACCCCAGAGGTTATCAAGCTGTCATAGCCCTCCTCCATTAATTCACCATGGACCAACTCAAAAATCTCTTGCACCCTGGGCTCTATGATTTCCCCCAAGATCTGTCTAGAGAGCACCCTGGGCTTTCTGCCCCCTACGCTGGGCACCTCTATGGTCTCGTCCTTCTGTATGCGGCTGGTCAGGGCGCAACCGTAACGTCTCTTGATTCTCTCGGCCTCCACCATGGGGGTTCTCAACCCCACTGCAATGTCACTGGTGATGTGATTCCCCCCCACTGCCAGAACAGCCGTGTGTTTCAAACTCCCGCTGTGGAACACGGCTATGTCGGTGGTGCCGCCTCCTATATCCACTAAGGCTACTCCTAGCTCCTTTTCGTCCGGAGCCAAGGTGGCCTCGCTGGAGGCCAGCTGCTGCAAAGCGATGTCTACCACGTCCAGCCCGGCCCTGTGGGCGCTGCGAATTATGTTCTGGGCCGATGTAACCGCTCCGGTAACTATGTGAACCTTGGCCTCCAACCTCACTCCGGACATGCCGAGGGGGTCCATTATGCCGTCTTGGTCATCCACGATAAACTCCTGGGGGATGACGTGAATCACTTCCCGATCCATGGGTATGGAGACGGCCTTTGCAGCATCTATTACCCGGCGCACATCCTGCTCCGTGACCTCTCCATCCTTTATGGCTATCACACCGTGGCTGTTGAAGCCTTTTATGTGGCCTCCCGCTATGCCGGCAAACACCCTGCTTATTTGGCATCCGGCCATCAGCTCCGCCTCTTCCAAGGCCTTTTGGATAGAATTCACGGTGCTGTCGATATTGACCACCACGCCTTTGCGAAGCCCCTTGGAAGGATGAGATCCTATCCCAACGATGTCTATTCCCCCCTCGGTGACTTCCCCAACTATGACACAGATCTTGGTGGTGCCGATGTCCAAGCCCACTACCAGGTTGCTCTGTTTGGCCATGGTCTTCTACCCCTTCCCTCAGGCAAAGCCGTTGCCCGACCACCACTTCCACAGCTTGTAAAGCCGCATTACCCCCTGAACTTGACCGTGGCCCTGCCGGGATGCCTTAAATCGATTCTGAGCACGTCCTGTAGACGCCCTTCTTTGGAGAGATGCTCCAATATCTTCTCCAGCCTCCTTACCCTTTGGGCAAGTTCCCCGAATCCGAACAAAACCTCTGAGGGACCCCCCTGAAGCGCCAAGCGGATACCCCGATCCGGATCCACCGCGATCTCATCTGGACTCCACCGCGCCTGCTGTGCCAGCAAACCAGCCAAAGCCATTGCCTCCAAAACCACCCTCCTGCAGGCCTCGGGCCTGGTATCCAAATCCTCTAGCTTCAATCCCACCAAAGTGATCCACTCCCCTGGAGGAGGCCTGTCGTAGGCGGGGAATATGCTGCCCGACGCATCCACCAAGAACAGCTTCCCTTCTACCACCACTCTTGCCACCGGCTTGCGCTCCTGCACCCGGATGCGCAAAGTGTTGGGAAAGCTGCGCTCCACCCAGGCTCTCTCCACCCATGGGTGAGCCTCCAACCTCTGGCGAATCTCCGAGGGGCTTGTGTGCAGCAAGGACTCGCCCGGCCTTACCCCTCCCAGTTGGAGAATCTCCCGCCTTTCCAGACGCCCGTCTGTGGTTACCTCCACTCTTTTTAAAGAGAGCATGGGACTCCATGCCAGCAGCTGGCATCCACCTGCCAGGAGCACCAAAAAACCCGCTGTAACAGCCAGCCGAACGCTCCAGCGCCGCAGACGGGCTTCCCAGCGCATGCCCAGGCTCGGGAGCTGGTTTTGCTCCTTCACCCATCCTCCCCCACGATCCTCACCTCTGGTTCTAGAGGCACGCCGCTTTGCTCCAGAACCCTTTTTTGGATTTCCTCCATAAGACCCAAAACGTCCGAGGCCTTTGCCCCTCCCATGTTCAGAATAAAGTTGGCGTGGCGCTCAGAGACCACCGCCCCGCCTCGGTTAAGTCCCTTGAGTCCCGCCTTTTCAATGAGCCTGCCCGCAAAATCTCCAGGAGGATTCTTGAAAACCGATCCTGCACTTGGTTTACCCAGGGGCTGGGCGGCTTTGCGCTTTCTCATCTGCATTCTCACGGCCTCACGCACTTGCTGGGTCTCCCCTGGGCGCAGGGCCAAAGTGACCTCCAGGATCACGCCCCCTTTGGGCAGGCTTAGGCTGCGATAATTGAAGCTCAGCTCCTGCCTGAAGAGCTTCACCACTCCAGCTTCTGGATCAAACCACTCCAACTCCTCCACCACACTGTCCATTCCTGTTTCAGAGGTCCCGGCGTTCATGGCCACAGCCCCGCCCAGGTAGCCTGGTATCCCGGTCATGAACCTAAGTCCGTCCCAACCCCTTCGCACTGCTTCCCGTAAGAGTCTGCTTACAGGGCACCCAGCCTGAACCCGCAGGCGAACCAGCTCTTTGGACTCCTGAGCCTGCAAGCCGGCCATGGCCCTGCCTACCCTCATCACAACCCCCCTTATCCCACCGTCCCTAACCACCAAATTGCTGCCCCTGCCGACCACCAACCACGGCACCTCGTTTTTCTTGCACCAAGCCATAAGCTTTTCCACCTCTGCGGGGCTTGAAGGCTCCACCAGAGCATCTGCAGGTCCTCCCACCTTCAAGGTGGTAAACTGTCTCATGTCGGCCTGGAACTTCACCTTGCCCGGGAAAAGCTCCTCCAATTCCCCGAGGGGGAAAAGTGACTTCTTGCTGCATGAACCGGCCGCCTGGCAACTCAAGCTTTGGCCTCCGTTGGCCAATCCCCCTGCTCCAGCCTCTCTATCAACTCCTCCCCCACCTTCCAAACATCTCCGGCCCCAAGGGTCAATACCACGTCCCCGGGGACGAGCCTCTTCATCACCTCTTGCACCAAATCTTCCCTTCTGCCCACGTAGTGCACATCCCTGTGACCAGCCTGCCGAATGGACTTGCACAGAGCCTGGCCGCTCACCTCCGGGATGGGGTCCTCCCCGGCTCCATAAATATCCATCACAAAAAGTGTGTCCGCCTCGTGAAAAGCGGTGAGAAAATCCTCGTACAGGTGCTGGGTGCGGCTGTACCTGTGAGGCTGGAAGATCACTAGCAGCCTTTTCCCCCAACTGGATTTGGCGGCTTTCAAGGTGGCACGGATCTCAGAGGGGTGGTGACCGTAGTCGTCCACCACTGTTATGTCCTCTATGGTGGCCTTCACCTGGAAGCGCCTTTGAACTCCTGCAAAGCCCTTGAGGGCCTCCTGGATCTTGGGAAAAGGCACTTCAAGCTCAAGGCCCACACCTGCTGCGGCCAATGCGTTTAGCACGTTGTGCAGCCCTGGAAGTGGAAGGAAAACATCCCCTAGTCTGCTTCTATGGAGGGACACGCAGAAAACGCAACTGGTGCCGCGAACTCTTATGTCGCTGGCCTGTATATCCGCCTGAGGGTTCAGCCCATAGGTGAGCACCCTTTTCTCTATCCTGGGCAAAAGAGAGGGGATATGCGGATCGTCCAGACAGAGCACCGCCACACCGTAAAAGGGGATCCTGTTGATGAATTCCAAAAAAGTCTCCTGGATGTGGGCCAGATTTCTGTAATGATCCAGGTGTTCCTTATCTATGTTTGTCACTACAGCCACAGTGGGTGAAAGGCGAAGGAAGGAACCATCGCTCTCATCGGCTTCGGCCACCAGGTACTCCCCCTGGCCCAACTTGGCTCCTCCTCCCAAACCCTGGAGCTTTCCTCCCACCACTGCCGTGGGATCCAACCCAGCATGGGCCAAGACAGTAGCTATCATGGAGGTGGTAGTGGTCTTTCCGTGTGCTCCGGCCACTGCGATTCCGTACTTGAGCCGCATCAGCTCAGCCAACATCTCGGCCCTCCGAATCACCGGAATACCCCTTTCTCTGGCCCCCAGGAGCTCCGGGTTGTCGGGCCGAACAGCCGAGGAGTAGACCACCACGTCAGCATCCCCAATGTTTTGGGCCGAGTGGCCCCTGTGAACCCTGGCACCCAGCTGAGCCAACCTCCGGGTGGTCTCTGAGTCGGCCAAGTCAGAACCGCTAACCCCGTAACCCAAATTCAAGAGCAGCTCCGCTATGCCGCTCATTCCAATGCCGCCTATACCCACAAAATGGATGCGTCTGTAACGCTTCACCATGCTCACCTTTTTTCCCCAACCAGGGCCATGCACTCCTCCACCATGGCCTGAGCAGCTTGGGGCCTGGCCAAAGACCTGGCGGCCTTTCCCATGTGCTCCAACCTGTGCGGCTCTGTGGCCAGCCTTTCAACCAGGGCCGCCAAGGAAGCCCCCGAGAGCTCACCTTGCTCCAACATGACCGATGCCCCTGCCTCTTGGAAAAGCAGGGCGTTTCTCTTTTGATGGTCGTCTGCGGCATAGGGGAAAGGCACCAGGATGGAGGGCCTTCCAAATAGGGCTAGCTCCGCCAGGCTGCTTGCCCCGGCTCTACAGATTACAAGGTGCGCACGACTGTATGCAAACTCCATATGCTCTATGAACTCAACCACCTCATGGGAAATCCCGGATTCCTCGTACGCACGGCCAAGCTCTTGGACCTGGGCCTGCCCTGCTTGATGAAGCACCACCAGGGGGAAGGGAAACCGTGCCAGAAGAGGAATAGCCTCTTTAACGGCCAGATTGATCCCCCTGGCTCCCTGGCTTCCCCCGAAAACCAATAAACGGAACTCCTCTTTCCCTGAGGCCTCCCACTTTAGGGGAGGGCATTCTTTGGCAGCCTCCACAAGCTGTTTCCTTACCGGATTGCCGGTCACTCGCACTTTTTTCGGGGGGAACTGGGCCTCTGTTTCCTGAAAAGCCAAGAAGACCCTCCGCACAATTCTGCCCAAAATGCGGTTGGTCCTGCCTGCAACAGCGTTTTGCTCCGCCACTGCAGTGGGAATCCCCATCAATGAGGCCAGAAGCACCACGGGTCCTGCCGCGTATCCTCCCATTCCCACCACAAGCTGCGGGCGAAACCCGGCCAATATCCCCACACAGCGTGTCAAGACCCAGGGAAGTCCCAGCAGGGTTTGAAGCCTGGCCTTCCAGTTCAGGCCCACAAGCCCCCTGGCAGGGATCCTCTTTAGATCAAAGCCTTGGGCTGAAACCACCCTGGACTCCAGCCCCCGGTGAGTCCCCACGAACAGGACTTTGGCCTGCGGATCCGAGTCCTGCACAGCCTGGGCCAGGCTCAAGGCCGGAAACACATGCCCCCCTGTTCCACCTGCAGCAATGAGCCACCTCACTGGGCTTCCCCCTCCCTCTGGGCCCGGGTGGAAAGCTGTATGAGAACTCCGACAGCAGTAAGGTTCACCACCAAGGAGGAGCCTCCGTAACTCACGAAAGGCAGCACCATGCCCTTGGTGGGAAGCAGCCCCATGGCCATGGCCATGTTGCTCACAGCCTGAAGGCCTATGAGTATGACAATCCCCATGGCCAAAAGTGATCCGAAAGAATCCCGGATTGATAAGGCTATCTTGGCCCCCCCCACTATGAGCACCAGGAAAAGAAGGCAAACCACAGAAATACCCAGTAACCCCCATTCCTCCCCTATCACTGCGATTATGAAATCCGTATGAGGCTCTGGGAGGAAAAACAGTTTCTGTCTTCCCATGCCCAGACCCATTCCCAGGAATCCCCCGTTGGCCAGAGCATAACAAGACTGCTTGAGGTGGTAGGCCTCCTTGAGGGTGGCCTCCCAGGGGGCAAAGAAATACCTGAGAAAAGTCTCTATGCGCTCCAGCTGATAGCCCTGCAACCTGCTCAGAAGCAGCAGGGCCCCTGGGGCCAAGGCCAAGACCATGTATACCAGCCTTACCCCGCCCAAAAACATCATCAAGAAACAGGTGGCCCCCACCACAAGGGCCGCCCCCAGATCAGGCTCTTTAAGCAACAACCCCATCATGAGCAGGGCGACTGCCACATGGGGCAGAAAGCCTACCCAGAAGCTCTTGATGGTGCCCCTCTCCCTCTTCTTGGCCAGGGAATAAGCCAGATAAAGCACCAGGGCTAATTTTGCGGCTTCAGAGGGCTGAAAACTGAACCAACCCAAGGAGATCCACCTGTGCACTTTGGCGCTCTGATGAGCCAGGGAAGGGATAAGCACAGCCACCAGGGCTCCGAGGCTCAGGATCAAAGCAGGATACACCAGATGCCTATATCTCTCGTAAGGCAGATTCATGGCCGCCAACATGAAAAGAAAACCCAGCAAAGCAAAAAGGCTTTGCCGCTTTATGAAGTGGAAGGGATCCCCGAATTTCTCCTGGGCCAGCACGCAACTTGCGCTGTAGCTCATGACTATTCCGATACACACCAGAGCCAAAGCAGCCACCAGGATGGTATAGTCGTATCTGCGCAGCCTCTCCACTTTCACCTCTTAACTCGGGTTGATTTGCTCCCTCAAGCGGCGAACCACTTCCTTGAAGTGGCGCCCCCTTTCTTCATAGTCCCGGTACTGGTCAAAGCTGGAGCAGGCAGGAGACAGCAAGACCGTATCCCCTGGCTTTGCCAGGGAAAAAGCAAGCCAAACGGCCTCTTCCATGTGCTTGACCAGATAGACGGGAAGACTTGGCGGCAAGCATTCTCTGATCTTTTGGGCAGCCTCTCCCAACAGTACCGCTGCCCGGGCCTTTCTACGCAGAGGCTCTCCCAAGGGTTTGAAATCAATCCCCTTGTATTTCCCACCTCCTATCCAAACCACCCTGCCCTCTGGAGCCAAAATCCCCGGTATTGCTGCCCCCACGTTGGTAGCCTTGGAATCGTTCACAAAGCTTATGCCTTCCAGAATATCCACTTTCTCCATGCGGTGTTCCAACCCCTTGAACTCCCCCAGGGTCTTGGAAACCGCCCACAGGGGAGCACCCATGGCCAAACCGCAAAGAGCAGCCGCCATACTGTTCTGGGCCCCGTGGGCTCCGCCCAGAGAGCTATTCTGGAGGGGAACCATCTGCCTGGTGCCTCCCAGAGTCAGCTCTATGGAGTCACCCCTTGGCCTTGCCTGCCCTTTGTGCTCATCCAGGCTGAACCCCCACACCTCCATGGGCGGCTGCGCAGGAAGGGTTGCCATGGCCTCCGGATCGTCCAAGTTCACCACCGCAATGTCCCCTGAGCCCTGCCTGGCGAATATTCTGGACTTGGCCTTGCGATAATCAGCCATGGTGGGGTGGCGGTCCAGGTGATCTTCGGTGAGGTTGAGGATTGAGGCTACCTTGGGCCTGAAAAGGTATGTACCTTCCAGTTGAAAACTGCTCACCTCCACTACAGCCACCTCAGGCTCAAACCCAAAGTCCAAGGCCTGAACCAGTGGGTTGCCTATGTTGCCACCCACAAAAACCCTTTTCCCCCATGCTTGAAGGATACTGCCCACCAAGGTGGTGGTGGTGGTCTTTCCGTTGGTCCCGGTTACAGCCACCATGGGCGCCTTGAGGTACCAGGAAGCCAGCTCCAATTCCGCCACCACTGGGCATCCCCTGGCAGCCGCCACCTGGAGAAGCTCCATGTCCGGGGGCACACCAGGGCTAACCACTATGCCCTGGGCCCAGGAAAAGGGCTCCTCCCTGTGGGGGCCGAACTCAAGGCTCACCCCCAAGGGTTCCAGCTCCTCCCGCAACCCCGGGAAACGGCTTTCCTCGCCTCTGTCCAGCAGCCTCACCTTTGCTCCCCTGCTGCAGAGGAACCGAGCCGCAGCCCTTCCGGTGCGGGCAGCACCCACAACCAAGACCTTCATGCCTTTCAATTCCCAAGGTCTCATTTGCCTGCCTGGGCCGTCCTTTGAACAGCCATGGTATGCACTCACCTCAACTTAAGGGTGCTTATTGCCAGCAACCCCAGGAAAATGGAAAGAATCCAAAACCTGACTATGATCTTGGGTTCAGCCCAACCCTTCATCTCGAAATGGTGATGGATGGGGGCCATACGAAATATGCGCTTTCTTCTCAACTTAAAAGAGGAGACCTGAAGGATCACCGAGAGGGCCTCCACCACGAATATTCCACCCACAATGGCCAGCAGAATCTCATGCTTGGTCACCACAGCCACGGCCCCCAAAGCAGCCCCCAGGGAGAGGGATCCCACATCCCCCATGAACACCTCTGCCGGGTAGGCATTGAACCACAGAAAACCCATCCCAGCCCCCACCATGGCCCCGCACAAAACAGAGAGTTCCCCAACCCCAGCCACATACGGTATCTGGAGGTACTGGGCTGTCTTGATGTTCCCGCTCAGGTAAGAAAAGAGCAGATAGGTGCCTGCGGCTATGGTCACAGGGCCTATGGCAAGCCCGTCCAGTCCGTCGGTCAGGTTTACGGCGTTGGCGGCCCCCACTATGACGAAAAGGGCGAATGGTATGTAAAGAGGCCCCAGGTCGGGCTGGATCTCTTTGAAAAAAGGCACGCTCAGAGTGGTGGAGAAAGCAGGGTAGTGTGCCAAGACCAAGGCTGTGATGCCTGCAATGATGAATTCCAAGAGCAGCCTGAGCTTTCCGCTAAGACCCTTGTGGCTTCTTCGTTTAACCACCCTTAGGTCATCCAGAAAACCCACTGCCCCGAAGCCCAGGGTAGTCCAAAGAACCAGCCAAACGTAAACATTTGTAAGATCAGCCCAGAGCAGGGTGGCCACCAAGGCCGCCAGAAGGATCAAGAGACCCCCCATGGTGGGGGTCCCCTCCTTGCTGAGGTGGGTGGCCGGTCCGTCAGGACGAATGGACTGCCCAATGGAGAACTTGCGAAGTTGCCGGATAGCCCAGGGTCCCACAAGCCAGCAGATCAAAAGCGCAGTCACCACGGCGTAGATGGTCCTGAAAGTGATGTATCTGAACACATTGAAAAATGTGCTGTATTCAACGAAGGAGTAGAAAAGGTGGTAAAGCATTGCTCAATCAGCCTCTGCTGGAAAGCTTTTCAGGGCCTCCACAACGGTCTCCATGGCTGCAGCCCTGGATCCTTTTACCAGGATCCTGTCCCCTGGACTAATGAGACTTCGAAGAATCTCTATTGCTTCCTCACAGTTGGAGGCTTTTCGAACCTCTATGTCTCCGTTTTCCGCAGCCTCAAGGGCCCCTTGGGCCACCCAGGAAGCCCACTTCCCCACAGGCACAAGGAGCTTCACACCCAAGCGGGCGGCTGTCTCTCCAAGCTCTCGGTGGGCCGAGGCTGTGGAGGCCCCAAGCTCTCTCATCTCCCCCAACACCGCAACTCTTCTACCGCTGCCCCCCCGACAAAGAAGCTCCAAAGCCGCGCTCATGGATACCGGGTTGGCATTGTAAGTGTCGTCTATGAGAACCTTCCCCTGAGGCAGGCTTATTACATGGAGCCTGCCTCCAAAGGCACGGAAATCCTCCAGGGCTTCCTTGATATCCTTTAGGGGGGCTCCCAGGACCCAGGCAGCGGCCGCGGCAGCCAAGGCTCCCCTCACCATAGGGATCCCATGGGCCTTTAGACACACCCAGACTGACTCTCCTGCCAGCTCCAGGCGGAATCTAGCGCCCTTATCCCTAAAGGGCTCCACCTCAACTGCCCTTGCCATTGCCCCTTGGCTAAAGCCGAAGCTCACCTTGTGCGCTTCAGACCTGCTGGCCAAGCGCACCACCCATGGATCATCCAGGTTCACCAAAGCCGTACCTTGGGCTCCCAAGGCATGGAACAACTCCCCTTTCTCCCTTGCTACACCCTCTATGGAGCCCAAGCCTTCAAGATGAGCTCTGGCCACCTGGGTTATCAGGCCCACCTGAGGAAGAGCTATGCGGCAAAGTCTCGCTATTTCTCCCGGCTCGCTCATACCCATTTCCAGCACCACGGCTTTGTGATGGTGCCTCAATTCCAGTAGGGTTAAGGGCAAGCCTATGCGGTTGTTAAGATTCCCTTTGTTCTTGAGCACACTTCGGCTGCGCTCCAATATTGAGGCCAGCATCTCCTTGGTGGTTGTCTTTCCGTTGCTCCCCGTTATCCCCACAACAGTCGCGTTGTGGAGCCGCCTCCACTCCCCGGCTATCTCCCCCAGAGCGAACAAGGTGTCCTGAACCTCCACCAGGGCGGCTCCGGGGTACTGAGGAATCTGTCCAAGAGCGCTTCCCCGTCCCCTTTCCATCAGGACACCGCATGCTCCTTTGGCCAGGGCTGAGGCTGCAAAATCATGTCCATCGAACCGCTCTCCCCGAAGCGCCACAAACATCTGGCCCGGGATGAGGGTTCTGGTATCTGTTGAAATGCCAAGGGGCCTCACTTGCTCGTCTCCGGCCAGCAGGGCACCTCCAGTGGCATCCAGAATCTCCCTCAGGCTCAAGAATTCTTGCCGGACAAGGCTCATTGGCATCTCTCCAGTAAAGCCTCCCTGGCAACCACCCTGTCCTCAAATGGGATGGTTCTTCCCCTCAGGATCTGGTAATTCTCATGGCCTTTGCCGGCTATTAGCACCACATCCCCATGGGAGGCACGCCTCACGGCCCATCTGATTGCTTCGGCCCTGTCCTCCAAGACCGTGTACGCGGGGGCACAGGCGGGATCTTCCGGACTGATTCTTCGCAGGTTCGTGCCTCGGAAACCCTCCAGGATCTCTTCAATGATGGCCATGGGCTCCTCACTTCTGGGGTTGTCGCTTGTGACAACCGCGAGATCGGATTTAAGTGCCGCAGCCTGTGCCATCATGGGACGCTTCCCCCGGTCCCTGTCTCCCCCGCAACCAAAGACCACTATGAGCCTCCCTTTGGCCAATTTTCTGGCTGTGCTCAGGGCCCTTTCCAGGGCGTCGGGGGTGTGGGCGTAGTCCACAAGGACCGTGATTTCCGAATTCATTCCCGGCACCTCTACCCTCTCCATTCTGCCTGGCACAGGGCTTAGCCTTCCAAGCCCTTCCCGCCATTTCTCAGGCTCCACCCCCAGGGCCCATGCGCATCCACAGGCAGCCACCGCATTGAGCACATTGGGCTCCCCTATCAACGGACTCTCCAAAGAGAGCTCTCCCTCTGGGAAGGAAAGCAGAATCCGGCTCCCATCCCGGTCCCCTTGCCACTGCACGGCCTTGAAATCCCCGCAGTCTCCTACTCCGTACCAGGCAATCTTCGCGCCGCACCCCTGGGAAATGATCCGGGAGGCTGGATCATGCAGGTTCAACAGAGCCCATCCTCCCTCCGCCCTGTTTTTGAGATGCTCCTTGAAAAGGAGGGACTTGGCCTCAAGATAGGCCTCCATGCTTCCATGGTAGTCAAGGTGGTCCCTGGTTAGATTCGTGAAAACCCCCACCTGGAAGCTGCAACCCAAGACCCTTTTCTGTTGCAGGGCGTGGCTTGTGACCTCCATCACCACATGGGAAACCCCTTGTTCCTTCATCAGGGCCAAGAGCTTCTGTAGCTCAAGGGAATCCGGGGTGGTGTTGGGAGCAGGCAGGAGCTGTTTCGCCCACCTGTAGGAGATAGTGCCCAGAACACCCACCCTGTGGCCTGCGGCCTCAAGTATGGATTCCAGGATATGGGCGGTGGTGGTCTTGCCGTTGGTGCCCGTGATCCCCACGAGCCTTAGATCCTTAGCTGGCTCCCCGTAAAAACGTGCCGCAAGAAGAGCCATTGCCTCTCTGGCATCCGAGACTCTTACCTGTGTCAGCTTCCCGGCCACCGAGTCTTGGAATTTCTCAACCACCGCGGCCGCCGCGCCTCGAGCAGCCGCCTCTTGGAGAAAAAGGTGTCCGTCCAGGGCCGTCCCGGGTACAGCCACAAAAAGATCCCCTGGTGTGACCTTGCCCGAATGGGAAGCCATTCCCTTGACTTCCACATCCAGGTCTCCTAGCACATCAAGGATGTGCTCCGGAGAGATCAGCTCACTAAGCTTCACGCCAATCTCCTCTTGCTTGGGCGACCCAGCCCCGTGAGGCTTTCCCCGTGAGGGCGCTGCCCATGCTTTCGGGAAAGCTGGAGCCGGGTTTTTCTAAATTGTCATAGTCACTGAAGGGTCGAGGAGGACCCTACCCGAGTCATCCGGCCCTTTTCACGGGCCAAGAACTGCTCTTCTGGGTAGATCCCCAGGATGCCCAAGGCGTCCCGGACGATCTCCCTGAAAACGGGCGCCGCAACCTGGCCTCCATAGATGCTCCCTTGGGGCTCGTCCAGGGCCACCAGCACACATAATCGAGGCTCTTTGGCCGGAACAAAGCCCACAAAAGAGGCCAGATACTTACCCTTGAGGTAACCCCCGTGACGCGGATCCGGCTTCTGTGCGGTGCCGGTCTTGCCGGCCACCTGAAAGCCATCCACGGCCGCCTGCCCACCCGTGCCCTCCGGGGAGACCACTGCGATGAGCATTTCAGTGATCTGGCGGACCGTCTCGGGTGACACCACGGAGCCCAACTCCTGGGGGGCGCGTCGCTCCACGGTGTTGCCCTGGGCGTCCAGGATCTCCCTCACCACAAACGGACGCATGAGGCGCCCGCCGTTGGCCAAAGCGCAAAAGGCGTTGGTGAGCTGCAAGGGCGTCACCGAGACCCCCTGGCCAAAGGATATGTTGGCCAGCTCTATGGGAGCCCACTTGGGGGGTCTCAACAGGCCCGAGGCCTCTCCCGGAATATCCACTCCGCTTGGCCGCCCGAAGCCGAAGTTCCGGATATAAGGATAGAGCCGTTCGGCCCCGAGGGATAGGCCAATCTTTGCAGCCCCGATATTACTGGATTTTTGGATGATCCCCGCCAGAGTCAATGTACCGTAATGATGCACATCGTGAATAACCTTGTCATGGAGCCTGTAGGCACCGTTTTCGCAATAGAGCACATCGGCGGGCTTCCAGAGCTTCTCCTCCAAGGCTGCGGCCACCAATATGGGCTTGAAAACAGAGCCCGGCTCATAGGCGTCGGCTGCACAGCGGTTTCGCAGAACCTCTTTGGGGTACTGATGATACATGTTGGGGTTGAAACGGGGCACATTGGCCATGGCCAAAATCTCGCCTGTTCTGGGGTCCATGACCATCGCCATCCCGCCCCTTGCCTTGGCAGCTTCCACGCCCTCCTGGAGCCTTTGCTCAGCGGAGTGCTGGATCTCCTTGTGAATGGTCAGAACCAGGTTGTGCCCGTCTTTGCGGGCCACTATGAGTCCCTCGGCAGAGGCCAGGGGTCTGCCCAGAGCGTCCTGGTCCACCACCAGCCTGTTGGTCTCCCCCCTGAGCAACCGATCATACTGATACTCGATACCGTCCAGACCCTGCCCGTCCACACCCACAAATCCCAGAAGGTGGGCCCCTAGTTCCAAATTGGGGTAAAATCGCCTTGTTTCCTGCACTATTCCAACACCGGGAAGTCCCAAGGCCCTCACCCTGGCGCTCACGGTGGGCACCACCTGCCGCTTCAACCAAACAAAGGGGCTGTCCTGGCGAAGCTTCTTCAGGATGGTGTCGCTGTCCAGCTCAAGGATAGGTGCCAGCCTCTTGGCGGTACCTATTGGATCTTCCATGCGGCCCGGTCTGGCATAGATGGAGTCAACAGGAATGCTTATGGCCAGGTCCTCCCCATTGCGATCATAAATGCTCCCGCGGGCGGGCAAAACCGTTATCTCCCGCTGGTAGATCCTTTGGACCTCCTGGCGCAGCCTTTCCCCGTGATGAATCTGTATCCTGTAGGATTGAAAAACCACCCCGGCCAATCCCAGGGCTGTGCATGCCAAAAGCATAAGGAAGCGCATGCGCATCCAGTCTCGCTGCCTTGGCTGGGGCTTCTTCTTCATGGCAGTCGAACCACCTCTCTGGGTTTGGGATGGTGCAGGTGAAACCTCTTGCGAGCCGCCTCCTCCAATGCCTTGGGGGAGGTAAAGGTGGCCCAGGTGAGCCTGAGCGTCCTGTGTTCCATCTGTATCCTGGCCTGCTCTCTCTGGGCTTCTTCCAGAAGATATCGCTCTTGCAACACTGAGGCCTTGGACCACACAAAGAGCCAACAGCCTGCCACAAGGGTAGGAAGCAGGATCAAGACATGGGCCAGGTTCAAGCGTAAGGGGAAGAGGCCCTGGATTTCCCTTGGAATTGCTTTGTCCTGTTTTGCTGGGGCAAGAACCAAGGCTTCCATGTCAACACTCCGGTCCCAAACTTTCCCAAGAGCTCAAAAAATAGGGAGCCGCCACAGCCATCCCCCGGAATTTCTCCAAGAAGCAATCCCCCCAGGTGAACTTGAGCCGAGAAAAGGGATCCAGCTCCTTTGCGGCATGCTCTGTTCCTGCCAGAACATTGTTTTTTTAATCTGCATAATCCACTCGGCCCGGATCATTTCCCCAGACCGCTCATTAGGGCGGCCAGGAGACAAGGCCTTGCCCGGGTAGAGCTTCGGGCAGTTCCCTTGAAGCTTTTGGGGAGCCTTGGAATCTGGGTGTTTTTGAGTATGGCTCAATTTCTCGCAGCTTGTAGCCATCCCGGCCCCGCATTGCCCCCCATGTTCCCAAATCATGGGGGCTGGCTTTTTGATTCAGGTTGTATGAGCCTTTCCAGGACCCTCAGCTTTGCGCTTCTGGCTCTGGGGTTTTGCGCCACCTCCTCTGGAGAAGGGAGTATGGGTTTTCGGGCAGGAAGGCCAAAGCGCTCTTTGGAGGCCGCTTTTCCCCGCATCAGAGACTTTACCAGCCTGTCCTCCAAAGAGTGGTAAGTGATCACACAAAGTCTCCCGCCCGGCTCCAGGCATTGAGCGGCGGCCTCCACCCCGCGGCTGATGTTGGAAAGCTCCTGGTTCACCTCCATCCTGAGAGCCTGAAACACTCTGGTTGCCGGATGAATCCTAGTCCTACGGGCAGGCACTGTCCTGGCCACCAGTTCAGCAAGTTGCTGTGTTGTCTGGATGGGCCTGGCCCTTACAATGGCTCGGGCTATCCTACCTGCATAGGGCTCCTCCCCCTTGCTTCTGAACAAATCCCTCAGTTCCACCTCAGACCAGAAATTAACTATCTGGTGCGCTGTGAGAGGACTTTCGGGGTCAAACCGCATGTCCAGGGGACCGCAACCTTTGAGCGAAAAGCCTCTTGGGGCGGAGGTGAGCTGCTCATAGGAGGCGCCCAGGTCCAATAGAACCCCTTTCACCCAAAAAAAACCCACCTCACCCAAGATACGCCCCAGATCCGCGTAATTGCCCCTTCTGAGAACCACCCTGTCCCCGAAACAGGAAAGGTTCTTTCTTGCACGATCCAGGGCATCCGGATCTGTGTCGATGCCGATGAGCCTGCCCTCGGGAGAGCTGTGCTCCAAAATCAGCCTCGCATGCCCCCCAGAGCCCACGGTCCCGTCCAAGAAGACCCCACCCTCGGGCCCTGCATTTAGAGCCCTTATCACCTGCTCTGCCATAACCGGGATGTGGGCCTGCCCCGGGTTACCTCCCGAAGAAGAGGGGGAACCTCCCAGGCTCTTTGGCCCAAGGGCTTTGCAGGAACTTCTGCGTCTTGGGGCCAGGCCCAACGGAGAAGCCATGAGAAAACCCGATCCGCAAAGCCCCAGAGTTATGACCTGTCTGGCCAGGAGGCGATTTCTCCTGGGCTTTTCAGGACAAGCCTGAGGACTTTGGAGCATTCCCCTCATGGCAGATATTGGGAAAGCACCACGCGCATGCGCTCAACATTCTCCGGTTTGGGTTTCCAAAGCTGCGGAGACCAAATCTCGAACTTCTCCAGGAGCCCCACGAAAAGGGCCTCCCGACCCAGCTGAGCATATTCGCGTAGATTCGCTGGGATCAGGATCCTGCCCTGACGGTCCACAGGGCACTCCTGAGCCCCGGAGATGAAAAATCTGCGAAACTGAACAGTCTCAGGCACAAAGCTGGGAAGAGTCTGGAGGCGTCTTTCCATGTCCATCCACTCTTGCATTGGATAGGCCACCAGACAAGGGTCCAGGTCATTGGTGATCATAAAGGCCTGGTCAGCACGGCCGCTGATAACCTCCCGGAATCTGGAGGGGATGCTTACTCTGCCTTTGGCATCAATAGTGTGAGTGTAGCGGCCGCGAAACATTGGGGCTCCTTGGGAGTTCTTACCACTTTTACCCACTTTATTCCACTCTGCGCCACTATAAGGAGGGCAGTTCCCCTTGTCAAGAAAAAAATGAGGGGCATAACCCACGTTACTTCTCTTTTTTCTTTCATCCCAAGAAAGGGGATAAGGCAGGGGGAACAGGTGGGGAAAAGTGGGATATGGGTTAAAGCTTGACACGGATATACGGAAATGCTACCAGAGAAGGGCCTTCGGTCCTTGCATGCCGCCTTAGGAGGTTCCACATGGCTCAACAGGATCGCCGCAGCCAGATCAGGAGAAGATCTGACATGGCTTTGAGGCATACAGTGGAAATCCTGAAGTTACTGGACCGGATGTTCAAGGGTGAAAAGGTGGATTTCGGGGAATACTATGCGGATCTCGTGGGGATGCGTTCCAACCTGGGACGGAGGGAGGAGGACAGAGTTCTGGCCGAATCCCTTTGTTCTGCTTTGGAGGCCTTGGCAGCGGATATCCAGGGGCTTACAGGGGAAAGCAAGACTCTACGTCGGGTGCGTATCACCAAGATGAGCGGCAGAAGGCATGCTGCCTTGGACGTTCACTCCAGCTTCGTAGGGTGGGAAGAAGCCCGGCCCAAGGTTGGCGCCAACTACATGGTGTTCAAGGATCAAGGGGGAGTTTTCCGATCAGCTATGGTCATAAGAGTGGGAGACGGAGAGTTCCAGACCCGCAATTCTCTCTACCGGGTGGAGGTCTTGGAAGAACGCCCCTTGCCCGGCTAGCCCGGATCATTCTCCAAAGCCTGTGACTTTGAGGGCTAAATCTCCCCAAGCCCCCGCTCACGTTTTGGCAGGCTCTGACTCAAACCAAGACCGAATCTGAAACCCAAAACCAGGGCGTTTCCCAACTTTAGTCCTGCTTTTCCAAATACCTCATCAAGATAGCCGCATTCTCCCCTTAGGGTGAACAACGCGGGCTAGACCACCCCTTCTTCCAGTATCCTCTCTCCGGTGAAGATCCTACTTACATTCAGAGGGCTTAGGTCAAGGCTCTGGTATCTGCCTGTGCGGATCAGTTCCGAGAGGCCTTGTCCCACTGCAGGGGCCTGCTGCAGGCCGTGCCCGCTGAAGCCCGTGGCCACGAAGAGTCCCTCCAGGCCGGGATATTCCCCCAGAAGACCATTGCGGTCCCATGTACACATCTCGTAAAGGCCGGCCCATCCCCTCAGGAGCTTGAGGCGTTCGAAGGCCGGCACCCACCGGTAAAGAGCTGGCCAGATTTCCTTCATGAAGAAGTCCTTATCCCATTCAAACCTGTAACCCGGCCTCTCCTCCCTAGATTTGCCTGTAAGAATCTGTTTTCCTGACTCGTGACGGAAGTAGAGATCCTCCGGGTCTATAACCAGGGGGAG
The DNA here is from genome assembly GCA_964414345.1 of uncultured Desulfarculaceae bacterium. Lineage (GTDB taxonomy): Bacteria > Desulfobacterota > Desulfocorpusculales > Desulfocorpusculum > Desulfocorpusculum > Desulfocorpusculum. The sequence goes on from CAYPWF010000025.1 coordinate 34,610, forward strand.
ATCGTAATCAAACTTCCGGGCAGGATCGAAGCAATAGGCCATTCTCGGGTGGGGCTCAACTGGGATCTCAAGCCCTGCTGTGGCGGCCAAATCTCCACTCCAGGCCCCGGCGGCCAAAACCACGCAGCCCGCCTCCAGAACTTGGCCTTCTTTGCTTTTTACCCCCACAATGTGACTCCCCCTGCGGAGCAACTCCATCACCTCAGCCTGGATGAAACGGGCTCCCAGGGATCTGGCCTTGCGGAGATAACCCTGCAGCACCCCGTATGGGTCTGTGTAACCGGCTTTGGGCCCCCAGGAGGCCCCCAGGAGCCCCTCAGGCTTCAAATCCGGCACGATCTCCAAGACCTCAGAGGGTTCCAGGAGCTCCACACAGGCCCCCAGGGCCTTCTGAATTCTGTGTTGACGCTTAAGGGCCTCCCAATTGCGCTCATCGGCCAGGAAAAGATAACCTCTTTGGCGGAACTCAGCATGCGCCGGTTCCCCGTCCACCTCCATCTCCTGGTCGAACTGCTGGAACCGCTCCATGCTGAAAAGTGCTATGCGGATATTGATCTCAGCGCTGAACTGCTGGCGCACCCCCCCGGCGCTTCTGGGTGTTGTGGCAAACTCATAAGTGGGATCCCGCTCCAAGATACCCACTGTGCCGTCCAGCCCGTCTTTGAGGAGGTGGTAAGCTATGCTGGAGCCCATGACACCTCCTCCCACTATGAGCACATCCAAGCCCTTCCCACTCAACTGCTCCAGCCTCCCGCCCAATCTCCCTGTTGGTTTTGCCTGCTCAAGCCCCTTGGAGAGTTCAAAGTTCAGCAGAGAACTCTTGGGCCTGCCTTCTCAAGCCTCATCATCCAAGATCTTTTTCAGTATTCCCACCCCTTGATCTATCTCCTCTTTGGTTATGCTCAAGGCAGGGGCAAACTCCAAGGCGTGGCCCATGGACCTGATTATCAGGCCCTGCTCTCTACCCTTGGAAACCAGGCGGCCCAAACGTTCCAAGGAAAGGGGTTCCCTGGTTCTCTTGTCCGCAGTCAGATCCAGGGCCAGCCAAAGCCCGATGCCCCTGGCCTCTCCCACCAAAGCATGATCTTCCAGCTCCTTCAGCCTATCCAGGAAATATGCCCCTGTCTGAGCTGCCTTCTCCACAAGTTGCTCCCTTTCCATTATCTCCAGGTTCTTGAGAGCTGCTGCGCAGGCCACAGGATGGTTTCCGTAAGTGTGGAGATGGTTCAAGACCTGGATCGGCTCCATCACCTGCTCGGTACACCCCACGGCCCCAAGGGGCACATAGCCGCTCGAGATTCCCTTGGCCATGGTCATTAGGTCCGGTTCAATTTGGAAGTGTTGGATACCGAACCAGCGCCCTGTTCTACCAAAACCGCATATCACCTCGTCGTCAATGAGAAGGATCCCGTACTTGTCGCAGATTGCCCTTACAATGGGCCAGTACCCGCTGGGTGGTGCGCATGCTCCGAAGCCCTGTTGAACCGGCTCTCCGATAAAGGCCGAGACCTGCTCCGGGTCCTCAAAAAGCACAAGTTTCTCTATATCCCTGGCGCAGGCCAGATCGCAGGAGGGGTACCTCAGATGAATGGGGCAGCGGTAGCAGTAAGGGGACTCTGCAAAGACCACCCCCGGCCCCAGAGGCTCCATGATCTGGCGCATGGGCAAAACCGTTCCCAAGGCTCTCAAGGCTCCTCCTGTCACACCGTGGTAAGCCCCCCTTCTGGATATGATCTTGTGGCGCCTTTTCTCCCCCCTGAATAGCTGAGAATGGCGGGCCAGCTTGAAGGCTGTCTCCACGGCCTCTGACCCGCCGCTTACAAAGGTGAACCATTTCAGATTCCCCGGGGCAAGCCCGGCTAATTTTCTGGCCAGCTCCAAAGCCGGCTCGTTGGCGTACTGCATGGGGGTGATGTAAGGCAGTTTCAAGATCTGATCGTACACTGCCTTGGCTATTTCTTCCCTTCCGTATCCCACATGCACGGGCCTTGTGTTGCCCGCCGTCAGGTCCAGGTACTTGCGGCCCTGCCTGTCCCAAAGCCAAACCCCCTCCCCCTTGACCATCACCACAGCTTCTTCCCATTCCGATTTAGCCGTTCGCTGCAAGATCAGGTTCCCGCCCATCCATCACCCCCTGTTTTCCGATTCTCTGTACATCTCCCCGGCATTGTATGAGCTTCTTACGAACGGGCCGCTGGCCACATGGGAAAACCCCATCTGGAGGGCCTTATCCCTCCATGCATCGAATTCCTCAGGCGGCACATAACGCTCTACTGGCAAATGCTCCCTGGAGGGCCTCAGATATTGCCCCAAAGTGAGCAACCTGCAACCGATCCCCAACAGATCCCCCAGAACCTGCTCCACCTCCCCATGCTCTTCCCCCAAGCCCAGCATTAGCCCGCTCTTGGTTGGGATCTGAGGGGCCAGAAGCCGGGCCCTCTCCAGCAGTTCCAAGGATCTCTCGTATTTCGCCTGGGGTCTCACCTTGGGATAAAGCCTGGGCACCGTCTCCAGGTTATGGTTGAGCACCTGCGGGGCTGCTTGCAGGACCTTTCTGAGGGATTCTTCCGAGCCCCCGAAGTCCGGCACCAAGACCTCCACCATGGCCTCGGGAACTCGAGAGCGGATCTCCCGGATGGTTTCGGCAAACTGAGCGGCCCCTCCATCCTCCAGATCATCCCTGCTCACCGAGGTCAGGACCACATATTTGATACCCATGGCCTTCACGGCCCGGGCCACCCGCTTGGGTTCCTGCGGATCAGGAGGTTGCGGGGCACCATGGCTGACAGCGCAGAACCCGCAGTTGCGGGTGCAGTGATCCCCCAAGATCAGAAAAGTGGCGGTGCCCTTGGAGAAGCACTCCCCCTGATTGGGGCAAAGGGCCTCCTGGCACACGGTATGGAGTCGGCCCTCCTGGATCAGGCTTCGCACCCTCTGGAAGGTGGCCCCTGAGCCAAGCCTTCTTTTGAGCCAGGCTGGTTTGGGGATTCGATCCTCTCTCATCCGATGTTTCCCTTGGCAGCCGCCCCCCCTTCCTGTGCTGAGGCCAGGAGGGAATGGATCTGGCTCAGATGGACTTCCCTCAGGACTACCCTGAAGACTTCCTCTAGAGCGCCCCTCATGGCCCACCTCACCCTGGCCATGTCCAACCTGGCCCCCAGCAGCTCGGCCAGGCTCGTGACACCTATGCCGGCAAGCCCGCATGGATCTATCCAGGAGAAAGGTTCAAGATCCGTGTTCACGTTGAGAGCAAGGCCGTGGAAGCACACACCTCCCCTCACGGCTATGCCCAAGCTACCCAGTTTCCTGCTGCCCGCCCAGACTCCCCTGTTCAGAGGACTCCTGCGGGCCTGGATGCCTAAGCACAGGGCCGTCCTGATCATCACCTCTTCAAGAGCTGAGACAAAATCCACTACCTTCCAACCATTGGCCCGAAGCTGAACCACAGGATAGCAAACCAGTTGCCCTGGGCCGTGGTAGGTGATGAGCCCCCCCCTCTCCACCACACGAAGCCCCACTGCCTTGTTCTTTAGGAAATCAACGGGCACTCTCAGCCCCGAGAGGTCCCCCCTTCGGCCCACCGTGAGCACAGGCGGGTGCTCCAGAAGCATCACCACCTCAGGGAAGCCCGCATCTCTCCTCTTGGCCTCCACCAGGGCCAGCTGAAGAGCCCGGGCCTCATCATAATCCATGAAAGGAATGTCCAAGACCTTCCAGGTTCTCAAACCTGCCTCCCCTGCCCGGCAGGAGAATCGGACAGAGCCAGGGAAAAGCTTTTCTTGCATTAAGTCCTCGAGAAAACCAGTCGCTTTGAGCCCCTATATCTTAGCACGGCCCCCCAACTCCCTCCAGAGAAGCCGCCCTGCAGGATCTTGGCACAAGGGGTTTGTTCCCACGGCCCCCCAGAACCAAAGGAAAGCATAAAATGGGCAGCTCAAATCCCCCCCCCGTGTAACACAGGATAAGGCCTTGACCAGGCAACTAGGACATGATAAGGAGTCTGCGCGGGGTTCCCTCTGGTTTTTCCCAAGTCGAGCGAGAATAAGCTGAGCTTCCCCAACTCTTGTTCAGGTTCAACTCCCCGGCAAATTGGTCTTCAAGACTGGATAAAGGAGGTGATGGGAAAAGGTAGGGTCTTATCCTTGAGTCTGCTCAACCGTCCTGGTGGATCATCATGAAAGGAGGGGGGGAATATGACTGAGAGGTCCGAGCGTTCCACCTTGGATTTTCTTAAAGAGTGGGGTGATGCCCTTACCCGCTGGTCGGAAAAATGGATCCCCGATGCCTTGGTAATAGTCTGGATCCTCAGCATAGTGACCTTCATCATGGCCCTCATATGGGGAGACACGACACCCAAAGGTGCGGTGGTGGCCTGGGGAAAGGGCTTCTGGGCACTACTTTCCTTTGCCATGCAGATGTGTCTCATCATGATGACCGGTTACATTCTGGCCTGCTCGCCCCCTGTGAGGCGTCTCCTAGACGGCCTTTCAGGGCTCACCAATCCGGAGAAACCCTGGCAGGCCATAGTGGCCATGAGCCTCTTTTCCATGATCACGGCCTGGATCAACTGGGGCTTGAGCCTTATCTCAAGCGCCATGTTCGCCCTTTTCCTAGTGAGGCGTAACCCCAAAGGCGACTACAGGCTCCTGGTGGCGGCCGCATATCTAGGGTTGGGCTGCACCTGGCACTCAGGGCTTTCAGGCTCCGCCACTCTCCTTGTGAACACCCCCAACAACTTCCTGATCCAGTCCAAGCTCCTGGAGAGCACCATCTCCACCACCGAGACCATATTCACAGGGTATAACCTGATCATGACCCTCATAGTGCTGGTGCTCATAACAGTCCTGATGGGGCTCATGCACCCCAAGCCGGAAAGAACTTACAAGGTCCAGCCCGAGCTAATGGAGAAGCTGAAGCTTTATGAGCCTCCAGAAAGGCCCACAGGGAAAATCAGCCCCTCCCAGTGGATGAATTGGTGGCCCGGCTTCAACCTGATCGTGGCCATAGGGGGGCTTTTGTGGCTTCTTTGGGAGGTCCTGCAAAAGGGGGTGGCCCAGTCCATAAACCTGGACAACATAAACCTTTTCTTCCTCATGCTGGGGATCTTGTTTCACTGGAGGCCCTGGAGCTTTCTGAAGGCCACAGAGGATGCCGGGAAAGCGGTCTGGGGAATAGTCATACAGTTCCCCTTTTATGCCGGGATCTTCGGGCTTTTCAAGTTCACTGCCCTGGCCACGGTATTTACCAAGGCCTTTGTGGCTATTTCCACCCCCGGAACTTACCTGCTTTTCACTTACTGGTATGCCGGGCTTCTTAACTACCTTGTCCCCTCCGGAGGCTCCGAGTGGGCCATAACCGCCCCTTATCTGATCCCGGCAGCCAAGGAGCTGGGAGTGAGCATCCCCAAGACGGTGGTGACCTATGCCTGGGGCGACATGATGACCGACATGATCCAGCCCTTCTGGGCCATAGCCATGCTGGCTGTGGCCAAACTGGAGTTCAGGGAAATAATGGGCTGGCTGCTCATGGTGTTCTTTGTTTACTTCATCATCACCTCCATAGGGTTTCTCATCTATCCTCTCATCTGATCTGAAAGGGGGCGGGCCCAAAGCCCGTCTTCCTCCTTTGAGCCGGGCCCATTTGCGCGGCCTGCCTGAGTTGTTCTTGAGAAAGGGATAATGCGGGGTTGTCTTGAGGATATGTCGGGGCAACCCCTGCCTGCTCAAAAAAAGCCCGTTTTTGGGTGCCGGATTCGGGCTTGGTTTTAGTGGAATATGGTAAAGCTCACACTGGGGTTTGGGGGCTTGAGCCCTCAAAGTAACAGGCTTTGCAATGATCCTGCTTGGGGGTCCCCATGGCTTCCATTGGTGCCTCAAGCGTACACGGCAGGCTCCCTTTGGATGCGCCTCAAAGCCAGCTTGGCCGCCTGGGCCAGGGAGGGGTGAGTTTCTTCCAAGTCGCAAAGCTGCCTTAGGTGGTCCGCTGTTCTTAGGATGAGGGAGACCAGGTCCCCCTCGTCCAGGCTCACCGAAGTTGTAAGCTCCTTCCAGCTTAGCCCTTTGGCCCAAAGATAAGCCGCGGCAGCCGGCCAGAACTGAAGCACCGGGGTTCTGAATCCCTCTTCTGTGAGCAGCTTGCCCATGTCGTAGATGGCCCAGATGAGCTCCTCGAAAGCCTCGGCCATTTCCTTAAGTTCCTGCCCTCTGAGGAAAACCTCCCGGTCCCTGTCCAACACGAATGTGGCCATGAGACCTGCCAAAACCGGGGCCGGCCGGCCCTCGAAGACTCCTTTTCTTATGGCCTCGGCCACAAGTACGGGATGGTCCAGCCTGAGTCTGGAGGCCCAACGGCCCTCTGCTGTGAGCCTATCCCGCTCATCCACGAAGCCCGTCTCCTTGAGAAAGGCCAGATGTTCCAAGAAACTTCTCCAAAGCCAACCAGATACAGTTGAATCCTGGCTTTCTTCCCGGTGGCTTCCAGCCCGTTTTCCCCTGATGTAAGGGGTTGCCTCGCTTCCCAGACTTTCTGAATCCAATGCTTCCAGTCTTAGCCTGAGCGTTTCCAGATCCTCCTCTGGAGGAAGATCCAATCTCTGAGGGAGCAGGGTCTTTATTTCCTCCAGATGCACACCCCGAAGCACCAGTGACCCCTTGCGAATCTTGGGCTTTCGTCCAACCCTGTGGGCCATGCAAATGGGCTTGCCCCTTCTTTCTGCCAAACGGAGCGCCACAAAAAAGGATCCGTTTCTGTGCAAGAAGATCCTTCCCCTGCTAAGCCGCTCTTTCAAAAGAGGGCTGGAATGTTCCCAGGGAGGTCTCTTGACCCTCCATCTCCCGGGGGCCTTAGGCTGCTCTTCCTCTCTGGCCTTCCAAAAAGCTTCTCCCTGAACTCTGGCCAGGGAGCGTTCCAAGACCCCTCTTATTTCCTCGGGCCCGTGGGACATGAGAAGGTTTAGCACCATGGAGAAGTTTATCTGTATCTGGCTTCTCAGAGGATCCGGAGGGCTTCGCAAGAGTTCTGTCACCTTCTGCAGGTCCTGGTGGCGGCCCGGCAGAAACAGGGCGAAACCCACCCTGTCCTTGCCCCTTCGGCCTGCTCTGCCGGTCATCTGCTGAAGCTCTGTGGCTGTGAGGGGCACAAACTCACGACCGTTGAATCTGTCGCTTTGTGGAATCACCACTGTGCGGGCTGGGAAATCCACTCCTGCAGCCACCGTGGAGGTGGAAAATATGGCCTCCAGATATCCTGAGTTCATGAGCCACTCCACCACCAGCTTCCACTGAGGGAGATGGCCTGCATGGTGGGAAGCCACCCTGTGGCGCAAAATCGGCCCGAACTGCTTGTGGCTCCTCAAGATCGGAAATTCCCGAAGCAGGGGCTCCACAGCCTCCCACACCTGCTCCTGCTCATGCTGAGGCCGGGCAGGGGCGCTGAAGGATTGCACGGCCCTGTCGCAGTCGGCCCTGCTTTTCAGAAAGAAAATAGCAGGAAGCATGTCAAGGCCCCTCAGACCCTCAAGAACCTCCTCAAAGCCCGGAGGCCTCTTGCCTCTCCCAGCCCTGGCAAGCCCCTCCTGCAAGTACTTCGCAGCCTCCGGCCCGAGCCCTCTCTTACCCAGGAGGAGTCCCAAACGACACTCTGGATCCAAGAAAAGCGGGTATAAAGGCACAGGCCTGCCCTGGGCTCTAACCAGGGCACAACCCTGCCCCCTGATAGTTTCCAGCCAGGAACAGATCTCTTCAGGATTCCCTACGGTGGCGGAAAGCAGTAGGAGCCTCACCCTCACGGGCAGGTAAATGAGCACTTCCTCCCAGACCACACCTCTCTCCGGGTCACTCAAGTAGTGGGCCTCATCCAAGACCACCAGGTCCACGCCCAAATCCAAGCCTTTTTCCATGGCGTCATAAAGCTGGTTTCTAAGGATCTCTGTGGTGCCCACAATGATGGGGGCCTGGGGGTTTTCCTTCCGATCACCTGTTAAGATGCCGACCTGGGCGCGCCCGAAGCTTTGGCTGAACTCTTCGTACTTGGCATTGGAAAGAGCCTTTAGGGGGGAAGCGTACCAACTTCTGCCCCCAGAGGCCATCCTCTGGGCCATTGCCTGGGCTGCTATCCAAGTCTTTCCTGCTCCTGTGGGAGCACAGACCAAAACATCCGAGGAACCCACCAGGTTTAAGGCGGAAATCTGGAAAGGATCCGGTTTGAAAGGAGCGCTTTCGGGCACTCCTATTTGTTTCAAGAAGCCCTCAAGAGCACGGCTAGGAAGGAAAGCTTTAGGAGTTCGTTTTACACCTGCGGCCCCGGTTGTTGTTTTGTGCTTGCGGCCGGAGCTTTTCCTGTGGCGAGAGAAGCCCTCTCTTCTATTCCTCCCAGGCTTGCGCAAGTTCCTCCAGGCGCCTTCTAAGAATCGTGGCTTCTTCCCAGAAATCTTCCAGAGTGTACACATCCGGCTCAGAGGAAAGATATACCCACTCCTGCAGGGCACAGGCCCTGGGAAGCACCGCCCCCTTTCCCAAAGGCCTTCTGCCCCAAGGAAAAGATGGAATGCTGATGTGGTTTACTTCAAGCAAAGCAGCTCTCCCTTCTCGATGCTCCAACCGAGAATTCGCTTATAGGTTATCATCTTCCAGGCCGGCTTGCCAGTTTAGGGCAGGCTCCTGGAATCAGAAACTGAAAAAACATGTCCCCATGTTTATGGCGGCCTAAGAGTGCCTTTTTCTTTGGGGGTGTGATATGATCCAGCATATTGGTTTGGAGACAGGCCCTCCGCACTGGTCGGAACAGGCTCAAAGGGTTCGGAAGCTGAAGCGGAAAGGGGGGGCATCATGGAATTTCTCCAGGTAACTTTTCCGGTCTCAGGGGTCACCACATGGATCTTCTTCCCTCCTTTGGTGGCCTTTTTGGTATCCACCTTGACATCCATGGGAGGGGTATCCGGGGCGTTTCTCCTGCTACCCTTCCAGGTGAGCGTACTTCATTTCACCACACCATCGGTGAGCGCCACCAACTTTGTTTACAACATCGTAGCCATCCCAAGCGGCGTGTACAGATATGTGCGGGAAGGCCGAATGGCTTGGCCCCTCACTTGGGTGGTTATCCTGGGCACCCTCCCGGGGGTCTTCATAGGATACTACCTGCGGGTTCTTTATCTTCCGGACCCAAAAACCTTCAAGCTTTTCGTAGGCTGCGTGCTCCTGTACATAGGGGGGAGGCTCCTATACGAGATGACCCCCAGGTCCAAGAGGGGCAAGAAGGAGATGAAGCTCCTGGAGGAGAAGTTCCAGGAGCATGCCCGGAGGCTTAGGGAGGCACATGCGGCCAGGCTCTCTGCTGGGCTGCCCCCTGAGGCTGTGGTCAAGACCCTGCACTGGTCTCTCAAGAAGGTGGTGTACGAGTTTTGGGGCCAGAGGTTCTCCTTCAGCACACCCGGCATGTTTTTTTTGGCTTTCCTGGTGGGAGTGGTGGGAGGAACCTATGGAATAGGCGGTGGAGCCATCATAGCCCCCTTCTGCGTGGCCGTATTCCAGCTACCTCTTTATACGGTTGCAGGGGCCGCCCTAATGGGCACATTCCTCACATCCATAGCAGGGGTGGTCTTCTACAGCCTGATCCCAGCCGCATCAGGCCTGTCCACATCCCCTGACTGGGCCTTGGGATTTCTTTTTGGGGCAGGGGGATTTGCTGGGATGTACTGCGGGGCTAGACTGCAGAAGTTCGTGCCTCAAAGCGCAATAAAGCTCATCCTGGGCCTGCTCATCACCTTTTTGGCGACAAACTACATAATTCAATTCTTTCGCTGAGGAAAAACTGCGGCCCATCAGATTTCATGGTGTGTGCTGTAACCTGGATTTCCTTGGACGTAGGGGCGGGGTTTATCCCCGCCCGTTGGGTTTTTGGGTTCGGCCCGTTTTACGGGCGCATATAAAATGCGCCCCTACGATACCCAAAACCTAACCCATCAAATTCATTTTGGCAATGTAGGGGCGGGGTTTATCCCCGCCCATAGCGGTTCATCCCCGCCCATGGGGTTTTTTGGTTTGTCCCGTTTTACGGGCGGGGATAAACCCCGCCCCTACGAAACCCGAACAGACCGAATAGACTGAATAGACCGGCTCCGCGCATCAACCCCGTCCCTACGGCAACATCCTGGATTTCCAATCCTCCCAAACACCTGATCCGGACCACTGATATTCCCCGGCATGGGGTACCAGACCTGCCCTTGCGGGATTCCCCCATATATAAATCGCGGCCTTCTCAAGATCCTCTTCTTTGCGCAGGGCGTGATCGTAGAAGCTCCTTTGCCAAAGCCTGCGTTTAGGCTCAAGCAGGGCCGCCCGGTGAGCAAGACGACCCTTGAAGCGCCTTACCCAAGACATCAGATCCGGACATTGAATCAGAACATGCACATGATCTGGCATGAAGCACCAGGCAAAAAGCTTCACCTGGTCCTCAGAAGAAAGCCTTTGCAGCTCTCCCACGCCCAAGGTGCTAAGCTCCGGGTGAAGCCCAAACCATGGATACCGCTGCCATGTGGTCATGGTCACAGAGAACACGTGCCCCTGTCGGTATACATCATGGGGCAGACGAATCCGTTTTCGGGAACCAAACATCGGCGTTGCGAATCAGGGGGCGGGGGTGAAGCGCCCCTACGACCCCAAACCCCTAACCCATTGTCATAACAACGGTTGGCGTAGGGGCGGGGTTCATCCCCGCCCATGGGGTTTTTTGGTTTGTCCCGTTTTACGGGCGCATATAAAATGCGCCCCTACGAAACCCAAACCCTAACCCATCAAATTCATTTTAACAATGTAGGGGCGGGGTTCATCCCCGCCCATGGGGTTTACCCCCGCCCATGGGGTTTTTTGGTTTGTCCCGTTTTACGGGCGGGGGTAAACCCCGCCCCGACGAAACCAATGCACACCCAACCCATTGCGGGCGGATGTGAAATCCGCCCCCTATGCCCGGTCCAACACCTCCCTCACCTTCCTGGCCAGCTCCTGGCGGTTGAAGGGCTTCTGGATTAAGGCCACCCCGGGCGCCAGGACCCCGTGGTGGGAGATGGCGTTGGAGGTGTAACCTGACATGAAAAGCGCCCGCACAGACGGCCTCACGGCCCTGATCCGCTGGGAGAGCTCGTTACCGTTCATGAGAGGCATGACCACATCCGTGAAAAGAAGGTGAATCTCCGCCTCGTACTTCTCGCACAGGGCCAGGGCCTCCCCAGGGCCTGAGGCCTCCAAGACCCTGTAGCCCAGTTGCTGGAGCATGGTCCTGGCGAGCTTCCTCAAGCTCTCCTCGTCCTCCACCAGAAGCACCGTCTCGCTCCCACGGGGCTCCTCCATGGAAACTTTTTCCCTGGCACCCACCTGCTCTTGGCCCCTGTACAAGGGTAGGTATAGCTTTACGGTAGTGCCTTGGCCGGGTTCGCTGTAGAGCTGGACGAGGCCTTTGTTCTGCTTCATGATGCCGTACACGGTGGCAAGCCCTAGGCCTGTTCCCTTGCCCTCCCCCTTGGTGGTGTAGAAGGGCTCGAAGGCCCGCTCGAGGGTCTCCCGGTCCATGCCGCAGCCGGTGTCCGTTACGGCCAGAAGCACGTGCTCCCCCTGGGAGGAGCCTGGATGAGTTCGGCAATACTCCTCATCCAAGACTACATTCTGAGTTTCCAACAGGAGGCTGCCCCCCGAGGGCATGGCGTCCCTGGCGTTGACCACCAGGTTGGCCACCACCTGGTCCAATTGCGCCGGATCCATGAAGACCGGCCAGACACCTTCCTGAAGGGCCATCTTGAAGACTATGTCCTCCCCCACAATGCGACGGAGCATCTTTTCCGTCCCCAAGAGGTGCTCGTTGAGATCCAGGGGCCTGGGAGCTATGATCTGCTTCCTGGAGAAGGCTAGCAACTGCCTTGTAAGCTCACCGGATTTCACGGCCGCATTTAATATCTCGCGGATGTCATTGTAAAGGGGGTCCGCCGGCTTCAATCTCTGGAGGGCCAGCTCTGCATAACCGCTTATCACGGTGAGCATGTTGTTGAAATCGTGGGCCACCCCCCCTGCAAGCCTCCCCACAGCCTCCATCTTCTGGGCCTGGCGAAACTGGGCTTCCAGCCTCTGCCTCTCCTCCTCGGCCCTCTTGTACTCGGTGATGTCAGTCCAGGCCCCAACTGCCTCCACGGGCTGACCCTTCTCGTCCCTCAGGATCCGGATATCGTCCCTCACCCACATGTACTCACCGTCTTTGCGCCTGAAGCGATACGTGTGGGTAAGGGTTCGCCTGCCCTTGGACCACATGGCCCTGGCTAGCCCCACAGCCTGCTCCCTGTCTTCGGGGTGTAGGTGGGCTTCCCACCAGCCCGGCTCCGTGGCCTCTTGGGCGCTGTAGCCCGTGATCTCCTGGATGTTCTCACTGATCCAGGTAGTGCGGGAGCTTTCTCCTTCGGGAGTCAGGACGTAGGTGACGATGGGGCTTGTTGAGAGCACGTGGGAGAGAAGCGTGGATGTGTCTCTCAACTCCTGCTCCAGCTTGAGCTTCTCGGTCACATCCATACCGGCTCCTATGATCAGGAAGCCCTCCCCGTCAGGGGCAGGAACGGGGGAGCACCTCCACTCGATCATGCGTTCCTCCCCGGACCTGGTGAGCCAGGGGTTGCTGTGGGGTTTCCTCAGGGATGGATCCGTGGGATCTTGGAAGCGGGCCTGCACAACCCGGCGCCACGGCCCGGGCACCAAGGTTTCCAGCAAGGGTTTCCCGATCACTTCCTCCCTTTTGTAGCCAGTAAGCGCCTCACAGGCCCTGTTGAAACGCAGGATCCTGCCTTGAGGGTCCACCGTCACGATGAGGGCCTCTGCGGTCTCGAGCACGACTTCCAGATCCCTCCTGGATCTGTCCACTGCCTCCAGGGCCCTCTTCTCATCCGTTATGTCCCTTGCGGCCCCGTAGATCCTGACCACCCTGGTGCGCTCTTTGTCCCAGGCCGGGATGGTGTGGTCCCTTATCCAGCGGATCTCCCCGGAGCGGGTCACGAACCTGGTCTCTATGATATCCACTTGGCCGGAGGCCACCTTCCTTGCGTGTTCCAGCATAGCAGGGAGCTCCTCGGGGTAAACCATGCTCTGCCAGCCGCCCCTCTCATCTATCTCCTCTTTGGTGAACCCGAAGGCCTTTTCAAAGGATTCCGAGACCCATTCCCCTTTGAGGGAACCATCCTCCTGCACCCTGAAAGAATAGATATAGTCTGTCACGACCTGGCAGATGGAGCGGAAGCGCTCCTCGCTTTCCTCCAGGGCCTTCTGTGTCTCGAGCGCCCTGACCACAAAGGGGCACTTCTCGCCCAGGAGCAGGTCCACTTCCCCCCGGCGGATGGCCTCCAGGGTCTCCTCCATCTGAGCCAGGCGGGCTTCAAGTTCCTGGTAGGTAGGCTTTGTCTCCCTCATGCTCTTTTCGCCTCCCCTTGCATCCCCAACAGATTGAGGAGCCTGGAAGGTTCGGACAGGGAACCCACCAGTCGGATTTGGGAAGAGGCCTCGTAGATCACCAAGGTGGGGGCCACAAGCACGTTTTCTTCCAGTGCGGGCCTGAAATCTTCAAGCACGTCCACCACCTCCAGAACGCAGCGCTCCCGGAGGTACTCTTGCCAGATTCTCTCCAAGGTTTCCCTTGCCAAGCGGGAGTTGGGATGGTTGCCCGCCACGAAAAGCCTCATCCTCAAGAAGTGCCCTTCCTTTCCATTGGCATGGCCTTCCATTTTCTGACTCCCCCTCAATCCCCGGGCATCTCTTCCACCCCGGATCGGACACCCCCTTCTCTTAGGCTCAGCCTCTCGGCCCCTTCCGCAATAGCTTTCTCTTTTTCGGCCCTTAGGCGGGCCAACTCCCAGTGCGCATGCTCGATTCTGGCTTTCAGCCTGGCCTGCTGGGCTCCCAAAGCAGCCTCAAGTCTGGCCAGCTCCATCTCCCTTAGCTGGATCTCGGCCTCCACACGGCGGGCCTCCTGGGCGTCCCTGGCCTCCTGTATTTTGCGGGCTGTCCCGGTCAAAACGCCCCCGGGGCCGATGTAGGGATCCAAGACCTTGATCCCCTTCTCTGTTATCACGCACTCTCTCACCTGGTTGGAGTGGGCAGATCCCCGGCTCTTCAGCACCTGGATGACCCTGTTGCTCTCCCCATCCCCGTGCACGTAAGAGAAGAAGACCACCGTGTCTATCATGGAGGAGATGCCGTTGCCTGAGATCTCCAGATGGGCCTTGGTGCCCGAGGTCTGGTTGCCCAGGATGACCGTGATCCCCTTTTCCTTGAGAAAATTCAAGAGACGCATGAGGAAATCGAAGGCCGCCTGTTCCCCTCCCATGCGCCGGCATGCCGATATGGCATCCACCACAACATGCTCCGGCCTGAAGGCCTCCACCAGTTCCACCACCTCCATCAAGTGCTCCTCGGCACCCCGGCTCTCGGGCATGGCCGTGAGGAACCTAAGGAGCCCTCTCTGCCTGGGGGAGAAGAGGTCTATCCCGGCGCTGGAGACGTTGCTGACCAGGGCTTCCTCCGACTCCTCGAAGCTGACATAGAGCACCCGCTCCCCCCTCCTGCAGGCCTCCTGCACGAAGCTGGATGCCAGGAGGGTCTTCCCGGTTCCTGGCTCTCCGGCCAGAAGAACGCAGGATCTTCTGAAAACCCCCCCTCCCAGGAGCCCGTCCAGCCTATCCACCCCCGAGGGAAGCTTTTCAGCAAAAGGTTTGTGAAGGAGCTGGAAGGCGGTGATGGGGATGGTCCTCACCCCCGAGGGCGTGATCACGAACGGATACTCGTTTCTTCCGAAATCAGAGCCCCTGTACTTGACTATTCGGAGCCTGCGGGTGGTGACCTGGTTGAGGACCCTTGCATCCAGGGCTATCACGCAATCGGCCATGGAATAGAAGAAGTCTTGGAAGGCTCGGCCTCGCCCGGCCTGCCTGGGCTTGAGGCTCATGATGGAGGTTAGGCCACAGCGGGCCAGCCAGTCGGCCAGGAAGTGGAGCTCGGCCCTCACCCTGTAGGGTTCCTCCAGAAGGCCCAGGAGCACATCCAGGGCATCCAGCATCACCCTTGTGGCCCCCATCTCCTTGGCCTTGCCCGAGATGATGGCCATCAGGGGCTCCAGGCCGAATTCCCCCTCCACCTTGGCCCGGTGGTTTGCTCTACCCTCCAGCAGTAGGAGTTCCCCGGCCGACTCCAGAGCGGGCAGGTCAAAGCCCAGTGTGGCCGCGTTTTGGCGAAGCGCCTGGGGGGACTCCTCGAAGCTGAGGAGGATCCCAGGCTCCCCGTTCATTGCGGCGCGGTAAAGGATCTCGAGCCCGAGCACGGTCTTTCCGCTTCCGGGCTCCCCCGAAACCAGGGTGGTTCGCCCCTGGGGAAGCCCCCCGTTTAAGATCTCGTCCAGACCCTTTATGTGGGTAGGCACCTTGGGGAGGGATTTGGCCTGCGGCTGCTTGCCTGGTTCTTCAAGTCCGCTGTGTTCCATCTTTGTCCTCCCGAGGGATAAAGTGCCGGGCCTGAAAAGCCGGAAGAAGCCCGGGGGGGGAATTGGGGCCAATTATATCACAATTCCATGGTGTAGCTGGTCTATTTCGTCTATTTGGTCTATTCAGTCTATTCGGTCTGTTCAGATTTCGTCGGTGCGGGGTTTACCCCCGCCCCTACACCAACCGTTGTCATTTCAATGGGGTAGGGGTTTGGGGTCGTGGGGGCGCATTTTAT
>CAYPWF010000026.1:0-49803 GCA_964414345.1 uncultured Desulfarculaceae bacterium
GCTTGCACCCTCCGTATTACCGCGGCTGCTGGCACGGAGTTGGCCGGTGCTTCCTTTGGTGGTACCGTCAGGCCGAAGAGCTATTCACCCTCCGACGTTTCTTCCCACCCGACAGAGCTTTACGACCCGAAGGCCTTCATCACTCACGCGGCGTTGCTGCGTCAGGGTTTCCCCCATTGCGCAAAATTCCTCACTGCTGCCTCCCGTAGGAGTCTGGCCCGTGTTTCAGTGCCAGTGTGGCTGATCATCCTCTCAGACCAGCTACCCATCGTCGCCTTGGTGGGCCATTACCCCACCAACTAGCTAATGGGACGCGGGCTCATCCTTGTGCGGCAGGTCCACCGAAGCGGATCCCCGCCTTTCATCTTCAAAGCCGGAGCCCCAAAGACAATATCCGGTATTAGCCCGCCTTTCGGCGAGTTATCCCAGTCACAAGGGTAGATTACCCACGCGTTACTCACCCGTGCGCCACTTTACTCATCCACCGAAGTGGACTTTCTCGTACGACTTGCATGTGTTAAGCACGCCGCCAGCGTTCGTTCTGAGCCAGGATCAAACTCTCCAGTTGAACCTGGTCGAAACGACCCGCTTGAGGTCGTTGCGGAACCACGGAATGCCTCGCGGATTCTAACGGCTATTCGGTTTTCAAAGATCGATGGGCTAAAACCCAGAAACGGGGAAAAGAATCCTTCTCCCTCCCCTGCCGGGGAGGGTTTCTTTCCCGCCCCCGTGTTACTCACGATAGCTATTATAAGCCTTCTCTTTTTCCTGTCAACCCCAAAAAAACCCTAAACCGAATTTTTCTTTCCGCCCACTGTAACCCTATGATATCTTTTTTTGCCTTTTCTAAGCAACAGGCCTTGAGGGCCTATGTTTTCCAGACCGATTCTGTCTTCGGCAGAATAGATCCTTTGCTCCCCCAGGTAAGCCCCACCTTGGGCTATCAACCGCCTGGCCTCCCCCCTGGATGAGCAGAAACCCACCTCCACCAAAAGCTCACAAACCGGTATCCCCAAAGCTAGCCTCTCCTCGGAGAGCTCCGTGGTAGGAATCGAAGAGAACTCCACCTCCCCAGGCCTCCTAGGTACACTGCTGCTAGGCAGCAACTCTAAAGGGATCTCTCTGGAGCCAAAAATCCCGCTAGCCCTGTGTGCCTCCTTGGCCGCTTCCTCCCCATGAGCCAACTTTGTGGCCTCATAAGCCAAGATGGCTTTTGCCGGGTTGAGCTCACTTCCCTTGAGCTTCTCCACCTCCAGGATCTCATCTGTGGGAAGTAGGGTGAACAGCTTGAGGAAGCGCACCAGATCCTCGTCCTCTGTGTTTATCCAGAACTGGTAATATTGGTAGGAGGGAGTCCTTTGCGGATCCAACCAGACAGTGCCCTGCTCTGTTTTCCCCATTTTGCGGCCGGAACTTGTCTCCAAAAGGGGAAAGGTGATGCCATAAGCCTTTTTCCCTGCCTCCATCTTTCTGATCAAATCTATGCCGGCCACTATGTTACCCCACTGATCGCTTCCCCCCATCTGAATAGTACAGTCGTAGTTGACGAAGAGGTACCAGAAATCATAGGCCTGAAGAAGCATGTAATTGAATTCAATAAAGGAAAGACCCCGCTCCAGCCCCCTCCGAATGGATTCGGCTGTGAGCATTCTGTTCACACTGAAATGTTTTCCAAAATCCCTCAAGAACTCAATATAGTTCAGCTTTGTAAGCCACTGGGCATTGTTTAAGAGCAAAGCCTTATCATCTTCAAAACTAAGGAATCTGGCCAGCTGCCTCTTGAGGCCTTCGGCATTGTTCTCTATCTCTTCCCTGGAGAGCAGCTTTCGCATCTCGGTCTTACCGCTCGGGTCCCCTATCAGTCCGGTTCCTCCCCCCACAAGGGCAATGGGCCTGTGCCCACATCTTTGCATGTGCACCAAAGCCATGATGGGCACAAGGCTCCCGGCATGGAGGCTTGCCGAGGTGGGATCAAAGCCTATGTAACAAGTGGTAGGCCTTTCCAAAAGAACCCTCAGAGCATCCTTCTCCTCGGGATCCTCTGCAGTAACCTGATGGATAAAACCCCTTTGCTCAAGCACGTCCAAAACGTTCATGGGAATTCCAGATCCTCACAAATGATCAACGGGGAGGCAAAGAGCCAAGAGCCCTCTCTAGAAGCCTCTGCGTCTCAGAATCCGGGGCGATCCCCAGGGCCCTCTCAAAGGACTCTCTGGCCTCTGCCACGCGGCCTAAGTGCTGCAAGCAAACGCCCTGGTGATAATAAGCTCCAGCCAAGGAAGCACGATACTCCTTCAACTCCTCCTGGGTGGCCTTACCGGCTTTGGGTTCCTGCTTCTCCAACTGGGCTCGCAATTGCTGGAAAACCCCCAGAGCCTGGCCGTATTTACCCTGCCTCTGGTAAAGAAGCCCCAAACGGCCATAGGGGTCCAGATATTGTTTTTTCAGCTCTATGGCTGTCTCATAATACTCTACAGCCTTGGCCTCCTCACCTTTTTCCTCGTGCGCCCTGGCCAGGTTGTAGTAGGCCATCTCAGGGGTCGCGTAATAAAGGTTCTCAAGAGCTTTTTGAAACATGGCTATGGCATCATCCCAGCGTTTCTGCCTCAGATAGACCGTACCCAAGTTGTTGTAAGCCTCTGAATAATTTTTCTTTAATCTAATGGCTTCCTGGTAATACTTGACTGCATCCTCCAAGCGCTGGAAATAGTCTGCGTAAACCAAGGCAATCCGAAACTTAAGCTCAGGGTCGTTTGGATCCAAGGCTTCGGCCTCCATGTAGCTCTGCATGGCTGCCCTGAAGCGCCCCTCCCGTAGGTGCACATCCCCCATGGTTTTGAGGCTCTCCACCCTGGCGGTGGAAGGGGCCTGGGAGTCTTGTTCCTTGGGCGTACAGCCCCACCAGATGAGAAGACAGGCCCCCAAAATGAACCAAACAAGCCCTTTGCCCCTGTGAGAACCACGCTTCACTTTACACCTTCCTTTTTTCTCAAGCCTGACACGGCTTCTTAACATGGCCGCCTGGACCCTGTCAATCATGGAGGATTACCTGCATTGTGAAACGCGTTTGGATCATGCAAGCTAAAAAAGAAATCTCCTGGTGTGAACGTTCAAAAGGAGCCCTAAAGCCATCATTGAGGTCACAAGGGAAGAGCCCCCATAGCTTATGAAGGGAAGAGCTACTCCCACCACAGGCACCAAGCCCAGGGTCATGGCTACGTTTATGGAGACCGGCCAGAAAAAGAAGGCCACCACCCCCAGGGCTATGAGTCGTGCTATAGGGTCTGTTGCCCGGGATGCCACGCTAAGACCATAGAAGAGCAAGAGCAAAAAAGCCCCCAACAGCAGGATGCAACCCACGAATCCCCATTCCTCTGCCCAAACCGAAAAGGCGAAGTCCGTATGATGTTCAGGCAGAAAGTGCAACTGACTCTGAGTCCCTTGAAGGTACCCCTTGCCGAACAAGCCTCCTGAACCCACAGCTATCTTGGATTGGGTCACATGGTAGCCTGCCCCAAGGGGATCCTGCTGGGGGTCCAGGAAAGTCATGATCCGCTTCTTTTGGTAATCAGCCAAGACCCTCCAAGCCACAGGAAGGCAAAGAAGCCCCACTCCCAATACCTTCAGCAATGAACGAATCCTAAGCCCCGCTGCTATCATGATGCTCAAGGATATCAGCATCACCAGAATCGTTGTGCCCAGATCCGGCTCCAAGACCACAAGCAGGGCCACAAGCCCCACCGCTGCCAAGGGTTTAATTACATCCCTTAGGGTATAGTAGCCCTGGGCAGTCTCATTGGATTGGAAATGACGGGCTATTGCCAAAAGAAGAGCCCATTTGGCCAGTTCCGAAGGCTGCAGGGTTATGGGCCCTAAGGTTAGCCATCTCTGGGATCCTGAGGTGACCTTTCCTATCACCAAGACGGCCACAAGCAGTACCAAACAAATTCCATAAATTATCCATGCATAATCCAGCCACCTCCTGTAATCAATCAGAGCCACCACGGCCCCAACCAGGAGGCCCAGCCCCAAAAAAAGCCCCTGCTTCAAGTAGATGGGCAGCCTGGACCAAGTCTCCTCCCCGCCCGCTGCGCTGTAAAGACTCGCAACTCCCACTGTTCCCAAGAAGGCCACAAGAACCAATAGGGGCCATGCGTCTTTCAGAAATCGGTTGGGCCTTAGAACTTCCCCCCCCATTTTCAAGACCTCTGCATCTGCAAGAAAGCCTGGATCACCTTCTGGGCTATGGGTGCTGCCTCCATTCCTCCCAAACCACCATGTTCAACTATCACTGCCACCGCTATCCTTGGTTCCTCCACTGGAGCGAAGCACACGAACCAGGCATGATCCCTGTATTTATAGGGCACAGCAACTTTGCGTTCCCTTATCCTCTCGCTTATTCGGATCACCTGGGCTGTACCGGTCTTGCCAGCCACATCCACCCCTTGGATTCTAGCCCGTTGCCCTGTCCCCCTTGGGTCCTGTACAACCCCCCTGAGGGCCTCTCTTAGGAGTCGCAACGTGGAAGAACTGGCCGGCACACGCCCCTGAGATCGAGGCTCAAAGGAGTACAAAACCCGCCCGTCGGGCCCCGTCACTCGCTCCACGATCTGGGGGATAATCACCTCCCCACCGTTGGCTACAGCACTTATCATTACGAACTGTTGGATAGGAGTCACCAGGTCATATCCCTGGCCTATGGCGGCCACAACGGTCTCCCCGGCATGCCAAGGGGCCCCGAACCTCTTCCTCTTCCAGGCGCTGGTGGGAATCAGCCCGGATTTCTCCTGATCTCGATCAAACCCGGTGGGAGCCCCGAGGCCAAAACCTTTCGCGTATTTGGCCAGCCTGTCGACTCCCAAGAGATGCCCCAGGTGATAGAAGTACACATCACAGGACTGGATAACAGCCTCCCTGAACCGGATCCATCCGTGACCCTCCTTCTTCATGCACCGGTAGTCCCTGTTGCCCACCGTGTAGTGGCCCGGACAGTATATGGGAGTGTCCTTGGTTATTACACCCTCTTCCAGAGCGGCCACTGCCGTCACGATCTTGTAGGTTGAACCTGGAGGGTATTGGGCCATCAAGGCTCGATTGGTCAAAGGATGATCCTTGGATTGTGTTAGGGCTTTCCAAGTCTCTGGGGAGACGCCCCCGGAGAACAGGTTGGGATCGAAGGATGGATGGGAGACCATGGCCAAGATAGCCCCTGTCCTTGGATCCCCAGCCACCACCGCCCCAGTTCTGTCCCCCAAGGCCTCCTCTGCCACCTCCTGAAGGCGCATGTCCAAAGTCAACGCTACATCCGCTCCTGGCTCGAAGGGGACCTCTTGCAGGACACTCAGTTGACGGCCCTTGGCATCCACCTCCACCTGGACCCCACCGTCCCTGCCTCTGAGGTAAGCCTCAAGTGCCCGCTCCACGCCGGAGCGTCCCACCCGGTCCCCCACCCGGTATCCCTTTCCCCTCCAGGCCTTGAGCAATTCCTCCGGTATCTCCCCGACATAACCCAGGACATGGGCTGCCTTCGAGCCCTCCGGATAGTAGCGCCTGGGCTCCACCTCCACCCAGACCCCCGGCAGATCCAGTCTGTTGGTCTCCACCCACGCCACCTCTTCCCATTTAAGGCCTTCCCTGAGAACCATAGGACGAAAGGGCGCCATCTTGCGGGCCTGGTTGACAAGGGCTGCAGCGGCCTGCTCCTCCAGCTGAATCCCCATTGCCAGTCTCTTCATGATAGATGCTGGGTCCTCCACCTCTGCTGGGACAACCATCAGGTTGAAGGAAGCTCTGTTGTCCGCAAGGACCTGCCCCCTCCTGTCCAGCACTATGCCCCTCGGGAAAGGAACCCTCCTGAGCCTGATTCGGTTCTTCTCCGAGAGCCTCTCGAAGGTCTCCCCCTCCAGGATCTGGAGCTGCCAGAGACGGAAAAAGAGAACCAGGAAAACCGCTGTGATCAAGATTGCGGCCCACTGTATATGTTTCTTGGACGGAGGGCCTTTTTCTTGCTGTTCTTCCTCCCATCTCAAGCTCTTCATAAGCTTCCACCCGCTCCAACCAGCTCACGTCCTTACATGGCGGTTTCTTCCAAAGCCCCTTTTCACCAACCGCTCCGTTAGGCCGCACAACCAAACAAGAGCAGGACCCAAAACCCACAGCACCCCAGCCTGGACCAAAAGTTGCGTAGGCCGGAGATCCTCTAACCAAAGGCTACCCTCCACCACAGCCCCCATCCCCATAAAGAGCACCCCATGGAAAAAACCAAAGGGCCCGGCCATGGAACCCAATGCCCATGGCCCTTTAAGAAGCAGGCCCCGGCGCATCCAGTGTCCTATGAGACAAAGCAAGATCATCACCAAGGGCCCGATACCTTTGGTACCTCCCCCGAACAGATCCGAGGCATATCCCAGCAGGAACGCCAGGATCAAACCCCTTGTTGGCTCCAAGCGAAAAGCAGCGAACAATACCACAGGCAGCACCAAAGGCGCCCTGAGGGAAGAGACTCCCAGGAATCGAAAAGCAGTTGTCTGCAGGGCCAACAAGACCAAACCCAAAAGGAAAGGGCCCAGTAAGTTCATCGAGAGCCTTTCCTGGATTGCCCGCCAGAAGGCTTTTCACTTGCCTGCTGGGGTGCTTCTGATGGTTCCCCTTTTAGAATCACCAGTACCTCTTCCAAACGCTGAAAATCCACCTTGGGTGACACCTCTACCCGCTGGAAAAGACCGTATCCCTCCTTCCAGACCTCTGCCACCTTGCCTACCAACAGCCCCTTGGGATAAATCCCGCCCAGCCCTGAGGTTATGACCATCTCCCCTTTCTGCACGGTTTCGCTTCTGGGCACATATTTGAGCACACAAAGATCATGTCGGCCCACCCCTTCCAAAACAGCCTTTGTCCGACTCTCCTGCAAGAGAACGTCCACAGCGCTATTTCTGTCTATTATCAAAAGGACCTTGGCAGTGCGGTCAGCAGACTCCACAACATGCCCAACAAGCCCTTCCCTTGCAACCACTGGCATTGCCCGCTCCACCCCGTCGCGAGTGCCCTTGTCTATCAACAAAGTGTGAAACCAGCCGCTGGAATCCTCCCCTATGACCCTGGAGACCACAGTAGGCATTCTCATGGAACTTTGAAAGTTCAGAAGAGTCTCCAGTCTTTCATTGGAAGCCCTTATCTCTCGGCACTCGGCCATCTCTTGCTCCAGCTCTTGAATCCTGGCAGCCAAACGCCTGTTCTCTTTTTGAGCATTAACTAGGGTTAGGTAATCCTCCCAGGTAGAGCGGGCTCCAGATAATAGATACGCCAGTCCCGACTGAACAGGACGAACCAGCGCGTATATGGATCTCTCCAAGAGGCTGAGACTTCCCGGGTCACGCCGATGCGAGGAGATGATGGCCAGGGCCGTCACCATCAGGGCCAAGGTAACCCATAGGGTAGGGTGTTTTCTCCACCACATCTGGTCGCCTGCCGGCTACGGCGGACTGAGACGCTCATTCACGCGATAGAACTTCGCGGTAAAGACGCAGATCATCCAGCGCCTTGCCAGAGCCCAAAACCACTGTGGTGAGGGGATTGTCCGCTACGGTCACCGGCAGTTCGGTTTCCTCCCTTAACAATACATCAAGGTTTTTCAGTTGAGCTCCTCCGCCTGTGAGCACTATGCCTCGGTCCACAATATCTGCAGCCAGCTCAGGAGGGGTCTGCTCCAATACCACCTTCACTGTTTCCACAATCGCATTGAGGGGTTCTGCTATGGCCATTCGGATTTCCTCCGATCCTATGGTAAGGGTCTTGGGAATTCCAGCCACCAGATCCCTTCCTTTCACCTCGATGGTGGTCTCCTGCTCCAAGGGGTACGCAGAAGCAATGGTCATCTTGATAGCCTCAGAGGTACTTTCCCCTATTAAAAGGTTATACTTGCGCTTGATATACTGAATAATAGCCTGATCCATTTTATCCCCTGCCACCCTCACAGACCTGGCGAACACGATCCCGGACAGAGAGATAACCGCCACCTCTGTCGTCCCCCCCCCATGTCCACAATCATGTTACAGGTGGGCTCTGTGATGGGCAGCCCCGCCCCTATGGCTGCGGCAATAGGCTCCTCGATCACGTAAACTTCCCGGGCCCCCGCCGATTGGGCCGACTCCCTTACCGCTCTTTTTTCCACCTGGGTGCAACCTGAAGGCACGCATATGATTATTCGAGGCCTCACCAAGCTGCTTCTGTTGTGCACCTTGGTTATGAAATGCCGAAGCATTATTTCCGTGACCTCGAAGTCGGCAATGACCCCGTCCTTCATGGGTCTTATTGCCTCTATCTCCTCCGGCGTTCTGCCGAGCATTTTCTTGGCTTCCTCGCCTACCGCCACTACGCGACGCACACCCCTGGTATCTCTTCGCACTGCCACCACAGATGGCTCAATAAGCACTATGCCCTTGCCCTTGACGTAGACCTTGGTGTTCGCAGTTCCCAGGTCGATGGCCATGTCGTTCGAAAACAGGCCGAAGATGAAGTCCAACATTCCTTTTTTCCTTTGAAAACAGATTAACGGGGTTGGATCGCCTCTCTACGACCCTCCCTTTTGCAGGAACCGGCACAGAATAACAGAGTTCTGGAATCCATTCAAGAATCCTGGTTGGGGGCCCCCCCGTAAATAGGCTTGAGGCTTGCCAGGAAACAAGGCCTGTGGTATTACCAGGCCGCATGGAAACATCCCGTCTTGGAGGAGGTGTGAGGAGTGGAACCCAGGACTGTACCTGAGTTGTTTCTTGCGGCTGTTGAGAAATGGGGAAATCGAACGGCCTTGCGCAAGAAGGAGTTCGGCCTTTGGAAGGACATCTCTTGGAATCAGTATGCCGAGCGGGTTCGTCAGGTGGCTTACGGATTGGCCGCCTTAGGATTCCAAAAGGGCGATTGTGCAGCCGTGATAGGTGAGAACTGTCCTGAGTGGGTTTTTTCAGACCTGGGCATAATGTGTGCGGGCGGGGTGACGGTGGGTATTTACACAACCAATGCGGCAGCCCAATGCGAGTACATAGTGCAGAATTGTGAGGCTCGATTCTATTTCGCCGAGAATGAGGAGCAACTGGACAAGGTTCTCTCCTTCAGAGAAAGGACCCCTTTTCTTAGGAAGATCATCGTTTGGGACATGGAGGGGCTCCACAACTTCCAGGACCCCATGGTCATGAGTTTCCAGGAGCTCTTGGAGCTAGGAAAAGAGGAGGAGACAAAGAATCCCGCGCTCTTTATGAATAGGGTTCGTTCTGTAGAGCCCGACGATCTGGCCGTCCTGATCTACACCTCGGGCACTACCGGACCGCCCAAAGGAGCCATGTTGACGCACAAGAATCTGGTTTGGATGAGCCAGGCCATGCCGGCCGCCAACCCGATTTCCGAAAAGGACGAGTTTCTTTCCTTTTTACCCCTGTGCCACATCTTCGAGCAGCTTTTCACCGTGTTGGGCAACATAAGATTCGGGGCTGTGGTGAACTTCATTGAGAATACCGACACAGTCACCGACAACATGAGAGAGGTTTCCCCCACGGTAGCCTATGCTGTCCCCAGAATTTGGGAGAAATACTACTCAACGGTCATGATCCGCATGTCCGATGCCACCTGGTTCAAGAGACAGGCTTTCAAGGCGGCCATGGGTTTGGGTCTTAAGCATGCCCGTTTGAAACTCTCTTACAAAAAGATCCCTTGGTCTATCAAGGTGGCTTACAGGCTGGCTTATTTGGCTGTCTTCAGAAAACTGAAAGAGAGGCTGGGCTTTGACCGGGTCCGGGTGGCCTTCAGCGGTGCAGCCCCCATCTCGCCAGACATACTGGTCTTCTTTCATGCCTTGGGAGTGCCCCTCAGGGAAGGATATGGGCAGACCGAGGGCACAGGAGTGACTACCGTGGCCCACGGAGACAAAATCAAATTGGGAAGAGTGGGGCAGCCGCTTCCAGGCTGTGAGGTGAGATTGGCCCCTGACGGGGAGATCCTGGTGAAAAGCCCAGGGGTCTTCAAGGGCTATTACAAGAACCCGGAGGCCACCCAAGAGACTCTTCGGGAGGGCTGGCTCCACTCGGGAGATGTGGGGGAAATCGATGAGAATGGGTTTCTCAAAATCACGGACAGGAAAAAGGACCTGATCATAACCGCAGGCGGGAAAAACATAGCCCCGCAATACATAGAGAACCAGCTCAAGTTCAGCCCTTACATAAACGATGCGGTGGTAATAGGAGATCGTAGGAAATTCTTGACATGCCTGGTTGTTATAGACGAGGAAAACGTCGTAAAGTACGCGCAAGACCACAAGATACCTTTCACCACCTACGAAAGCCTCACGCGCAACGAGGAGATAATCAGGCTCATACAAGGGGAAGTTGACAAGGTCAACAGTGGGCTTTCCAGGGTGGAGCAGATCAAGAAGTTTACCATTCTACCCAAGAAGCTCTATGAGGAAGATGGTGAAGTCACCCCTACCATGAAAGTAAAGCGCCGTTACATAAATGAAGCTTTCAAGGATTTGATTGAAGCTATGTACAGGGGGGGCTGAGGCGGATCATCTCCACCTTTTTTTCCTCTTCCATCGTTGATACCCTTTGGCCGACTGCTCTGAGCGGATGCCCAGGTAAAACTCCCTCACGTCCTGGTCCTGCATCAGAACATCTGGAGTGTTGGCCAAGACGATTCGGCCGTTTTCTAACACAAAACCAAAGTGCGCTATGCGCAAAGCCATGCGGGCGTTTTGTTCCACCAGCAGGATGGTTATGCCTTCCTGGTTCAATTCCTGAATTATGCGAAAAATCTCCCTCACCAAGATAGGGGATAATCCTAAGGAAGGCTCATCCAGCATGAGAAGTTTGGGCCTTGCCATTAGGGCGCGGCCTATGGCCAACATCTGTTGCTCCCCTCCGCTGAGGGTTCCTGCCCATTGGTTTTTCCTGGAAGCCAAGATCGGGAAGTGTCTTAGAACGCTTTGATAATCCTCCCTTATTTGAACCCTGTCTGTGCGACTGAAGGCTCCCATGCGCAGGTTTTCGTCCACAGTGAGTTCCGGGAAAACTTCCCGTCCCTCAGGAACATAAGAGATGCCCATGCGCACTATCTGCTCTGCATCCTTTCGGTCTATACGCTGGCCAGCAAACTCAATGGTGCCTTTGTCTGGCTGGTCTTCCAAAAGCCCCATGATGGTCTTAAGAATGGTTGTTTTCCCGGCACCGTTGGGACCCAGGATGGCGGCTATCTGGGCCTCCTGAACCTCCATGGATACCCCCCTGATGGCCAGGATGGGCCCGTAATAGGTCTCAATGTTTTTAACCTTCAGCATGAACCTCTTCCTCTCCCAAATAGGCCTTCAGCACCTCCGGATGCTGCTGAATCTCCTCAGGACTCCCCTCTGCGATCACCCTGCCGTAGTTCAGGGCCAGGATCCTGTCCGAGATGTCCATGATGAGGTTCATGTCGTGTTCCACAAGCAGTATTGTCACCCCGTACAGATCCCTTACATCCCGGATCCAGAACATGAGGTCCCCTTTTTCTTCCACGTTCATCCCGGCTGAAGGCTCATCCAAGAGCAGTAACTTGGGCTCCATGGCCAAAGCCCTGGCAAGTTCCACACGCTTCTGAATTCCGTAAGGCAGGCTGGCCACAGGCCTGTTCCGGGCAGACTGCAGCTCTAGGAAATCTATGACCTTCTCCACATATGCCCTATGAGAGACTTCCTCCCGAGCAGCCCTTGATCCCCTCCAGAGCATGGCAGCTCCCGCCCAAACCCCGCTTCTCATGTGCACATGACGGCCCAGCATGAGATTGTCCAGGGTGGACATGTGGGAAAAAAGCTCTATGTTCTGGAAAGTGCGGGCCACTCCCAGCTTGGCTATCAGGTGGGGCTTAAGACGTGTGATATCCTTTCCTGCCAGGGCTATTCTTCCTGAATCAGGCCTGTAAAGCCCACTGATGCAATTAAAAATGGTTGTCTTGCCGGCCCCGTTGGGTCCTATGATGGAGTATATGGAGCCCTCCTCCACCGAGAAGCTAACACGATCCAAGGCTCTCACCCCACCAAAAGAAAGAGCCAGCTTTTCAACTTCCAAATAGGCCATGACACGACCGCCGTTAAGCTGAGGAGGGCTGGGGGCCCTCCTCCAGTGGTTTTCACTTACTTGGTGATGGTTATCCAGTCAGTTAGCAGCTCCAAGTTGCCGTCGTCCTTTACTTTCGCGATCTTCACACTCTTGGCCCCAAGGTGATCAGTCGGGGTATAGGTCAGGGGAGGTCCAATGCCTTTCCAGTCCTTGAGCGTCTCCAAAGCCGCGATCAGCCCCTCTGGGGTGAGGTTTTTCCCGGCCCGCTTAAGGCCCTCCACCAAAGGCTCTGCCCAGATGATTCCGGCATAGTAAAAGGTGCCCCAACGCTCTTTGGGAGCGTATTTCTGCCAGGCCTGCCTGTATTTGACCATTAGAGGATGATCTGAGTCAGGAAGCTCCCCAAAGCTTGCAACTATAACCCCCTTCCAGAGGCCTTTTGTAACCTCGTACATGAGGGGAGCATCTGAGAGGGTGCTGCTGGAGATCCATTGGGGAGCAAAACCTATTTTGGCCGCTTCCCCCAGGATAATGGCAGCGTGTTTGGGGAGCAGATACATGATTACCACGTCCGCCCCAGACTCTTTCAGCTTGAGAGCGTGGGAGCTCAGATCCGTATCAGGCACCTCCACCGATACCCTGGCGGCCAGCTCCATGCCTTTCTCTTTCATGTATTTTTCCACACCCTCCAGGCCGTCCTTTCCATAGTCATCGTTCTGATAAAAAACAGCGATCTTTTTCCTACCCATCTTTTCCACGGCATACTGTGTAAGCAGGTAAGCCTCGTCCACGTACAGAGGATACACCGCAAAGATATACTTCTGGAAAGGCCTAGACCAGTGTTTGTTCCCTGTGGAAGGGGAAACCCAGACCACCTTGTTTTCGCTCAAGTCGTCCCTAACAGCCATGCCGGGGGCGGTTCCCACGCCGCCCACCACGGCAAACACCCCTATCTGATTTATGAATTCCTTTCCTATGGCCTTGGTCTTGGCTGGGTTGTACGCATCATCCCGAAGGTAGTACTCTATCTTCCTGCCGTGTATCCCCCCCTCGTCATTGATGAGTTTGAAGTAAAGGTCAGTCCCCCTGGCCACAGCCCCCCAAGCTGCCGCAGGACCTGTTTGAGGACCCCACTGCCCTATTTTGATGGCCTTGTCTGTAACTCCCCTAACCTTGTCAGCTGCCCCAGCCCAAGCGGCCATCAGGCAAAAACCCACCACAACCACGCAAGCGATTCCTATTGATCTCTTCATGCCGGTGCCCCTCCCTTCGACTTTGGGTCCAGAAACCGATGAACCGAATCACCCCTCAGTTGGCTTCCCCACTCGACCCGGTTTCCCACCTCCTTTCAACCTTGAGAGTTTATACTTTCTTCACGTAGTGGCGGGCCAGAAGCCCGCTGGGCCTCACACACAGGACCAACACAATGATGGCGAAAGCCACCACAGATTTGAACTCTAGCGAGACATAGCCTCCGAAGAGGTTTTCTATTATGCCCACCATCTCAGCCCCCAGAACTGCACCCGGCAGACTGGTCATGCCCCCCATTACAGCCCCGGCAAAGGCCTTCATCATGGGATCCATCATCATATTCACATCCAAGGGGTAGGTGGAAGCTATCAAAATACCGGCTATCGTGCCAATGAGGGAACTTAGGGCCCAGGTGAAAGAGAGAATCCTCTTGGTTCTAATGCCCATTATCCTGGCAGCCATCTGATTTTGCTGGGTGGCTTTCATGGCCACTCCCAACTTGGTGTACTTGAAGAACAGGAAAAGCAGCCCCATGATGCCCAAGGCTATGGAGAAAATCCATACGCTTATCTTGCTTACGGCCACTTCACCAAAGTGATATACCTCTATGTTCGAGATGGGAAATGGAAGAGCTCTCTGATCAGGCCCCCATTTCCAGCCGGCCAGCCCGTAAAGTATCATTTCAAAACCCAAAGTTATCACGATTAATCCCAGTACAGTGGGATCCTTGGCAGGTCTCAAAAACAAGAACTCCACCGCTATTCCCAGAGCCATTGCAAAGACAAGTGTAGCAGCCACTGCCCAACCGAAAGGCGCCCCTTGTTCAGTTAGCAGGTTAAAGGCCACGAAGGTGGAAAGCATGGCCATTTCCCCCTGGGCGAAGTTCAACACCTCAGAGGTCTTGTAAATGATGACCATGGCCAAGGCTATGAGAGCATAGCAGGCCCCTATGGCCAGTCCGCCAACTATCAACTGGGACAGCATCTTAGCTCCCCTCCGCAATCCTCTGACCAGCCTGACTCCTTAAAACGGCCAGGTACGCCAGTAACGTTTTGTCCTTATCCAAAATCCGTAGAGCCCCAGGGGCTCGAACATCACTATGAGGACCATGATCAGGCCGATTATTATGTTTTGTAGATTGGCCATCCCGCCCACGTTGAACCAACGCTCTGAAATATCAACTATCCAGGCACCCACGAGCCACATGTCCTGAACTGAAGACAACCTTATCTGCAGGTAAGTGAGAAGCATGGCCCCGGCAATTGATCCAGGAATGGATCCCAACCCGCCCACCACCACCATGCCCAGAAACACTATGGAGAGCATCAGGTTGAAGTTCTCCGGGGAAATAAACCCAAGCACAAAGGCCATGAGCCCGCCTGCAATACCTGTGTAAAAAGCACTTATGGCAAAGGCAAGGGTCTTGTAATAGGTTAGATTCACGCCCATTGTCTGGGCGGCTATGTCACTGTCACGAATGGCAATGAGTGCCCTTCCTACCCGCGTGTTGACCAGGTTGCGAGCTCCCACGGTCATGATCACGGTTACAGCCATGATCAAGTAGTAGATCTGCGTGTCAGAGCCCAGCTCCAAGCCTAGAAGCTTGAGCTTGGGGATGTCCAGCCCCATGCGCCCCCCCAGGAAGGACCAGTGTCCCACAAACTGAGTCACGGCCATCCCAAAGCCCATGGTGGCTATGGTCAGGTAGGGGCCTTCCAGTCTGAGTGCCGGAAGCCCCACCAGGAAGCCGAACCCAGCCGAGAGGAACCCCCCTGCGGGGAGAGCCACCAGAAAAGGCAAACCGTACACCTTGTAAAGCATGGCACAGCCATACGCCCCGATGGCGAAAAAACCTGCATGCCCCAGGGAAATCTGACCCGTGTAACCTATGAGGATGTTCAGGCCCAGGGCCACTATGGCGTGGATGGCCATAAGATTGAAAAGGTAAGCGTAATAATGCCCCCCCAACATGGGGAACAAACCCAAGGCGAGCAAAAACAAGATCGTCCAAAAGACTTGGACTTTGCTGTCGAAAAGTCGGATGTCCTCATAGTAGTCCCGCTTCATGTCCATGGCCTGAGGTTCCCCCTCTCAATGCCCGGCCTTTAGAGAAAACGGCAAGAACATGTATCAAAATCGACCCTTCTCTGTCAAGCAACAGATAACCCGCATTATTCACGATGAGTGGATAATGCGGGCTAGTTTTCTTAGTCCCGTTTGTGAGCTGTTTCTGAAAAATCCGGGCTTAGGGGCACAACCTCCATCAGCTCCTCTCTAGAGACAGCTCCCGCTCTTAAGATCTTGAAAGGACTTACTGTACAGTCCAGAACAGTGGAAGCCAGACCTCCCGAGAGTCTCCCCCCATCCAAGACTCCATCCACGCTTCTCAAGATCAGCTCTGGTATCTCTTCCAAGAAAGTGGCAGGAGGTTTTCCCGAGAGGTTTGCGCTGGTGCCCACCACCGGGGCCCCCACCTCTTTTACCAGGGCCTGGGCCAAAGCGTTAGGACTCCAGCGTACCCCTACCCCTTTCCCACGGCCTGTCAAAGCTTCGGGAAGACCTTTTGTAGCCCGAAGCACAAGGGTCAAAGGACCAGGCCAGAACTTCTTTATAAGCTCCTCCACCTCCGCAGGAATCTGCTCCACAAGATCCGCCAACCTGCCCGGCCCGTCTACAATACATAGTAAAGGGGCCCCATGAGCCCTTGCCTTGATTCGGTATATGCGGCCCAAAGCCGACCTGCACATGCAATGGGCACCCAGGGCATAGAAGGTTTCGGTTGGAAACACCACCACCCCCCCCTGGAGAATCCTCTCGGCGGCTCTTCTCACATTCTCCATAGAATCCTTTGGACTCACTCTGAAGTCTCCAGCCGGACCGCCTTCTCTTCGATGGACCGCACGGCATCCTGCCTCATTTGTCTAAGCCTCTCCTGAATCCCATAATCCTCCAGTCCCAGGATCTGGGCAGCCAGTATTCCTGCATTTCTGGCCCCAGCCTTCCCGATAGAGACCGTTGCCACTGGCACTCCAGGAGGCATTTGCACAGTGGAGAGCAAGGAATCAATTCCTTTTAACGGAGAGGAGTCTATGGGGACACCTATTACGGGCAGAATGGTATGGGCCGCCAAAAAGCCTGCCAGGTGGGCTGCGGCACCCGCCCCTGCTATGATGACTTTGATTCCCTGCTGTTGAGCCTGCTGTGCCAACCCAATGGCCCGAGCCGGGCTTCTATGAGCCGAAGCCACGGTCATCTTGCAGGGTATGCCCAAACTGGAAAGGGCCTTGCGAGCCTCCTCCATGACCGGCAGATCTGAGTCGCTTCCCATCACAATGAGCACAACAGGTTTGCTCACCCCTTCACCTCCTGAGAGCCTTTTGCCCTATGTCTTTTCTGTAATGAACCCCTTCCCAGTTGATCTTCTCCACTGCTTTGTAGGCCTTCTCTATGGCCTCGGCCACCTGCTGGCCTCGAGCCGTCACCCCCAAGACCCGCCCTCCGTCGGTCAAAAATCGACCATTCTCCCACTTCGTGCCAGCATGGAAGACCACCACCCCCTCCATGGACTCTGCCTCATTCAAACCGGATATGATCTTGCCCTTTTGGTATGGGCCTGGATACCCGCCCGAGGCCATCACCACACAAACGGCAGCTCCATCTTCCCAAACAGGATTAATCTTAGCCAAGCCTCCCTCTAAGGCCGCAAGCAGAAGAGGAACAAGATCGCTTTTTAAGCGGACCAGAAGGGGCTGAGCCTCAGGGTCACCCAGCCTGACGTTGAATTCCAAAACCTTTGGCTCCCCTTTTGAGATCATCAGCCCCGCATATAGTATTCCCTTGTAAGGCCTCCCTTCCTGGGCCATGGCCTTTACAGTGGGCAGCATGATGTCTTCCATCAGGCGTTTGGCCAGGGAATCGGTTATCACAGGGGCCGGGCTGTATGCTCCCATACCCCCTGTGTTGGCTCCCTTGTCATTGTCAAAAACAGCTTTGTGATCCTGGGCCGCAGGGAAAGGAACCACTGTTTCCCCATCCGTGATGGCAAGGAATGAGGCCTCTTCCCCCTCAATACAATCCTCTATCACTATCTTCTCACCGGCTTGGCCGAAGCTTCTCCTGACCATGATCTCCTCTATGGCCTTGTACGCCTCCTCCAAACTGCGGCAAACAAAAACCCCTTTCCCCGCGGCAAGCCCGTCGGCCTTAAGCACCAGCGGGACCCCTTTGCTCTTGACATAATTGCGGGCCTCCTCAGGTTCCCGGAAGATCTCGAACTGGGCTGTAGGGATCCCGTATCGTTTCATGAGCTGTTTGGCAAAGGACTTACTTCCCTCAAGGATTGCAGCCTTGCTGCTCACCCCAAAGATGGGAAGTCCCTCTTGCTGAAAACGCTCGGTGATTCCCTTCACAAGGGGCTCTTCTGGTCCCACCACGGTAAGGTCTATTCTTTCCCTGCGAGCAAATTCAACCAGCTCCTGCAAGTCCCCGACCCCTATGGGCACGCATCGTGCATGCCTGGCAATGCCGGCGTTGCCGGGAGCGCAATATACCTCCTTAACCAAAGGGCTCTGCCTGATCTTCCAGACCAAAGCATGCTCCCGACCACCCCCACCCACCACAAGCACTCTCATCTAGATTACCTCCCATGCTTACCAGGCCTTTGCTACCCGAGCTCTTCTGACTCTGCCTGGCCGGATCACTCTCCAAAACCGGTTACCCCGAGGGCTCAAGCCCAACCTCCTGAAATAGGGAACAGGAGCCTCTTCGGGTATGGATCACTTTTTCTCATCATATCGATCACATAGCTTGCATTGTCCAAGACCAAGCAACAACATAGGCTGGAATGTCCTCTAGTGTTCCATCTTATCCTCGGCTCACATGAGATTCGGACTAGCTGGCTCCGCAGGCTGATTTCCCAAGCCATCTGGCAATGAGCGAGTCATAGCGGCTTGTGAGCTCAAAGGCCTTCCGGGCCAGGGCCCTCGAGGTTGACAGGGAGATTTTACCTCCGTGTTCCCTTATCTCTCCCAACAAGGGCTCGTAGTCTTGAGGATCAACCACTACCGCAACCCCTGTGTGGTTCTTGGCTGCAGCCCTGATGAGGCAGGGACCCCCTATGTCTATCTGTTCGATGGCTTCCTGCTCGCTGCAGCCAGGTTTTTCTATGGTGGCCTCAAAAGGATAAAGATTGACCACCACCATATCTATGGGGTTGATGTTGTGGGCCTTGAGTTGGGCCAAATGTTCGGGCAGTTCCCTTCTGGCCAGGATCCCGCCGTGAATAAAGGGGTGAAGGGTCTTGACCCGGCCGTCCAGCATCTCTGGAAAACCTGTGATTTCTGCCACCTCCTGCACCTTCAATGAGGCCTCCCGCAAAGTACGGGCAGTCCCACCGGTGGATATTATCTCCACGCCCATGGATGCAAGCCCACCAGCGAATTCCACAAGGCCCTTCTTGTTAGAAACACTCAGAAGGGCTCTTCGAACCTCTATCATTCTCTTCATTTCACTCTGCATCCTTCCACCCCCTTGCTTATTCCAGCTTTTCCACGGCCTCCCAACTACCTCTTTCAGCTTATTTTGTCTCCCAGCTGTACACCCCTTCCCAGTCCCCTGAGGGGGGCTCTTCCGAAAGAGTTTTGCAACGTTGTAAGTAGAGCTTGGAAGGACCGTCCTGGGGAAGCAACTTCAGCACCTCTTGGAAGCACCCGGCGGCCTCCTCCCAACGCATTTCCCTGTAGAGCCCCAGTCCCCTAGCGAAAAGCTCCAACCAGGATGAATCACTGGATACTCCCTCAGAGGGGCTTAGGATCTCATAAATACGCACAGGCTTGCTTTTGCCTTTCACCCGTACCAGATCCACTTCCCTGCAGGGAATCTTGTCTTTCAGGAAAGAAGCCGTGAATTCGCTTACCAGGATATGGGTTCCGTATTGTTTGTTAAGACCCTCCAGGCGGGAAGCCAAATTAACATTGTCCCCCATGACCGTGTAATCGAACCTGCGCTCGGATCCCATGTTCCCAACAACCATCTCCCCGGTATTGATCCCTATTCCGATGTCCAGTTCAGGAAGACCCCTGGGTCTCCACCTCTCTCGCAGTAGCTTTAGAGCCTCCATCATTTCCACGGCGCTCAGGCAGGCCCTCAAAGGGTGGTCGGCCTGGGGCAAAGGAGCTCCGTAAATGGCCATTATGGCATCTCCTATGTACTTGTCCAAAGTGCCCTCGTGTCTAAAGATGACTTGGGTCATCTCGGTCAGGTACTCATTGAGCAACAGGACCAGCTCCTCAGGTCTCAATCCCTCTGAAATAGTGGTAAAGCCCCTGATGTCGCTGAAAAGCACCGTGAGAACCTTTTGCTCACCTCCCAGCTTCAGCGCCTTGGGATCCTTGGTTATCTGTTGGACCACCGCAGGAGCCACGTACACCTGAAAGGCCCCTTTCAACCTTCTCTTCTCCTTTTCCTCCAAAACGTATTTGTGCACTGTTACCCCTAGGTAGCTCAATGGCACAAGCAAGCTGGGGTAAATGGCGTTGAGCCAGTACCCTTGATTTATGAGCACCTGAGCGTTCAGGTAAAGCTGCCCCCAAAAAACCCCCAACATTAGGAGGGCCCCAGTCATAGGTCTGAGCCTCGGGAAAAGCATTCCCAAAAGGATTCCCAGTGAAAGCAGAACCAGAAGGTCCACAATGGAAACCCAGCCTGGTCTCTGTATGTAATCTCCCCTGAGTATGTTGTCCACAATAGTTGCATGCACCTCAACTCCGGGAAAGATGGGATCCAGTGGCGTCACCCTCAGGTCATAGATCCCTGTGGCCACAGCCCCCACAAGGACTATTTTTTCTCTTATTTGGTCCCTCTCAATGCGCTCCTTTAGCACGTCCACGGCCGAGACATAGGGAAAGGTACGGGCCTTGCCCCTGTAATTGATGATCAAAAATCCCTCTTCAGAGGTGGGGATCCAGCCTCCCTCCCATTGGATTCCCGCTACTCCGAAAGGCTCCAGATCCAAAATCAGCCAGGAAGGGTCCCTGCCCGAAAATCTTAGAGTTTGGATTGCAAGCGGGGCCACCATGCTTTCCCCTAAGGCCATTGCCATGGGGGCAGCCCTTACCACTCCGTCAGGGTCAGGAACCATGTTAAAAAATCCTATGGCCTTGGCCGCCTGGATCACAGAAGGGATGTTCCCCTTGACTCCCTTGGGCTTGGGCACAGGGAAATCCATGGGCAGTGAACCATGGCTTCTGACTATCGGGTAATGCATTTTCCCAAGCCAGCCCTTTGTCATCTCCAGTTTCTCTAAACTTGCCTCCTCTGATTCATGGGCTTTCATGAAAAGAAAATCACCCACTACCACCCGCCCTGACTCCTCTATGGCCTTTGCCAGCACTTGGTCCGGGTGAACGGTCTTCACCACCTGTTTCAAAAACTCGTTCATCCCGGGGTTCTCTCTCGCCAATCTGCTCAACTCCAACTTAAGCTCCTTTAGCAAGGCCGGAGAACTGTATATTTGTTCCTCCTCATAAAGTGCATCCAGTACTCCCGAGCGCCTTTCCGGCTCCGGCCAGGCTATATCCAGGCCTATGACCTTGGCCCCTAGCCTGCTGAGGGCTTCTATGAGTTCCCCCATGACGATCCTGGACCAAGGCCATTGGCCCATCTCCTGCAGACTCTTCTCATCTATGGCCACTACCACCACCTCACCTGTGGTGGGAAGCTCTCCTCTCCACCTCAGCCTCTGGTCAAAGGCTTTCAGCTCAAAAAGCTCCAGGATCAAAGGTCTGCTCAGGCAAAGACCCATAAGGAAAAAGGTAATCAATAAGCTCACTGTGAACCCTGTAAAGCGGAAAAGTTTTTTCGACTGGGGAAATCCCATGACTTTGTACCTGTTCGGCGTACAGGCAAAAGATTCGCCCGGGTGCTACAGAGATGGGGCAAAGTACAGCGCAGAGCAGCCCCGAAGTCAACCAAAAGGGGAATTCCCATACAGACCCCCTTTTGATAGCATCATCGGGAAAGCCGAGACTCCAGGGGAAAACCCTCTCTAATCCGGATCAAGGGCCTGGTGAGGTATGTGTTTCCAACTCTTCAATGTGGCTGAGGTGGCTTTGGATCTGCCCATACAAACCACCCTCACTTACAAACTTCCCGGGTGGATGCTGGAGCGCGTGAAGCCGGGATGCGTGGTCCGGGTGCCTTTGAGGAAGAAGCAGGCTTTGGGTGTAGTCCTGCAAGTTTACCAGCTCCCACAGGAGCTTCAGGATCTCAAAGAGGTGTTGGAACTCCTGGATGAGGAGCCAGTCTTCAGTGATGTGGAGCTTAAATGGTATAGCTGGGCTGCCAGATATTACATGCACCCTCTGGGAAGGGTTTTGAGCACTGCCTTGAGGCCTATGCTGCCTTTCCTGGCAAGGGCTAGGACTGGCAAAAAAGGGGACTGCGTTAGCGGAGAAGAGCCTTGTTTCGCACCTCCCTTTTCCTTGACCTCCCATCAGTCGAAGGCCCTGGAGCAGATCATACCTGCGGTTTGCCAAGACCGATTTGAGGCCTTCCTGCTTTGGGGGGTCACCGGGAGCGGGAAGACGGAAGTCTACCTGAGGGCTGCCCAGGCGGCCATGGAATGCGGAAAACAAGCTCTGGTCTTGGTTCCGGAGATCTCTTTGACTCACCAGCTTGTGAGGGAATTCAGATCCCGTTTCGGGGAGTGTGTTGCGGTGCTTCACAGCAGGCTCTCCAAAGGCGGAAGGGCAGCCGTTTGGGAAGGGGTACGCCAGGGCGGTTTCCCTCTTGTTTTGGGAGCCCGTTCGGCTGTTTTTGCCCCTTGCCGCAAGCTTGGTATCATCATAGTGGACGAAGAACATGACCCTGCTTACAAACATGAGGAGGGGTTCAGATACAATGCCAGAGATCTGGCCTTGATGAGGGGGAAGCTCTCCCAGTGTCCAGTTCTTCTGGGCTCGGCCACCCCCTCCATGGAGACATATTGCAATGCCCGCCAAGGCAGGTTCCGCATGCTTCGTCTGCCTGAGAGAGTGGGGGGAGGCTCCCTGCCCAAGACGCAGATCGTGGACCTAAGAAGGAGCTTCAAGGCTGGAGGGAAAAGGTGCGTTATATCCCCTCCCTTGGAGGAGGCCATGAGGCAGACTCTGGAGAGAGGGGAGCAAGTGCTTCTTTTTCTGAATCGGAGAGGCTTTGCCACTTTCTTACTTTGTCCGGATTGCGGCCATGTTTTCAAATGCAACAATTGCGAGGTGGCCCTGGTTCACCATCTCTCCGACGCAGCGCTTCGATGCCACTATTGCGGCTGGAGGATAAGGGCTCTTCCTGTATGCCCTGGATGCAACGGCACAAACATCTCGGATCTGGGGGTGGGTACGGAAGCATTGGAGCTGGAGGTCAAAGAAAGATTCCCCGAGGCCAGGGTGGTTAGAATGGACAGAGACACCACGGCTAGGAAACACGCCCAGCGGGAGATGCTGACCAGTTGGAGAAAAGGGGAGGCGGATATCCTCATCGGGACCCAGATGGTAGCCAAGGGTCATCATGTCCCCAACGTGACACTTGTGGGGGTGATACTGGCGGATACCAGTCTGAATCTACCCGATTTTAGGGCCTCGGAACGCACCTTTCAGCTTCTGCTTCAGGTGGCTGGCAGGGCCGGGCGGGGTGAGAGGGCTGGGAAGGTGATTCTGCAGACCTACAACCCTGAGCATCCGGCCGTGATCTTCTCAGCAGGAGAGGATTATGAATCATTCGCTTGGAGGGAGTTGGCTCTGAGAAAAGAGGCTGGATATCCCCCCTTCAAGCATCTGGCCTTGATACGTATCTCAGCACCTAGGGAGGATACCACCTCTCAAGCTGCATCCATTCTCAAGCATACGGCCTCAACAGTTTGCCTCCAGCCCGGCCCAGTTCAGTGGATTGGGCCTTCTCCGGCTCCCATCTCAAGGCTCAAGGGGAGATCCAGGTGGCAACTCTTGCTTAAGTCCTCATCCAGGAAGGAGTTGCACAAAAGCACAGCCCGAATTATGGAAGAGGCCCGCAAAAAGCTGCCCCAGCGTGTGCTCTTGTCAGTGGACATTGACCCCCAGTCCTTTCTCTGAGTATTCTCTTCCAAGCCTTTGAGGCCTGGAAGCCTTCCCTCGGGTCGGGTCATCCAAGCTCCAAGAGGTGATTCCTAACCCGCACTGTTCACGATCAGTGGATAATACGGGCTATCTTAATGATGTGTCTGGACAAACCGGTCCATACTCAAAAGCGCGCTGCCTTTGGATTTCAGGTTTGGTAGTGCTTTGAGTCGGAATATGCCTAAGTGGGTTGGGGTTTGAGGGC
The DNA here is from genome assembly GCA_964414345.1 of uncultured Desulfarculaceae bacterium. Lineage (GTDB taxonomy): Bacteria > Desulfobacterota > Desulfocorpusculales > Desulfocorpusculum > Desulfocorpusculum > Desulfocorpusculum. The sequence continues at coordinate 23,661 of CAYPWF010000026.1, forward strand.
GTAGCAGCCAAAGTTAGGGGCTTTGGAGAATAATCCGGGCCAAGAGTCTTGAGGGGGAAAAATGTCTTTGAAGGCCAGCCTGGGGCTTTGGATAGCCTGTTTTCTCTGGGCCATTTCCTTTATAGCCACAAAGGTGGCCCTTGAAGGGGCGCCACCCCTTTCCCTGGTGGCCTTGAGGCTTCTGATTTCAGCAGGTTGCTTTGCCCTTTGGTTTTGGAGCCAGGGCCGGGGAATTCCTTGGCCGGGGAGGGGAACCATGGGGAAGCTCTTTGTACTGAGTCTTCTGGGCACAGGGCTGCACTATGGAATTCAGACCATCGGGCTCAGGTACACTACGGCTTCCAATGCCTCCATATATGCGGTGACAGGCCCTATTTCCATCACAGTAATAGCCGCGCTTTGGCTGGGAGAAAGACTCACAGCTCGAAAGGCAATAGGCATCTCCATAGCTTTGGCCGGAGTGTTCTGGGTAATGGGGTGGGAGTCCTTAAGGGAGTTCAATCTTGAGGGCCATCTGCTGGGGGATGTGCTGGTTTTTGGGAGCATAATGCTCTGGGCGGGATTCACGGTTTACGGGAAGAGCTTGATGGAAGAAAGAGGGGCCATGGAGGTCATCGGCCTCACAACCATCATCGGGGCAGTTTGGATGATTCCTGTGGCCTTCGTGGAGATGGTGGCTCTGGGGTTTTCCCCTTTAGGAATCTCTTGGGAAGCCTGGGCTGCCATCGGGTTTTTAGGTGTTACCTGCTCTTTCATGGCAACCCTTCTTTACTTCATGGCCCTGCATGCCACCGAGTCTCAGAAGGTTGCTGTGTACCTTTACACCATTCCTCCCATGACTTACTTAGTCGCTGCCCTGTATCTGGGCGAACACATAGGCCTGAACCTCATAGGGGGCTCCCTGCTCATCCTAGCAGGGGTTTACCTGACCGAGAGGGGTTAGCCCGGCCTCCTCTTGCATACTCAAAGGAGTGAACAGGCCTGGAGCGGCTCACTATCTTTCCTGGGCCCCGGGGGCCCATGGCAAGGCAGCCGCGGATATTTGAGACTTGGAGGCTTAAAGATCCTTGAGCTACAATTGATCAGGGTTCTCCAGAGGCAGGCATATGATAGAGAAAGAGACTCTAGTTGGGCGGGCACTCTTCCGTCTTAGAGGACCTCAGATACCGGCTCAGCAAGAAGCCAGAGGAACGCATCCTGGCCATCGAATATTTGAGAAGACAGCAGAATGGAAGTTCAGAAAGACTTCAGAGATCTGCTCGCGTCATTGAACAAACATCAGGTTGGATACGTGATAGTCGGAGCTTATGCGCTAGGCTTCCACTCCGTTTCTCGTCACACTGGAGACCTGGATCTTCTGATAGCTCCAAGCCCGAGGGCTACTTTAAGGATAATGGAAGCCCTGGGAGCGCCATAAAACCTTGAGGGATCCTGAGCCAGGGGAGCGCTCATGGCCAAAACAATCTTTCTTTTAGCCTTTGCCAGAGGGTTCTGGGCACCCATGGGAGGACTGGCCTTTCTCAGGAGAACCCCCGCCCTGTGGAAATATGCCCTGATCCCCGCAGTGCTAAATGTGGCGCTGTTCGGGGGGCTGGGGACCCTGTTTGTAATTCTCTTCCCTCACCTCATAGCCCAGCTTCTCCCCCAGGGAGATGCTTGGTACCTTTTCCTGCTCAGGGGGATCATGTGGGTGGTAGGCTCGGCTCTGATGCTCCTCTTTTTCCTGGTCAGCTTTACCGCAGTCGGCACCATCATTGCTAGCCCTTTTAACGAACTGCTTTCCCAACGGGTGGAGCAGCTCAGGGGAGGTACCCGCCAGGAAAGCTCCGAAGGGTTCTGGTCCCAGGTGAGCAGGACTGCCCGTTCGGCTTTGGAGTCGGTGAAACATGTGGCGGTCTATCTGCTGGGTTCTCTCCTGATCCTGCTTGTGGGTCTGGTGCCGGCGGTGGGAGCACCCGTCTCCGCAATCCTAGGGACCATATGGACTTTGCTTTTTCTTGCCCTGGAATTCGGAGATTATTACCTGGCCCGCCACTGGGTAAGGTTCACGGACCGATGGTGCATTGTTTGGGCTCATAGATGGGCCAGCATAGGCTTTGGTCTTGGCTGCTCCCTCTTGCTCCTCATTCCTTTCCTCAACCTGCTCCTGATGCCAGGGGCAGTCACCGGTGGGACCCTTCTCTGGCTGGAAATCAAACCCCATTGGGAGGCCGTGGCAGAAGGGGAAGGAGGAAAGAGGCAGCCTTCCCAAGAGATCACGAAGGCCTCGCAACAGGGTTTAACCGAGTCATGAACAGAGTTGGGCCACCGTGTCCCTGAGTAGCGGGCAAGGCCACTGTGGATGTGCAAGGAGAAGTTCCTGGAGATGGGATAATGCCCCTGGAATCCACCTGAGGAAAAAGCTCTTAGCGCGGGTCTTCCCCAGAAAGGCAAAAGCCCCCAGGATTTGCAGGTTCCGGTGAAGTGCCACTAAAGGGTAACCCTCCAGAAAGGCCTCCGGGGAAACAGGCGCATACTCCAAGAGCCCTGCCAGGTATTCCTTGAGGATCGAGTCGCGCACATCTCGGGGCAGGCCGACGTAAGGGTCCATCAAAAGGGAGGCCACGTCGTACTGGAGGGGACCCAGTCGCGCCCCTTGGAAGTCTATTATTCCAGCTCGGCCCTCTGGGCTTAACAGAATGTTTCTGGACTGGAAGTCGCGGTGCATCAAGAAGGCAGGGGGAGCAAGTCGTGCTGCGCTGCGGGCAAGGAGAAGGAACTCCTCCTTGAGGCGGCTCTTGACCCCTTTCCATGAAGCATAGTCTTGCAGAAAGGCTTCCAGAAAATAACCCGATTCCCTCTCAAGCATCAGCCTCTCGTCATACCTTGAGCCCTGGTAGCACCAGCTCTCACTAAAGCCCTTTATCCCTTTGACTTGAAGTAACAGAAGGGCCTCCAAAACCGGCCTGTAAAGCTCCAAAATCCCCTGATGCGAGCTCTCTTTGCAGACCGCTTCCTGAAGGCTCAACTCCCCCAAGTCCTCAAGCATTAGCCAACCCATGTCCCTTTGGTACTCGTAGAGCTTTGGGACAGGAACCCCGCAACTGGCCAGGTGACGGCCTATTTCCCAGTAAGCGTCATTTTCGGCCGAGTGGCCTGAATTCCAAAGGGCAATGAAACTTCCAGCCTTAAACTCCACTCTGAAAAAGCTCCTGTCAGAACCGTCAGAGGCAAGCGGCTTAGTGTTCAGAGGGGGGACTCCCCAGCGGGCCACGCATCGTTCATGGATCCATTCGAAAAACTCCACCGAGCCGGTCCCTCCCATCCAAAAGCGGGTTCAGCCCCAGCCTTAGCCCTTTGTTCACCAAATCAAATGGCCCACAGAATTCGGCCTGCAGGATCTCGTTTCGCCCAAAACCCCTTTCCCCTCCCAGCAGCGCTCAGGGCCAGGGCTGAGTGAATTCAGGGCTTACGAGTCTTCTTAAAACTAAGGCTCCAGGCTGGATGCGGGCCTCCTCCCAAAGAATGGATTCCTGCACCTTGGCCCCTGAGCCGATCCAACAATTTCTGCCCACAACAGTGTAAGGTCCAAGGCAGGCTCCGGACTCTACTGTTACATGGGAATCCACGAACAGGGGAGCCACAAGCCTCACATCAGGAGCCATTGCGGCATCAGAGGCTACCCAAAGGCCTGGCCCTATCTGCTCCCCCGGGATTCCTATGGAGCCCTTGCCTTCCAGTCCATCCAGGTGGATTTCTCTGTACGCGGTCAAAGTCCCCAAGTCCTTCCAATACCCTCTTTGGGAATGCCCCACAATCCCTTTCCCGGTCTCCAAGAGCCTCAAATAAAGCCTGTGAACCTCCCACGGCCTCTCAGGTGGAATCATGGAGAGTATTTCCGGCTCCATGATCTGGACTCCCAGGAAATCGCACCTCCTTGACCCATCCTGCAAGCGCTCTTGGAACATGTCCAAGAAGCCCACTACTTCCCCTGCTTGGTTCAAAGTAATGGATTTCTCCGGGCTGAGCTCCTGATTTTCCTGCAGGAGCAGTGTGACTGGGGCTCCCCTTGCTTGGTGGGTGGCCAAGAGCTCCTTGAGGGACAAAGGTCTAAAAGTGTCTGCGTTTACCACCAGGAAAGGGGCCTCCCTTAGTTGAGCCTCCAATTTCTTTATGGCCCCTGCTGTTCCCAAGAGGGTGGGCTCCAAGGAGTAACGGATGCGGACTCCCATACTAGAGCCGTCTTTGAGCCTTTGGACTATCTGGCGGGGCATGTGGTGCAGATTTATCAGAAAGTCCCTTATGCCCTGGTCCCTTAACTGGAGAATATTGCGCTCTATTATGGGTACACCGAAAACAGGCAAGAGCGGTTTGGGAATGAAGTTGGTAATGGGCCTGAGCCTTGTCCCCAAACCTGCAGCCAAGATGAGCGCTTTCATGGGGTTTCCTCCACGCAGCCCCCCGCTTATATCCCAGAACAGGGGAAATGGCAATCCAGGAGAACTCCAGGGCTCTCTTCTCAAAGCCCAGGACACTGCGGGCAAAGCAAGCCATCACCCCCATGACCAACTTTCAGGCAAGGCCCCCAAAACCATGGATCATCCAGAACATGTTGATTGATCAAGGCCCGCACCACAGGCTTGACAGGCAAGAGACCTTGCAAGTAGATTCTTGACCGACTAGCTGACAACTCAGTGCTCGTGGCTGCGGATCTTCCTGAGGCATTGTTTCATCTGCTGGGGGCTGAGCTTCTTTCTGTGGCGGCTTCTCGACTCTCTCTAGTGAAACCCGTGCCTGCCCGGCCCGACTCGCATGCCAAGACCGGGCGGGCCTCCGAGCTGCCCCTGGGTTTTGTGGACCTTCCCCTGGAGCGGGGGAAGGAATACGGTTTGAGGAGGGAGGTGGACCATGAAAAGAGCGAGAGGTTTTCAGGGCTTGATTCTGGCCACGGCTTTTCTGAGCTTCTTGGCCTTCTTCCCGTGTCAAGGCCTGGCTCAACAGGCCCAGCCCATAGTGCTGGGCGCTCCACTTGCCACGGCTTTTCTTTACGGATGGGATGCGGAGAGGGCAATAAGGCTGGCCGTGGAGGAGATAAACGCAGCCGGTGGGGTTAACGTGGGGGGACAAAAAAGGCCCTTCCAGGTGGAGGTCATAGACACCCGTGACCTTGAGCCGGCAGTCCCGGTGAGCGAGGCGCTCCTGGCCGTGGAGAAGTTGATACTGGAGAAGAAGGCCGACTTCATAGTGGGAGGGCCGGTAAGGTCCGAGGCTGCCCTGGCCGCCATGGATCTCCTCTCCAAGCACAAGAAAATCTCCATCCTGAGCACCGGAGCCCTCACCCCCAAGTACCATGAGAGGGTGGCAGAGGAGTACGAGAAGTTCAAGTACTGCTTCAGGATATCAGGGGAGTCCAAGTGGCTGGTCAACGAGATCATCACCTGTCTCATGGACATAAAGACCAGGTTCAACCTGGACAAGATGTTCATCATGGTCCAGGACGTGGCCCACGCCAGGGCCGGAGGCGACATCATCGAGAAGATATCAACCCAGAAGGGCTGGCAGGTCACGGGCAAGGAGGTCTACCCAACTGGCACGACTGACTACTCCATGGGGCTCCTGGCTGCCCGCAGGACCAAGGCTCAGGTGCTCTTGATCTGGATGGACATGCCTGAGACCTCCATCCTTCTCAAGCAGTGGTACGACATGAAGGTCCCGGCACTTCCTTTCGGTTCCATCATAGCGGCTGCTGAGCAGCCCGGATTCTGGAAAGCAACTGAGGGCAAGGGGGAGTTCTGCCTGGCCAACGTTGTGAATGCCGGCAACGCACCCTCCCAGGCCACCCCATGGACCATGAAGTTCTATGAGGCTTATACCAAGCGCTGGGGGGTGGAACCAGAGGGGTATGGAACCTCAAGCAGCTACATGGTGCCATACGTGCTGAAGGACGCTTTGGAGAGGGCAGGCTCCCTGGATCCGGACAAGGTGGTGGCCGCTTTGGAGAAGACGGACCTGATGGGGGTGTATGGACGCATAAAGTTCGATCCCAAGAACCACCAGATAATCCCAAGCCTGGATCCTCAAGAGGGGGCCGTGGGGACCATATTCCAGTGGCAGGCCGGCAAGAGGGTGGTGGTCTTCCCCCAGAAGATAGCGGTGGGCCAGATCCAGCTCCCACCGTGGATGAAGTAAGGGAACTAAGCTGATCCGCTCTTGGCGGCCCTGGGACTCAGCTGGGCCGGGGAGGGTGGTTGCGGGCAATGAGGGCCTCTATTAGTTGATCCCTCTGGGGAATAGGGATCTTGGAGATCTTGGCATAGGGGTGGGGCCATGGACATCCTGGTGTACGGGATAGTCAACAGCGTCTCCCTGGCCTTGATGGCCTTGGGTTTCACCCTGGTGTACGGGATAAGCCGGCTGCCTAATTTCGCCCACGGGGCCCTCTATATCCTGGCTGGGTACCTGGCCTGGGTGGGGATCAGATCCTTGAACCTGGGCTACCTGCTCTCGGTGCTCGTGAGCCTAGGGGTGGTCATGGCCTTCGGGATGGCCATGTACAGGTTCTTCCTCATACGAATAAGGGGGATGCCCATCTCGGAGATCATAGCCTCTTACGCCATGGGGCTCTTCATCCTGGAGGGCCTCAGGTGGAAGGGGCTAAAGGGGATGACCTTTACCCTACCTGTGATCTTCCCAGGTAGCGTGGATATCTTGGATGTGCCGGTGGATTATCAGAGACTCCTGGTGGTGGGCATAGGGGCTGCTGTGGTGCTGGGGCTCTGGGCCTTTACCAGGTTCACGAGGGTGGGGCTGGCCCTCAGGGGTATAGCCCAGGACGAGCAGGCGGCCATGATGCTTGGCATAGACTCTGATACCATGGCCACCATTGCCACTGGTCTGGGATCGGCTTTGGCCGCACTGGCGGCCATAGTCCTGCTCCCCTTGGGCAACATAGTTGTGGAGACGGGCTACCAGGTCTTGATCTTCGCTGTGGCGGTATGCATAGTTGGCGGGCTCGGAAGCTGGGGTGGGGCCATTTTGGCCTCTTTCCTCATAGGGTTTGCCCAGATCCTGACGGTGGCCTATGTGCAATCCCACTTCCAAGTGGTGGTGGCCCTCCTGGCCATCATAATCACTTTGATCCTCAGGCCCTCAGGGCTCTTTGGGAAACAGAAGCAGCTGGAGGAAAGGGTGTGAGCCATCACACGATGGAGCCGGAGGTACAGCGCCGGAAAGAAAGAATAGACAGAGGCATCAAGGTTAGAACCGAGTCCATTTATGCCGTGAGCTCCTGGGAAGAGGTGGCTTACCTCTTAGTGCCTCGCATGGTGCTGATTGTAGGGCTTCTTATGCTTCCGCTGGTGATCCAGAACCCTTATTGGCACAGGGTGATCACAGTAGTGGGAGTGTACGGCCTCTTGGCTGTGAGTTTCGATTTTCTGGCCCACTTTGTGGGCCTTGTCTCTTTAGGCGGTGCCCTTGCCATAGGAATAGGTGGATACGCATCGGCCATGGCCAACAAGGTGCTGGGGCTTCCGCCCCTGGCCTCTATTCCCATTGCCGGCCTGACAGGCGGCTTCCTGTGCACCTTGTTGCTGCTTCCCTGTCTTCCCCTCAGGGGCATCTACTTTGCCATAGTGACCCTCATGTACCCTTTGGTGCTCTCCAGGCTCATCGAGGCCCTGAACATCTTGGGTGGCACTGACGGGATTCCGGGGGTCCAGGGGTTCGGGAATCCCTGGGTGGAGTCCTATGGCATCGTGCTCATGTTGCTGTTGTGGCTGTTCGGCCTCAGGAGATTGGCCAATGAGGACCTGGGGCTCATCCTCAGAGGAGTAAAGGACAACGATCAGGCTGTGAGGGCCTCAGGCATAAGCGTCACGCGCTACAAGGCCGTGGCCGTGTTCATAGCGTCCACCATGGGATGTCTGGGGGGAGCCTACCTGGTTCATCTATACATGTGGGCCGGCATCTCGCTGTTTGCCATGGACTTCTCGGTCCTGCCCATAGCGGCCGCTGTCATCGGGGGCGGAGGAACCCTGGTGGGGGCCCTGGTGGGAAGCCTCATCCTGGTGCCGATCTCAGAGCTTCTCAGGGAGTTCGGAACATTGAGGATAGCTTTCTATGCCCTGATCCTCATGGCTTTCATCGTGCTCAGGAGCGAAGGGCTGATGGTGTGGGCCCAAAGGAAGTACCATCAGTTCGAGCGTTGGGTGAAGATATGAAGGAACTCCAGCCTATCCTCGAGGTGGATGGCCTGAGCAAGGCCTTCGGCGGGTTGCAGGCCTTGGGGGACGTGAGTTTCTCCCTCTACCCCGGGGAGATCCTGGGCATAATAGGGCCCAATGGCTCGGGCAAGACCACCCTGGTTAACCTCATCACGGGATTCATAAGACCCGACCGGGGAAGCGTGAGGTTCCGGGGAAGGGAGATAGCCGGCTGGCCTGCCCACAAGATAGCGGATTTGGGCCTTGTCCGCACCTTCCAGATCATGAGGCCGTATTACTCGCTGGAGGCGTACCGGAATCTCATAGTCCCACTCAACTCCCCCCGGGCCCGCAGAATGGGGCTGGGCCGATGGGGCGAGAGGGAGACAGTGGCCCTGGATATCTTGGAAGAGATAGGGTTTGAAAGAGACTCCTTCGTGCCCTATAAGAAGGCCTCTGCCCTGCCCACAGGCTATCTTAAGCGTTTGGAACTTGCCCGCTGTTTGGCCCTTCGGCCCGAGATAATAATAGCGGATGAGCTCTTCTCGGGCTTGAGTGCGAGCGAAATAGCTTCCCTGGTCCCCCTGATAGAAAAATTGGAGATGGCAGGCATGACCTTCGTCATGGTGGAGCACCGCTTGAGGGAGTTGTTCAGCCTGGCCCATCGTGTCCTGGCCCTTGACTTCGGAACCGTGATAAGCCAGGGCACCTCCCAGGAGGTGATGGAAAACCCCAGGGTGCGTGAGGCGTACTTGGGGCCGGGGGGAGGCGACTGACCCATGTTGGAAATAAGGGGCCTCATGGTCTTCTACGAGAACATGCTGGCCATAAACAACCTGGATCTGCAGGTATCATCCCAACGCATAGTGGGAGTCTTCGGATCCAACAGCGCCGGGAAGTCCACCTTGATGTACACCATCTCGGGCATCATCCTGGACATGCGCAAGAAGGAGGAGATGGCAGGAGGAGAGAGGATCACCGTGGCGGGCCAGGTGTTATACCAGGGGGACTCCATAGGGAGTGTGCCTCCTGCCAAGAGGGCCCGCATGGGCATAGTCCTTTGCCCCGAGCGCAGGAGAATCTTCCCTGAAAGCAGCGTCATGGAAAATCTGAGGATAGGAGGTTTTTTGGCAGAAAGAGAGCAAGCCAGGGAGACCATGGAGTTCGTCTTTACCCTCTTCCCCAAGCTCAGGGAGATCCGCCGGAGGCCTGGGGGGTTTCTGAGCGGGGGTGAGCAGCAAATGTTGGCCATCGGGAGAGCCCTTATGGCTCAGCCCAAACTACTTCTTCTGGACGAACCCCTCATGGGCTTAAGCCCTTTGATACAGTCCATGCTCATGGAATCTGTGGGGGAAATCCGAAAGGAAAGAAAGATCTCAATACTGATAACAGAACAATACGCCAGGCCTGTGCTGCCTGTGGTGGACGAAGGATATGTCCTGGAACACGGCTCGGTAGTGCTCGGGGGCACGCGTCAAGAGCTTCTGGATAATCCGGATGTGACCTCGGCTTATTTCGGCTTATGAGGAGGCATGATCCGGCAGGACAAGAAAACGGGAACCCTAGCCCTGATTGTTCATGAGCAGGGCACAATGGGGGCTATTTTGAGGATGTGGAAAGGCAATGGGGCTTGAGGGGGTGTGGGCCCCAAGCTGACCGGTTCTTAAGAATAACCCGGGTTAAAGAGCATGTATCTATTTTCGGGCTTTGAGCAACAGGCCAGGAAGGATCCACATAAGACGGCCTTGGTGTACCTGGGTGCCAGGATCAGTTACGGCCAACTGCTTCAATGGGTCCACAGGCTCACCAAGGCTCTTGAGTGTTCGGGGGTGGGTTTCCAAGAGCGTGTGATGCTCTACACTCCCAATTGCCCGGCATGGGTGATAGCCTATTTGGCCCTTCAGCGCTTGGGGGCTGTACCGGTGCCGGTTTCCCCCATCTACACGACCCATGAGATCCGCTACATGGTACAGGATGCAAATATAGAAACCATCATCTGCACGGACACCAATTTTGGATATGTTCGGGAGCTGCTTGGCGAAAACCTGATACAACGAGTCATAGTCACGAGCCTCGGGGATTTCCTGCCTTTTTGGAAGAAGGCCGTGGGGACCCTTTTCGACAAGATCCCGAAGGGCAAAGTGGAGGCCGGGGAAAGGGTGTACAGGTTCTGCAGCCTTCTCAGGAAATATGCTCCAGAGCCACCCAATGTAGATATTAATCCCATGGATCACTTGGCCTATATACTTTACACGGGAGGCACTACGGGGTTCCCCAAAGGAGTCCCGGGGAATCATATGGGGATGCAGTCCTATATCCAAGACCTAACAGAGGATGTGCTGGCCGGACATCTGCGCTACGGGCAGGATGTGTTTGTGTGCGTAGCCCCCCTTTACCACATAATGGCCCAGGGGTTTTTTCTGGCCGTGGGATTAAACTCCGCCAACACTACGGTCTTGATGCCCACCCCCCAGGTGGACGCAATCCTAAAGGCCATAGAAAGACATCGGGCCAGATGGTTCCTGGGGGTGCCCACACTTTATCGGATGATTCTGGAGAATGACCGACTGGACCGTTACGATCTGAGCTCCCTCAAGTATTGTTTCTGTGGGGGGGATGTGCTGCCCAAAGAAGTGGCTTTGAGATGGGAGGAGCGTTTCGGCATTCACCTTTACCAGGTCTACGGTTCCACAGAAGCAGGCCACGTCTCTTACAGTCGGCTGGGGGATCCACCCAAGTCCATGTCCTTGGGATATCCCTTGAAGTCCAGGACTTGCAAGGTAGTGGATCCGGACACTCTTGAACCGGTTCCTGAAGGTGAGATAGGAGAGCTTTTGGTGACCTCCCCATTCACTCTCAAGTATTACTGGAACAAGCCAGAGGAGACCTCTCGAGCCTTTGTATCCTTGGACCAGGCAGTGTACTACCGCATGGGGGACTACGTAACCAGGGCTCAAGACGGAGAGTTATTCTTTGTGGAGCGCTCAGCAGATGTAATCAAGTGCAAGGGTTTTAGGATCTCGGCCTCGGAGGTGGAGTCGGTCTTGCAGGACCACCCAACTGTTATAGCGGCTTGTGTGGTGGGGGTTCCGGATCCTAAACTGGGAGAGCGGATCAAAGCCATGGTGGTGCTAAAAGAGGATGCCAGAGGAGTTGGGGCTGCTGATCTCATGCAGTGGTGCCGCAAACACTTGGCCTCCTACAAGGTGCCCCATTACATAGAGTTTAGGGATATGCTCCCCAAGTCAAAGGTGGGAAAGCTCCTCAGGAGAGAGATAAGGGAGGAGGAAAAGCGCAAAAGCGGGCAGGTCAATACCCCTTAAGTCCTTCTTGTCAACACAGCTCTACCTTTAGTTCATCTTCCAAGGGACGGGCACGCAAGATCCTGACCTGCACCTCCTGGCCCTCCTGAAGCCGGCCCCCTGCCTTGGCCGGAACAGAGGTCTCCATCATATAATCGGTCAAGAGCACCTGGAGTTTTTTGTTGAAAAGACCCAACACCAATCCGCGAGTCTCTTCCCCTCTTTTGTGCTCCAAATACCGAAGCAGCCAGTAACGCTGCCTGGCTTGTTCCATTTGGGCGGCTTGGCTGGCAGCTTCTTCGCATTGGGAGAGGATGGTTTCCAAGTCTTTAGGGGAAAACGGGGGTGGATCCCCTTTGAGTATTGCCACAAGCTGCCTCTGGACCACAAGGTCTGCATAGCGCCGGATGGGGGAGGTGACCGTGGTATAAGGAGAGAGCCCCAAACCGCTGTGAAAGCCCGGCTCCAGCTGTGTGACAGCCCTGTTTAGAAGCTTTCTCTGCTTGTAATTGCGAAGAAGGTCTGCTTGGGGCCCGCCTTCCAAGAGCCGCTCCCGCGGTTCGGGCTGAACCCTGTACAAGCAGGCCACTGAGGCCTGTTTCATGCAGAGGGCGGCGATCCAATTGGCCCTGATCATCATTTCGCTCACCAGGATCTGGGCCGGGCTTTCCCGATCCCTTCTCTCCAAGATTATTTCTCCTGAAGTCTCCAGCCTAACCGTCACCTCGGGCAAAGGCAGCAGAAGGGCACCCATCTCCACCCGCTGGCCCCTAAAACCCAGGGCGATGCGGTGAAGACATCCCATGAGTTGGTCCCCATTCTCCACTGCAAGATCCACCTCCTCATAGGAAAGCCTTCTGGCCACCCTTAACCAGGAAAGCGAAAAACGGTGTCCCAAAACCTCTCCCTGTTTGGTTACCTCCAAAAAAAGACTCACTGCTGGCCTCATCTCCCCTGCCCTTAGGCTGCAAGCCTCCTCGGAAAGAGCCGGTGGGAACATGGGAATGCGTTCCTCGGGCAAGTAGATGGAAGTGCCCCTTCTAAGAGCCTCTTTGTCCAGTAATGACTCTCTGGGCACTCGGCTTGCCACATCTGTAATATGAATCCCGACTAGTACTCTCCCATCAGGCAGCAACTCTGCACTTAAGGCATCGTCCGCATCCCGTGTATGAGGACTGTCCACAGTAAATACCTGAAGATGTGTCAGATCCTCTCTCCAGGGCTCATCCTGCGGCACCAAGCAGCTGCAAGCCACCCTGGCCTCTTGCTCCACCTCGGGCGGGAAAGCCCTCCTTATTCCAAAACGGTGTGCCAGCAGATTCTCGTCCCTGCTCCACACTCCCAGACGGACCAGCGTGTTGAAGGAAGCCAGAGGGTGATTCATCCCCGCGCGGCGAAGCAGCTCTTGGGCTTTTTCCTGCCTTGGGGCCGAGCTACCGAAGATGGCATGTTCTTTCAGGAGCTCCAGGATCTCCTCCTGGAAGACCGGAGCCTCCAGGTGTTTTCCATCCCAAAGGGACCTTATCCAGCGGCTGCCTTCATCAAGGAATCTTTCCCTTTGCTCCTCTCTCTCTCTTTGGAGCAAAATCTTCTCCACTGTCTCGGGAGGATTCGGTCTGAACCCCTCTGGCCTGAACCTGAAATACACTCGGTCGGCCAGCATGGCCCGAATCACCGCCGAGACCTGGTCGTGGCCGGCCCGTTGCCCAAATGCCAGCTCGGCCAGTTCCCGGGCTGAAAACTCCTGGCCCTCGCCCTGTAACACCTCCCACAAGCCTTTTACATCCACCTGGCGACTCAGCTCCTCTCTGCGAGTGGAGATCTCCCTCAAAGTAGAGGCCAGGGCCTCCCTGGTTTGACCCAGTTCCAGGCGCATCTCTTCCGAGTTCACCACACGCGCCTCTGCTATTTGCACCTCTCTTTGGGTCTCACTAAGGGCCCTGACGCGGTTTTTCTTCTGTTCCAGACAAACCCCACTTATCACTCGGCCCGTCTCAATGAACTCCAGGACCTGGCCAGGCAAAAGCATTCATCCCTCCAAGTGCTCCACAAGGCTTTGGGAGGGGAAGAGGGAGGGGCCTACCAGCGCCCCACGAGCATGACTACTCCTATGAGTATAAAGGCCACGGCAGCCGCCTTCTTAAGTACATGCGGTGCAATTAACTGGGTAAGCACACCTCCCAGGGCCACACCCATAAGAGTGGCAACCACCAGAGCCAGACACACCCCCGCAGCCACTGCCCAAGGGGAACCGCTCTCGGCGGTCATGCTAAGGGCTGCAAGCTGGGTCTTGTCCCCCATCTCCGCCAAGAAAACCGTACCAAAAGTTAACAAAAACACCTTCCAGTCCACTGGTTCCCCTCCGCATCTTCTCGGCCTGGCTGCACAAGCCTTATCCTACGGCTCTATTAAAGAAAGTTTAATCTGACTCCTCGAAGTGAGCATTCTCAACGCCATCCAACAGCAAGAAAGAGATGGGGCGGACGCGCACTACTACAACTTTTTGGTTTTGCAAGAGGTTTCTCAGCTGAGGGTGGACCTGCTGCATTCTTTTTAGAACCTCCTCCCCTATGCCTGGACCTGAGAAGAGCTGAGCTTTCCCCTGCACCGTAAGGGCCCTTATGGAGGCTCCATCCCGGGGCTTTTCTGTGGTTCGGGTGTCCAGAAGAAGACTCACTCTGGGATTCTGATTCAGATTACGAAATTTCCTGCTCTCTGAGCTTGTGACCATGTAGAAATCGCCTGTGCCTTGGTCCCACAAGTAGCCCATAAGAGAACAATAGGGCTCTTCCTGCCACGAGGTGGCCAAGACGCACAACCTCTGAGTCTGTAGGATTTCCCTGATTCTGGGATCCAAAGCCTCCCTCCTTGAAGGAATTTGCCAATAAAAAAAATAAGCCCCCTCAAATCATAAGAGCCATTGCCAAAAAGCTTATTTCCTTAGCCCGGATTATTCTCCAAGACCCCCCAATCTGGAAGCTGAGCTAAAAATCCCCGGGTAAACTTGGACATGTTCCCCTTAAGCCCGACCCGAAACAAAAACTCTAAATCAGGATGTTCCTGAGGCTTAATCTGCAAAGATCTCTCAGAGGTCTCAATATATCCTACCATATTCTCAAGGTTACACTTATTCCCCATGCTTGATGAAGAACTCGTGCTGTATTGTCCAAGTTGGATCAGCCTCTGGATGTGTGTTCTAGTCGACTTTTACACCTTAGCTGCTCAAGGGGGTAATGGCTTAATTTACACCATGGGGCCCTTTCTCATTAGCTCAGGCTTGCCAGTTTAAGTATAATCTGAATTCCGGTTCCAGGTCGACGGTCTTGGAGTTTAAAGGCTTCAGGGGGCTCATGGAGAATCAGAAAAATTTGGGAGGTGAGGTGTCGTGCAAGAGGCCACTGGGAAGATAAGAGTGGGAGTAAGCTCCTGCCTGCTGGGCCACAACGTAAGATACGACGGGGGCCATAAGCTGGACAGGTACATCCGCGACACCCTGGGTCAGTACATGAGTTTCCTCCCGGTATGTCCTGAGGTGGAATGCGGTTTGGGAGTCCCCAGGGAGGCCATGCGTTTGGTGGGGGAGCCCGATTCCCCCAGGCTCGTGACCGTGCGCACAGGCCGCGACCTGACCCACCAGATGTTGGGCTGGGCACAGACACGCTTGGATCAGCTGGAGCAAGAGGGGCTTTGCGGTTTCATCTTCAAGAGCGGCTCGCCGTCAAGTGGCATGGAGAGGGTGAAGGTATACGGCCCCGGCGGCATGCCCTCCCAGAGGGGAGTGGGCCTCTTTGCCAGAGCTTTCATGGAGAGATTCCCCCTTGTACCTGTGGAGGATGACGGGAGGCTTCATGACCCCAAACTAAGGGAGAACTTCATAGAAAGGCTATTCGTCATGCAGAGGTGGAGGAAGCTGCGGGAGTCCAATCAGAGCGCTTCTGGTTTGGTTCAGTTCCACACCCAGCACAAACTGCTCATAATGTCCCACAGCCCAAAGCACTCCGCTCAGATGGGAAAGCTAGTGGCAGAGGTGGGCAAGGCCCACCTGTCCCCTGTATTGGAGAATTACGAGAAGCTCCTTATGGAGTCCCTCAAACTCAAGGCCACCCCGGCCAAACACTGCAACGTGCTAGAGCACATGCTAGGCTATTTCAAGAAGGAGCTATCTTCGGACGAGAAGCAGGAAATGGCGGAAATCCTGAACCGGTTCCGAAAAGGCCAGTTGCCTCTCATAGTGCCCGTTACCCTCATGAACCACTATGTGAAAAAATATAAACAACCCTATCTGAGCCGCCAGCTTTACTTAGAGCCCCATCCCTTGGAGCTGCAGCTCAGAAACCACGTTTGAGCCAGACTGCTCAGGCCGTGCCCCTAGGCCCGGCACTCGGGCCTGAGAGCAGCTCCATAGGAGCTCCAACTCTACTTTGGCACCTGAGCCTCCCAAGGGCCCCCGAGCCCCAGTTCAGTCAAGGATTCCCTCCTTGAGAGCCTGAAGCGATGGGACAGGTATTGGCATGCAGCGCTGGTTAACGGGGTTATACATGCACCTGTAGGAAATGCCTCGGTTCCCCTGCTCTCCCATGACCTGCCAGCCCCTTACCAAGTAAGGGCAAGCGTCGTTGAAACACACATACATGAACTCCGTGTCCCATTCGGTGAAAGGATTCTGGGGAACAGCCCACTTGCGCAAAGGCTCACCGCAATAAGGGCAGCGCAGGCTCTGAGGCACCTCTTGCATCCTTTTTTGAAGCTCTTGGCCATCAGGCAAAGCAGTTTCCATCAGGCTGGGCTTGGGACGTACCTGCCGGTGGCCGGACCCCCCTGATCTTTCGGCATAAACCGCATATATGGGATCGCTGGGAATGCCCAGGTGGGCGTACTTATCCTGCTGAGGTCTGGGTTTCCCCTTGGAAATAAAGGTCTGGGGCGGTTCGAAACAGCCTGAATACTTAAAGAGATCCTCCACGTATATGATACGCTCTTCTTCGCTGGCCCTTTGCCAAAAACGGACCACCTTCTGAGGGAACATCCGGTTGGAAAAAATCACCAGGAACAATCCCCCTGGACGAAGCACCCTTCCGACTTCCTGGAAAATCTCCAGAGGCCTGGTCATGTAGTCCACCGAAACCGTGTTGATCACTGCGTCGAAGCTGGAGTCCTCAAAGGGAAGCTCGGGATTTTCGTTTAGGTCGTGGATGATCCTCTCTTGCAAAATGGGGTTCTTGGAAAGCTCGTTGGGATTGAGCCCGAGGCCCACCACCTTGGCCGGCTTGATCTTGGGGGGAATATGTGAGTCCCATCCTGCCATGAGGTCTAATATGACTGGATCCTTCTCCACTATTAGCTGGCCTATCAACCCCTCTACTGTTGCCAAGGCCGCACTGTCCAGATGCTCCACGAATCTGTCCATTGAGTAGAAGAGTTTGTCCTCGGTCTCATCGGCCCTGGAAAAAGCCCCTGGTGTAAAAAGCTTATAGAACTCATCCTTGCTCTCTTTTTGCTGCAGCATGTTAGATCAAGCTTCCTTTCTGGGCTCGAATGCAATTCTAGGAGCCCTCAAACCAACATTATTCCCACCACAAGCCCGGGTTACTCTCCAAATCCATTGACTTTGCAGGCTGATTTCCGAGACCCTTGGACATTTACCTTTCTTCAGCATCAAACCCAGGCCTACCCTGAAAGAATCTAATGGCCACCTTAAGCACCAAACCCTTCACACTCCTTTGTCTTAAATTTGACCCGCATGATCCACTGTATATGAATAATGCGGGTCCTAATTAAGCCCCTCAAATCAAGGGCTCATGCATGCTTCTTGAAAATGCAGGAACTCCAGCTCTTCCCGTCCGCCCCTCCATGGCAGAAGGAGCAGGTCTTCACCTTCCAGCCGTCCTCACGCATCCTGTTGAGATAGCTGGAAAACTCCCTATCGAACACTCCGGCCTCAGCGCCAAATGTTTCATATTTGTAAGTCTCTTCCATATCCATCACCTCCTCAGCTCCTTGTTCTACTTTAGATTACGTCACCCCAAACCAGGGTCAAGGGGTTGGGAACCTCCTTGACTTATGCGGTTCCAATCATGTAAAAAACGCCAGACAGCCTTTGGGCTCATGGCTGTTCCTGGAGCATTGAGATAATGGACGAGCAAGAGCTGACACGGCACTGGCTGTATTCCTCTGACGTGGATTTCCAGGCCATGGACACCCTTTTTGGAAGGGGACACCATGTATGGGCTCTGGCGGCGGCCAGAGCCGCTATTGAAAAGCTTTTGAGGGCTTGCTGTGTTATGGCGCAGGTTGAGGATCCACTTCAGAACAAGAATTTGCTGGAATTGGCCCGGCTGGCCAGGGTGGAGCTGCCGGAGGAGCAAAAGTCTCTTTTGGTGGATATGGAATCCTTCCGTGTGGCGCCCGAGAGTCCCAAGGAAGAGACTCTCCTTTACCGCAGGGCCAACCGCAAGTTTACAGAAGGCTACATAAACAGAGCCGTGGAGCTAAGGCAAAGGCTTGTCAAGCTCATCAAGAGCTGAGCCTTACCTAGCCTTGAGCAAGACTCTGCTTGGCATTACCATGTGGGGAGTTAAGCCGTTAAGGTCCTGGAGTACCGGAGAATCCAGGCCGTTAGCCCGCACTATTCGACAGTAAAGGATTGTTGGAGGCGTCTTCGGTGTACTTGGCTAGGGAGCTGATCGCTTATTCTTAGGTTGTGGTAAGATACGTGAATCAATGCTTAAGAAAACCCTGATGTTAGGGTGCAGGTTCGGGCCCTGGTTGAGTCGGCATACAGGTTTACCGGGGACTTGGGGTTATGGCCTCCCAAGAAACGGGTCTTGGAAAAGAATCCTGGCTAGGTTTTTGATTGCTCCAGCTCATTAGCCCTCCCAAATATCCCGGACCAAAGGAGCTTCATGGAAAAGGATTTGGAACACATGCTACCCCCTTGGGCCAGGCCTACCTGGGCGGAGGTGGATCTGGGAGCCATCTCCCATAACATTAGAATCATAAGGCAGAAAGTGGGGCCCCACAGGTCCATAATGGCCGTTGTTAAAGCAGATGCTTACGGACACGGAGCCAAGCAAGTAGCCAGGGCTGCCCTGCAGGCAGGGGCGGATTGGCTGGGGGTGGCTTTCCCGGAAGAAGGGGCTGAGCTCAGGGATGCGGGTATTGGAGCCCCCATAGTTGTAATGGGGCCAGTCTTGCCGTTTCAGTTGGCCTTGGTCCTGGAAAGAGATCTGGCCGTATCGGTTTCCTCCATGGACCTGGCTGAGGCGCTGGAGGAGCAGGCAGCGCAAAGAGGCCTTTTTGCCAGGGTGCATGTGAAGGTAGACACGGGCATGGGCCGTTTGGGAGTTCCGGCGGATAAAGCCCCGGCTTTCTTGAAGGAGCTTGGCAGTCTAGGCCACCTGAAGCTAGAGGGGCTCTATACCCATCTGGCCACAGCAGATGAGCCAGATTCAGACTTCGCCAGGGAACAATTGAGAAGATTTCTGGAGGTGGACCGAAAAGCCAGGGAAAACGGGATAAACATACCATTTAGACATGCGGCCAACAGTGCCGGGCTGATCAGCCTGGAGGAGCTTGGCCTTCTAGAGCTTGTGAGGCCCGGGCTAATGCTGTACGGCTGCTTTCCCAACCCCGGGATATCCAATCCTCTTCCCCTTCGGCCGGCCTTGGCTTGGAAGACAAGGGTGGCGCATCTAAGAGATCTTGAAGCCGGGCAATCGGTCTCATACGGCCGCACGTTTGTGGCTGCCAAGCCCATGAGGGTGGCTGTTCTGCCATTGGGTTATGGGGATGGGCTGCCCAGAAGCCTTAGCAACAGGGGGCAGGTCTTGGTAAGGGGCAGTCGCGCTCCCATCCTAGGCATTATCTGTATGGATATGACAATAGTTGACGTTACAAGAATCCAGGGCGTAGAACTCGGAGACGAAGTGGTGCTGTTGGGCAGGCAGGCAGGCCATGAAATTAGTGCGGAAGAGATGGCACGGTGGGCAGACACAATCTCCTACGAGATCCTCTGCGGGGTGAGCAAAAGAGTCCCCAGGGTTTATCTTGAAGAGAGTAAGTGTCCCGGGGGAGGATCGGGCGGGTTATGATGACCAGAGAAGAACTCATGGAGAAAAAAGTGGGGGTATTGATGGGGGGCCTTTCTGCAGAGAGGGAAGTCTCTTTGCAGACAGGCAAGGCTGTCATGGAAGCCTTGGCTGGCAAGGGGTACAAGGTTTTAGAATTGGATTTGGGGACCCAGATGGCGCGCCAGATACTGGAGGCCGGGATCCAGGTGGCATTTGTGGCCCTTCACGGCCGCTGGGGGGAGGATGGGGTCATACAGGGTTTACTGGAGGCTATGGGTATCCCCTACACCGGCTCAGGAGTGGTGGCCAGTGCTCTGGGCATGGACAAGCTGCGCTCCAGGTGGATTTTCGAACGCCATGGCCTGCCCGTACCACCATACAGGGTGCTCACACCCCAACAGGCCATGAACTGGAGCCCTGGACAGGAAGGGCCCAGGATCCCTTTGGTGGTCAAGCCATCCAGGGAGGGCTCCAGCGTGGGCGTTCACATAGTGCAGGAGGAAGCCCAGCTGGGCCGGGCCCTTCAGGACGCAGTCTCCTTCGGGCATCCTGTGCTGGTGGAGAGGTACATCCCTGGCCGGGAGATCCAGGTGGGCATCCTGGATGACCGGCCCCTTGGGGCCATAGAGATCCGGCCCAAGGTTCAGTTCTACGATTACCGGGCCAAGTACACGGATGGTCTGGCAGAGCATGTTTTCCCTGCCCCCCTTCCCCCCTCCCAGTACCAGGAGGCAATGGATCTCTCCCTTGCCGCCCACAGGGCCCTTGGGTGCGAGGGCGGCACCAGGGTGGACCTGAGGCTGGAAGATGGGGGGGGCTTCTACATCCTGGAGGTGAACACGTTGCCTGGCATGACACCCCTGAGCCTGCTGCCGGAGATCGCCCGGGGAGTGGGCATTGATTTCCCGGAGCTCTGCGAGCTGATCCTGCTGGGGGCCAGGCTCAAGGCGTGACAGAGCTGGCCAGATCCAGCGCCCTGCGCTCGAGATCTATTATCTGGTCCCTGAGCTCGGCTGCACGTTCAAACTCCAAACGCTCTGCAGCTTCCCTCATCTCTTTTTTGAGCTTCCGGATTTTTTTATCCAGGATCCTGGGATCCTCTGTTAAGAAACCCCTTTCGGCCACCTTGGGGATTGGTGGGTAATCGGCCTCATAAACGCTTCTAAGCAGGTCCGGTATGGCCTTCTGGATTCCGCGGGGAGTTATCCCGTGGCTCTTGTTATAGTCGGACTGGAGCCGGCGTCTTCTCCTTGTCTCTTGTATGGCGCGGGCCATGGAGGGGGTGATGCGGTCTGCGTACATTATGACCCTGCCTCTGAGGTTTCGCGCGGCCCTCCCGCATGTCTGGATGAGGGAGCGCTCAGAGCGCAGAAAGCCCTCCTTGTCCGCATCCAAAATGGCCACCAGAGCCACCTCCGGCAGGTCCAAGCCTTCCCTGAGGAGGTTCACTCCAATGAGCACGTCAAAGGCTCCTCTTCTGAGGTCCCTCACGATCTCCACCCTCTCCAAGGTGGTAATGTCCGAGTGGAGATAGCGGGCCTTGACCCCCAGCTCTGTGTAATGTTCGGTCAAATCCTCTGCCATCTTCTTGGTCAGGGTGGTCACCAGCACCCGCTCCGAGCAAGAGACCGCCTCCCGGATCTCATGGAGCAGGTCATCCACCTGTCTCTCGGCCGGCCTCACCAGGATCTCGGGGTCCATGAGCCCTGTGGGCCTTATGATTTGCTCCACCACGTGGGAGCCCGCCTTTTGGAGCTCGTAATCCCCGGGAGTGGCAGAGACGTAGATGAGCTGCGGGACACATCTCTCGAACTCCTCGAAGGTAAGGGGCCTGTTGTCCAGGGCTGAGGGCAACCTGAAGCCGTATTCCACCAGGGTTTCCTTACGGGAACGGTCCCCCCGGTACATGCCCTGAAGCTGAGGGATGGAGACATGACTCTCGTCTATGAACACTATGGCGTCCCTGGGCAAATAATCCATGAGAGTGGGAGGAGGCTCTCCGGGGAGTCTGCCCGTGAGGTGCCTGGAGTAGTTCTCGATTCCTGGGCAGTAACCCATCTCCTCGAGCATCTCCAGGTCGTAACGAGTTCTGGTCTCAAGTCGCTGGGCCTCCAGGAGCTTGCCCTGGGAACGAAGTTCCGCCAGCCTCTCGGTGAGCTCCTCTCGGATTCCCCCTATAGCCCTTTTGAGGTTGTCCGGGGGGGTGACATAGTGGCTTCCAGGGTAGATGGGAACCTTCTTGAGCCTCTGGATCACCTTGCCTCTTAGGGGATCCACCTCGCTGATCCTCTCGATCTCATCGCCCAAGAATTCGATGCGTATGGCATGGCGTTCCTCATGGGCGGGCAGGACCTCCACAACATCTCCCCTCACCCGGAACGTGCCCCTGTGAAAGTCCAGGTCGTTTCTCTGGTACTGGATCTCCACCAGTTTTCTGAGAAGCTCGTTGCGCTCTATCCGGTCCCCCTCCTGGAGGTAAACCAGACAGCCCTGGTAAGCCTCGGGGGAGCCCAGCCCGTAGATGCAAGAGACGCTGGCCACTATTATCACGTCCTGCCTTTCGAACAGGGCCCTTGTGGCCGAGTGGCGCATCTTGTCTATTTCGTCGTTTATGGAGGCGTCCTTTTCTATGTAGGTGTCCGTGGCCGGGATATAGGCTTCGGGCTGGTAGTAGTCGTAGTAGCTCACAAAATACTCTACGGCATTCTCGGGAAACAGGCTTTTGAACTCGGAGTAAAGTTGGGCCGCAAGGGTCTTGTTGTGGGAAATCACAAGTGTTGGGCGCTGGAGCCTTTCTATCACGTGGGCCATGGTGAAGGTTTTCCCGGAGCCCGTGACCCCCACCAGCACCTGGTGGGTAGCCCCTGCCTTCACCCCAGCAACCAGTCTCTGGATAGCCTGAGGTTGGTCCCCGGCCGGCTCAAACTCGCTCACCAGGTGAAACTCGCCCATCCTCCCCCACACTGCTCCTCGGGTGATTCTCCAGGACCCGGTATCACCTGGGTCAGTTCTTGAGCCGTGCTGTCAATCATACCACGGCCCTGCGAAGCCTCCTCTTGAGCCTTCGAATCCCCATCCGGCAGGCACGCAGGCCAGCCCTGTCTCTGGCCACCACGGCCGCATCCCTCTGGGCCTTCAGCCTTCGTATCTGTGCCTTTATGGCCGCTTTGTCCACACCCACCACCTGGTGGGTCTCCCGCATCTCAACACCCAGGGCCCTACAGAGGGCCGCAAGCAACCGCTCCTTGTTCATCTGGGTATAGCCCTGCACCGCCTCGTGCTCCAAGGTGGAAGCGATCTTGCGAAGCTCGGCCACGGTCTTCTCCTCAAGCTCCTTAAAGGTGTAAGCCATGCCTCTCTTCCTCCTTCTCCCACATGAGCTATCCTGGGTCTTTCCACGAAGCTTCCCGCGTTGGAGCCCGGGCTCCCGAAACCCGCAATGGTCACCCATGCCCCAGCGCGCAAGCCAGAATCACAACCCCACATGGCCCCTCCCCGCATGGTACCCGGACAGGAGCCCCCAGCCCACCTCCTGCTATGGCTTGGTTTGTTCAGTGGGCTTCTTCCTCTTGCCCTTGCCTGCACAGAATTCCTGCCTGCTCAAGGCACCGTCCTGGTTCAGGTCCCTCAATCTGAACAGTTGTTCTGGCCGGCCGCCCAGATGGCCCGAGGCCTTGAACTCCTCTAGAGTGAGTTTCCCGTCCCGGTCAGTGTCCAAGGCTGAAAAACGGCCGGCACAACCTCCGGGGAGGCCTCCCACCTGCTGAGCCTGGGTTTCCTGGACACCCAGAAGCAGACCCAGGATCCAGCCCAAGATCCACATTGCCCGAAGCTCCATGTCACCCCCCGAGGCCATCTGTTTTACTTGCTGGGCCGAGACCCTTCGAGCTCTCAGATAGGTAGCCTCGAGCCCAGGGCCGTATACCCGCCTTCGGG
Source organism: uncultured Desulfarculaceae bacterium (assembly GCA_964414345.1). Classification (GTDB taxonomy): domain Bacteria; phylum Desulfobacterota; class Desulfocorpusculales; order Desulfocorpusculum; family Desulfocorpusculum; genus Desulfocorpusculum. Next base: position 47,151 of record CAYPWF010000026.1, read on the forward strand.
TCAATTGTAAGATCTCAGGGTGCAGAATGGAAGCTAGCCCGCGTTATTCAGGATCAGTGAATAATGCGGGCTAGCTTAATGACATGTTTTGACAAACCGGTGTATGCTCAAAAACACCCTGATTTTGGTTTCCAGATTTGGTCCTGCTTTGAGTCGGAATATGTCGAAGCGTACCGGGGGATTGGGGGCGTGGCCCCCAAAATTACGGGCTTTGGAGAATAATCCGGGCTAGTGCATTATTTTGCTTGACAACCCGGCCATGGTTCTCTTAGCTTTAGCGCGTAGGCCGAACAAGAATGCTGGAAGGGATGCCGGGGCCGCTGGGTCGCACTCTAGTGTTGTCAGTAGTGGGTATTTGGCGGAGCCTGGTTCCTGTGGTCCTCCTTTCAGACCCCCGGGGGCCCTTCCCCACGATCTGGTGGCTTTGGCAGGGCAGTTGTGTTGGGCAGCCCAGAAGGGGACTCCACATCCCCATAGGGTTGCCGGGAATCCGGCTCGAAAGAGAGTTCTGTCCAACCTCATCAACCGCAAGGGGGGATCGCCATGAAAAGGAAGGCATTCGTCTGGATCGGAATCACCATGGCATTGGTGGTAGGGGTGGCGCTGCCCGCATGGGGGCGCGACATCAAGGTCCTTTCGCAGTTTCCCATGAGCGGTCCGGTGGGTACCCTGCCCGAGTTCGGCATGGGGTACATAGACGGGATGAACTGGATAAACAGCGAAGGGGGGGGAGTGAACGGAAAGAAGATCACCTTCTTCCTGGAGGATTTCAGGTATGATCCGACGGTGGAGGTGGCCAACTTCAACAAGTACTGCGCAGAGCACAACCGAGACGAGTTCCTCATGGCCACTGGATATATAACCGGGGGGCTCAAGCCGCTGATTGAAAAAGTCAATGTGGAGGAAAAAATACCTTGGCTGGACGGCTCTTACTCCACAGAGATTTTCGGTGTGGAGGGCGGGCCCTCCAAATACCCTTACTATTACTCCCTTGGGGCCACTTACGGGGATCAGATAAAAGTTCTCATGAAGTGGATCAAGGAAAACCACAAGGCTTCAGGGAAACCCCGGGTGGGTCTGGTATACAGTCCCACTGCCTGGGGAAGAGATGGCCTTCCAGAGGGGCTCGATTACGCCAAGAAACTGGGGCTGGATGTGGTGGCCCAGATCGAGTACCCCTACACGGCCACGGATGCCACCAATGAGTGCATGGCATTGAGAAAGGCCAAGGCACAGTACGTGATCTATCACGGATATTCAGGGGCCACCAGCCACACAGCCATCTTCTTCAAGACCGCCAAGAAGGTGCTCAAGGATGTTCAGCTCATGGGTACCCATTACACCACGGGCCGTTTCCCCATACTGGTGTGCCAGGACTCCTATGACGGTTACGTGGGGGTTGCCACAAGGCCATTTGTGGATGCAGTGCCGCGCTCCCAGACACCTATGACCAATCCCATGGTGAAGATGGCCCACGAGTTCGCCAAGAAATACAGGCCCAAGGAGTATGCCGAGGAGGGCAAGATCAAGGACATGTTCTTGTACATGGAGGGTTTGACATACGCTCTGATAATCCAGGAGGCCCTCTCCAGGGCGGACAAGGCCGGGCAGCTCACCAGAGAGGGCATAAAGAAGGCCCTGGACGAGATGGTCTGGGACTTCAAGGGGCTCTTCGACGGCAAGAAGTTCGACTACCGGTTCCACACCGTGCCCATGGTCCAGGTGTTCAAGGCCCAGGTGAAGATGCAGAAGGTGGGGGACAAAGAGGTGCCTACCGGGGCTGTCAAGCCCGTAACCGATTGGCTCAACGTTAACGAAATCAAGTGGTAGGCCGCTCAGGGAAAGCCAGTGGGGCCGCTTGTGGGCTTTGGCAGAGGCAAAGTGGGGGGCCGGGCGGCCCCCCATATCCTCGGCTTCCATGAACAACTCTGGACAGGACGGTGATGGATCTTCTACAAGTGGTGTTGTCCGGTGTGCTGGTGGGGATGGTCTATGCCTTGCTGGGTCTTGGTGTGGTGCTGGTGTTCAGGGCCTCCGAGGCTTTTAACTTCGCCATCGGTGAGTTCCTGGTGGTGGGGGCCTTCCTCTTCTTCATCCTGTTCTTCGACCTGCACTTGCCGCTTCTCATAGCCCTGCCCGCCGGGCTGCTGGCCGCAGGAGCCTTCGCAGCCGTGGTGGAGAAGCTCACCATCGAGCCTCTTTTGGGCAGGAATCCCATCTCCATGACCATCATCACACTGGGCCTGGCAAGCCTGCTCAGGGCTTCGGTGCAGCTCGTTTTCGGAGCCCACTCATATCCCTTCGTCATGGATCTGCCTGACATAACCCTTGAGCTCGGGGACATGCTCTTTCTGAGCGAGCAGCTTTGGGCCTCCCTGCTCTCGGCAGCGGCCTTCGCAATGGTGATACTGTTTCTGTTCAAGACTCGCTGGGGGGTGGCCATCCGGGCCACTTCAGAGAGCCAGGCCAAGGCCATGGCCTATGGCATCAATGCCCGCCTCATCCTGCTGGTGGTGTGGGGTCTGAGCGGGATGTGCATAGCCGTTGCAGGGATAATGATCTCCAATTTCGGGAGTCTCACCTATCTAACGGCCATGGTGGGGTTTCGGGCCATCCCGGTTGTGCTGGTTGGGGGCATGGACAGCATAGGCGG
>CAYPWF010000027.1:0-47371 GCA_964414345.1 uncultured Desulfarculaceae bacterium
TTTCACGGATATGACCCACCTGGTTTTCAAGTAAATGACCCACCCCTGGGGCGTGGAGAAGTTGGGGATTGATGCGACCATGGTCCAGCTCTGAGAAGAGAGAAAGCTGGGCCGACCTGCCTGCCGGCAGGCAGGTGGCAAGGAGGAAGGTGACGGTTCGCGACATATTTTCCACATACGCCCCAGACCCCAGGAAAGGAGGTGATTGCCTTCTCAAAAGACCCGAAGTTGCCAAGAGGGTGACCAGCTATGTAAAATCCCAGCTCGGGCTCGCCCAGGGGTGGTCAATATCCGTGAAAAACCCCTGGGTCATATGCTTGAAAAGTGACAACGCCAATGGGTGACGGCAGCGCTAACAAGACCTCTCGCTTGATCGAAGTGGCGCTGCCTATTCGGGAGATCTCGGCTGAGAGTGTGCGGGATAAATCCTTGCGCCGCGGACACATTTCGACGCTTCACTGGCAAGATTGTGTTGGTGCCAGGCACCACAAATATTGCAAGCAGTTGATATCACAGTTGTGACAATCCAATTCTTCACCATTTGGTGCCTCACACCAAATAGAAGAACCGCCGCTACATTCCCTGCGACCCTTGAAAAGCTTCACACTTTCATGATAGGAAAACCCAGTCCCGCCGAACAGAGGCCTTATGGTGAAGCGGGTGCAGGGCCTGGGGGGGGCAGGAGCAACAGACATGAGCCGCAAGAGGAGACAGGCTGCCGGGCTTGGCAGGAAGCGCTCCAGCAAGGTGGGGCTTCCTCCAGGCACCTTGGTGCACGTGGGGGAGAGGAAGACCGAGGAGGTCAGGATCCGGGTGGTGCGCTATGAATCGCACAGAGCCGAGCTCCTGGAGCCCAAAGATGTGAAAGAGTGCAGGCGTCTTCGGGTCGAGGGGCTTACAACATGGATCGACGTGCAAGGGGTGCACAGGGTGGAAGTGGTTGAGGATCTGGGGGAATGTTTCAACCTCCACGGGCTGCTCCTGGAGGACGTGCTGGACACCAACCAGAGGCCCAAGCTGGAGGATTACGAGGGACACACATACCTGGTGCTTAGGGCTCTGAAATATAACGGGGAGCTCTCCTCGGTCGTCTCAGAGCAGGTGAGCCTGGTGCTGAGTCAAGGGCTGGTGATCTCTTTCCAGGAGGGGGATGAAGACATTTTCTCGGCTGTGCGGGAAAGATTGGTGGCGGGCCGGGGGCGCATCAGGCAGATGGGGGCTGACTACCTGCTCTACTGCCTGGTAGACAACGTGGTGGACCGCTATTTTTTGTTGTTGGAGAGGTTGGGGGAGGAGATAGAAGCGCTGGAGGAGAAGGTCTTGAGCCTTCCCGGGCCTGAGACTGCAAGGGAAGTGCATAGGGTGAGAAGAGAGCTGCTTTTGGTGAGAAAGGCCATATGGCCCCTCAGGGAAGTCCTGGGTGGGCTCCTGAGGGGGGAGTCGGGGCTGGTGGGGGATTCTGTGAGGCCCTTTCTGAGGGACGTCTATGACCACACCATAGAAATAATAGACACCCTGGAGACCTTCAGGGACATGGCGGCAGGGATGTTGGACGTTTATCTCTCAAGCGTGAGCAACAGGCTCAACGAGGTGATGAAGTTCCTGACCATGATATCCACCATATTCATCCCCCTCACCTTCATCGCCGGGGTGTATGGGATGAACTTCAAGCTCATGCCAGAGCTGGAGTGGCCATGGGGATACCCAGCGGCCCTGGGCCTCATGGGCTGTGTGGGAGCCTGCATGGTGTGGTATTTCAGGAAGAAGGGATGGCTCTAGGGGGCGTCCACTGTTCTTAGGGGGGATTTTGGAGAATGGCCGGGAAGAAACAGGATCATCCAACTCGTGTGCTCAGGGTGAACTCAAGGAGGCATTACCCTTGCATAGTGCGCGGAGAGGGGGTTTACCTCTTTGACGAGGAAGGCAGGCGGTACATAGATTCAGGTGGAGGCCCCATCCTGTGCAACCTGGGCCACGGCCTGGAGGAGATGGCCCTGGTCCTGGCCGAACAGGCCAAGAAGGTGGCTTTCGTTTACAGGAGTGATTTTACAACCCCTGCCCTGGAGGAGGCTGCCAAGAAGATATGTGAGGCCACGGGCTTTGCCATGGAAAAGGTTTTCCTGGTAAGCGGAGGCTCGGAGGCCAACGAGATAGCTGTCAAGATAGCCAGGCGATTTCACCTGGAAAACGGGGAGGCCTCAAGGTACAAGATCATCTCCAGGTGGATGAGCTACCATGGGATGACCCAGGGGGCCTTGGCCTGGAGCGGGATGCCTGGAAGGCGCAAGGATTTCGTCCCCATGCTGAAGGACGACTCACACATCCCACCCGCTTACTGCTACAGGTGCTGGTTCGGTCTCGAACCCCAGAGTTGCGACATCCAATGCGCCCAGGCCCTGGAACACGAGATCCTCTGCCAGGGGCCAGAAAACGTGGCGGCCTTCATGGCCGAGCCCGTCTCAGGGATGTCTCTTTGCGCAGCCCACCCCAGGCAGGATTACTTCCTGAAGATCAGGGAGATATGTGACCGTTACGGAGTGCTCCTGATCCTGGACGAGGTCATGACGGGTTTTGGCAGAACCGGACGCTGGTTCGGTTACGAGCACTTCGGGGTAATCCCAGACATCCTCACCCTGGGCAAGGGCCTGGGGGGCGGCTATTTCCCTGTGGGGGCCGCAGCCGTGACCGGCCGGGTGGCCCAGGTGATGGAGAGAGGATCGGGCATTTTTACGCCGGGGTTTTCCTGGGCAGGCAACCCTCTGGGGGCCGCAGTCATCTCCAAGGCCATAGATCACCTGAGGACAAAGGGGCTTGTGGAGCGCTCTGCCCAAATGGGGGAGTACCTTGCAGTCAGGCTCCGAGCCCTGGCCAGTCACCCTACAGTGGGGGATATAAGGGGAAAGGGGCTAATGCTCGGGATAGAGTTTGTGAAGGACAAACAGAGCCGAGAGCCCCTGGATCCGGGCCTCAGGTTTCACCAGGAGCTGGCCCACCAGGCCCTGGATCTGGGGCTGTTCATAGAAACCTCCGGGGGATGCGACAGGGGGAGGGCAGGGGACATGGTGATGTTCGGCCCTCCTTTCGTGATAACCACAGAGCAGATTGATGAGATGGTGGAGGTCTTCGAGAGGGCCCTCTCGATGCTGGAGGAGAGATTCGGGCTGTGAGACGTGGCCCATGGAAGGGCTTTTTTTGGGGTGCGCTTTACGGTCCAGGGGGTTGGGTCATTTTGGACCGGCGGAGCTGCTCCAGCACCCTTAGTTTCTCCAGGGCCAATTCGCGGTACTCCGGCCAGTCCCCGGCCAGTCTCTGGTAAAGGGCGGAGGCCTCCCCCAGTTCACCCAGGCCCTCCCTGGCTTGGGCCAGCCCCAGAAGGACCCTGGGCATGGAGGCGTGGCCAGGGGGCAGCGTGTTTATCAGGCGGGAGAAGATCTCCTCTGCTCTGGTGAAATCTTTTTCCCCTATGAGCTTTTCCCCCATGGAGAGCTCGCTCGGGAGGCCCTCCTTGTCGCCTGAGGGCTCGGGTGGGGGAGAGGCCACCGGTGCTCCAGCCCCCATCCCTTGCACCTTCTGTCTTCTTGACTCCTTCCCCACGGCCATTTCCTGCTGCTGCCCCTCTGCGCCACCGGGGGGCTGGCTGTGTGGCCCCACCTGTGGCCTCGGTTGTGGGGCGGGCAGCCTGGATGTCTCTTGGGGCGGCGGGGAGGGAAGGGCTGCCATGGCCTTGTCCTTCAGCGAGGGCTTGGCAGCGGAGTCGGGTAGGGGAGGGGGGGCCGGTAGGGCCTGGGTCTTCTCCTCTCTGGTGAGGCTCTGAGGGGGTGCCTCGTGGTCAGGCACAAGGGCAGGCTCCCCGGCTTGGGGAGCGACTCCCCTTGAAGAGCCGGGCCCGGATTCCTCCTGTCCGGGCCTGTGCCATCCCTGATAAAGGAGGATCCAGCCTCCTACCACCAGGAGGAAACATACTGGGACGGCCGCCCGCAACCAGCCCAGACCCCAGAGCCCCTTGGGCCTCGAGATCTCTTCTCCGGCATGGGCAAGGATTCGCTGTGTCAAGAGGGAAGATGGCACGGGGTCCTTCCTGGACAGGAGTAGACCCTTGACCTTAAGGAGCGCTTCCAGCTCTTCCATACAGCTCGGGCAGCTCTCCAGGTGGGCCTGGAGCCTCTGGGCCAGGTCCTGATCCAGTTCCCCGTACAGGTGATCCACCAGATGATCCTGGACTTCCCGGCAATTCATACCTCATACCCCCTGCTGGAAAGCTCTTCCCTGATCTTTCCAAGTGCGTAACGCAAGCGGCTCTTGACGGTGTTTTCCGGGACTCCCAGGAGTTTCGCCACCTGCGGGATCTTCAGCCCCGAGTACTCCTTGAGCCATAGCACCTCGCGCTGCTCAGCTGGGAGTCTCTCCAGAGTCTCCTCAAGGGCCTCCCTGAGCTCCCGCCCCAAGGCAGTCTCCTCGGGATTGGGGTAGGGGCTGGAACTCACGCCATCAAGGCCCTCACCCTCCTCCTGCTGTGGATCCAGGGGCTGTTGCAGGGAAACCATTTCCCGAAACCCGTCGCGTCGAAGCCTGTCCACAGCCCGGTTCCTGGCTATGCGAAAAATCCACGCCGAGAACTTAAAGCCTGCACGGTAACTCCTCCTGGCTCTTATGACCTCGAAGAACACATCCTGAAACACGTCCTCGGCCTTGTCAGATCGGCCCAGGTATCTGTACAGGAAACCGAAGATGGGCTCCCTGTACCTGGCCAGCAATACCTCGAAGGCCCCATGCTCATCCCTGGCAAAGCGACACATCAACTCCTCGTCGCTCGGCCCGCCTTGCCCCCAAGGGGCCTGATATGCCTGGTCTTCCCTACCCAAGGGCCCTCTTGCTGGCTCCGTCCTAACCCGGATGCTTCATCCATGCCGAGGAGATTGGGGATCGCTCCCCCAAGCCCCTGGAACGCTGTTTTCCTCCAGCCCAGCCCCGGCCGGTCCCCCTTCAGGGTCTCCCGCTGGGAGACCCTGAAGCGAGGCCTCAGGCTTCTCTCCAGCTCCGTCCAAGGTGAAGGATCCCGGCAAAGCCACATGCTCCCCCTGATCTGTTGAAGGGAGATTACCATTCAAACACTTTGGCTTCAATTTCCCCGAAATCCAATACGCACCAGGGGAGCCATTGGGTCTAGCCTCACGGTTGCCCGAGTCATGGGTCGGCGCAATGGGGGGAACCAGAGCTCCCCATGGCTTTGGGCCTGCTCTAGAGCCTCTGAGGGCAACTACAGGAGAACCCGGGAGCCTCTTGAAGAGGGCTTAGACCTTTTTTGCACCCTCGCGCGTATGGGGACCCAGAGGCATTTGAACCGTGCCCAAACCGAACAAGGAGGTGAAGGAGCATGGGATGCAGATTTGTCATGGTAGCGGTCTTCACTATTCTGAGCTGGGCCGCAGCCTCACAACCGGGCTGGGCGACCCAACCTTCCAGACAGTCTAGCCCTGCAGCCGAGTCGGGGGGGGATCGCACCCTAGCACCGTTTTTCTTCGTGCAGGGCCAGGACCCCTCAACCGACCAGCTCCCCCTTAAGTCCACGGAAGCTTCAATCCGAATCTTGGGGGCCGTGGCCCACGTGACAGTGGTGCAGAGGTACTGCAATGAGGGGCAACGCCCGCTGGAGGCCATATACGTTTTCCCGGCCTCCACCCGCGCGGCCCTCCATGCCATGAGGATGAGCGTAGGGGAGAGAGTCATAGAGGCCGAGATCATGGAGAAAGAGAAGGCCAGGAAAACCTACCAGCAGGCCAGGGAAGACGGCAGGACAACCTCTCTTTTGGAACAGCAGCGGCCAAACGTGTTCCAGATGAGTGTGGCAAACATCCTGCCAGGGGACGAGATCAGGGTTGAGCTCAAGTACACAGAGATAATAGTTCCCGAGGACGGGTCCTACGAGTTCGTGTACCCGGCAGTGGTGGGCCCCAGGTACTCCAGTACCCCGGAGGTAAGCGTGCCAGAGGCCCAGAGATGGGTGCAGACCCCTTATCTCCACTCCGGGCTCCCAGCACCCTACCGCTTCGGGATGGATCTAGAGATCACCTCTGGGATCCCCATCGAGCGGGTCAGCAGCCCCAGCCACCCCATCGAGGTGGAGCATTCCAGCAGCACACAGGCCAGGGTCAGGGTCAAGGAGGATCCTCGGTCCGGGACAAAGGATTTCGTGCTGAGGTACAGCCTTGCGGGCAAGAGGATCCAGGCCGGGCTCCTGCTCCATAGAGACCAAACCGATAACTACTTCCTTCTCATGCTGGAGCCCCCTGCCAGGGTGGCTTCTGAAGATCTACTGCCCAGGGAATACATCTTCATAGTGGACGTCTCAGGCTCCATGCATGGGTTCCCATTGGAGGTGTCCAAGCTCCTGATGGCGGAGATCATCGAGGGGCTCGGCCCGCGTGACTCCATGAACGTGCTTCTCTTCTCCGGGGGCTCTGCGGTGCTGTCCCCGACCGGATCCCTTCCGGCCACCGAGGAGAACAAGAGAAGAGCTCTTTCCTGGATCCGCTCCCAAAGAGGAGGGGGCGGCACCGAGCTCCTGCCGGCCCTGGAGCGTGCCCTATCACTCCCGCGCACTGCAGGCAGTTCCAGGATAGTTGTGGTGGCCACGGACGGGTTCGTGACCGTGGAGCCTGAGGCTTTCGAGTTGATAAGAAGGCGTCTGGGGGAGGCCAACCTGTTCGCCTTCGGGATCGGTTCCTCGGTCAACAGGCACCTTATAGAAGGCATGGCAAGGGCCGGGGCCGGTGAGCCTTTCGTGATACTAAACGAGCAGGAGGCGAGACTCCAGGCAGCCCGCTTCAAGCAGTACATCCAGGCCCCCCTTCTCACTGACATCAGAGTGGGTTTCAGAGGCTTCAAAGCCCATGATGTTGAGCCGTTGACCCTTCCCGACCTCTTTGCCCTGAGGCCCCTGGTTCTGGCGGGCAAGTACGAGGGAAGCCCCTCAGGTGAGATCGTGATCCAGGGCAAGACCCCAAACGGCCAGTGGGAAAGGGTGATCCCGGTCACCGGGGAACTGGAATCCACGGAAAACCAGGCCCTTGGACTTCTGTGGGCGAGGCACAGGATCATGCGGCTTTCGGACTTAAACGGCCTCAGGCAGGACAAGGTCAGGCAACGGGAGATCACAGAGCTTGGCCTCAAACACTCCCTCATCACCCAATTCACCTCCTTCGTGGCTGCAGACAAGGTTAAACGCTCCGACGGGAGCCTGGTCACGGTGAAGCAGCCGCTTCCCTTGCCCGAGGGAGTCTCGGACCTGGCCGTGGGCTCACACCTTCAGGCTGCCTCCAAGCTGGCTCCACCCTCACCCAGACAGGCCCAGGAAATGGGAAGTGGCCAGCTTGAGGGCTCGCCTTACCTCCCAGGGAAAAGGGACAAGGCACATGACAGCAAGCTCCGGCCCCTTGGCGTGCAGGTGGAGGATTTCCGGGGGGAGCTGGAAGTGAAGCGGGTGGAGAGGGCTCTTGAGGTTGTCCTGGGCAAGGTTCCTTGCCTTCTGACCCAGGGGGAGCAGTGGTGGGAGGCGGTTATCAAGATAGAGCTGGGCTCGGATGGCAAGATCTTGTCCGTGGAACTCCTCAGTGCGAGCCTGGCAGATCCCTCTCTCCCCGAATGTCTCAAGGGCAATCTGGTGGGCAGAACCCTGGGCTCTGGGGCGGTGGGAGGGGCCCAGGTCATAGTCAAGATAAGAACTCTTGGGCAGGCCAGTAGATAGCCGTAATAGGCTCCTCACAGGCTTTGTGGGCACGGGCGGGGAAGTCCCCCGCCCGGAACTCAGATGCCCCCTGGGGCCACCTGGCGGCTTAGCTTCACCGCGCAAAGCTTTCCGCACATGGAGCAGCCTTCGCGGTCCTGGGCGATCTGGAGGCGACTCCTGGTGAGCTCTGGATCGATGGATTCCCGGATCATACCCTCCCAGTCCAGCTTTTGCCTACAGATGGACATGCGACGATCCTGCTCCACAGCCCCTGGAAGCCCTTTGGCTATGTCAGCCACGTGGGCCGCGATCCTGGCCGCCATGACCCCGTTGAACACGTCCTCGGGGTTGGGTAGGCACAGGTGCTCTGCAGGGGTCACGTAACACAGGAAGTCGGCGCCTGAGGCCCCTGCTATGGCCCCGCCAATGGCGGAGGTTATGTGATCGTACCCGGGGGCTATGTCCGTGGGGAGGGGGCCCAGCACGTAGAAGGGAGCCCCGTCGCAAAGGCGCTTCTCCAGGAGCATGTGGGAGCGGATGTCCTCCAGGGGAACGTGTCCAGGCCCCTCTATCATGACCTGCACCCCTTTTGCCCTGGCCCTCCTGGCCAGCGCCCCCAAAATCATGAGCTCCTCTATCTGGGGGCCGTCAGTGGCGTCCAGTATGGAACCCGGCCTGAATCCGTCCCCGAGGCTCAAAGTGACATCGTACCTGTGGGCTATCTCCAGAAGATCCTCGAAGTGCTCGTAAAGAGGGTTCTCCCTCCCGGTCTTTCGCATCCAGTACATTAGGATGGAGCCCCCACGGCTCACGCAGGGCATTATGCGCGTGTAGGACTCAAGCCTCCTGACCGCCTCCTTGGTCACCCCGCAGTGGACCGTGATGTAATCCAGGCCTTCCCGGCATTGCTTCTCTATGCTGCTGAAGAGGGCCTCCTCGTCCATTTCCTCCAAGGGTTTGCCCTTTCGGACCATCTCAGTGCTTATCCCGTAGATGGGAACCGCCCCCACCATGACCGGGGAGTTCTCCAGGAAAAAGGCCCTTATGGCCTCCAGGTCTCCCCCTGTTGAGAGATCCATGATGGAATGAGTCCCGGCTCTCAAGGCCGCCTGCAGCTTGGCCTCCTCCATCTCCATGTCCGCGCACTCGCCGCTTGTGCCCAAGTTGGCGTTCACCTTTGTGTGAAGCCCACGACCTATGGCTTGGTACCTGAACGGGGAGCGGTTCCTGTTTCTTGGAAGCACGGCGTGGCCCTCTGCTATGAGCTGCCTCAGGGTCTCGGCATCCACGGGCTCGCCCTGTGCGGCGCCCAACATCTCCTCGGTTACGATGCCGGCCCTGGCATGGTCCAGTTGGGTAATCACCTTTCCACCCTCCCTTACTTTTCTTGTGCAGGGCCGTGGGTCTCCCGGCCCGGGCTTCCGCCTTCGGATCTGCTTCCCGGATGGGACTCCGTCATGGAAAGGCGGGTGCCCCTATGTCCGAAGAGGCCTCTTAAAGGGGACCATGGGAAGGCTAGGAAGCCTTTTCCCCTATGTTAGCAGAATTCCCCGCTCTTGGGCAAAGATAGGAAGCGCTCTTTGCCCTCAGACCCCAGGGCGGGACCCAGTTGGGCCCTTTTGGCTCAGGAAAGTCTCTTTTCCACGTGTTCGCGCAAGGTGGGGGAAGAAAGGTCCACTTCCACCCTGAGAGCCCTTAGCCCCTGGACCCCAGGCAGGTCCTCCAGCTCCAAGCTTTCCACATCAGCTTTCAGAAAACCCTTGGAATGAAGAAAATCAATGTGCCGCCTGGCCTCCCTGGCCTCCTCGGGGTGGGCGTATACCAGGGCTATCTTGCCCGGCTGGGTGAGTCTCTCGCCGCTGGGGCGCACCAAGGCCTTGTCTATGCGGGCTCTCAGTATCTCGTGGCGGATATCATAAGTGCCGTCCACATCGAAGCGCTTCTCGTCGAACCTGAAGCGGATGGACATGGGCATCCTATGAAGCAAGATCAGATGGGTGGCCTCCATGGGAATCTGGAGGGACGGCTTGAGGCTCTCCCCGAGCCAGGCCATGGCGCAGCCCAGCATGAGCTGCCAGAGCCGAAAATTCTCGAGATGAAGTTCCGTGAAATAGCCTTTTTCCAGGAGGGACTGGCCCACATATATGATGTAATCCACCCCATCTGTGCGGTGCTTCTCGAAATAATGGGGTAGCATGGCCTGGGCCTCAGCCTCTTCCAGGTCCAAGTAAGAAGAGAGGCGACCCGTCAAAGCCGCAAGGCTTTCCTCGAATTCCCTGCGTCTCCTGTAAACGGAACCCAAGTGGGGATCCATGGCCGCTCTGTAATTCTCTATGGCACTCGCCACCTCCTGACCCAACTCCGTGAGATAAGGGAAAAGGGGTTCCACCTCCTTGCGGATGGAGGCCACCATGGTGACCTCGTCCCCCGAGGCCAGACCTGCCCTGACCCTGTCCAGAGCTTTTTGGATCCGGAATGAAAGCTCCTGCAAAATAGGCTGTGGTTTCAAGCAGGAGGCTTTCTCCAGTACATCCAAGGCCAGACCTAGGTGTTCGGCCAGATCAGCCTGCACTGCCTTGTTCCTTTCCTCTGAAGAGCCACGCACATCCGAGATCCCGTAAAGGGGGTAGACATCCCTGAAAACGATGGGTTCCATTTCCCCCTTTTGCCCTCCTGTGCTGGAGCGCAGATATTGCAGCGCAGCCCTCCTGAAGCGCCATTCCACGGCGGGGTGCACCGCAGTGCACTTCTCCTTGATCACCCCTTGCACCCTGTGTTCTATTTCATCTAATCCCCGCTTTACGGCCATGGAGAAAAGAGGAAGGATCTGCTCCAGGAGTAAGACCTCCACAGGGCCCAGATCCCCGGGCCTGGGAGTGGCCAAATCCATGGTTCCTATCACCACCCCCTGATAGCTCAGGGGGGCGATGAGAAGGGAACGGCCCCCGGATCTCAAGACGGCTTCTTCCACCGAGGTTCTCAAACGTTCCCGGGCCACATCCGGGATGCGCAGGATTCTCTGCTCTTTGACCGCCTTCTCGTAAAGCGAGCCTTGAAACTCGGCCTGGGGGATCACCTCCCCTCCTGCGAATATGGGTCCATCCCCATGGGTCTCGCATCCCAGATTGAGAATAAACACCTGATCCTCGTTCAAGGCTGCCAAACCCACCACAAGATCCGGCCTTCCCGAGAGAGTTCTTAGCCTTTCTTGTAGACGCATAAATCCGGCCCTTGTGAAGACCGAATCCTGATCTATGAGGTCCCTCTCCAGGGCCGAGAGCACCTCTGACTGGGTCACATCAACGGCTTCCACCACCGTCAAGCCTTGTATCTCGAATTTCTCGGGGGGCAGGATTTGCCTTAACACCTCCGGGTTGGTGAGGTTTTCCAAGACAGCCGCCTTTTGTTCCTCGGAAAGAACAGGGAGCTCCCCCACAGGCTTTATCTCCGTGAATCTGGGATCCAGTTGCAGCCTGTAATAGCGGTCAAGCCCGGTCTTAGGGTCCTGTAGGCGACACACCACCGGGAAGTCGAATGTCTCCTCCACCTGGTAAAAGCTCCTCAGGATGCGCAGGTACGCCCTGGCCAGCCTCCCCCTGAAGAAACCGTCCCGTCCCACCAGGAACTCCCCTCGAAATGAGCCGTCCTCCTTTATGAAAAGCTCCTTGAAAGATGGCGACACCAATACAGGCTTCATGCAGAAAGGCACCACAGCGGCCATGGGCTTGGTTTCCCAAAAGGCGGCTGGGAAAACCGCGCTCATGAGTGCCTCCACGATGGGCCTGTGAAGTTCCAGGAGACTCAGGTCTTCAATGGGTTCCCCAAGCTCCGGCACACCTGCCAGCTGATCCCTCAGACCGGCCACCAAACAGCTGTTGGAAGAGGCCCCTTGGGAAAACGGGGAAAGCCAGAAGTCTATCAAAGGCCTGAGGTTCAACTTACAAGGAAAAGGGAAATCCCTGAGCAGATCCACCATTCACACCCCTATTTCCTAGCACACAGAAAGTTTTGTCCTTTTTCGGCTCCATTATTTTAACAGATAACACCTGGGAGGCCCCGGCACAAGGGTACTGGGGTGGCGAGGCTCGGGGCTCTGGTTCAAGGCAGGGGCACCAGACTTATGGAGGGCAGGCCCGTGGGGTTGAGGCGATACAGTGTCATGTGCTTCCCGTCTTTGTGGTAAAGGGCGAGGGTTACCCCTTCCTCCCCTGGGGAGGCCGTTATCTTGGCCCTGGGTCTCCCCTGGGGATCCACCAGGCGTATCTCCTCGGCCACAAGACTCTTGGGGGGCTGGGGTGACTGCGCCCTCTGGGCCCAGGCAGGCCAACCAAGAAAAGCCCCGGCGGAAAGCAAGGCTCCCAGGCAAAAGCCTCCCAGAAACCTCCAAAAGAAAAAGGGTTTTCTCCTCATGATCCTCCCCCCGGACTCAGGCCGGCTCTTGTGGCAGCCAGCGAGACCTGATCCCTCTATACACCTCTTCCAGGAGCTTGAGTCTGACCCCCAACCTACCACTCATATCCAAGGCCCTGCCCAGGAGCCAGTCCAGCTCGCTGGGTCTTGAGGCCTCCAGGTCTTGCAGGAGCGAGCTCTTGCCTTTGGGCGGAAAGCCCTTGGCAGAAGCCATGGTGCGCTCCAAGAGATCCTGCGGCAGGGGCACCCCCGATGCTTCCGCCAGGCTTATCACATCCCTCATCATCCCCTCCATGAGTTTGAGCTTTGAGGAGTCGGCCAAGATCTCACCAACGGTCTCCCCGTAGAGAGCTGTGGCGCCGGCCACTGCAGCCAACACCACAAATTTTTTCCAGACCTCCACATCCGCCCTGGGAGCCAGCCTGGCGTCTATTCCTGCGCCAGAGAGAAGCTCCCTAACCCATGTGAGAGAGTCCTGGTCCTCAGGATCTCTTCCGAACACAACCCTCCCTGGCCCTCCCACGTGCATTATGACTCCAGGGGACTGGATGTGGGCGAAAATGTATATGGACCCATCCCCCACAAGGGCATGAGGAAGAAATTCTTCCACTAAAGGGCGTGTTCCTATGCCGTTTTGCAGGGGCAAGATGAAGGTGGAGCCACCCGCAACACCTTTTATGGCCTCCAGCATTTCTTCAAGTTGATATCCTTTGACGCACAGAACTATAAGATCCATCAGTGGCCAGCCAGGAACATTGCTTGCTGCAGCCCAGGGTCTGGCCACCAAGGACTCCCCCCCTGTCAAGAGAGTTAGGCCTCGTTGCAGGACCGCCTCCAGGTGCGCCCCCCTGGCCAGGAAATAAACCCTGTGCACGGCCCCGTCCTGATAAGCAGAGGCCAGTTTGGCCCCAAGAAAACCACCCACTCCACCCAAACCCGCCACAAGCACGTTCATAGTTCCAACCTGATTTTAGATTTGCTTTCCCAAAAGTTTACTTACCGCCTCTATTATGGAATGGGGACCTGGTATTACGAACTTCTCCAGGGGAGGGCTGAAAGGATGGGGCACCCTCTTAGCCCCCACCCGCACCACCGGAGCATCCAGCTCGTCGAAGAGCTCCTCCTGAATGCGCGCCGCTATCTCTGCCCCTAGCCCGGCCGTGAGGCATGCCTCGTGGGCCACCACAACCCGGTGTGTCTTGGAAACGCTCCTCTGTATGGCCTCCCAGTCCAGAGGCCAGAGAGTCCTGAGATCCAAGACCTCCACGCTGATCCCTTCCCGCGAGAGCTCCTGTGCTGCCTCCAGGGCGTGAAGCACCATGATGGAATAAGTGATCACCGTGAGATCAGAGCCTTCCAGCTTCAGATCTGCCTGGCCCAAGGGGATCAGGTACTCCTGCTCCGGGACCGGTCCCTTCCGGCCGAAGATCTTCTTGTGCATGAAAAAGACCACGGGGTCATCGTCCCTGATGGCGGTCTTGATAAGCCCTTTGACATCGTAGGGGAGACACGGGGAGACCACCTTGAGCCCGGGTGTGTGCACGAACCAGGCCTCCAGGGACTGGGAGTGGTGAGCCGCAGCCGAGAGACCAGCCCCATCCGGGGCCCATATGACAAGAGGCACCTTCACCTGGCCCCCGAACATATATCTGATCTTGGCAGCCTGGTTGGCTATCTCGTCCATGGCCGTGGTGGTGAAGTCCGCGAAGTGCAGGTCCACGAAGGGCCTCATGCCCGTGAGGGCAGCCCCCAGACCAGCCCCGGCAATGCAGGTCTCGGAGATGGGGGTATCTATGACACGGCCTGGGAAAGCCTCTGGCAGCCCCTTGAACTGCCCGAAGATGCCGCCATGGGCCACCAGGTCCTCCCCCACGATGAAGACCGAGGGATCTCGAGTCATCTCCTCCCTGAGCGCCTCTGCCATGGCCTCGGTATTGGTGAGCTCCCTATCGCTCATGCTAGACCTCCCCTGGCAGCCTGGGCCACATCCCCGGCATAGAGATCCTCCAGGGCCTCCTCTGGCTCAGGGTACGGGCTTTCCTGGGCGAATCGCACCGCCTCCTGGATCTCCTCTTGAACCTCCTTCCGGATGCTCTTTTCCAGGTCCTCGGGCAAGAGTTTCTTTTTTCTCAGAGTGGAGGCCAGCCTGGAGATGGGGTCACGGCCCATGGCCTCCTCTACCTCTTCCCTTTTCCTGTAGCGCTGGGGATCCCCCTCGAAGTGCCCTCTCAGGCGGTAGGTCAGGGCTTCCAGGAGTGTTGGGCCTCCTCCTGCCCTGGCCCTGGCCACAGCCTGCGCCGCGGCCTCTCTCACCGCCAGGACATCGTTCCCATCCACGGTGAGCCCTGGCATGGAGTAACCTGCGGCCCTCAGGGCGATTCTCTCCACGGATGTGGAGTAGGACATGGCCGTGGTTGAGGCGTACTGGTTGTTCTCACAGACGAAAAGGACGGGTAATTTCCAGATGCTTGCCATGTTCATGGCTTCGTGAACAGGGCCCCTGTTGGAGGCCCCGTCCCCGAAGTAGCACACCACCACCTGGTCTGTGCCTCTCAGCTTGCAGGACAGGCCCGCCCCCACCGCTATGGGGAAGCCGCCGGCCACGACCCCGTTGGCCCCCAGCACCCCCACCCCAAAATCAGCTATGTGCATGGAGCCGCCCTTGCCCTTGCAGTAGCCGGTTCTTTTTCCGAAGAGCTCAGCCATCATGCGGCGCGGCTCAGCCCCCTTGGCCAGCACGTGGCCGTGGCCCCTGTGGGTGCTGGTGATGTAGTCATCCGGCCTGAGCACGGAGCTCACCCCGGCGGCCACCGCCTCCTCCCCGATGGAAAGGTGCACGAACCCGGGGATCATGTTGGCTGCAAATAGCTCCTGCACCTTTGTCTCAAAGGCCCTTATCCGGCACATGGTCCTGTACAGCCAGATCATCTCGTGGGCTTTGGGAGAACCCTTCATGCACACCTCCTGCTCTTCATCTCATCACGTAAACACCTCGGCCCAGACACTCCCTGGCCGCCTCCACCTGGGATTCGGACAAACTGGGGTGAAGCCGGATGGCTCCTGCCAGGTCCTCTGCCGTGGCCTCCAGCTCCATGGCCAGAGCCCCCTCTGAGATGAGCTCCGTGGCATGAGGCCCAACAATGTGCACCCCCAAGATCTCCCCGTAGCGGGCATCCGATACTATCTTCACCGCCCCGTCCGTCTCAAGAGCCATCATTGCCTTGGCGTTGACGCTGTAAGGTATTGTGGCCGAACGCACCTTGTGGCCCCTCTCTTTGGCCTGGGCCTCGGTGAGTCCCACGCAGGCCATCTCGGGGTAAGTGAAAAAGGCCCTGGGCACCCGCGCTTGTTCGAACACCTCCTGGGAGCCCAGGGCGTTGCGGGCTGCCAGCAGAGCCATGGCAGAGGCCCTGTGTGAGTAAAATGGGGGGCCTGTCACGTCCCCTGCTGCCAGGATATGAGACTGGTTGGTGCGCAGATTTGCATCCACCTGCAGCAGGCCTTCCAGAAGGTTTACCCCGGCTCGCTCCAGGTGAAGCTCTGCCAGGGCCGGCACTCTGGCTGCATGAAGGATCAGGGAGGCTTCCAGATTCTTCTCCCCATCAGGGGTCTGCACAAGGAGGCCCACCCCACGCTCTGTTTCTCTGATCTCCAGAGGCTTGACACGGGTCAAAAGAGTCAGTCCCTGCTCTTTGAGCACAGCTGAAAGCCTTCTTGACATTTCCCGGTCCTCTCCGGGCAGAAGCCTTGCCTGGGGCTCCAGGATCGTGACTTTGGCTCCCAAGAAACTAAGATACTGGGCTGCTTCCAGTTCCACCGGACCCCCCCCTAGGACAAGAACCTCTTGCGGGACTTGCCTCATGTCCAAGAGCCAATCGGTCGTTACAACCCCGGGGGAGGCATCTCCACTGATTCCCAATTCTGCCCAGGTGGAGCCTGTGGCCAGAAGGAATCGTTCCCCCTCCAGCAACTCGTTACCTACTTTGATCCTGTGAGGGGTCTCAAACCTGGCGGCGCCTTTGAGGATCTCCACCCCGTTTGATTTCAAGACACCTTCTGTGCCCATTCTCAAGTAACCTACCAGATCCTCCTTGCGGGCCATGATCTGGTTCCAGTCCAGCTCCACGTTGGGAACCACCAAGCCCAGTTGCCCGGCTCTTTTTATGCGCCAGTAAAGGCGGGCCGTCTCCATCAAACACTTGGTGGGGATGCACCCTTTGTTCATACAAACCCCGCCCAGTCTCTCTGCCTCGATAAGAGCGACTCGAGCACCCAACTGCCGGGCCCTGACTGCGGCGGCCACGCCCGCCGCCCCTCCGCCCACGACAACCAGATCTGTTCTGACTTTGGCCATCTCCTCCCTCTTCAATCCACCAGGAGCATGGGGTTTTCCAGGATCTCGGCAAGCCCCCCTAGGAACCTGGCTGCAGGGGCCCCGTCCAGGATCCTGTGATCCACGGTGAGGCTCAGGACCATTCGCTTAGCGAATTCAAGCTTGGGTTCCCCTGAATGGGTCGAGACCACTGGGGCTTCCACTATACGGCCCACCCCCAATATGGCGCTCTCGGGCCTGTTCAGAATGGGAGTGAAGGCGTCTACACCCAGATGGCCCAGGTTGGTTATGGTGAAGGTGCCGCCCCTTATTTCGTCGGGAAGGAGCTTCTTGGATCTGGCCCTCTCAAAGAGCCCTTGCAAAACCCTTTCGATCTCCAGTATGGAGAGGGTGTCGGCATCTCGAACCACGGGTACTATGAGCCCCTCATCCAACTCCATGGCCACCCCAACGTGCACACCCCCCCACTGCACTATCATGTCTCCTTCCAGACCGGCGTTCACCCATGGATGCTCTCTCAGGAGACGGGCCACCATCTTTACCAGGATGGCGTTGTAGGAGATCTTGACTCCATCTTTCCTGTGGCGGCCCTGAAGAACCTCCCTCAAGCGCACCAGCTGGGTTGCGTCTACCTCCCGGGTAAGGGTCATCTGGGCGGTTTCCTGGAGGCTTCTGTGCATGTGCTCCATTATTTGTCGCCTCATTTTTGAAAGCGGAACAGCCTGGAGCGGTTTCTTTGCTTCTGGGGGTAAAGGAGCAGAAGGGCCCCCCGGAACCTGGACAGGTTGGCTCTGCAGGAAGCCAAGCACATCTGCCCTTAGAATTCTTCCCCCGGGCCCTGTGCCCGCAACAAGTTCCAGACTTATGCCATGCTCTTTGGCTATCCTTTTGGCCAAGGGAGAGGCTTTGATCCTGGCAGTGGGGGCCTGTAAAGGGGTCTTGGAGGCTTCCAAAGGAGCATGAGCCTTATCTACCTTGAGTTCTTTGGGTGCCGAGATTGGCACTTCTGGAAGCTTTTCTTGAGTCAGAATCCCCACCTTGGCTCCCACAGGGAGCACTGCGCCCTCAGACTCCAGGATTCTAAGGTAACCCGCCTGTGGGGCCTCAATCTCGTAAGTGATCTTCTCGGTCTCTATGACCAAGATCACTTCTTTTTCTTCCACCCAGTCCCCGTCCGCCTTGTTCCAGCGGGCTATGGTGGCCTCCTTCATGGTCATGCCCAGCTTGGGTATGGTGATCTCTAGATTCATCGCTTCTCCTTGAAACTAAGCCTTAAAATGGGATCAAACTGCTCCATCTCTTTCATCTAAAACCCAGCACCTCAGGCACCCACAAGACCAAGGGGGGATAAAGAATGATCAGAACCAACCCCAAAAACATGGAAAACAAAAGCCAGGCATCCCACCTCACCGTGGACTCCATGGTAGCTCCGCTCAGCCTGCAGCTCACCATCAGGTTCACGGCCATTGGGGGAGTGAACTGCCCCAGGGCTATGTTATAGGTCATAAGCACCCCGAACCAAACCAGGTTCCAGTTGAAGCTTTGGGCCACAGGCACGAAAAGCGGCAGGAAGATCAGGAAAATGGAGATCCCATCCAGGAACATCCCCACCAGCACCAGGAAGAGCATGATGATGAGTATTACACCCATCTCTCCTCCGCCCAGGCGCACCAAACCCTTGGCTATGGGATCCACTATTCCCAGGGTGCTGGAGGCCCAGGCAAAGACGCTGGCCAGGCCAACCACCAGCAGGATCACGGCCGAGGTCTCGGCCGACTCCACCAGGAGCTGGTAAAGATCCTTCAGGGTGAGGCTGCGGTAAATGAAAAAGCCCACCACAAGACCGTAGATGACGGCCATGACCGCGGCCTCTGTGGGGGTGAACCAGCCGGTGCGCATGCCCCCCAAGATAAGCACCGGGGCCATGAGGGCCCAGAAGGCCTCCTTGAAAGAGCGCCAGAAAGGAGGCCTGGGTTCCCTGGCGGCCTGGGCTCCGAACCCATGACGGAGGCTCAGAATCAAGGCCGGGAGGCTCAATGCCACGCAGGCCAGGACCCCCGGCACGATGCCTGCCGCAAACAGTGCCGGGACCGTGGCCGAGGGCACGAGCACGCTATAGATGATGAAGGCCACAGAAGGGGGGATAAGGATGTCCGTTGAACCTGCGGCGGCCGTGACAGCGGCCGCGAATCCGGGCGGGTAGCCCGCCCTAATCATGGCCCCCAGCATGACCCCGCCGACTGCAGCGGTGCAGGCAGGGCCAGAGCCGGAGATCCCTCCTATTATCATGGCAACCACGATGGTTATGACCGCCAGGGAGCCTCGTCCCTGGCCGATTATGGCAGTAGTGAATCTCAGTAGGCGCGAGGCGACCCCAGAGCGGTCGAATATGGCCCCTGCCAGCACGAACATGGGAATGGCCAGAAGCGGGTACTTGGCTATGCCGGCATATACATTGGTAGGCACGGCCATGATCCCGAGCCCTGTGATGGCTATGACCACAGTTCCAGCCAAGCCCAGGGCCGCTGCTATGGGCACGCCCGCGAACATCAGAATGAAAAAAAGCCCGAAGAGAAGCACCGCCGGGTGCATCAGCTGGCTCCCTTGACAAGCCGGATCAGCACTCCCACAACTCGGCCCAGGATAGCCATGGATAGAACCGGTAGCCACATGGTGTAGATCCAGGTGGGGAGGCCCAACCCCGGGGAGGTGACCTCATAGCGATACTCGTCATAGGCCATGCGGCCGCCCAGTATCACCAGCAGCCCGAAGGTGACCCCGACCATCACGGTGGCCGCGATGCGGACCTTGTGGGCCAAGCCCCGGGGAAGCCTGTCCACCAGATAGGAGATGCTGAGGTGCCCCCCTTTTGCCATGACGCTGGACCCACCCACAAGGGCCATGACCACCATGAGGAAGATGGAGAACTCTTCCGTGAAGGCGAAAGAGATGTTGGTGGCATACCTAACCACCACGTTGGCGAAGGTGATCAGGGCCAGGAGCCCTATGCAGGCACCGGCCGCCATCTCCTCTATCTTGAGAGGCACTCTGGTCCTAGGCGGTGCTGGCTTTTCCGGGAGCTGAATCTCATCCGGCATGTTCTGTCCTCCCACCCGTTAACCTGCAAAAGGCAAAGGCGGGCTTTAGCCCGCCGCGTGGTCTGTTGACCCATCAGTCCCTGAGAACTCGTCTTTAGGTCCCACAGTTCATTCGCGCCCCGTTGAGTGCCCGGCCGAAACTTTACCGCGTCACCTGGCTTTGGCTACGGCCTGCTCTGCTTTCTTCACCAGCTCGGGGCCTATCTGCTTGGCCCACTTGTCGTATACCTCCTTGGTGGCCTTGCGGAAAGCCTCTTTCTCCGCAGCGGTGAGGCGCACCACCTGTACCCCCAGGCTCTCGATCTGCTTGATGAGGGAGTCGTCAGGGGCGACCAGTCCCTTTCTGGCCTCGGCGATCTCCTCCTTACCGGCCTGGATGGCCGCCTCTCTCACGGCCTTCTGGTCCTCTGGCTTCCAGCTGTTCCACACATCCTTGTTCACAACAAAGATGAGGGGGTCTGCCACGTATCCCCACAAGGTGACGTTCTTCTGGTTGGCCGCCTCGTGGAGCTTGGCAACGGTAAAAATGGTCAAGGGATTCTCCTGGCCGTCCACGGCTCCGCTGGAAAGGGCCGGCACCGCGTCGGCCCAGCTCATCTGGGTGGGGTTGGCTCCCAGGGCTGTGAAGGTGTCCAGGAAAAGGGGAGATCCCACCACTCTCATTTTCAAACCCTTGAGGTCCGCCGGGGTGCGGATGGGCCTCTTGGAGTTGGTGACTTCCCTGAAGCCGTTCTCGCCCCAGGCCAGGGGGATCACGTCCTTGCTCTCCAGGATCTTGAAGAGCTCTTTACCCACCTCGCCTTGGGTCAGGGCGTCTATGGCCTTGTAATCAGGCATCAGGAAGGGCATTGAGAAGAGGTTCAATTCTTTTACCTGTGGGGACCAGTTGATGGTGGAGCCGATGGCCATGTCTATGGCCCCCTGGCGGATGGCCGTAAACTCCTTAGTTTGGTCGCCACCCACGAGTGAAGCCCCGGGGTACATCTTCATCTTGATTCGGCCCTGGGTCTTCTCTTCCACCAGTTGGCACCAGCGTTCCCCCCCGTTGCCCCATGGGAAGGGCTTGCCCACCACTGTGGAGAGCTTGTACTCGGCCTTGTAGTCAGCAGCCTGAAGGGCTGGCAGGAAAAAGAACCCAATGACTCCCAAAAGGCAAAACCCAAGAGCAAATTTCTTGATGTCACCCATTTCCGACCTCCTTTGATGGTTGTTGGATCGGTCTGAGAGGAAAAATCTAATGATGCTCTCTATCACCCTCACCTAGGCTTGTCAAGCCGGAGCTCCAAGACTGTTGTTAGTACATGAAATGTCCGGTTGGTATAGCAAGTGATGGTAAACGATCATAGGATGATTCTGGTTCTTGCAGGGGCTTGAGTGCCTGCCGCCTGTCAGCGTGCAACGCACAGGCAGGAGCCCTGCTTCATGCAGGCAGGGCAAAAGCGCTTTCATTTTTCAGGAGTTAGACCTGGCTCCCTCTCGCCCGAAGGGAGATCTAGCCCGCATTTTTCACAACCAATGGATAAAGCGGGCTATGTTACCGACATGTTTGGACAAACCTGCGCATACTCAAAGCCCCATGATTCTTGGTCTCACATTTGGTCCTGGTTTTGGGTCGTAATGTGCCAAAGGGTACTGGGGGCTTGGGGGCTTGAGCCCCCAAAGTCGCAGGCTCTGGAGAATAATCCGGCCGAGAAAGGGGGCAAACATCTGCCTGTGCTTGGCACGCAGAGAGGTCCCCCCTGAGGCCAAATCCTTTGGAAAATCAGGCGCCGAAAACCTGAGGCAAAAAGAAATGCCATCAGCCTCGTTGCCAACTACCATAAACCCCCAAAGCCCACGGAGTACTCATAAACCGTGTTCAATCCCTTTACCGGAGTTGGAGGTTCAGTTCCTTTTGTTGACTATCCCAAGCAATGCGCACTAATATCGAAACCAGTAGAACTGAGCGAGTTTCTACTTTTCTCATGGGAAAAGGAAAGGATTTTACTGGCGGTTCCAATGGATTCTTTGGAGGCCGTGGGTTTAGATCTTATCTGGCAGGGGGGGGACTGAATCCCATAACTGATCCACCGATCAGACCCCAGGCTTGGAAAATGTTGGCCAGAGGGGCGGATCTCCGGCCGATTAATATCGGCCAGGGGAGGGAGGTGAGGCATGGCAGAGAAAAAAGAGAGGGGCTCCAAGAAGGACTCCAAGGAGAAAGCCAAGAAGTCCCAGAGCAAGGCAACGGATCTGCGCAAGGTGGAACTTCTTTTCCAAGCTGAGGAGGCAAACGAGGTTTTGGTGGCCGGAGACTTCAACGGCTGGGATCCAACAGCCACTCCCATGAAGAAACACAAGGGTGGGTACTGGAAGGCCAAGTTGAGGCTCAGGCCTGGTCGTTACGAGTACAAGTTCCTGGTGGATGGGCAGTGGGTAAACTATGTAAGGGGTGTGGAGCGGGTACCCAACCCCTTCGGCACCGATAACATGGTGCTTTGGGTGGACTGAGAGTCCCATCCCAGCCAAAGCCAGGCCAGCAAGTCTGGGTTAAAAGGGGAAGGAAGGGGATCCCAGGGGTGGAGATCGCGCGGCTGGAGCCCAGAGGGAGAAAAGGCTTGGTGGTAGTGATCACCGGCCATGGAAAGGGGAAGACCACATCTGCCCTGGGTATGGCTCTTAGGGCCTGCGGTCACGGAATGAGGGTCTGCATAATCCAGTTCATGAAGGGGGACCTTTACTCCGGGGAGTGGGATGGAGTTCGAAAGCTGGACTGTCCCATAGAGATAATCAGCACAGGCAAAGGCTTCTGCGGAATCCAGGGAAACCCGTACCCGTTTCGGGAGCATAGGGAGAATGCCCAGAAAGCCATTGAGCTGGTTAAATCCAAGCTGGCGGGGGAGGATCTGGACCTTTTGGTCCTGGATGAAGTAAACAACGCCCTTCATCTGGGCCTGGTGGATCTGGAGCAGGTCCTTGAGATAATCAAGAAAAAGCCGCCTAGGCTTCACTTAGTGCTCACCGGCAGAGACGCCCATCCTAAGGTGGTGGAGCTTGCCGACACTGTAAGCGAGATACGAGAAATCAAGCATGCCTTCAGGGCTGGCCTGGAACCTCAGCCCGGCATAGATTACTGATTCTTAAGAGCTCTGGGCCGAAAAACGCTTTTTCGTGGCGACAGGCATAGCTCCAAACAGGGGCTTGGCCAGCGAGTGCAATTTGCGAAGCCCTAGTCAGGATTTCCAACTATGAGAGGACAATGCGGGCCATCTTTAAATTAGGTTGGAAATAGGTTGGGAGAAATCCGTCCATGCTCAAAGCTTCCTAATTTTAGACCTTGATTTGAGTCGGAATATCCGAAAGTCTACACGTTGTTTGGAGAAGCAGCCGCTGAAATCACAGGCTTTGGAGAATGTTCGGGGCTAGGAGGAGAGTTGGAAACAAAGCTGGATGCCACATTGGAAACCAGAGAAAATAGGCTCGTAGGAGACGCGCTTCTCACCATACTTCTTTTGACGGCGGTCTTTTTCGTAAACTTTGTGTCTCGGATAGTCTTCGGCCCTCTGCTTCCTTTAATCGAGCAAGAAATGGGATTCGGGCATGGTCAGGCGGGCTCGCTTTTCCTTTTAATATCGGCCGGGTACTGCGTTGTGATTTCTTTATCCGGCTTTGTGTCGGCCAAGTTGGGTCACAGAAAAACAGTGGTGCTTTCCTCCTGGAGTCTGGCTGCGTCTTTGATATTTGTGGCCTGGGCCTCAAATCCGGAGCAGCTTAGGGTGGGCCTTCTTCTTTTGGGTGCCGCCGCAGGCCTTTATCTTCCTTCAGGTATGGCTACCATGACCAGCTTGGTGGACAGGGCGCTGTGGGGGAGGGCCATAGCGGTGCATGAGCTGGCTCCCAATCTTGGCTTTGTGGGGGCTCCTTTCTTGGTAGAGCTCCTATGCGGGGCACTCTCCTGGAGGGGAGTCTTGATTGTGATAGGAGTTTCTTCAGCCATAGGGGGAACCGCTTTCCTCCGCTGGGGGAGAGGAGGCCAGAGCAAAGGCACAGCCCCCAGCCCGACCTCTTTGAGAACCCTTAGCAAGGAAAGCGATTTCTGGCTGATGATGGGCATATTCGGCCTCGGGGTGGGGGGAAGTCTGGGCGTGTACGCCATGTTGCCTTTGTTTCTAGTGACGGATCGTGGGTTCGAATTGAGCGGGGCCAATTCCCTGGTAGGTCTATCCAGGGTTTCTTCTATGGGAATGGCCTTTGTGGGTGGATGGGCCACAGACCGCTTCGGCCCCGGCAAGACAATGGCTGCAGGGCTTATCCTGGGGGGCATGGTAACCTGCTTTCTGGGATGGACCTCGGGTGCGGCTTTGGTGATTGCGGTTTTTCTGCAACCGGCCTTGGCGGTTTGCTTTTTCCCTCCTGCTCTTGCAGCTTTGTCACGCATAGGGCCCGAGCATGTAAGAAGTCTTACAGTGTCTTTGGTGGTGCCCCTAGGCTTCCTGCTCGGGGGAGGAGGAATACCGGCTTTTGTGGGCTTCATGGGGGAGCTTGGCCGCTTCTCCCTGGGTTTTTCATTTTTGGGGTTGGTAATGCTTTTAACCGGTGTGGCCACCCGCTGGCTGGATCTCGGGGAGGCAAGGCGAGTCAACGCATTGACTCAAAAGGGGGGTGAGGTATAATGAGCGGAATTCACGGCACCCTTCCGCCCGAGGGATGTCGTTAGAACTTGTTAAGGCATGCCGCAGAATATGAAGCAGATAACCAGCCTGCCTTGGGAGCCTGTTCGGTGGCTCGGCCGGGGCTTCATGGAAACCATCCGGACCGCAGGCCAGATGGGCATCTTCCTGGCCCATACCTTGGTGCTTTGTTTTTTCCCGCCCTACCGTTGGCACAGGGTCTTGGAGAGGATCCACTTCTTGGGAGTCAAGACCCTTTTTGTGATATTGCTCACGGGGGCTTTCAGCGGCATGGTGTTGGGCTTGCAGGTCTTCTACACTCTTCGCAAATTCGGGGCAGAGGCGCTCTTGGGACCGGCCGTGGCCCTCTCTTTGGTGAGAGAACTTGGCCCGGTGCTTTCAGCCCTCATGATAACCGGGCGGGCGGGTTCAGCCTTGACCGCAGAGTTGGGGGTAATGCGTATAACCGAGCAGATAGATGCTTTGGACATGATGGCCATCCACCCTGTGCAATATCTCATAGTGCCCAACCTCTTGGCAGCATTGGTTGTTTTCCCTGTCCTGTCCTGGTTTTTCGACGTGGTTGGTATCTTAGGGGGATACCTTGTGGGGGTTGAGTTGCTGGGTCTGGCTCACGGGACCTATTTTGGAGAGATACACACATTCCTTGGGACACAGGATGTGCTGGACGGGCTTTACAAGTCCCTGTGTTTTGGGGTGCTTGTGGTTTGGATCTGTTGCTTTAAAGGGTTCTTCTCTGGATACGGGGCCGAGGGGGTAAGTCGTGCCACCACCGAGGCTGTGGTGTTATCGTCGGTCTCAGTGCTCTTGTGGGACTACCTCATGGGCTCTTTCCTGTTTTGAAACTCAGACCATGATCCAGACCGAGAATCTTCATAAATCCTTCGATGGTCAAACGGTACTGCGAGGGGTGGATCTGCGGGTAAGAGAAGGGGAAATGCTGGCTTTGATAGGCCGAAGCGGGGCCGGTAAGTCGGTCTTGCTCAGACACCTCATGGGACTGGTGAGGCCTGACAAGGGGCGCGTTCTAATAGAAGGGGTGGATCTGCACCGGAGCTCTTCCTCCCAGCGCAAGGCTTTGAAAGAGAGGTTCGGGGTGCTTTTCCAAGGAGGAGCCCTTTTCGACTCCATGACGGTCTTCGACAATGTGGCCTTCCCCTTGAGGGAAAAATCAAGGTTGAGTGAGGAGGAGATAAGGGAAAGGGTGCTAAAGGAGCTGGCTTTGGTGGAACTCAGCGGGGCGGAGGGGAAATACCCTGCTGAGATAAGCGGCGGGATGAAAAAGAGGGTGGCATTGGCCAGGGCCATCATCCACAACCCAAAGATAGTCTTTTTTGATGAGCCCACAACTGGTTTGGACCCCATCACCGCCCGCTCTATCCATCAGCTCATCCATTCCACCCACAGCAGGTTGCGCTTCACGGGTGTAATAGTCACGCACGAGACTTGGGGGCTTTTTTCCATAGTGGACCGCGTGGCCCTGTTGCACGAAGGAAGGATCCTGGCATTGGGCAGCCCGGAGCAGATCATTGAGTCCCGGGAGCCGGTTGTGAGAGATTTTCTGGAGCCGCATAGAAGCTTTAGGAGAGATGCTGGGCAGGAGGCGCCATGAGAAAACGCTGGGACATGGAGCTGGCGGTAGGGATTTTTCTCTTGCTGGGCCTGCTGGCCTTGGGTTACCTCTCAGTACACCTGGCCCGAATGGAAGTGGTGGGACAGGGGGGGTATACCATATTTGCTCGTTTTTCGTCGGTGGAGGGACTCAAAACCGGTACATTGGTGGAAATAGCCGGGGTCGAGGTGGGGCGAGTCAAGAAGATAGAGCTTCAGAACTACAGGGCGCGGGTAGCCTTTTCCATAAGAAGCGATGTGAAAATACCTGAGGACACAATAGCTTCCATAAGGACAAAGGGGCTCTTGGGAGAGAAATATGTCAGGCTAAGCCCGGGCGGATCAGACCAGGTGCTCAAACCCGGGGGGGAGCTCTTCGAGACAGAGGCCCCCATCAACCTGGAAGAGCTGATAGCTAATTTCGTATTCGGGAAGATCTGAGCATAGCCCCAAGTTCAGGAGGGGATGAAAGGAGATGAGGTTATGAGAGTTTGGGCTGGAATCTGTTTTTTTACCT
This sequence comes from uncultured Desulfarculaceae bacterium, assembly GCA_964414345.1. Lineage (GTDB taxonomy): Bacteria > Desulfobacterota > Desulfocorpusculales > Desulfocorpusculum > Desulfocorpusculum > Desulfocorpusculum. The sequence continues at coordinate 26,366 of CAYPWF010000027.1, forward strand.
TTATGTGGCTCTTGAGCAGGGCTCTTCCTGCCGAGGCAGGGGAACCGATGGACCTGATTCGGCAGTCCACGGATAGGGTGATAGAAATCCTGAAGGACCCAACATTGAAAGAGGATTCTGAACTGAGGGACCAGAAGATATGGGAGGTGGTGTCCGTCAGATTTGATTTTGAGGAAATGGCCAGAAGGGCCCTGGCGGTTCATTGGAGGGATAGGACTCCGCGAGAACAAAAAGAGTTCGTGGATCTGTTCGGGAAACTCCTTCAGAGATCTTACTCCGGGAAACTGGCCCAATACACGGACGAGAAGGTGGAGTATCTGGGAGAAGAGATAGAGGGGCCGAGGGCCGAGGTCAGGACAAAGCTGGTGAGCAAGGCAATGGAGATCCCCATAGATTACAGAATGCTTAAGAAATCCTCCGACTGGAGGATCTACGACGTTGTGATAGAGGGGGTAAGCCTGGTAAACAACTACCGCAACCAGTTCAATAGGATAGTAGTTTCTTCAGGCTACAAGGAACTCATCCAGCGGATGCGAACCAAGTGGGAGGATCTGATTCGGGAGTCCGAGAGGAAAAAAAGCACTTGAGCTGATTTGAAGCAGCAAACTGAGAGCTGGAGCTCGAAAGGAGGAGGTAACAGAGATGACGCAAAGGTATGTTTACACATTCGGAGGAGAGCGTGCAGACGGCGGGGAGCCGCTAAGGAACCTTTTGGGGGGCAAAGGCGCCGGCTTGGCGGAGATGACCAACCTGGGCATTCCGGTTCCCCCTGGGTTCACCATAACCACAGAGGTTTGCACTTACTACTATGCCCACGGAAGAAGCTACCCACCTGGGCTCAAGGATCAGGTCAAAGAGGCCATGGCTCATGTGGAGCGTTTGATGAAGGCCAAATTCGGGGATCCTGAAAACCCACTTTTGGTCTCAGTGCGCTCGGGTGCCAGAAAGTCCATGCCCGGAATGATGGAGACGGTGCTGAATGTCGGTCTGACCAGCAAGACGCTCCCAGGGTTGATCCGCAAGACCAACAACGAGAGATTCGCCTACGACGCGTACCGAAGGCTCATCATGATGTACGCGGATGTGGTAATGGAGAAAGCCCAAGGCATAGAGCCGCCCGAGGGTCAGGGGATACGCCAGATCCTGGAAAGAGACATGGATCACCTGAAAGAAAAAAAGGGCATCAAGCTGGATACAGAGCTCACGGCTGAGGACCTCAAGGAGTTGGTGGGGATCTTTCTCCAGAGGGTGAAAGATGTAATGGGAAAGCCCTTTCCCGATGATCCGGAGGAGCAGCTTTGGGGAGGAATCGGGGCTGTTTTTCAATCTTGGAACGGGAAAAGGGCTGTCTCTTACAGGCGCATAGAGGGAATCCCGGACGACTGGGGAACCGCTGTGAACGTGCAGGCCATGGTATTCGGAAACACGGGGGAGAGGTCTGCCACAGGCGTGGCCTTCACTCGGAATCCGGCCACGGGTGAGAATCTCTTCTACGGAGAGTGGCTGCCCAACGCCCAGGGAGAGGACGTGGTGGCAGGCATCAGAACCCCTCTGCCCATTAACAAGGCTGCCAAGACGGGGGAGGCGGCCTCCTTGCCATCTCTGGAGGAGGTCATGCCTGAGCTGTACAAGGAGCTGGACACGATTCAGAGAAAGCTTGAGAGCTACTTTAGAGATATGCAAGACATAGAGTTCACCATTCAGGATGGGACTCTCTGGATGCTTCAGACCCGCACCGGGAAAAGAAACGGTACAGCCGCCATCCGAATGGCTGTTGAGATGTGCAAAGAGGGTCTCATAAGCAAGGAGGAGGCTCTGCTGAGAGTGCAACCATCCCAGCTGGACGAGTTGCTGCACCCCATGCTGGATCCCGCAGAGGAAAAGAAGGCCAAGTCCCTTGCCAAGGGGCTTCCTGCGGGCCCAGGTGGGGGAGTCGGGCAGGTGGTCTTTACAGCCGACGACGCGGAGCAGTGGGCCAAACAAGGAAAGAAAGTGGTCTTGGTGCGGGCCGAGACTTCACCCGAGGACGTGCACGGGATGCATGCAGCCCAGGCCATCTTGACCTCCAAAGGAGGAATGACCAGCCACGCGGCCCTGGTTGCCAGGGGCTGGGGCAAATGTTGTATCGTGGGTTGCGGAGCCTTGGATATTGACGTGGAGTCCAAGACCATCCGCGTGGATGGGGAGGTCTTGCGGGAAGGGGATTGGATCACCCTAAATGGGACCAAAGGGGTTGTGTACAAGGGACAGGTGAAACTTCTCCCCGCAGACCCAGAGGGGAACCCTTGGTACAAGGAGCTGATGGGGTGGGCGGATCAGGTGCGGCGTTTGGGCATCAGGACCAATGCCGATACCCCGGCGGATGCGGCCTTGGCCCGTTCTTTCGGGGCGGAGGGTATTGGACTTTGCCGCACAGAGCACATGTTCTTCGATCCACAGCGAATCATGGCCATGAGGGAGATGATAGTGGCCGAAACCGAAGAGGAAAGAAGAAAGGCCGTCATGAAGCTGCTTCCTTTCCAGAGGGAGGATTTCCTAGGCATTTTCAGGGCCATGGAGGGGCTCCCTGTGACCATAAGGACCCTGGATCCGCCGCTTCATGAGTTTGTGAATCTCACCGAGGAACAGGTAAAGGATCTTGCAGCACAAATGGGTATACCGGCCGAGAGGCTTCAGGCCAGGATAGACCAGCTCCACGAGCTTAACCCCATGCTGGGCCACAGAGGTTGCCGCCTGGGCATAACCTACCCAGAGATCACAGAGATGCAGGCCCGTGCCATATTCGAGGCAGCTGCCCAAATGGCCCAGGAGGGGAAAGAAGTCTTCCCGGAGGTCATGATCCCCTTGGTAGGAACCTTAAAGGAATTGGATCACCAGCAGGAGATCGTGGAGAGGGTGGCCAAGGAGGTGCAAGCTCAGAAAGGGGTCAGTTTCCCCTACCTGGTGGGGACCATGATAGAGATCCCCAGGGCGTGCCTGGTGGCGGACCAAATAGCCGGCAGGGCACAGTTCTTCTCCTTTGGAACCAATGACTTGACCCAAACCACCTTCGGCTTTTCACGAGACGATGTGGGCTCTTTCCTGCCCGTTTACCTGGAAAAGAAGATCCTGGCAGCAGATCCTTTCCAGACTCTTGACCAAGAAGGGGTTGGTCAGCTGATCAGGATGGGGGTGGAAAAAGGCAGGTCAGCCAGGCCGGACCTTAAAGTGGGAATATGCGGAGAGCACGGTGGAGATCCGGCCTCCGTGGAGTTCTGTCATAGGGTGGGCATGAACTATGTGAGTTGTTCCCCCTACAGGGTTCCCATAGCCAGACTGGCCGCGGCTCATGCAGCCGTAAAAGAAAAACACTGAGATGGGAAACGGGCCGGCTGGGTTTTACTTCCGGCCGGCCTTGCCCTCAAGTATCTTCAAAATATCATCTCAATATCTTGTGCTAATCCGTCTTCCAGACACATCCTGTTGTTAACCCGCTTTACAGCCTTTCTTGGGCCGCATATAATGAGGCCCAAGACTGCAGGCTTCCAGGGGACCTTGTACATGAGGCTCAAGAAGGTTGAGATTACAGGTTTCAAGTCCTTCATGGATAAGACAGTCCTCCTGTTCGAGCAAGGAGTTACGGCCATTGTGGGGCCCAACGGGTGCGGGAAGAGCAACATCGTGGATGCCATCAGGTGGGCCATGGGGGAGGCCAGCGCAAAGGCTCTCAGGGGACAGGGCATGGAGGAGGTCATCTTCCACGGCACAGATGCTCAGGGACCGCTGGGAATGGCTGAGGTGAGCCTCACCTTTGAAAACGTGAACGGACATGCCCCTGCCCATCTTTCAGGCTGCTCAGAGATAGAGGTCACCCGAAGACTTTTCCGTTCAGGGGAGAGCGAATACTGCATAAACAAAGTGCCTTGCCGCCGAAGAGACGTCTGGGAGCTTTTTATGGACACAGGGCTGGGGAACCGTTCCTATGCCATAGTGGAGCAGGATCGTGTCTCCCGAATCATATCGGCTCGACCCGAAGAGCGCCGGGTGGTGGTGGAGGAAGTGGCCGGGATAAGCCGTTACAAGAGCCGCAGAGAGGCTGCCCAGCGCAAGATGGAAGCCACAGCCCAGAACCTTGAGCGCATAAGGGATATCCGTAATGAGGTGGGTCAGCAGATTAAAAGCTTGGAAAGACAAGCCCGAAAAGCAGAGCGTTACAAGAGCCTCAAGGCCCAAATCCTGGATCTGGAGAGGGGATCTGTGCTCAGAAGATGGGCCCTGCTGGATCGGGAGAGATCTTTGGTTCAGGTGCAGATTAAAGAATTAAGCCTGGAAAGGGATCGGCTCAACTCGCTCCTAGAGGGAGGGGAACTGGGTCTAGAAAAAGAAAAAGTGCTTCTCCTGGATACGGAGAAGAAACTCCTGGAGGCCCAGGAGGAGCTCCACAGGAGGGAGAGGGCCCTGCATGATCTTGAAAACCTTATCCAGCGGGAATCGGAAGAGGCAAGCTCTTTGGAGACCTCAGGCAGGATCTGGGAGAAGGAGATTTCCCAACTAAAAATCCGCCTGGAATCCACCCGAGAAAAACTGCTCTCACTTACCTCGGAAAGGGAAGGGATTTGCTCCAGGTTGCAAGAAACCCAGGCCAGACTGGAGGAGTTGGAAGGGCTGCTAAAACAAGGGATGGAAAGGGCTAGGCTTCTCAAGGCCTCCTTGGAAGAGTCCAGGCTGGAGCTGGTTGAGTGGATGGGGGAGAGGGCCAGGCTTAAAAACGCTCTCCAACACCATCGGAAAAGGTCCGAGGAGTTACAAAAAAGCCTGGAGAAGGGAAAAGCAGAGCAAGAAGGGCTGACCAAGAAACTGGAAGAGATGAACCTGACCGGCTCCTGCCTGGAAGGGGAGATCCGGGAGCTGGAGGAGGCTTTAGGGCAGCTCAGGGCTCGAAGGGAACAAATCAAGGAGAAGCTCTCCGGGCTGCAAGCCCAAAGGGAAGAACTCAGGGCCAGGCTTCAAGATTTAGGGAGCTCCATACAAGGGATTGGCTCCAGAATGCAGGCTTTGCAGGGGCTCCAGCTAGATCTGGCAGGCTTCTCCGACGGGATCCGTGCCCTAAGAGAGGCGGCTCGAAGGGGTGAGATCCATTTAGGAGATTCTTTGCCCAAGGTGGTGGCTGAAGTGGTGGATGTATCGGAGGGGGCAGATGGGCTGATCTCAGCACTTTTGGGAGAGCGTATTCAGTATCTTGTGGTAAAGAACTGGGAGCAGGCCCTGAGGGGTCTGGCCTTTGCAAAGGAAAAGGGCTTAGGCCGTGTGGGCTTCGTGGCCTTGGAAGAGTGCGGAAAGTCAGGCCCAAAGGCGGGCAATGGGGATGAAAAGCGGTTGGGTCTTTGCTGGGAGCCTGGGTACGAGCCGGTGGGAGGGCTCTTTCTGGAAGGTGCCACCCTTGTGAGTAGGCTTGAAGAGGCGATCAAGACGGGGCTTTCCGGTATTGGAGGCCGCCTGGTCACCCCCCAAGGAGACCTACTTGATCCCAGAGGTCTCCTGGAAGGCGGGGGAGATCACAGGGACCCCTCCAGAGGTTATCTGGCCAGGAGAAGAGAACTCAAGGATTTGGAGGCAAGCCTTAAGAAGCTGGAAGAGGCAAGCCAGGAACTGGCAGGACAGGAAAGAGAGCTTTCCCAGGGGATTTCAAGCCTGTCCCTGGAAAGGGACAGCTTGGTGGAGCTGATTCATGCAAAGGAACTCAGACTTGCAGAGTGCAGGAGGGATTTTCTTTCCTCCAACGACGCCGCAGGAGGGCTCAGACAGAGGCTGGAGGCCTTGAAGTGGCAGCTGGGAGGGCAGGCCGAGGAACTGGGTTTGCTGTGTAAGAGCCTGCAGGAGGACTCAGGTCGACTCGAGGAATTGGAGAGCCGCATAGGAAGCAGGGAGAAGGATCTCCAAGCACTGGAACAAGAGCATGCAAAGGCTCTTGCCGGTGTGGAGGAGCTTCGCGCGGAGGTGACCAGGGTGCAGGTGATGGTGGCCTCTCTCCAGGAGCGCTCCAACTCCCTGGAGCGCGAGATCCATGGGCTTAAGGCTCAAGAGAGAGAGCTTTCCCAAGAGTGCTCCAGAAAGGAGGTTCAGAAGAGGCAGGCTCTCCAGAGGCTCCAACAACTCAGGGGCTCTCTGGCTGAAGCCCGAGAGGAACTGGGGCGTCTTATGGAAAGCCACAGAGGGGCGGCTCAGGACTTGGAGAAAGCCAGAATGGAACTCCAGGAAAAGAGGGAGAATATCCTTAGGATGGAAGGAGTTCAACAAAGCAGCAGGCAGAGAATCCGCGCCCTGGAAAGCGAACTTAAGCGAATTGAGTTGAAAGAGACGGAGTTGGCTTTGAGAATGGAGCACGCACAAGGGGAACTCCAGGGGAGGTTGGAGATGGAACTGGAGGAAATCCCGGCTGCGGCCAAGAGGGTGACGCTAAAGGACTCCTCCCAGGAGGAGGCTCAGATAGCTTCTCTGAAGGAGGCCCTGGATCGGCTTGGGGATGTGAACCTGGTGGCTGCCGAGCAGTACAAAGAGCTCAAGCAGAGGTATGACAGCCTAAGTGCCCAACAGGAAGACCTGGAGAACTCCATAGCGCTTCTGAAAAAGGCCATTCAAAGAATTGACAGAAGCTCACGGAAGAGATTCAGGGAAGCTTTTAACAGATTGGATGAGGAGTTCAGAAAAGTTTTTCCAATCCTTTTCGAGGGGGGCGAGGCGCACCTGGCTCTTACCCAGGCAGAGGACATATTGGATGCCGGGGTGGAGATTGTTGCCAGACCGCCGGGTAAGAGACTTCAGAATATATCCCTTCTCTCAGGAGGGGAAAAGGCTTTGGCCGCGGTGGCGCTGATTTTCGCCATGATCAGAATCAAGGAGACGCCTTTTTGCCTTTTTGATGAGGTGGACGCGCCATTGGACGAGGCCAACATAGATCGCTTCAATAAGATGGTGAGGGAGCTCTCAAGGAAGTCCCAGTTTATTCTGGTGACCCACAGCAAGCGTACCATGGAGATGGCCGACGTTCTCTACGGGGTAACCATGGAGACCCCGGGGGTGTCCAGAATGATTTCTGTGAGGCTTCAATGAGGCTCCCCGAGGATCTGTTTCAAGGGGAAGAATGGGGAGCTTTGGATGGAACTGCAAGAAGGGAAGAAAAGGGGCTTCCTAAGCGGTCTTAAAGAGGGCCTCAGAAAGACCAGGGACGGCTTCATTAAGAAGCTGGACCGCCTTCTCATGGGCAAGGCCAGGCTGGATGCCCAGACCCTGGAAGAGTTCGAGGAGCTCCTGATTACAGCAGATCTGGGCGTGGCCACTACAACCAAGCTTATCAGAGAGGTGGAGTCCCGCATAAGCCGCTCTGAAGCCCAGAATCCAGACCTGCTAAGACGCTGCGTGCAAGAGGCAATCACCCATCTCTTGTTGCCCCGGCAGGCCCCCCTCACTGTGGGAGCCCAAAGGCCTTACGTGATCATGGTCATAGGGGTCAATGGGGTTGGCAAGACAACCACCATCGCCAAGCTTGGAAAACTTTGGAAAGAGGAAGGCCTGAGCGTTATGCTTGTGGCAGGAGACACCTTCAGAGCTGCGGCCATAGAGCAACTCCAGAGCTGGGGGGAAAGAATTGGGGTGGAAGTGTTAAAACAACAGCATGGGGCAGATCCTTCGGCCGTGGTCTTTGACGCTCTGCAATCGGCTAAGGCCAAATCAACGGATTTGGTTATCCTGGATACTGCAGGCAGATTGCACACCAAAGTGAATCTAATGGCAGAGCTAAAAAAGATTCAGAGAATCGCCAACAAAGTGGTGGATGGGGCCCCCCATGAAGTGCTCTTGGTGCTAGATGCCACCACGGGCCAAAACGCCGTCTCCCAGGCCCGTTTGTTTCACGAGGCAGTGGGAGTCACCGGTATAGCCATGACCAAGTTGGATGGCACGGCCAAAGGCGGGATATTGGTGGCTGTGGCATCTGAGTTCGAGATCCCCATCCGCTACGTGGGTGTGGGAGAAAAGATGGAGGATCTTCAAGTCTTTGATGCGCGCAGTTTTGTGGAGGCTCTTTTCGGCGAGGGAGAAGAACTTTGAATGGAACCGCTGGAGCTGGACCGCGAATGCATCTGGTGTGATCAAAAGCAGTGCTGGGTGCACAAGCAGATATGCCGTTGGAAGGCTTTTGGCTTGGGGGAAAAGAGATGCTCCGGCTGTTTCCAACTCCCGCTGTGGCCCAGACAAAGGCCTTCTGCAAAAAGCCGGCGAAAGGGGAAGGTCAGAAGCTCGGTTAAAACCGGAAGGGAGGAAGTCCCTTCAGGAGGGCCCAGGCAGCTTTCTTTGTTTGTAGACCCGGAGTAATGAGAAGTGACCACTGAGAACCCCTTGGTCCTTGAGGGGAACCTGGAGAAGGTTCTGTATGAGGACCGGGAAGGCACCTTTGTGGTAGCCAGGGTAAGCCTTCCGGATGGGGAGGAGATTACGGCTGTGGGGTCCTTCTCAGCAATACCAGGCACCAGGGTCAAGCTGGAGGGGAAATGGGCCAAGAGCCCCCGTTACGGCTTGCGGTTCCAGGTGGACAGCGCAGAGATTCACCCACCTAGCAATCCCCAGGGGCTTATCCAGTATCTCTCATCAGGTGTTGTGCCTGGTGTTGGACCTGTGATGGCCAAGAGGCTTGTGGATCACTTCGGGGAAGAGACTCTGCGGGTGCTGGAGAGAGAATCCCAGAGGCTGGCCGAGGTCCCGGGCTTAGGGCCTGCACGTGTATCAAGCATCCGCCAGGCCTGGGAAGCTCAAAGAGGTGTGCGAGAGGTCATGGTCTTTCTGCAGGGCCATGGAGTTAGCCCTGCTTTTGCCCACAAAATTTACAAGATTCACGGTCGGGATACCATCACAAGGGTATCGGAGAATCCTTACAGGCTCACCAGAGAGGTGTTAGGGATTGGTTTCAAGAAGGCCGATGCAATCGCCATGCGTTTGGGGCTTTCCCCTACAAGCCTGGCACGTTGCAGAGCAGGCATTTTGCACGTTCTCCAAGGCATGGGGGAGGATGGACACGTGTTCTGCCCCAAAGGGGAACTGCTCAGAGGTGCCCGGGAGCTCTTGGAAGTCCCCTTGGAACTACTGGAGGATGCCCTCAGGCGCTGCGCCGCAGATGGGGAAGTGGTGGTGGAGGAAAGGGGGGAAGAAGAGCCCAGGGTATACCTTAAATGGCTTTATGAGGCTGAAGTGGAGACGGCACAGGCCTTAACCAGGATAAAAAGAGCAGGACCTGCATCGGGGAAAGCCGGTCCCCAGTGGAGCCATCCAGAGGGAGAAGGCCATTTCAGGTTAAACTCTGAACAAAGGGAGATAATCCGTCTGGCCTTGACAGAGCCTCTGCTGGTGGTCACGGGCGGGCCTGGCACTGGTAAGACCACAGCCATGAGGGCGCTTCTGGAGACGGCTCAAAAGCAGGGAAGAAAAGCGGTACTTGCTGCTCCCACCGGCAGGGCGGCCAAGAGGCTCTCGGAGGCCACTGGCCAGGAGGCTCGAACCATCCATCGCCTCTTAGAGTTTCAGCCAAACCACAGAAGGTTTCTGCGTGACCGACAAAGACCCCTACAGGCTGATCTAGTCTTGGTGGATGAGGCTTCCATGATAGACCTTCCCCTGATGTATCATCTCACCCAGGCTTTGCCCTCCAGAGCTTCCTTGATCCTGGTGGGGGATGTGGACCAGTTGCCTTCTGTGGGGCCTGGAAATGTGTTGCGGGACATAATCGCCTCAGGCTCAGCGCGGGTGGTTGTGCTGAAAGAGGTATTCAGGCAGTCGGCCCGCAGCCAGATAGTTCTGAATGCCCACAGGATAAACAGAGGTGAGATGCCCCAATGGTCTTCAGAGGTGAAAGAGGACCTCTCGGACTTTTACTTCATAGCCCAGTCCGACCCTGTACAGATCCAAAAGACAATACTGACCCTCTGTTTGGAGCGGATTCCTTTGCGCTTCGGCCTGGATCCCAGGAGGCAGATCCAAGTGCTTACCCCCATGCACAAGGGTCCTCTGGGCACCGAGGAGCTGAACAGGCTCCTGCAAGAGCGTCTTAACCCCGGCCGAAAGGGTATAACCAGAGGGGCTCAGGTGCTGGCCGAAGGGGACCGGGTTATGCAGATCCGCAACAACTACGAAAAAGAGATCTTCAACGGCGACATAGGCATTGTAAGCAGGCTGGAGCGGGGCACGGGAAGGCTTTGGGTGAGATACGAGGACTCCGAGGTGGAATACGGTCCAGGGGATTTGGATGAATTGGTACTGGCCTACGCGGTTTCTGTGCACAAGTCCCAGGGGAGCGAATACCCGGCCGTGGTTCTGCCGGTGGTGACTCAACACTACCTCATGTTGCAGCGCAACCTTCTCTATACAGGGATAACCAGGGCCAGACGACTGGTAGTTCTGGTAGGGACTTTCAAGGCCTTGGCCATAGCTGTTAAAAACGACCAGATCCGCCACAGGCACACGGGCCTCAGGGAGCGGCTGGAAAAGGCAATTTAACCCGGATTATTCGCCGGCAAGCTTCACTTGGGCGGCTAAGCCCCCAGGCCGCTTGGAGGCTTTTCCATGTTTAGTTTGAAGCCCCGGCAGGGGTGGGGATGGAGTGAAGCGGAGCCCTGAAGCCTCTCATGTCGGCTTTTTCCACTGGATCAACTCTTCATTGGAGGCCCAACGCCAAAGCCATCCCCCAGCAATTGAGTCGCTTCTCAACAATCCCTGCTCAGCCCATTTTTGCATGGCTTCCCTGACCTGTGCAAAGGAAAAAGGAAGCCTCTGGCTGAGACGCAAGCATACCTCCAAAAAGGCCTCTGTTTTGGGGACGGGCTCTTTGACATGCCCCAGCTTCTCAAGCAGGTCTTGCCTCAGAATCTCCCATGCCAGAGGTCTTAGGGTGCGCCTTTCCACCTCCATACACTCCTCTGTGGAAGCCGACCCCAGCTTCACCTTCTCTTCCTGAATGCGGCAGTATCTTCTGATCCCCTCATCATACTCATTCAGGATCTCTTCCACGTCCTGCGCAGTTATGTCGCCCGTGAGGGTAACCACCCTGTTGGCGTCGTAATGATCCCACCTTTCAGTGAGGATCTTGATGCCTATTGCCTGGGCCTCCTCCCATATGCGTGTCCCCGGAAAGGGTGAGAGGACGTGGAATCCATACTGGCAGCCCAAGGAGCGGGCGAACTGTGCAGTTCTGCTTAGAGTTTGCCTTGTCTCCCCAGGGAGCCCCAGCACAAAAGAGGCGAATATCCTGATGCCAGCCTCTTGCCCCATCCGGACCGCCTTGCGAACTTGTTCCAGGGTGATACCCTTTCCTATTTTCTCAAGGACTTCTTGGGAGCCGCTTTCCACACCGTAGAGAAGGTCTGTGCAGCCGGCCTCGGACATGGCTCGCAGTATCTCAGGATTCACTGTATCCACCCTTGCAAAAGCGTGCCATGTTATTTGAAGCTTTCGGGACAAGATTTCCCGGCAGACCTCCAAAGCATGGCTTTTTTTTAAGGTGAACAGATCATCGTCTATACCTATGGAAGCAAAGCCTCTACGGGACAGCCACTCCATCTCGTCCACTACTTTCTGGGGACTGCGGAATCTTCCCTTATGGCCCACCATCCTCTGCCCTACGCAGAAAACGCAAGCATGAGGGCAGCCGCGGCTTGACAACACCCCGACCTTCCCTTCCAGCACCCTGTACCTGGCAAGGGGTAGCAGATCCCAGGCAGGCTGGGGCAACTCCTCAAGATCTCTTACCAGAGGCCTTGGGGGAGTTGAGGTTATTTCGCCGTTCTCCCTGAAACTCAACCCCCGCACCAGATGCAGGTCTGAACTCCTCTCCAAGGCATCTGCCAACTCCAATACTGTTTGGTCGGCCTCGCCTCTTACCACCAGATCGGCCTCGGGACACTCCCCAAGACTTCTTTCCGGTAGAAATGATACGTGGGGGCCCCCCAGGGCAATTACTGCCTCTGGCCTGGCATTCCTGACCCATGAGGCTATACGACATGCCATGGGGAACGTCATGGTCACGGAAGTGATTCCCACAAGATCAGGCTTCACAAGCGCCAGGGTCTGCTCTACTTTGTCCTTTCTTGGCTCTGACACCAGCAGATCCAAAACCTCCACCTGGTGGCCGTGGGCCCGCAGGTTTGCAGCCAGATAAACAGAGCCTGTTGCAAGGGCAGGATATTCTTCTATGGGGTAGGGCGGTACTATGAATAGTGCTCTCAATGTGGAGGGCTCCTTTCATTTTAAGACTCCAGGGGGGATTGTGTACGAGAAAACCTGGGACTTGTCAATCCAGCCACCATAAGGCTGACGTAGGTCATCATGGGGTGGTGGAGTTTCTCAGGGCGGCCTGGCGGAGGTGTTTTGATTTTCCAGGCTTGGGAACTGGGGAAGGCCTTGCGCCCGAGACTTTTTGTGAGGGCGAGAAAGGAGGGGGCAAGTATCCCCCGGAGGTCGAATCCTCTGGAAAATCAAGCGTCTAAGACTTGAGGCGAGGAGAAATGTTATTAGCAGGTGATCAATAGTTCAATTTTAGAAAAGGGGGAAAAGGGAAATGCTGGAAGAGGCAAAATCCTTTTTGGAGGCACACATTGGGTACCTGGTTTTGGGACTCCTGGGAATCATAGGGTTAGTTCTTATTTGGCGGTGGCTTAACAGGCCAGGCAAGGAGGAGCTGGAACACCAAAGAAGATTTCAGGACTTGAAGGAGAAGTCACGGGATAGATACAAGGATTTTAGGCCTCTCAAATAACCCCAAGTCCTATTCTCCAAAGCCCGCAACTTTGGGGGCTTGGCCCCAGTCTTGGGTTGCCCTAGGAAATAGGCCGGGCTGTGGCAAGAATCCGGAATCAATCTAGCTTCCCAATGGAAAGCAACTCTCGACGCCTGTCTAAGAGGTCCCTTATGGCCCCTTCTAGAAGCTCCAGGGTAAGCTGACGCACAGCCATCTGCTGGTGGTCTAAACCCTCTCCTTTTTCCCAGCGTTCTTTGATGGATTCAAGGTGTTGGATCTGGGCCTCCAGTTCAGCTAGATTTGAAGAAGTCTCTTTGTGCACCTAGGAACCCCCAGCCCAAATAAATTCCCAAAGCCGGCTGTAGGCTGTGACGCATTCAGGCTCAGATCCAGGCCGAATCCGAAACCCAAACCCAGGGTGATTCCCAGCCTTGATAAACTCACCCTAACATATCCTCAAGATATCCCGCATCATCCGCTTAGGTTGAAGAATGCAGGCTAGAAATCCCATTAAATGACCCCCAAGTCTTTTATAAGGCTTTGAGGGAATCCTGGTCAAGGTTTCCCAAGAACCAAAGGCCGACATGCACACGGCTGAAAATGTAGTTTGGACGGTATGTTACGGATTGCGCCTTGACTGGTATGGGCGTGGGGCTATAATGTTGAAGCTGTACAAGGTCTTGGATGGGGGAGGTCGTGCAGCATGTTCAAGGTGGGGGACTTGGCGGTTTACCCCGCCCATGGCGTGGGCGTGATCGAGTCCATAGAGCAGCGGGAGATCTCGGGCAACCAGCAGAAATTCTATGTTATAAGGATCTTGGACAATGGGATGACCATCATGATCCCCACACACAATGTGGAGAGCGTGGGGTTGAGGAGTGTAATAGACCCCGAGGAAGTCCCGAAGGTCTACGAGATCTTGCAGGAACGAGACTTGCAGCCCGGCTTCCAAAGCTGGAACCGGCGCTACCGGGAGTATTCCGAAAAAATCAAAACAGGCTCTGTTTACGAGATTGCCGAGGTGCTACGGGATCTCGTCTTGTTGAAGTATGACAAGACTCTCTCCTTTGGGGAGAGGAAGATGCTGGATCTAGCTAGGAGCTTGCTGGTAAAAGAGATCTCCATCGCAAGAAAAACAGAGGAGGTTGTGGTGGAACAGGAGATCCATCGCCTGTTCCAAATGTGAGAAGCGGGCCCCTCATGTCCTCGGTTATTCCACGGATTTCTTGGATCCTTTTGGGAGGCTGGTGCGGATATCTCCTGGCCGAGTCGCTCAGTCCTGAGTCCCAAACCCACATACTGGGGGCTCTCTTGGGGGGCGGCATGGCCGGTCTGGCAGTTCTACTAGAAAGATTGTTGGACCGATATCCCCTCTGGGCCCTTGTAGGCGGTGCCACCGGCCTCACCTTGGGTCTGCTTCTGGGGCGGCTCATAGGCTCTAGCGTGGGCTCATCAGAGGCTTCAAGAGCCCCAGAAGCCGCCCTTTGGAGCCTTGGAGCCATGGGATTCTTGGGGCCTCTGGGCTGGGCCCTGGGATTTCGCAAGGGTCTGGATTGGGCTTTTAGGACAGGGGCTCAAGGCAGCAAGACGGAAGTTCCCGGCAGCCGCCTGCTTCTCATGGATACTAGCGTAATCATAGATGGCCGCATAGCGGATGTTTGCTCCAGCGGATTCCTCTGGGGAGCTCTGGCCATTCCCCAGTTCGTGCTCAGAGAGCTTCAGAAAATAGCCGACTCCTCGGATCCCCTCAAGAGGGCCAGGGGAAGGAGAGGTCTGGATGTATTGCGCACCTTGCAAGAGCAGAAGGGCATAGAGGTGCGTGTCCTGGACCGAGAGCTTTCCTCGGGAAACAACGGGGATGTGGACAGCCTTTTGGTGGAGATGGCCAAGGAGATGGGCTGCGCCCTCCTGACCAATGACTTAAACATGCACAAGGTGGCCGAGCTGCAAGGAGTCAAGGTCTTGAATATAAACCAGCTGGCCCACGCCCTTAAGCCTGTGGTCCTCCCGGGGGAGGATATGAAGGTGAAGATAATCAAGGAGGGCAGGGAGGAGGGGCAAGGCATAGCTTATCTGGAAGACGGCACCATGGTTGTGGTGGACAATGGGAAACGCTTCCTCGGCCGAAGTGTGGATGTTGTGGTTACAAGCGTTATACAGACCTCTGCGGGCCGGATGATCTTTACATCTTTCAAGGAGGATCAGGAAGCATATGTCCAGAATGGACGCGGGTAATAGCCCCTCGGCTCCAGATTGATCCCATGGAGTCCATTCCCGGAAAGGTAGCCGCCCTCATACCGGCTGCAGGGCAAGGCCGGCGCATGGGAGGCCCGCTAGAGAAACAATTCCTCCTGCTGGAAGGCATACCACTTTTAGCCCACACCTTAAGGGTTTTTGAGTCCAGTCCTTTGATCCACGGGATAGTGGTAGTGGTCCCCAAGGATCGAATGGAGCTGGTTCAGGAAAAAATCCTTGAACAATACAACATATCCAAGCTGCTGGCCATGGTGGCAGGGGGGCCCCATAGGCAGGAGTCCGTGCGTCTGGGTCTGGAGGCTCTGGGGTCGGGTTGGGAGCTGGTCGTGGTGCACGACGGTGCCCGTCCCTTGGTCAGCTCTGAGTTGATTGCCAGATGCGTGGAAACTGCCCTTTTGCATGGGGCTGCGATTGCAGCTGTTCCGACCACTGACACAGTGAAGGAGGTGGACCCAGAGGGATTCGTGCTGAGCACCCCCCGTAGAGAGAGACTTTGGATGGTGCAGACCCCCCAGGCATTTCGTCACGACTGGCTTCTCAGAGCGCACATGGAAGCTCAAAAGGAGGGATTTCTGGGCACCGATGATGCCTCTTTGGTGGAGAGGCTGGGACACAGGGTAAAAGTTGTCCAGGGCTCTTATGAGAACATCAAGGTCACGACAGCTAGTGATTTAAAGCTGGCCAGGGAGATCCTGGCCGCACAAGGGGCCAAGCAGCCGTGAAATATCGCATTGGGCAAGGCTATGATGTTCACTGTTGGGCACATGGAAGAGCTCTGGTACTGGGGGGAGTGGAGATTCCTTATGAAAAGGGGCTCATGGGCCACTCGGATGCCGATGTTCTGCTTCATTCCATCTGCGATGCCATCTTGGGGGCCATGGCACTGGGGGATATAGGCAAGCATTTCCCGGACACAGATCCGGCTTACAAGGGGATATCCAGTTTGGTCCTGCTTGAAAAAGTGGCCGGCATGCTCAAAGAGGCCGGCTGGGAGGTGAACAATTTGGATGTGACTGTGGTGGCCCAAAGGCCTAAACTGGCTCCTTATATCCCCCTCATGAGGGAACGCATTGCCGGGGTTTTAGGAGTGGATGTGGGTAGGGTGAGTGTCAAGGCCACAACCAGTGAGGGGCTTGGATTTGTGGGCAGGGAGGAAGGGGTTGCTGCCCAGGCTGTGGCCCTCTTGGAGAGAAGCGGTGAAGTGTGAGGTTCCAAAGGATCGGAAAAGATTGCTCATAATGGGGGCAGCAGGTAGAGACTTCCACAACTTCCTGGTCTGCTTTCGGGACGACCCTAGCGTTGAGGTGGTGGCCTTCACTGCAGCCCAGATCCCAGGCATAGCCAACAGGCTTTATCCTGCGGAGCTGGCGGGCCCCCTTTACCCGGATGGAATTCCTATACTGCCTGAGGAATCTCTTGAGAAGCTTATCAAAGAGGCGGCAGTAGACCAAGTGGTATTCGCATACAGCGATTTGTCCCATCTGGAGGTCATGCACAAGGCTTCCAGGGTCTTGGCCGCAGGGGCTGATTTCATGCTGCTGGGGCCCAATCGCACCATGCTTCGCACCAAGGTGCCCTCCATATCGGTTTGTGCGGTCAGGACAGGCTGCGGCAAGAGCGGGGTCATAGAGCGGATATGGGAGATCTTGAACTTGGCAGGTATACATGCAGTTGTGCTGAGACATCCCATGCCTTACTCGGAGCTTGCCCGCAAAAGAGTGGAACGCTATCAGACTTTTCAAGACCTGGACAGCGGTACTTGCACCTTGGAGGAGAGAGAAGAGTACGAACATCTGGTAAGACGGGGCATAGTGGTCTACGCCGGAGTGGATTATTCCGAAATACTCAGGGAGGCCGAGAAAGAGGCCCAGGTAATTCTTTGGGATGGAGGGAACAACGACTTCCCTTTCATCCTCACGGATTTGGAGATCACGCTCCTGGATCCCCACAGGCCCGGCCATGAGACAGCCTATCATCCAGGCGAGGTGAACCTGCTCAGGGCACATCTGCTGATAGTAAACAAGGTGGATACGGCACCGCCAAAAGCAGTGCAACAGGTTCTAAACTCTGCGAAAAGCATGAACCCCGGGGCCAGACTCATTCAAACCGCCTCCAGGATCCTGGTAGAGGATGGGGAGAGCATCCGTGGGAAGCAAGTGTTGGTGGTGGAGGATGGGCCTACGGTGACCCACGGGAATATGGGATATGGGGCAGGGGTCCTGGCAGCCAGGGGTCACGGAGCAAAAGCTTTGGTGGATCCGCGGCCTTATGCCCAAGGATCTCTCAGGGAGGTTTTCAGGACCTACCCACACCTTGAAAAGGTGCTTCCGGCCCAGGGTTATTTCCCTGAACAATTGAGGGATCTTGAGGCTACCATAGAGGCCACCCCTTGCGATCTGGTGCTGGTGGCAACCCCCATTGACCTAAGCCGCCTCATAAAGATCTCTAGGCCGGTGGCCAGGGTCACTTACCGGGTGGAAGAGGTGGGCCCTCCCACACTGGAGATGGTGATAAAGGAATTCCTGAGGGAGAAAGGCCTCTTGTGAGATAGCTGTGGCTCTTAGCCCTTATGTCCCGCCAAAACCTGTGGCTTTGGGGGCCGGGCCCTCGAATCTCAGGTACGCTTTGGCGTATTTGAACCCAAACTAGGGCCGATCTGAAACCGAAAAGCAAGGTGTTTTGGAGCATAGAGGAGTTTCCTTTGACATATCATTAAGATAGCCCCCATTTGCCACTTCTGGTGGTTAGTGAGGCTTAGCCGGGCTTTCAAGGCCTTTTTAGAACTCGGACCAATGATTGGGGCAGTCCATCAAGAGAGGGTCGATTTCATGGACAGAGACAAGGCTAAACCCAATATCAAAATCGTACCTCCTGGGCCCAACGCCAGAAAGTGGGCCTCGTTTCACCGCAGACATGCAAGCCACTCAACCTATTTCTATGATTTTGTGTGGGACCGCTCCAAACCGGCAATAGGTCCGTTTTGTACGGATGTGGACGGGAATGTGATACTGGACTTTGTCAGCCACGTGGCCAGCAGCCCCCTGGGGTACAACCACCCGGAACTGCTGGAAACAATCAAAACTCTCTCATCTGTGGACCCCGACAGATATGCCGGAACAGACTTTGTGGGGGGATTCGGAGAAGATCCTGAGAATTCTCCCATTCCCACCCCTTCCCATCTTCATTATAAGCTCATGGAGATTACCAGAGCTTTTGGTTTTGACACGGCTTTCTTGAGCAATTCCGGGGCCGAGGCCGTGGAGAACGCAGTGAAGATCTGTTACCAACACAGGAAGAACTTCGGCTATGGTATTTGCTTCAGCGGGGCCTTCCACGGCAGAACTCTCGGGGCTCTGTCCCTAAACAGGAGCAAAAGAGCGCACCGAAACTGGTTCCCGGAGATTCCCAAGATATTGGAACTTCCCTTTTGCCGCTGCGAATCAGCTTGCGACTGCGGGTGGTTGCTTACCACCATAAGAAGAAAAGGCAGAATGAGCAAGCTGGCGCAGGTGCTGGATCCAGAGATAGGCATCATCGCCCCTGAGGAGGTAGCCTTCATCATAGTGGAACCCATACTCGGGGAAGGCGGATATGATCTTCCTCAACATGGGTTCCTACAGGAAGTGGCACGGGTGGCCAGGCAATACCAGATTCCGCTCATTTGTGATGAGATACAGACAGGCCTTGGTCGAACGGGGCGATGGTGGGCATGCGAACACTTCGAGATAATCCCCGACATAATCACATCGGCCAAGGCCCTCAGGGTGGGGGCCACCTTGGGCCGCAAAGAGCTTTTCCCCCAAGAGCCCCTACGCATTTCCAGCACCTGGGGGGAAGGCAATGCAATAAGCTCGGCCGTGGGTTACCGCACCATAGAAATCATACAGAGGGACGGGTTGCTGGAGAATGCCAGGTTGATGGGTGAGTATTTCCTCGGGGGACTAAAGGAACTATGTTCGCGCTATCCTTTTCTTTTTCACCCTAGGGGGCTGGGCCTCATGCTGGCTTTCTCGGTGGAGAGGGAGGAGTGGAGAAACCAAATCCTGCGAAGAGCTTTTCAAAGAGGGCTTCTTCTTATAGGCTGCGGGTTCGAGTCTATACGTATTCTGCCGCCCCTGGATGTGAAAAAAAGGGAGATAGACCTGGCCCTTGAAATACTGGATGTTGTCATGGGGGAGGTGGCTAAGTGAGACCAAAGCCCGAAAGAAGACGTCATCCCAGGAAGACTTGCAAGCTGAGGGTAAGGCTGGCCGGAACCAAGCAACTCAGGGAGCACTACATAAGTAACCTAGGCATGGGAGGGGTTTTTGTGGAGACCCTCTACCCCCTGCGTATAGGTTCCCCCGTAGAACTTGATCTCATTGTGGGAAAGGATCCCCTGCCTTTGAGAATAAGAGGAGAAGTTGTTTGGGTCAGGCCCAGGGAGAGAGGAGCAGAGCCGGGGATGGGAGTGCGCTTCGTGGAACTTCAAGAGCGAACCCTGGATCGTCTAAAGCAATTGTTGTCCTTTGAAACTAAAACTCAAGAGCCCTAGCTTGGCATATTCCGGCTCAAACCATGAGTAAATCTGAAACCGAGAATCAGGTTATTCTTGAGCGCGAACAGGGTTTTCCTTGCACATCCTCAATTCAGCCGGCACTATCCCTTGTTGATGAATTACTGGGGTTATCCCGGGATGCTCTGGCCTTTTTGCGGCCGGGCTTGGACATTACCCCTGGGAATCGTAAGCCGTCACCCCTGTGACCAACTTACGGGAATCCTCCCCGGGGATCTGGCAGCCTCAAAAAGGCTCTCCAAAGCCTCCTCATCCTGGGAGGCCTCCCAGAGCCGACGGCTCATTTCTATGAAATCTTTTGGTGTTTTGGCGTTGAATCCTACGCTTACTCCCAGGGATTCGAAAAACCCACTGTGTTGAACAGAAATCTGAGAGGGCAGACCAAGAGCTCCTTTGGCTTTGTGAAAGGACTCTTCCATGGAGCTCAAATCGGGCATACGGATCTTCAGGAGATACCGGCGCAGCAGGTTGGTTCGCTGAGGGCGGTCATTTCCTTGTGTTTCCATGGCCCTTAAGAGCTCGGGATCCGAAAGGGTCTGCCTGGGCAACACCCCGTCTCTCATCTGTATCTCCCAAAGAAGTTCCAGGAATTCCCTCATCAGGTTCTCACCAAGGTGAAGGCTGGGTAAAAGAGCCACAAAAGCTTCCTGGTCCTCAGGGTGCATACGGCTAAGCCTCAGGGCGTTTGCCAGGGAGCAGCCATGGCGCGCCAAGGCACGCCGCAGATCCTCCCTGATGGATGAGGCTTTTAAGTGTTCTTCCAGAATCTTGAAGCTGGGGGGAAGTCCCATAGCAGGCAAGAGTTCCCCCAAGATCCAGTCCCTTGGAGCATCCCAATTCTGCATGACCCGTTGCAGAACCCAGGCTCTCTCTGCCCAAGTGAAACCCCTGGTGAAATTGTTCTCATGCAAGCAAGCCAACAGGGTGGGCAGGGGATCCCCGGGCTCCAAAAGCTCTGCAGGCAAGGTTTCCCATCCCAAGCGTACTGCTACTTCGGCCCTGAGGAAACCGCTTACCAAGCGAAGTCCCTCCCGGGCGGTCTGCACTCTAAGGGGCACAAGGATACCCACCTTCTCCAAAGAGCCTGCCAGAGAAGTTGAGTCCCTCTCAAGGCTGGAGCGATATGTCTGGTCTTCCCACAAAAGGTCCTTTGTAGACACATCCAGAAACGAACGCTTCAAGGTGCACCTCCATCTCAGGACTGCCAACCCGCTGTCTTTACAAGCATGGCATGATGCTGGCTGATCCTGGATATGCCGTAGATTGAGTCAGGTTCGAAGACACCATGAAAATTTCCTTCGGGCTTTGGTCTAAGACTAAAAATTTTAAGGTGTGAAGGGGACTTGGGCTAGCTCCCAAGGCACCTGCTCTTGGCAAAAAATTCGTAAGTGATCACAGGGTGGCGGCGTTTCTCGGAGCGGCTTGGCGGAGGCGCTTC
>CAYPWF010000028.1:0-47108 GCA_964414345.1 uncultured Desulfarculaceae bacterium
GGTGGGGCGTGTGCGGGGGGAATGGGTGGTTAACCCTGGAGAGAAGGAACTGGAAGAGAGCGACCTGAATTTCATCGTGGCTGGCACAAAAGACGCGGTGGTGATGGTAGAAGGGGGCGCCAACGTGGTGCCAGAGGAGGAGGTCCTAGACGGTATATTCTTCGGCCACAGGGCCTTGCAGCCGCTGGTGGAGATGCAAGAAGAGTTAAGAAAGATGGCGGGGGTGCCCAAGAGGGAGTTCACGCCACCGGCCAGCTCTGAGGAGCTGGCCCGCAAGGTACGGGAAATGGCGTTGGAAGAAATGGATAAAGCTCTCAGGATCCCTAAAAAGAAGGATCGCAGAGATGCAGTGGCCAACCTTCAAGAGAGGGTGTTGGGAGCGCTTTTGGAGCAATACCCGGGGGAGGAGGCTGGTATCCGCAGCCTCATGGAAGAGCTTGAAAAAGAAGTGGCCAGATCCATGATCCTGTTGGAAGGCAGAAGAATTGACGGGAGGCCTTTTGACCAGGTGCGTCCGGTCACATGCCAGGTGGGCCTGCTGCCCAGAGCCCACGGGACAGGGCTTTTCACCAGAGGTGAGACTCAGGTAATGGCGGTGGCCACATTGGGCACGGCAGAAGATGAGCAGCGCCTGGATACCCTTTCGGAGGAGGAGGCCCGCAAGACTTTCATTCTACATTACCGCTTCCCTCCTTTCTGCGTGGGGGAGACCAAGCCTTTGAGGGCTCCCAGCCGAAGAGAGGTGGGCCATGGAGCCTTGGCTGAAAGGGCTCTTCAACCGGTGCTTCCCAGTTGGGACAAGTTCCCTTACACAATAAGGGTGGTGGCCGAGGTGCTGGAGAGTAACGGTTCTTCCTCCATGGCCTCCACTTGCGGGACCACCCTTGCCCTTATGGATGCCGGTGTACCCATCTCCGCCCCGGTGGCCGGGGTGGCCATGGGGCTGATCAAGGAGGGGGAGAAGGTTGTGGTGTTGACCGACATCCTTGGGGATGAGGATCATTTGGGTGATATGGATTTCAAGGTCACGGGCACCAAACAGGGTGTTACTGCAGTCCAAATGGACATCAAGATACAAGGGGTGACTAAGGAGATCATGGCCCAGGCCCTGGCCCAGGCTCGGGAAGCCAGGCTGTGGATCCTGGAAAGGATGCTGGAGGCGATCCCAGAGCCCCGTGCGGAATTGTCCCCTTATGCTCCCAGGATCGTCACAATTCACATCAAGCCGGACAAGATCCGCGACGTGATAGGTCCGGGCGGCAGGGTGATTCGCAAAATAGTGGAAGAGACGGGCACCAAGATAGAGGTGCAGGATGACGGGACAGTAAACATAGCTTCCAGCAGCATGGAGAAGGCCCAGAAAGCCATCCAGATCATTCGCGGTCTTACAGAGGAGGCTGAAGTAGGTGGAGTATATACTGGCAAGGTCAAGCGGGTGCTGGATTTCGGGGCTATAGTGGAGATCTTGCCGGGCACGGATGGGCTGCTGCATATTTCTCAACTGGATCACACACATACCAAGAAGGTCACAGACGTTATCCAAGAGGGGGACGAGGTCCAGGTAAAGGTGATAGAGATAGACGACTCAGGGAAAATAAGGCTCAGCCGAAAAGCACTTTTGGCAGAGCCCCCAGGATACTCCCCCCAAGGTGGGGAACCCAGAGAAGAACGACCCCACAGACGGGAGGGCGGTAAGACACATGGCCGAGAAGATCGTTCTCGCCAACGGCGTTAGAGTGCTTATGGAGCCCATCGCGCACCTGCGTTCTGTGTGCATGGGTATATGGGTGGCTGCAGGTTCCCGTTTGGAGGGGCCCAAGGAAAGGGGCATGGCTCATTTCATCGAGCACATGCTTTTTAAGGGCACCCGCAGACGCTCTGCACAAGAGATTGCGTGGGAGATAGACGCTGTGGGAGGGGTGCTCAACGCCTTTACCAGCAGGGAGTTTTCCAGTTTCTATGTGAAGGTGATGGATGAGCATCTGCCTCTGGCAGTGGATCTTGTGACAGACCTCTACCTGGATTCGGTTTTTGATCCAATGGAGTTGGAAAGGGAGCGCTCGGTTGTGCTCCAGGAAATCAGGATGCTTGAGGATACCCCGGAAGAACACGTCATGGATCTTTTTCACAAGGCCCTCTGGAAGGGCTCTTCCATGGCCCATCCCATTCAGGGGGAGTCCAGGCAGGTGGCCCGCATGGACAGGGAGATTCTGATGCAGAAATGGACCAGGCATTATCACCATCGCGAGGTCCTTTTTTCAGTGGCCGGCAACTTTAATCAGAAAACTCTCTTGGAGCTCTTGGAGCGCTCAGCAGGGAGCCTTTCTTCAGCTCCTGGTTGGCCGGAAAGAAAGCCGCCTAAGAATCATCCCGGATTCAGCCTGGTGGAGAAAGATCTGGAACAGGTGCATGTCTGCATGGGAGTTCCGGCTCCTTGCACGACTCATCCTGACAGATACGCATACTATCTGCTGAACACCATCTTTGGCGGGGGTATGAGCAGTCGGCTTTTCCAGGAAATCAGGGAAAAGAGGGGATTGGCTTACTCTGTTTATTCTTTTCTGAGTCCCTATGCTGACACTGGAGTCCTGGGCGTTTACCTGGGCACTACCGGGGACCAACTGAAAGAGGCTCTGGAGGTAGTTGTAGAGCAAATGGCGGATCTGAGAGAAAGGCCCGTAGGGGAGGAGGTTCTCAAAGCTGCCCGGGAACAGGTGAAGGGAGGCCTTGTGCTGGGTCTGGAAAGCTCAGACAGAAGAATGGGCAGGCAGGCCAAAAATGAGCTTTATTTTGGCCGGGATGTCTCAGTAGAGGAGATCATGGAGGCAGTTGAGCAGGAGACTCCGGCCTCGGTACAAAAAGCGGCCCAGCAAGCCTTTGAGGAAGAAAAGATAACAGGGGTTGTCTTGGGGAGGGCTTGCATGGAAGAGATTCCCAGTTCCCTTAGGAATCTAGTGGTTTGAGAAGAGGTAAACCCGCCAGTTGGGAGTAAAGAAAAGATGAGCATCAAGGAGAGCCCTCAAGAGGTTGAGGTGCCTGTGCAGACACTGCCTAACCATCAGGGGCTACCTCTTCCGGGATATTCCAGTGAACTGGCTTCGGGGATGGATCTGTACGCAGCGGTGGAGGAGCCTGTGAGCATACCTCCTGGAGGTTGGGCTTTGATCCCGACAGGGCTGCGTCTGGCTCTGCCTCCGGGAATAGAGGGCCAAGTAAGACCCAGAAGTGGTTTGGCGGCATCCCACGGGGTCACGGTTTTAAACACCCCCGGCACCATAGATGCTGACTACCGAGGCGAGATCAAGGTGATTCTCTTGAACCTTGGAAGCAGTGCATACTCGGTTCAACGTGGTGACCGGGTGGCCCAGCTGGTTTTGCAAAGGGTGGTGCGTGCCAGGCTAAGCAGAGTCCAGGAATTGGGTGAAACCCTAAGAAGCCAAGGTGGATTCGGCCACACAGGGCGATGAGGCGGCTTGCTGGGTGGGTTTGTGAGCGGGTATAATGAATTTCGATTTTCAGTCCTGGGCAAGGGGTTTGGTGGGGAGTTGTTCATATAGATCGTGGAGGCGACCGCAATGGGAAGCGTCATAAAAAAACGCCGGAAAAAAATCCGAAAGCATAAGTACAAGAAGCTAAGAGAAAAGATGCGTCATCAGAGAAGGAAAAGAGGGCATTGATCCAGCCTGGATGAGCGGCTTTGCAGGGGCTTTTCTAATACCTGAAAATTCAGGCGCGAAAAGGATTCTGCTTAAGGTCTCAGGCTGGCGGATCCGATAAGCCCGGAGACTAAAAAGGGTCTTCGGGCTTTGCCTTCCATCCAGGACTCCTGGAGAAGAGATATGGGCGGTTTTTTCGGACAGGGGATCTGGATATTCTTCCTCTTGTTCTTGGGGTGTTTCCTCTATTGTGCATGGCTTCTTCATAAGAAGCTGGGTGACCTTAAAGACCGAGGCAGGGATGTGCAGACCGATCTGGGAGAGGTTTTGCTGCGTCACCGCCTGGCGGTTCAGCGCATGGAGGAGGCGGCAGGCCTTCTGGAGGCTGGAAAAGAGGATGAGGCCATAGTCAGGCTACAGGAGATTCGGGAAGCCATCCCAGGGCTCCACGCAGTGGACTTTTTCTTGGGCAAGGCTTATCTGTCCAAAGGGGATAAACAGAAGGCTTCCATTCATCTGAAAAATTTCCTGGACAGGGCTAAGCCCTATGACAGGTTGAGTCAACAAAGGCTTGCAGACGCGCGCAGTCTTCTAGAGGGTCTGGAGCCCATGGCTTGACTTGTCTCTTCTCCTTTGTTATTCAGCCCTTAAGCCCAAAATACCG
This sequence comes from uncultured Desulfarculaceae bacterium, assembly GCA_964414345.1. Lineage (GTDB taxonomy): Bacteria > Desulfobacterota > Desulfocorpusculales > Desulfocorpusculum > Desulfocorpusculum > Desulfocorpusculum. The sequence goes on from CAYPWF010000028.1 coordinate 4,321, forward strand.
GGCAAAGGTGGACTGGGGCACCATGTGGAACAAATCACAAAGACTAATTCAAGAGATTCAGAAAGAGCCGTGGGTTGGCCAGATCAGCCTCCCTGAGGAGTTTTGGCCGCAGGTTTTTCAATGGATGGAAGAACGCCTTTTGGTTGGCTTCTTGAGAGTTTTAACCGGACAGGTGCATGAGATCTTGGAGATAGATCCGGAACTCTCGGAGCCCAGAATCTTGGAGCTGGCAGCAGCCACAATGGTGGATTTCCTGGATGCACATCACGCTTCGGTCAGGATTTATGATCCCAAGACCGGCCAGATGCTGGCATATGGTTCACACCCATCTCAAGAGAGCCTCAGAGCCACACATATACCTCTTCAGGGCAGCATCGCTGGCATGGTGGTGCAAAACAGGGGTACCTATCTGGTCCCGGATGTTGAGAAAGAGCCCTTGTACCATGACAAGGAAGGGGCCTTGAGCCGGGGGGTTCATTCCTTGATGGCCATCCCCTTGGAGATACCCAGCTTTTTCCCCGATGAAAGGGACACGGTAGGGGTTGTGCAGATCTACTTCTCGGAGAAAAATAGAGAATTTTCACCCATTGAGGTGATGGTTGCGGAACTCATGGCCAAAAGGCTGGGGTTTGTGTTTGCCAGGAAGAAGATACTCTCCCTGCGTAGGCTCAGCGAGAAAAAGGATGCCATAGTGCGCAAGATATTTCTTCGCCTGGGCTCCAGGGAAGGGATCAAGATGAAGGAGGTCTTCAACAGGGTCATCCCAGAGCTGGTGGACATAGTGAACATTCAGAGCTGTGCGCTTTTTTCGGTTACCGAGGACCGCAGGAACGTAATATTGGAAGCCGGCTATCCGGAATCTGCTGGGTATCACGGCATAGGCAAGGTGTTCCCCATAGACAGTGAACCGGCGTTTCAGGCTTTGCTGCAGCTTGGAACCTCACACACTGAAACCCCTTATGAAGTGGTTACCCCATCCTATGTGTTGGTCAGGGATCCCCAAAGGAGCCAGCTTATTTCAGAGAATCTTAAACGCATGGCCAAGGTTCACAATATAAACTCCATCCTGTACGTACCCCTCACGGGCGAGGAAGAGGTAAGTCACTTTATGACGTTCGACGCCTTGGAGCGAAGAACTGGATATACGGAAGAAGAGATAGAGATTCTGCTTTTCTTGGGCAGGGAACTGGTTAAAGCTCAGCAAATGGAGAGACTGGATGATATTCTGCACGATTTCAAGAATCCGGCCATAGCTACGGCTGGTTTCGCAAGGAGGTTGAAAGGCCTGTTGGAGAAGAGCTGCCCTGGGGGAGGCGGTCAGGAAGTAAGAAGGTGTGTGGAGATCCTCTTGGAGGAGACAAGTCGATTGCAAGAGTTGGCTTTGAGCGTTTACCGGGTGGGCAAGGAAGAAGTTGTGAACCTAACCCAGAGGTTGAGGCGTAGAGTGGACATAAATGAACAGGCCATCAAAGAACAGCTAAAACAGAATGTGGTCATGAACCTGGGGCCTTTTGACGAGAACCTCTGGGTACGTTGCTATCCCCTTCATTTGGAGAGAGTGCTGGACAATCTTCTCAACAATGCCACCAACGCCATTCCTGCCATGGGGGGATCCCTATGGATCAAGACTTTTAGAGATCAGGAGGGGAAGGCCTGTGTCCAGATTCAGAATACAGGCAGAATCCCAGAGGAGGATAGACAGAAGCTTTTGGACGGACAGGGAAGGGGAAGAGGACTGCACATCACTCACAGGATAGTGAGGTTGCTTCGCGGTCGGATTGAGGTGGAAGTTGGCGACAACACCACCACCTTCATCATAAGGCTGCCTTGTTGCGAGCAAACAGGCTAGCTCAAGCAGTCAAAGAATTAGGCGGGCCTGGGCGGTGGGGCTCTTGGTGCCTGTATGCTACCAGTGATGCCCTTCAAAGCTGTTTGGAAGCAAGAAGTATGGCTAAGGGCTTATTGTGGATCCCTCATTCGGTTCTGCTGCACTATGGGCTACTTTTGAATGATTCAGTCCTGAGCCGGATGAGTCGTCAAGAACCTTTAGACCGGATCATTCTCCAAAGCCTGTGACTTTGGGGGCTAAAGCCCCCAAGCCCCCGATACTCTTCGACACATTCCGACTCAAAGCAGGACCAATCTGAAACGGAAAATCAGGGTGCCCCCCCCAAGTCCCTGCTGGTTGGGAGCTGTCAAGGTGCATAAGGCCTTGGAGCCGGATCAAGAGACCGGGAGGTTCTTGAGAGTTAGCGAATCTGTGCTAAGGTACATTGTGTCGCCCTGAATAACCCAGGTTTCTGACGGGTGCGGGTGACATCATTCAAAGAGGAGAAAGGAGGGTGTTAATGGATAAGGGACAGAGGATGAGGGCTTTGGAAGTGGCCATGGAGAATGAAGCCAGGGAGGCCGAGTTTTACCGCAGACACAGCGAGCGAACCAGTAACCCCCTTGGCAAGAAGATGTTTATATCTTTGGCTCACGACGAACGGGAACATATGGAGCGAATCAAAGCACTTCACGGTAAGTTGCAGGAGCAAGGCCGCTGGCCCGAGAACGTTCCTTTGGAGGTGAAGGGCACTCAGGTCAAGGAGGTGTTAAGATCCTTTGCAGAGTCTCCGGAGCGCTTATCTGTGGCGGAGCGGGATGATCTGGAAGCAGTGCGCATAGCCATAGAGTTTGAGCAAAAAGGGGAGGCCTTCTACAGGGATTTGGCCACTAAGGTGGAAGATCGCACTGAAAAGGAGTTTTTTAACTTTTTGGCCTCCATGGAACATGATCATTTTGTCTCCCTTAAGGACACCCTGGAATATTTTCAGAATCCAGAGGGATGGTTCACAGCCAAAGAAAGGCACACCATAGACGGAGCCTAACTGGCCAGCATTATTGCCCCACTCGGGGAATGGGAGAAAAACCCTCGCCTTTAGGCGAAGACTTTAGTATGCGCCGAAGGTGCAGGCTTAGGATATCCCCCGACTGAAGTCGGGGGTTTCACCTGTTGCGACTCAACAACCACCGTTTGAAGCCGGTGGTTTGTGGCGGGCTGCCGAGTCGAATTCATTCGACGGGGTACGCTTAGCCCGTCAAACCTACCGCCTTTAGGCGGTAGTAGTTTAATCACAGTCAGCGGATGATACCGGCTGTCTTGTGGATATCCTAAGGAAAATAATCCATGGGCAAGAGGAGCCTGATTTTTGGTTTCAACTTTTGCCTGGGTTTGAGTCGGAATATGTTGAAGTGTACCGGGGGCTTGGGGGCTTGAGCCCCAAAAGTCACGGGTCTTGGAGAACAATCCGGCCTGGGGCTTAGCCCGAAACCCAAAAAGAGCTCTTCAGTTTGGGGTCTTGGGCGCATCTCAACATGAACAAGCAAGGGTAGAGCCCATGACCCAAAGAGGGCTTCAGGGAAACCAAAAGTTGCCATGCATCTTAATGGCATCTCAAGACGGGACGATCTAGATTGTGCCATGGCAAAGGGGGGTTGTACAGAATCCCCCCTTTATCCCGTTTCCTCCCGCAGCTTGAGCAGGGGGTCAAACCCGTTTTCTTGCCAGGATACCACCATGCGCAGAAGAGCCCTCAGATCGCCCCCCAACCTGGAGAAAAGCTTGTTTAGCTCTCCCACGTCGTAACGGTAACGCCATAGAGCCAAAAAAGAGGCATTGTTCCAGTCCATGGCGGCCAAAGCTTCCAGCCTTCCGCCCCCCAAAGTCTTCCCCAGATGGCTTAGACGTATTTTGGTTTTTTCAAAAATTTCCTTCCTCCTTTGGAGCCTATGATCCAGTTCCATCTGCGAGCCATAGAGACCTTCCAGTTCACCTTTGAGCTCTCCCAAGAGTTCGGCCAAAGCCTGCTCCTCTTTGAGAATTTCTATGATCTTTTGGGTCTTATGCGAGTCCTTCTTCTTTTCCTGGAAGAAAAGAAGGGCTGCCTGCCAGCCCACAAAGGTGGCCAATTGCTCGTTGAACTCCACCTGGTCTTGGAAAAAAACCGTAGCGTGCACCAGCTCGTGAAAAATGGTGTAACAGAGCTCTATGTCCTGTAGTCTGAGCATGGAAGAGTAAATGGGATCTGCGAACCAGCCCAGTGCGCTAAAAGCCGTTGCCCCGGTTAGGTGTGTGTCCAGGCCTTTTGCTTCCAAGAGTGTTTTTTCTTTCTTGGCCTCCTCCAAGTTGAAAAAGCCTTTGTACGGAAAGGACCCTACCAAGGGGAAGCGCCAAAGATAAGGTTCAAGCCTGTGCTTAAGGCAAGCCGATACAACATAAGCCACCACAGGCCCCTGTATCTCTATGAAAGAGCGATAAGACTTGGTCGTTTTCAGCCCCAGGTCCTTTCCCGCAAACTCACAGACCTCTTGCACAAGCCTTATGCGTTCTTTAAGGGATTCAGAAACGGTTGGATCTGCCAGGACATGCTCCAAGGATCTCCGCGCGCTCAGAAGCTTGACCTGGTGGTACCCCTGGCTGAGAAGATAGTTGATCTCGCAACCACAAAGGAGCATCCCCAGAATCCCCAATACAAGTGTGAAGCTTACCGGGCGCACCAACTCAGCCTCTTCATAAAAAATTTAGCCCGGATCATTCTCAACGTCAGGCAAAGGCTGCTTCCAGCTCCGGGGCCGAGAGAGCTACCCGCTGGTCTTGGGGCTTGCAGGCCTGGTGTAGGCCAAGATCGTCCCCGAAGATTACTTTACATCCGCAAGCATCAAAAAGCGTGCCTCTTATGATGCTCAGAAGGCCTTTTTGAAATTCCAGGACTTGAGCCGAGACAATGGCCTCCAGAGCCGTAGACATGATTGCCCAGCCTCCCCGCATTTCCAAGAGACTAAACCCATGAGGATTTCCTGTGAGGAGGTTTCTGTGGACCTCCAAGAGGAGTTGGCCTCGGTGATCGAAGAAACGGCCCGAAATCAAGGGAATCCTTTCTCCTGGGTGCAGCCTGTGAGCCTGGAAGAAGAAGCCTCCTGCCCCTTTTGCACTCAGCTCTGCCTGGAGCTTCCCATCCACCAGGTAATTGTGATAAGCGCTTACTGTTCGAAACTTATCCATGGGCCACCTCCTCATCCTTTCTGCAAATCTCTTCCAAGGCCCGCACTAGCCTGGGCAGAATCTCCTCCAAATTGCCCACTATACCCAGGTCTGCGTGTTTGAAGATAGGAGCATCCGGATTTCTGTCCAAAGCTATAATGAATTCTGAATTCTGGATCCCGGCCGTGTACTGAAGGGCTCCTGAAGTTCCTAGACTGATCAAGATTTTTGGTTTCACAGTGTGCCCTGTCTGCCCTATCATCCTCTCCTCTGGGAGAAGCCCCTTGTTGACCAAGGGTCTGGTTCCCCCAACCTGCCCCCCCAAAAGCCCGGCCAGTCGAGAAACCAACCCAAACCTATCTGGGTTACCGACCCCTAATCCTGCGCTTAGCACCACTTGGGCATCTTCCAAGCTGATCCCATCCTCCTGGAGCACCTCCTCAAATAGAAGCTCCACATCCTGCTCTTGGGGGAACTCTACTGGTTCCATGTAGATCACTGGAGCAATGGCTTCTTGGTCGTGGGTTCTCTCTTTGAAAACCCCCGGTCTCACGGTGGCCATCTGGGGGCGCCTTTCAGGGGTAATAACTTGGGCCGAGAGTCTTCCCCCGAAGGCCGGGGTTGTCTGTAGCATGAGGCCAGTCTTCTCGTCTATTTCCAGCCCCACACAATCTGAACTAAGCCCGGTTTTGAGCCTCTTGGCAACCCTGGGGGCGAACTCCCTGCCGAAATCAGTTCCCCCTACAAGGAGGATTTCAGGCCTGTAGGTTCTGATCATGTGGCAAAGGGCCTCTGTGAAAATGCAGCTTCTAAACAAGCTCAACTGGGGTGCTTCCATTACATAGACTGCCTGGGCTCCATGGGCTATGTATTCCATGACATAAGGGGCGATGCCCCAACCCAAGACCGCCACAGCGCACCTACTGCAAAGCCTCTCTGCCAGCTCTCTGGCCTTTGCTATGAGCTCCAAGGTAACGCGGTTGCGGTCGTAGTCTCGGTAGTCTGCGAAAACCCAAACCTCTCCTCTTGATGGATCCATCAGGTTCCCTCCCTTGTCTTGCACAAGGCCCATACAAACCCTAAACCCCCAACATTCGGGACTGCCGGCCGGCTGCAATTCCGAGCCCCTAATCCCCGAACATCAAAAATTTATATTTCGAGCCCATCTTAATCTTCCCAACAGGCGGCCTGCGTGATCCAGAAATTTGTCCAGGCCATGTAAAGCCTAAGAAATCAAATGACGTGAACGCAGAACCTCCAGGATCATCTCCACAGCCTGGTGAGGCGGCAGGGCAAGGATTCTGCCCTGCCTGCCATGGCTTGGCTCCCTTATGTCCACCACCTTTGTGGCAGAGCCTTTGAGCCCCACCTCCTCAGGTTTCAGCCCCAAGTCCTGCAAGTTCCACCTAAGCCGCTCTTTGGTCTCAAAAGCCTCCCCTATGGCTCCCAGAGGAATATCCCTGGGGCGCCTGGGGGCTCTGAGCATCCCCACCACTGCCGGGAGGCTCATTCTGAGCCTTTGCACGCGCCGGTCCAACCGTCTTATCACATAGGCATGTTCCTGTTTAATCTCCACTTCAAGGGCGTAACCTGCGTACGGGAGTTCCAACTCCTCCGAGATCTGAGGGCCCACCTGGCCTGTGTCGCTGTCCGAAGAGCGGCTTCCGCACAGGATGATGTGGGGTTTTGGTTGAAATTTCCTCAAGCCTGCGGCCAAGACCGTGGATGTGGCCAAGGTGTCGCTTCCGGCCAAAGCAGGGTCCGAGATGAGCACAGCTCGATCCGCTCCCATGGCCAAGGCCTCCATTAGCGACTCCTCGGCTTGAGCAGGTCCCATAGACAAGACCGTTATTTTCCCTCCATGGGTTTCTTTTAGCTGAAGCGCCATCTCCAAGGCCTCCAAATCTTGAGGATTTATGAGGCCGGGCACACCCTGTCTGGCAAAACTCCAGCGCCCTTCCTCCCATCTTATTTCAGCCTGTCGGGGGACCTGTTTTATACATACTGTGATCTCCATGGTTGTACGCCTCCAGGTCAGGGACTCAAGATGGGGAGCCTACGGCCTTGGGTAGGGAAGATGAGGCAAGCTCCCTGTATATGACCATCCTCTGTATCTCTGAAGTGCCTTCATAGATTTCAGTGGCCTTGGCGTCTCTAAGGTAGCGTTCCACGGGATAGGCGCGGCTGTAACCGTATCCCCCGTGGATCTGCACTGCCTCCAAAGCCGCTCTTACCGCAACCTCACTGCTGAAAAGCTTTGCCATTGCCGAGCCTCTGGAAGCCCGCCCACCCGAGTCCAAAACAGAGGCTGCCTTGTAGGTCAAGAGCCTGGCCGCCTCTATTTCCACGGCCATCTGAGCCACCTTTGCCTGGATTGCCTGAAAAGTGGCTATGGGTCTTCCGAATTGAATCCTCTCCCTGGAATAGGAAATGGCTGCATCCAGAGAAGCTTGGGCTATGCCCAGAGCCTGGGCTGCTATCACCACACGCCCCCCGTCCAGTGTGGCCAAAGCAATTCTCAGCCCATCACCGAACCGACCCAGGAGGTTTTGCATGGGCAGGCGACACCCCTCAAATGAGAGCGAACAAACAGGATTCCCCCTCATTCCGCAAAGTTCTTCGGAAGGGCCCCTCAAGAACCCTTCCCTGTGCGACTCAACGATTAGGAGGCTGGTTTCCTTGGGCATCTCGGTCATGGATGTCCTTGCAAACACAAGAGCAATGGCCGCTACACCGCCGTTTGTCACAAAAACCTTGCTCCCGTTGAGGATCAAACCCTCACCGTCTGAGATTGCCGTAGTCTGCATGGCGCCCGGGTCAGAACCCGCATTGGCCTCGGTCAGACAGAAGGCCCCGATGGCCTCCCCCTTGGCCAAAGGCCTCAGGAATTTCTCTTTCTGCTCAGCTGTTCCATAGTGCAACAATGGATTGGCAACCACCCCGTTGTGTACAGCCAGCAGCAAGCCCAGGGCCCCGGAGGAGCGCGAGACCTCCTCCACAACTATGGCTGCGCCAAACCAGTCCAGTTGGGCCCCGCCTAATTCTCGATTCACCTGGAGTCCTAAGTACCCCAGGGCAGCCATCTCTCTGACCACCTCCCATGGGAACCTGCCCGTGGAGTCCATTCGACCAGCCACTTCGGGGGATATATGTCTTGCGGCAAACTGCCTTGCAGCCCTTTGGATCACTTTGTGTTTCATTTGGAGTTCCAGATGCATTGGAGTGCTTATCACCTCCTGCTCGTGAATCGCGTCCCCCGAAAGGGGACCCCTCCTAGGGCCGCAAAAAAAAAAGCCGCGGATTACCTCCCACGGCCTTCCCACAAAATTAAAAGGCCATGGGATTCACCCATGGCCTTTTTCTCCGCTTCCTAGAGGCTCAGGCGCATGGGCGTATGTAGCCGCGAATGATGATTTTCTTAATTCGTATCGCGCCACACACGCCCGGTATCATCTGCGTTTGCCTCATCCCATCTATACTCTGCAAAGAATTTACCAAGGCTTATTTTTCTTGTCAAGCCAATTCCTCTCTGCCCGAATGCTGCACAAATCTTCTGTGCGGCTCTAGAAAAGGAGCTGCTTGGGCAAGCCTTGCCTGGAAACCGTTTCTTTTAGTCTGGTGACTTACTGTTTACGAACAAGTCAGCCTAATATCTTGAAAAGACCCCGATTACCGTGGGCAGTGCTCTTGGGTAAGGGGCCGCCCTCCCTGCTGCCTCCCAAGTGGGCGGATAGCTGAAATCCTTGGTGCGCACACCCAATTGGGCCTCCTCTCCTCCATCCATGCTCATGGCTTTCAGGATGGGGAAGGGGCCTTCTCGAAGCTCCTGAGCAAGATCCCAAAGAGTGTAAGGGCCTTGGGTCAGTAGGAGCAGTAGATCCCCCTCTGTTTCTTCTGCCAGGATTGTTCTTACCGCCGCATTGGAACTGCGCCTGACTCTTATGTTCTTCCATCTGTCAAGAAGCATGAAGGATTGGGCAATCTCCAGATATCCCGGTTTCTCAAGGTCGAACTCCTCTTCGGCAAGATCCAGAATGCGGGCCGCGGGCACACCCTGTTCCAAAGGCTCTGCCAAGAAAAGGGCTTGAAACAAGCTGTGAAGCCTGCCGTGAACTTTCCTACCCCCGCTCACCAAAAGGCCCATGTAAGAAAAATCAGGGTAGTATTGCCCGGCGTTGAAAACAGCCAGAGCTCCGCTCCTGTCCATCCATTCCCACAAGCTCAAGGGTTGGGAGGCTCCTTCGTTGCGAAAGCTCATTACCTTGAATCGGTATCTTTGGGGATCGATCCTAAGAACCCAAATGTCTGGATTACTCCTTCCTGTCCAGTTTATCCACTCAAGCCCAGGCAGGAGGTACCTCTTGTGAAGCTGAGGGCTTTGCCCAGCCACCTCACCGGCATGCCCATGGCCAATGAGTATGCTACCCGCAAGGACACAGAGAAAAGAGATCCGTCTCACATGGGCGACAAAAAAAGAACTTGTCATCTTAAGAAGCTGCCTCAAGGCTCCCTCGGTTTCTCTTCCAATCAATTGCACGCTAATGCACTCCCCATCATAGGTCAAGGCCAACTTTGGCTTCCCCGAACAAATCCCTTGGGTTTCAGAAAGCCATCACCCCCCCGATGAATACGCTTTCTCAAGCATGGATTGGTTTTCCATAACCCCTAGCTTTGCAGCCCGGCTTTGAAACTGGATCTGGCCAAGAACAAGTGGGGCTTGGGGGGGCGCCTGTAAGCTAAAAAGTTTTTGCGAATAAGCCGTGCCAAGAAAGAGCTGATCCCCTGCCTTGATGGATAAAGCAGAGATATGATAGAAATGAAGGCCTCAGGAGGCCTCCAGTGATAATTAGGAGGGGACATTATGTGGGAGTATACCGAGAAGGTGATGGACCATTTCCGCAATCCCAGAAATGTTGGGGTAATAGAAGATGCCGACGGGGTGGGGGAAGTGGGTTCTATGGCCTGTGGTGATGCGCTTACCTTATACATAAAGGTTGATCCTGAGGGTCGAATAAAAGACGCGAAATTTCAGACTTTCGGATGTGCCAGTGCCATAGCCTCTTCCTCGGCTTTGACCGAGCTCATCATAGGCAAGACCGTAGATGAAGCATTAAAGATAACAAATCAGGACATAGCCGATTACCTAGGGGGGCTTCCCGAGCAGAAGATGCACTGCTCGGTCATGGGCCGCGAGGCCCTTTTGGCAGCCATTGCCAATTACAAGGGACAAAGCCGTGAGAGTCTGGCATCACCCCTTGTGTGCGAGTGTTTTGGAGTCACAGAAGACGAGATAGAGCGCGCTGTTCGGGAAAACCGCCTTACCACCCGGGAGCAGGTGACCCATTACACAAAGGCAGGGGGTGGTTGTGGGAGTTGCCACGAGCGCATCGAGGCTATACTGGCCAAACTTAGGAGAGAAGTAGATGTGGCCATTGCGGCTCCAACGAAAAAACTCACAAACCTTCAAAAGATGCGTTTGGTGGAAGAGACCATAGAAAGACAAATACGCCCTGAACTCCAAAAGGATGGCGGGGACATCCAACTCGTGGATCTGGAGGGGAACCGGGTGATGGTCTCCTTGCGAGGTGTGTGCAAGGGTTGTCCCAGCGCCGGAATAACCATAAAAGGGATAGAGCAAAGGCTCAAAGATATGGTCTCCCAGGATCTAGTGGTGGAGGAGGTGGCCTCATGAAGTTCGTGTACATGGACAACAACGCCACCACCAGAGTAGATCCATTGGTAATGGAGGAGATGCTTCCCTTTTTTACAGAGGCTTATGGGAATCCTTCCAGCATGCATTTAATGGGTGCAATGGCCCAGAAGGCTGTGTCCGAGGCGAGGGAGAAGGTGGCCGAGCTTCTAAACGCGCACCCGGACGAGATAGTTTTTACAGGTTGCGGAACTGAAAGTGACAATGCGGCCATAAGAGGAATTTTGGAGGCTTGGCCCGAGAAGCGCCATCTGGTGACAACCCGAGTGGAGCATCCGGCGGTTTGGAACCAGATCCCTTACCTCCGTCAGAGAGGCTATCAGGTCACAGAGCTGAAGGTGGACAGGGAAGGCAGGCTGGACCTGGAGCATCTGAGAAGCTCCCTAAGCGATGACACCGCCTTGGTCAGTATCATGTTCGCCAACAATGAGACCGGAGTTGTGTTCCCTCTAGACGAGATAGCACAAATAGTGAAGGCGCGTGGGATACCTCTTCACACAGACGCGGTTCAGGCTGTGGGCAAGATCCAGATTGACCTCGCAAAGCTTCCCGTGGATCTGTTGAGCATGTCGGGACACAAGATACACGCCCCCAAAGGCATAGGAGTGCTGTACATAAGACGAGGTACAAGGATAGCCCCTTTCATGATAGGGGGCCACCAAGAAAAGGGCCGCAGGGGCGGCACCGAGAACGTGCCTTATATAGTAGGGCTTGGAAAGGCGGCCGAGTTGAGTCGAAAGGAGCTTACACGAGAACCGCTCAGGCTTGGGGCCCTGAGGGACAAGCTGGAGCAAGGCATCTTGGAGAGAATCCCCAGAGTGCTTGTAAACGGGAAAGGGACCCGTCGGCTTCCCAACACCCTGAGCTGCTGTTTTGAATACGTTGAAGGAGAAAGCCTGCTGCTGCTATTGAGCGATTTGGGCATCTGCGCCTCATCAGGTTCGGCCTGTACATCAGGCTCCTTGGAACCTTCCCACGTTTTGCGGGCCATGGGGGTTCCCTACACTGCCGCCCACGGCTCAATAAGGTTCAGCCTTGGGAGGTTCAACACGGAAGAGGAAGTGGACTTTGTCTTGGAGAATCTTCCGGGGATAGTGGAGAGGCTCAGGGCCATTTCTCCTTTCTGGAAAAGTAGGGGTGAGGGCTGATGAGGAATGATCCTGAAAGGATTTAATTTGCATGCCTTGGAATGGGAACGCACAGATGGGTTCCAACTCTTTGCTGAGAAGCAGTTTCCCTTTCTTTTCTTCCCATCCTGCACCCAGGTTGTTTGCCCACAGGGGGGCTTCGGGCCACAGACCGGAGAATACCATGGAAGCTTTTTCCCTGGCCTTAGAGATGGGTGTCAGGTACCTGGAGTTGGACGTGCACACGAGTCGAGATGGACACGTTGTGGTCATCCACGACAGAGCCCTGGAGAGAACCACTAACGGCAGAGGCGCTGTTGGGGAGCACCTGCTCACGGATTTAAAAAAGCTGGATGCAGGCTACCATTTTGTGCCTATGGGAGGCAGGGAGCCTGTGTTTCGCGGGAAAGGTCTGCGTATTCCCCTTCTAGCAGAGGTGCTACAAGAGTTTCCCCAGGCCATGCTGAATATCGAGGTCAAGCAGAAAAAACCCCCAATGGAAGCACACCTTTGGGAGGTGCTGTACAGGAATAAAGCTTTGGATAGGATTTTGCTGGCCTCGGAGGATGGAGAGACGCTCAGGCGGCTTAGGGCCAGGTTTGGGCCTGGAGTGGCCACGGGGATTTCCAGAGAGGAAGGTTTCCGGTTCATGAGGTGGTATTTGGCCGGCAAGAAGCGGCCCTACAAGCCTGAGGGTCAAGCCCTCCAAGTTCCGGAGCGAATAAAAGGGTTCGACTACATAAGCAAAGGGTTCGTAGAGGCTGCTCACGATCTGGGGCTGGAGGTGCATGTCTGGACCGTGAATGAAGTATTTAGGATGAAAAGGTTTCTGGAGCTTGGAGTAGACGGAATCATAACTGATTTTCCGGAGAGGTTCCCCCTTTGGAATTCCATAAGTTCGGCGCAAAAGCTGGTCTCTAATTGAACAGGGAAGGAGATGGCCATGTATTATGAAGCTGTGATGGATCAACAGGCCAAAGAGATTCAGAGGGAGGTTAGGAAGTTTGTCAAAGAGCAGGTGAGTTCCGAGTATGTGAGGGCCATGGATAGGGAGGAGATACTCTACCCTCGTGAATTCGTAGAGAAGCTTGCCGCCTACGGCCTCTTAGGGCTCAGATTCGAGCCTCGCTGGGGAGGCCGTGGGCTTCCCTGGACCGCGGAGGTGGCGGCTGAAGAGGAGGTGGGGGTCTTGGGGACGGCTTTGGGGTGTGCCTTTGTGATGCCCTCCATAGTGGGGGAGGCGCTTCACGTGTTTGGAACAGAGGAGCAAAAGGAGCGATTCCTAAGACCCATGTTGAAGGCGCAGAAGATAAGCGCAGAAGCCCTAACCGAGCCCAGGGGAGGCTCCGACTTCTTTGGCGCCACAACACAGGCTGTTTTGGATGGGGAGCATTTTATAGTCAACGGACAGAAACGTTTTGTGGTAGGGGCCGCGGAGGCGGACTTGTTTCTGGTTTACTGCCGTACAAATCTTGATCCCAAAGCAGACAAGTACAGCCGGATAAGTGCCCTGATCATTGAGAGGGGGCCTGGGGTTGAAGCAGAATATATCTACGGGCTAATGGGAACCCGTGGGGGGGGCACCGGGAGACTGGTTTTCAGGGACGTTCGGGTGCCCAAGGAGAACTTGATCGGCGGACTCCACGGCGGGGCCATGGTGTTCAATCAGATGATGATTCCTGAGCGCATGACCTCGGCCGCTGCTAGTGTGGGAGGAGCCAGGGCCGCTTTGGAGATCGCCACTCGCTACAGCCACAGAAGGCACGCTTTTGGTCAGCCCATTCGCCGCTTCCAGGGCGTGAGTTTCAAGGTGGCCGATGCCATAACTCAATTGGATGCAGCCAGAGGGCTGGTGTACATGGCAGCCCGAGCTGTGGATCAGAAGGCTCCCTATGCAAGAAGGCTTGTTAGCGAAGCAAAGAAATTTGCCACAGACGTAGCCTGGAACGTGGCCAATCAGGCCATGCAGATAATGGGTGGCATAGGCTATACGGACGTGTACCCAGTGGAGAAGATAGTGAGGGATACCAGGCTCACCCAGATATGGACAGGCACCAATGAAGTCATGAATCTGCTTATCCAGCATGAATACTACAGAGAGGTGCTTGAGGGCGCAGCAGATGCAAGGGATGTGGAGAAGGACGCCCTGAAGCAGGATGAAGCGGAGAAGTGTTTTACAGACGAAGACATGTGGAGGGTCCACAGGGAGGGCAGCAAAGGCGGCCAATAAGCGCTGAAGCCTTTAGTCGTGACTTGCTTTTTGGTGAACAAAGTGGGCTGGAGGGATCTGTCTGAATAGGCATGCTAGGCTAAAGAGAAATTGCAGCTTTTGGAAAAAAGTGGTTAAATCTTACTAAGATATCAAGGAACCCATGGAATTGTTACGCCAAAATATAGGCAGGATTTTAGTTGCCTCCATGTTTGTCTCCCTGGCCGGGATTCTCTTTTTTGGTCTAAACCTGGCTAAAACGCTCCAGACAAGGACATATGTGCCTCCTGCCTCTCCCAGGTCTGAGAGCAGTGGGAAAGTTTTGGAACTACCTTCTTTGAAGCCAAAAGAGCAATACGAGCTTATAGCAGGAAGAAATATTTTTTCCATGGGGGAGTCAACCAAGAAAGCCTCTGTTCCAGAGGCGCCCAAAGGCCCGGTGGAAACCCCATTAAACCTCAAGCTGAAAGGCACCGCAGTATCTCCTGGCGGCTTGGCCTTGGCGATGATAGAGGATCCCTCTCAGCGAAGAGAGGATCTCTACATAATAGGAGACAAGATCCAGGACGCACAGATTATCAGGATCCTTCCAAACCAGGTCATTCTCCAAAGATCAGGAAGAGAGGAATCCCTGAGCCTTTTTGCAGAAAGATCTTCCATGGCAGTGGGAAAGCCCTCCCAACCGTCTCAGCAGGCTCAGCCCCCGAGGCCGGCCGGCCCAGCTTCCCAAGCTAAGCTTCCGGGAGCTCCTTCCCCAGAGCCCGCCTCCGGAAGGGGAGGCCAGCAAGCCGTGCAGACTCTTATGGCCAAGCTCAGGTTGAGACCCCATTTCGCTGAGGGGAAACCCTCTGGTTTTGTGGTGGGTGAGGTTCCCCAGGGAAGCGTTTTCCAGGCAGCAGGCCTCAAAGTAGGGGATATAGTGGTGGGTATAAATGATGAGGAGGTGCGCACTCCAAACCAATTGCTTAAGGCGTACAAGGAGGTTTCCCAGGCGGGAGAGCTCTGGTTGGAGGTCTTAAGGGATGGCCAAGAGGAGACCATCGAGGTGGAGGTGGAGGCCATTCTATCGCAAAAATGAGGGGTATTGATGTATTTGTCCTTTTTCGGACTTAGGGAACAACCTTTCAACCTGACTCCTGATCCGAAATTTCTTTTCATGAGTGAAAGTCACAGGATTGCCTTCAACCATCTTCTTTTCGGCATCCACGAGCGAAAAGGATTCATGGAAGTAGTTGGCGGGGTTGGAACGGGTAAGACTACCTTGTGCAGGGCACTGCTGGCCCAGTTGGGGGACAGGGTGGCCACAGCGCTAATCCTAAACCCCTTCCTTTCGGAAATGGAACTTCTCAGGTGCATCAACCTGGAGTTTGGGCTGAAAGGCTCGGCTGAGAGCCGCAACCACTTGCTGGAGGAACTGAATTCTTTTCTTCTTGAGAGAGCTGCCAAGGGCCTCAACGCCTGTGTGATCCTGGACGAATCTCAGGACCTGGAAACCTCACTTCTGGAACAGATACGGATGCTTTCCAATCTGGAGACCAGCAAAGAGAAACTCATCCAGATAGTGCTTGTGGGTCAACCCGAGTTTCACCAGAGGTTGGGATCTGAGGAACTAAGGGCGCTCAATGAGAGGATTCAGGTTAGATGTTTTCTGGAGCCTTTAAGTCTTGAGGACACCAGTGCCTACATAAGACACAGACTCAAAGTGGCTGGCGCAACGCAAGACACGGTTTTTACGGATGAGGCTGTGGATGTTGTATACGGGTATGCAGGTGGGAACCCTAGAAGGACCAATGCCGTATGCGACCGCGCCATGTTGCTGGCTTACGCCAGGGGAAGTGGAAGGGTCCATAAGGAGCATGTGAAGGCGGCCATCCAGGAGGTTTCCTGGAAACCTGGGGCAGGCTCCCTAAAATACCCCTACTCCCGCAAGCGCATAAGGATGGCAGCAGGATACGCTTTTCTTACCTTGGCAGGCATGTTGGGGGGATGGATGGGAGGCCGTATGGTGTTGCACCATGCGGTAATCCCGGAGCAGAAACTGCAAGTACAAAGCTCAACTGAGGTACAGGTAGTTGAAGTTCCTAAAGAATCAGCACCAATCCAAGGAGCGGCAACCGATACCGTTGCTGTTTATCGCCGCTTGAGCGGTATGGCTGGGCAGGCTTTGCCTGAGTTGGGCACAAGCATGGAGGAACAGGCAAGGAGGGCCGGATGGGAGGCGGTGAGGCTGGTTCTGGACTACGAGGACCTGCTTCGTTTTAAAAGAGCCTGTGTGCTTGAAACCAGAGCAACAGGCCTTGGAGGGGACCCGGTCATCCAGTGGGCTGTGCTAAGAGGGATTTCCGAGGCTGGGGTCTGGCTGCAATATGGGGATTCGGCCCTCAAGTTTGTCTCCAGGCAGGAGTTGGAGGTCAAGTGGTCGGGTTCGGTTTGGGTTTGGATCCCGGCCAGCAAGCCTTCTCAAAGGCTTCGTCCTGGGATTCGAGGGGAGAATGTGGCACGGCTTCAGGCTGCGTTGGAAAAGCTGGGGCATTGGGAGGGAAAACCCACGGGCGTTTATGACGGGCCCACCCGGAGGGCTGTATCCGAGTTCCAGAAAGCAAACGGATTGGCTGCAGACGGAAGAGCAGGACCGCGCACCCTTGCGGTGTTGTTGCAGCTTGTGGGTGATGAGGGGGGGCCTTGAGCGCGATACAGGAGGCCCTGGAGAGGGTAAAAAAGGAAAGAGAGGCATCCCGCCAGGATGATCTATCTTGGGTTGATGCAACGGCTCAGCTAGGCCCTTGCGAGGGCCCGCGCAAGGTGCGCGTCAGGTTGCGTTTTTGCTTTCTCGTTCTGGCTGGAGCTGCCATTGGCTTGACAGCTTCCCAGGTCTCCTGGACCAACTTTCAGGCGGGTACAGGTGTGTTTGAGAACTGGAAGCAGAAGATGTTTATCGCTCCTGCCAAGACAGACATTGAGATCACAGCTGAAAAAGAGATTTTTGAGGTGGGGAAACAGCAAGTTGCCACCTCCCGGAACGCCCCTAGCATTTCCCTGGGGAAACAGCTCTCAGGTGCCCCTTCGGATCTAAAGGCCACTGTGGCTGCCGCAAAGAAAATGCAACAAGAGGGAAATCTAAAAGGGGCAGAGAGAGAGTTCCTCGCTTTGCTTGAGAAAGAGCCCACTTCTGTGGAGGCCCTTGTAGCACTGGCCGATCTGTATTTGAAGGATCTGTCTCAAACAGACAGGGCCATAGCTCTGTACCAAAAGGCTATTCAGGAAAGCCCCAAACGTGCATCCCTTTGGGTTAATTTGGGTGTGGCCCATATGAAAAACGGTGATCTGGCCAAGGCTGCAGAGTCGATTTTGTCGGCCCTGGAGCTGGATCCGTCGGTGGTAGAGGCCCATTACAATATGGCCTGTGTGCTGGCCCTTCAGGGCAGGAGCCAAGAAGCAGCCCGGTTTCTGGAAAAAGCCGCATCCATGGATTCCCGCGTGTTCGAGTGGGCCATGCAAGACCCAGACTTGGTTTCGGTCAAAGATTTTTTCCCAGGCAAGTTTCAGCTTCCTTGAGCTGTTCCCCTGTTTCCAAAATCCTGCCGTCCCTCATTTGGACAACTCTATCCACAAAGGGTGAATCACAAACAATGGGATCGTGGCTTGCAATGAGGAGTGTTTTGCCCTCCTGCTTGAGTGCGGCAATAGTGTTCATGAACTCACGGGAAAGAGCGGAATCCAGATGGGCTGTAGGTTCATCGGCAATGATTATGGGTGGGTCGTTTATCAGGGCTCTTGCTATGGCCACTCTTTGGGCTTCTCCACCTGAGAGCCATTCCACTTTTTGGCTTGCTTTCCCTTGGATATTGTAACGGTTCAGAAGTTGACTTGCTTTCCGGCGCATTTCAGACCATCTCAAACCCAATGGGTGGGCGGGCAGCATCACGTTTTCCAGAACCGTGAGCCCTGATATAAGGAAGACTTGCTGGAAGATAAATCCAAAGGTCCTTCTCCTCAGCTCGGTTAAGAAACGTTCGGGCAGGCTTGTTATTTCCCTCTCCCCGAGCCATATGCGTCCTGAGCTTGGACGCGCCATGCACCCAATCAGACTCAGCAATGTGGTCTTCCCTGAGCCGCTGGGCCCTCTGAATACCGTGACAAGGCCTCTCTGGAGAGTAATGCTGATATTGTCGAGGGCCACAGTCTCATTGGGCCTGCCTTGATGGAATACCTTGCTTACCTCCACAAGCCGGATCAAATCTGTCCTCTCATCACCCTGTCGGGATCCATTGTGGCTGCTTTCCAACAAGGAACCATTGTTGCCACGGTATAAGGCGCCACGGTAAGAAAAAAAAGGACTGCCAGATCTCCAGGCCCAAAGGAGGGATCCAATGGAAACCGGGGGTAAAGCACAGCCCATCCCCTAAGGGCGGGTGCCATCAAAATCCATGAAAAATGAAACACATGGAGGTAGGCAAATAGGGTTCCGCACAGGAAGGCCGATAAAGACAACACCAGTCCTTCCAATGCCTTGAGGAGCATCACGTCACCGGTCTCCCACCCGGTGGCTTTTAGGATGCCTATCTCTTTCTTCTCGTCGGCGCTCAAACCTGTGGCCTTATCCCAGGCCAGAATAAGAAAGGCCAAAACTGCGCATATCAGGAGCATAAGAGCCATGCCCCCGCGCCAGTCAAAGAGAGCCTGGTAGGTTCTGAGTATTTCATCCCTAAGGATGGGCCTGGTATCAGGCAAGCTTTGGGCGATTTTCTCGGCCACCGTGGATCTCTCCTTGGGATTGCGCACCTGTACCACTAGATCAGTTGCGAAACCCTCGGGAAACCCGAATAGCTTCTTAAAATCACCCTGTTCCATGAGGATCAAATCAGAGGTCAAAAGTTCTGAATCAGATGAAAAAACCTCCTTTACCCGAAGTCTCAGAAAATCCCCTCGGTATGATCTGAAAGTCAAGCTTTCCTGGTCCTTGGCGGCAAAGCTCCTTAAAACCCCACTCCCCACCATTATCCAGCCCGGCTCCAGCCCGCTGCCTTGGGATGCCTCAACCATGATCGTGTAGTTGGCCTGGCTTCCTGGGTCATAGTAGTAGCCCCAAAGTCTCTCACGGGCTTGCTGGACCCCCCTGATGGCCCTTATTTTATCGAGATACTCCAAAGGGATCGGTTCGTGGCGTCCCGCACAGAGTCTTTGAACCAGGATCTCAGGGCTGTCCTTAAGCAGTTTGCCCGCCTGGTTTTGCATGGCCCTGCTAAAGAAGATCACTGAGCCCAGCCAGAAGACCACCAGAGTGTATACAAACACAAGGGCTAAGTTCCTGGCTTTTCTCCTTCTCAATGAAAAGAGGGCGAAATCCAGAAGGTTAAGCTGTCGGCGTATCCAGCGCAGCATCATTTCCTTGCCTGTGGCCGCCAAAATGGTGTCCAGGGGATAGATGGCGAAGAGATTTTGGTTGGGGGGGTTGAGGCTTCTGAGAATTCAAGCCTTGATGAGACCTTTGAGTCCAAGCCCTGGTGAGTTTTGCCGGGTGGAATGTTTGGGTACGAACTCCATGCAGGATGTCGCAGGTGGGGTGGAGGGGAGATAAAAGAGCTTGTGGGGAAATGGTCAAAAGCCCCCGGGTGATCCTGGAAAGCTGAATGCAAATCAGCCATGGACGGGTGCCTTGTATAACGGGCCTCTGTGAAAAGACAAAGATCCGTTAACCCGTAATGAATGACCAGGTTTTTCAACTGTTCCTCAACAGTCCTTGAGGCAGGGGAAAGACTGGATGTGTAAATGCATATTCCCACAAGTCCCATGACTCCGAGACTTACCAAAAGAAGAAAGACAATAGAGGGTCTGGTCATTTGCTCAATCCAATTCCCTCAGAATGTCTGGAGTCACCTCTTGGAACCTCAAGATACGTTTCCCAGCGTGGTCCCGGAGAAATTCCTTAGCATCCTCCTCCTTTCGAAAGGGTATCAACTCTTTCCCCATGGGGCCGTACACATTGCTTCCGATCACGTAGAAAGCCATTTTGCCGTCTATTGACTCTAAGCTGTAATAGTCGGTCACGTAAATCTCTCTTAGATCCCTTGGGTCTGTATCAGGAATGTACTTCTTGGGTTGACTCAGGAACTTGAACATGTCTTTGGCCCCGTCAAAGAAGAGGATCTTTGAGTCTTTGAGGTGGATCCGAGCCAGCCACTCAGGGTATTTGTTCACGAACATACCGCAGACCGGACACTTGTCTTTGGGGCCCGGCTTCGCATGAGAGCCTGCCGCGCAAGGGGAAACAACAAAAAAGAGCCCCAAGAAAACCCAGGCCAATTTCCTCATGATCCCTCCAGGCAACAGGCAGACTTTCAAACCCTTCCAGTCACACACGCCCCTAACCTCAAAACCCCCTCTGCCTGCGAGCCATTTTCATTTCTTGATCATAACCTTCAAGTCATACTGAGGCAAGGAGCCCTCATCCTGTCTGCTCAAGACCGCGCCTCATCAGTCCCCAGGCATGTCCGAACACCTAACACGATTATGCTTCAAAGCCCGTAACCTTGGGGGCCAGGCCTAAAACCCTTGGTACACTTTCACATATTCCCACTCAAAGAAGGGTCAAATCTGAAAACCAAAATCAGGGTGCTTTTTTAGCATGGACCGGTTTGTCCAAACATGCCATCAAGACATCCCGCATTATCCACTGATGGTGAACAATGCGGGCTAAGCCATCACTTCCGTGACCTACAAACCCAATACCTGTAAGGACTGGGATCATGCTCTTAAACCCCGTGCAACTATCCGATATGGTTGTGAACAGGGCAGTTTAAAAGACTTCTCCATGTTCGCCTGATTGCAGCGCTCTTGCCAGCGCATTTAACCCCTCCTTTTTTCAATGCTCAACTTGGAAAACACGAGGAACCCTGTTATTATTCCAGAAAGCCGATCCAGATTCAGAAGGCGGATTGGGAATCTGGTTTTGGAGTATGAATTTCTGTGGGAGATATAAGAAGGCAGCCCGGTTTTATTGATACCTGGCAGTCGCCGATGTGGAGGAGGCTAGAAGTTCCCAGGGATGCCCTCTCCGGCTTTGAAAGTGTCCAGACCTTTTGTAAGACTCGAATTCTGCAAGACTTGGAGGTCTAGGTGATACAAAGGCGGCTGGCATTGGGTGCATGTTTGGGCTCAATCCTTGTTGGGGCTTGCAATTTGATCGTGCCTTGCCATGAGAGCCTGGCGGCCAGGCTCGTGGAAGAGGTGCAAAAGCCTGCACCGGAAGCGGTTGCACCTCAGCAGAACCCACCGGCCCGACAGGTCCCTGCCAGACGCACGACTCCCAAGGGCCAGAATCTGGGCACTCAGCAGGCTCCTCAAGGCCCGGCAATGCAGAAATCAGAGGAAGTCTCCAAGACGGAGGAACCCAAGCGGCCAGGCAGCTCGGATCGCATTACCATAAACTTTGACAATGCGGATCTGCGCACGGTCATCAAGTTTATCAGCGAGCTTACAGGTAAAAACTTCCTTGTAGACGACAAAGTTAAGGGCACGGTCACCATAATTTCCCCAACCGACATAACAGTGGATGAGGCATATCATGTTTTCCTCTCGGTCTTGGAGATGAAGGGTTTTACCGTGGTGGAGGCGGGAAAGGTTCTGAAGGTGGTGCCGTCAGGCGAGGCCAGGTATAGGGACATCGAGACTCTAAAAGTGGAAGATTCACTTCGGGTTGGTCGGGAAGACCGGATGATCACGCAGCTTATCCCGCTTCAGCATGCCAACGCCAATGACTTGAGAGGCCTCCTGAGCCCTTTGGTCTCCAAGGAGAGTCAGATTGTGGCCTACCAGCCGACCAACACTTTGATAATAACGGATTACGCCTCCAACATCCGAAGGCTTCAGGCTCTTATTAGGGAGATGGACGTGGAGTCCAAGGACGAAATAATCACGGTCCACCCCCTAAAGTATGCCTCTGCTCAGACATTGGCTACAGAATTGCTTTCTCTCATGGAAAGAGGTGGGGCAAGGGGCGGTACAGTTGCGCGATCGGTCTCGCCAAAGCCGACCACGCAACCAACTCCTTCAAGCCCTAGGACACCGACCCCACTGCAACCCAGTCCTGTGGCGGCATCAGAGGAAAGTGCAGCCCTTAGTGCCTCAAAGCTTGTGCCGGATGAAAGAACCAATTCACTCATTATCATTGCAAGCGAGGCGGAGACGAGAAAGATTTTGGAATTGGTTGAGAAACTGGATGTGCCTCTCCCACCTGGGAGAAAGAAGATCCACGTGTACTACCTTGAAAATGCCAAGGCCGAGGAAGTTCTTCAGGTGCTCTCTCAACTTTCGGGCAGGGGCGGTACAGGGGTTGGTTTGGGCACCTCCGGATTGGGAACCAGCAGATCAGGACTGGGAGGCACCACAGGTCTTGGCTCTTCGGGCCTGGGCGGGCTGAGCTCAAGCAGTTCCTTGTCGCACACTACCGGTTTGGGAAGCACAGGCTTGGGAACCACTCGTTCCACCGGTCTTGGGACAGGGGTGCCAGGACTTTTTTCCTCGGGTATAGATAGGGGTGCGCGGGCTGCAATACTCGGGGAGGACGTGGTGGTGGTGGCTGACAAGGCCACTAATGCCATTATAGTCATGGCTCCCCCAGAGGATTATGAGACTGTCAAGGATCTCATCAGTAAGCTGGATGTGTGGAGACCCCAAGTCTTGGTGGAAGCACTCATCGCAGAGGTCTCCCTTACCAAGACCAAAAGCTTGGGTGTGGAATGGCAGTTCGCCGAACGGGTAGACAGTTCCGGGAGGCAAACCGGTATTCAAACCGGCACCGGGCCTGCTAATCTGGATCTTTCCACAGCTTCTCAGTTCTTATTCGGGGTTTTTAAGGGACCCATTACCATTGCTGGTCAGCAGTTTACAAATCTAAGGGCTGTGCTGAGGGCCTTCCAAAGGGCTGAGGATGTGAACATCCTTTCCACTCCGCATATTTTGACTTTGAACAATGAGGAAGCAGAGATAGTTGTGGCGCAAAACATCCCCTTTCTTAAATCTCAAACAGGAACTGCGGAAAGCACGACTCCAGGGACCACCAATCCCACCACCGCTGTCTTACAGACCTTCGAATTCAAAGATGTGGGGATCATTCTAAGAATCACCCCACAGATCAGCAAGGGCAAATTCGTGCGATTGAACATCTTCCAAGAGGTCTCGGATGTGGGGGCACAACAGGTGCTCACCACCACTCCTACGACCTTCAAGCGTCAGGCTAAGACAGTGGTTGTGGTGGAAAACGGCCAAACAGTGGTCATAGGCGGTTTGATCCAAGACAGCCAGAGGCAGTCCACCTCCGGTGTGCCTTGCTTGGGAAGCGTGCCCTTGCTGGGGAATCTGTTTAGAACTCAATCTGTAGGTCCCCAGGAAAAAAGGAATTTGTTGATTTTTATCACTCCTCACATCGTGAACACCCCTGAGGACATGGCCGGTATTACAGACCAAAAGAAAAAGGAAAGGGACAGGGACGCGCAAAAATTTCAGGAGTGGAGGGGTGAGGATTTTGAGGAGACCATGGACATGATTCTTAGATAGCCCGTGGCACTCGATAAAGGTCAAGAGCCTTACCCAATTGATCTGAAAGAAGGTGCAAGGGAACAAAATGGAACTTAGGCAGCATCTCGATGGCGGGCTAAGGGGACCGGCTTTGGACCCTGTAGCTGCCGGGTTTATGGAAAAATCATCTGCCCTTCTGAGGGTGTTGAGGGAGCAGGGCAAACTCCTCGAGCTTTCCTTGGACACAGAACTGGAGTCCCTGCTTGGCAAAGACGAGAGGGCCTTGGGGGAGGCTCTGGTGGCCAGAGGTTTGATTTTGAGGGAGGACCTGAGCCGGGCCTGGGCCGTCTTGATGGGTCTTCCTTTCTGGCCCAGCTTGGAAGTTGAGGGTATAGACGGCCAAGTCCTGTCTCAGATTCCGATTCATTTTGCACGCAAGCACACGATTGTACCTGTGAAGCTTCAAGAGGGTGAGCTTTGGGTGGCCATGGCAGACCCATTGGTCTTGGAAGTCTTGGACGATCTCAGGATACGAACCGGCTGGAGCATTAAACCGGTTCTGAGCATGGCAGCGGAGATATCCCGTACCATCAACCGCATTTACCACGAATCGGGAGACACTGCCGAGCAGGTTTTGGCTGACTTGGAAGAACTGGGAGGCAGCAGCAGGGCTTTGGCCGAGTTGGAGGAGTCGGAGGACCTGCTTGAATCCTCTGCAGATGCGCCAGTCATCAAGCTTGTGAACACTATTTTGAGTGAGGCCGTCAGGTTAAGGGCCAGCGATATACATATTGAGCCCTACCATAAAGAACTTAAGATTCGTTACAGGGTGGACGGGGTGCTCTACAATAGTTTGACTCCATCCAGGAGTCTGCATTCGGCCATAGTATCCCGCATCAAAGTCATGGCAAAGATGAACATAGCGGAGAAAAGGCTTCCACAAGACGGCAGGATACGTTTGAGGGTGGCTGAGCGGGATTTTGACATTCGTGTCTCCACATTGCCCACTTCTTTTGGAGAAAGGGTTGTTCTGAGATTGCTGGACAAGACAAGCGTTTTGTTGGGCTTGGAAGAGGTGGGGCTCCTGCCGGAGCAGATGGAGTTGTTTGAGCGCCTCATTTCCGCTCCCAACGGGATCATTCTTGTGACCGGTCCAACCGGAAGCGGAAAAACTACCACTTTGTATGCGGCCCTCAACAGGATAAATTCCCCGGACAAGAACATAATAACCATTGAGGATCCGGTGGAATATCAGCTGGCCGGGATCGGGCAGATTCAAGTCAACAGCAAGATAGGTTTGACATTCGCCAGGGGGCTTCGTTCGATTGTTCGCCAGGATCCGGATGTTATTCTGGTGGGGGAGATAAGGGATACAGAGACCGCGGAGATATCCATTCATGCGGCTCTGACGGGCCACTTGGTCTTCAGTACACTCCACACCAATGATGCTGCAGGGGCCATCACAAGACTCATAGACATGGGGGTGGAGCCCTTCCTGGTTTCCTCTTCTGTGAACGCCATTTTGGCACAACGTTTGGTAAGGGTGATTTGTCCCAGATGCAAAGAAGGTTACCGCCCTAATGCCAGGACCATTAGAGAGCTAGGAATATCCCAGGAGGAGGACATTGTGTTGTATAGGGGAAGGGGGTGTGATTCCTGCCTTCAGACCGGATTCAGGGGGAGGACGGGCATTTTCGAGTTTCTAGTGATGGACGACACCCTAAGGGGGCTCATGATGCAGACTTCGGACTCTACCACCTTGAGAAAGGCGGCCATGGAAAGAGGGATGAAGACCTTGAGGGAGGATGGAGTAAGAAAAATAAGGGCGGGCATCACAACTGTTGAAGAGGTCCTGCGGGTCACCGGGGAGTGATGATCCAGTAAGGGCTGCTCCTTGGGGGTTCAGAAAAGCTTTGCGCATTTAAGTGTTCGGGTGGACGGCCTATCTTGACGGGAAAAGATTTACGAATCCGAAGGTTTTGCAAAGATCCCGGGAGGGCCTATGGATAATAGTAATTCCAAGAAGGCTTGAAGGGGCTCACTAGCCCGTATTATTGCCCCACTCGGGGAATGGGGGAAAAACCCTCGCCTTAAGACTTTAGTATGCGCTGAAGGCGCAGGCTGCGGATATCCCCCGACTGAAGTCGGCGGTTCTACCCGTTGCGATTCAACAACCACCGTCTGAAGCCGGTGGTTTGTGGCGGGCTGCCGAGTCGAATTCGTTCGACGGGGCATGCTTAGCCCGCCAAACCTACCGCCTTTAGGCGCTAGTAGTGGCTTTTGACCGGCCTTTGACTTTGGGGGGAGCGTTCTCTCAAACCCCCGGCAAGTCTTGGCCTATTCTGACTCAAAGCAGGGCCAAACCTGAAGCCGTAAATCAAGGTGTTTTTGAGCATGGATTGGTTTGCCCCAAAATGTAAAAAAGATAACTCGCATTATCCACCAATCGCGAATAATGCGGGTTAGCCAGGAGCCTTGAGTTTGGGGGAAGGCTCGGGAATCGCGCGTATTTTAGGCGTGCTCAGGTTGGAACCCGGGCCAGAGCTGAAAGGGAAGATCAGGGTGTGTTGGAGTGTGAGTTTATTTTTTTGTGGTGAAATTGCGCTATGCTAACCACGTATGATTAAAGGTGGGTTTAATCGGTTAGTGTTTGAAGAGATCCCTGCCGAAAAGGAGAGACCAGGGGATGGGAGTAAGGTCTAGCAAAGGGGCAGCCAGCGATAGGGATGTCCAGGGGTTGGTTACACGAGGCAAGCTACTTTTATTTACGTGTGGCGCTTTGGTGGTGGGATTTGTGGCAGGTGCGATCTTCGGGGGAATCTGGGAGCATCGTTTGGCCAGCCGTGTGGGTGGACAGCCTCAGGGTATGGTTTCAAGCTCTCCAGCTGTGGTTTCACCAGAGCAGCGAGGGGAGCTGAAAGCCTTGGAGGCCAGAGTGGCCCGGGATCCACAAGACTTGGAAGCTTGGATAGGGCTGGGAAATCTGAATTACGACATGGGAAGGCCGGCTGAGGCGATCCGGGCTTATGAAAAGGCTTTGGCCCTTAAGCCGGATAACCCGGATGTAATGACCGACATGGGCACCATGTACAGACTCCTAGGGCAACCCCAGAGGGCTGTGGAACTCTTCAGGGAAGCTCACAGAGTGGACCCCAATCATTTCAATAGCCTATATAACGAAGGCGTGGTGCTTTTGCATGATTTGAATGACATGGCCGGGGCAGCCCGGGCTTGGGAGGAATTCCTGAAACTGATCCCCCAAGGCGAGCAGTCCGAGCGGATACGGAAGATCCTACAGAACCTCAAGTCTCAGGGTAAGATCCCTTAAAGCCCTTTGTCCCCAATTGGGGGGGGCCGTAGGTGTTTTCAGAATATGGCCGCGGAAATCCATCAGTTTCTAGCAGTAGACCTGGTTGAATGTTTCCTGTTGGGCACGGATTTAGAAGCGCAATTGGTTTGGGCGTCTAGCTCTTAAGGTGACTGGTCCTTGGGACAGATAGGGTTCAAAAGGCTTGAGTCATTAATTGCCAAGGGGGCACGCACAAGACCGTGAGGAAGAGTTCCAAAAAAAGCAATGTAATTTCCTTCAATGAGAAGCTCTTCCAGAGAGTGCTCAAGGAGAACGAGCTGCTCTCTGCGCAGATTAAGGAGATTTTCAATGTGGCCAGAGCTAATCAAAAAATACAGGATAACTTTGATGCTCTGGAGGAAAAAATCCTCAAAAGCCGTTCTGTTCGGGAAATGGCACGAGTGCTTGTGCAGGAGATCCGAAGGCGTTTTGGGGTGGAATGGGTGACTTTATGTGTGGCTCTTGATCCATCTGATGTGTTGATGAGTCCGGGAGCAACAGGAATCAAGGGGCTGCCCGGTTTCATCCGGATTGTTAAGGAAGGACAGCTGGAAGGAGCTCTGGCCGGGCTTAATAAGTGGGAGGTGATTCTGGGACCTCCTGGGGAGAACGTGGGGCTTTTTTTTAGGCGGGAAATGATCCCTGAGATGAGATCCCATGCCATTGTACCCCTTTACTTTTCAGGAAGGCTCATGGGCAGCCTGAACCTAGGCAGCAGGGATCCCCAAAGGTACGGTGTGGATCAGGGTACTGATTTTCTGAGAAGACTGGGTTGCAAGATTTCCCTTGTCATGAACAACATCCTGGCCCACCAAAGGCTGGTGGTGATGTCGGTGACTGATCCGGTCACAGGGATTCCCAACCGCAGAGCCTTTGAGCGAGCCCTGGGAAGGGAGATGGAGCGCTCCAGAAGGCATAAGAGCCCTCTTGCCTGTATGATATTGGACCTGGATGGATTCAAGGGGATCAATGACAGATTCGGGCACTTGGCTGGTGACGAGGCCTTGAGACATGTTGCAAATGTTTTGCGTGATCACATAAGAGGCTACGACATGGTGGCCAGATATGGGGGAGATGAATTCGCAGCCATGTTGCCTCAAACCGATGTGGACTCGGCCGTGAAGGTGGCGGAAAAGTTTCAAACCGTGCTTACCTCGAATCCTCTGGATTTTGGGGGGGTGAAGGTGGCCGTCAGGCTCAGCATTGGGGTGGCGGGAGTGCTCGGGTTGGAAGCAATTGGAGCAGAAGAGCTGGTTTCTGCCGCGGACCGCAGACTCTATTCAGCCAAGAGACTCGGCGGCCAGCGGGTGGTATGGAGTGACTAGAAGGCAGGTTTTAAGGGGATGTTAAAAGCGTGTGCGGGAAAATCCGGGAATTCGGAGCAGGAGGGGCAGCAGGAGTATGCCTGAGGTAGGAGACTTTGCCAGAAGGGAGGTGAAGGGAGGGAGAGTTGGAGAGCTATCTTCCGTGGGGAACTGGGTCCCTCTTCATAGCTCTTACCTTGAAGGGAATTACGGTCCCCTCCTTAGACTCTTAATGAGAATCCTTTTCTCAAGGGTCCAGCCTGTGGGAGATCAATTAGAAAGAATTAAGGAATTGGGCAAGCTGGGCTCGGTTATATATGTTCTGAGGAGCCGGTCTGATCTAGAGAGCCTCTTGTGTCACTACCAGTGCAAAAGGAGTGGCCTTCCGGTTCCAGTCTTGGCGTGTGACAGCAATTTGACGATTTTCCACTCTCTGGGGTTTTGCTGGAAGAGAATTAAGACCGGGCTTTCACTGGGGAAAGGAATCCAGGCTGGCCGGCCCATCAAGGAGTTGGTGAGCCGTGGACTTTCCTTGATCCTTTACTTGGAGGACATGGAGGCTCTGGAGAGGAGATTTGTTAGAAGGGGTTTGGATCCCTTTGCTGAGGTCTTGGAGGCATACGAGGAAACGGGGAGCCGAATATTCCTGGTGCCGCAGATGGTGATCTGGGATCGGGCCCGTGAAAGAATGGGGCCTCTGCTGGATGAGATGGTATTGGGAAGCAGGGCCAATCCATCCGACTTAAGGGTTTTGATAAACTTCTTGAGATTTTACAGGAAGGATTCACACATTTTCCATGCAGAGCCTCTGGAACTAGGGGAGTACATAGGAGCTAATAAGGCGGGGAGAACCCAGGTGGATGCGGTACTTCTCAGGAAGGAGCTCCTGGAGAGATTGGGACGGGAAAGAAGATTGGTGACCGGTCCGGTTGTAAGATCTCGCCAGGAGCTGCTAGAGAGGGTTCTGACAGATGAGCGGGTTCAGCAGGCAATCCAGAGGCGTTCTCGCAAAAAGGGCAGGTCTCCTGAATCTGTGAGGAAGGAAGCGTACAAGCTACTTAAGGAGATCGCGGCTGACTATGATCCTGTGTTTCTGAGGTTTTGGGACTGGGTCATGAGTTGGGCCGTGAGGCACCTGTTTGACGGCCTTGAGGTGGATCAGGAGGGGTTAAAGAAAGTAAGGGAAGCCGCAAGGAGGGCCAATCTGGTTATTGTGCCTTGTCACAAGAGCCACATGGACTACATGATCATGGGTTATGTGTTCTATCACAATTACTTGTATCCCCCTTTGACAGCTGCTGGACTGAATCTGGCTTTCTGGCCCATGGGTTTTCTTTTTCGCAAGTCAGGAGCTTTTTTCATCAGGCGGGATTTCAGAGGCTCGGTATTGTATCCTGTGATCTTTTCCAGATATCTTCACACGATTCTCTCCGAGGGCTATCCAATTGAGTTTTTTATTGAAGGGGGTAGGAGCCGATCAGGGAAGATGGTTTTGCCCAAGCCGGGATTTTTGGCCATGCTTCTGGAAGGACACAGAGCCGGGGCCTGCAAGGAAATTGCCTTCGTGCCAGTGGCCATTTCTTATGAGCGAGTGATGGAGGAGAGGGCATATCTGAAGGAACTGGAAGGGGCAGCGAAGCGCAAGGAAAGCCTTTGGGAGGTTTTGCGAAGCAGGGAGGTGATTCGTAAAAAGTGGGGCCGTATTTGGGTCAGCTTTGAGGATCCTATTTACTTGAGTGAGTTCCTGGATAGAACCTTGAATAAGGAGGGGGGAACAATAAGGTACACCAAGCAGAACGTCCCTGATTACCTGGGTTATGAGATAGCGCACAGGATAAACCGAGCCATGACTGTGGTGCCAACCGCTTTTGTGGCTTCGGCAGCGCTCGGTTGTGGGCTGAGAGGGTTCTGCTTCGGGGAGATCCTGCGAATTGGCAGCCTGATGTATTGGGTGTTGAAAAGGGAGAGGGCCAGGCTGGCCAGCAGTATGCAGGAAGTTACAAAAATAGAGAGGGTGATTTGGGACACCTTGGAGTTTTTTCACAAGGAAGGAATCTGCAGGAGGATCGGGGAGGGAAGGGAAGACAGAGATTTGGAGGTGGAAACTCAATTCGAGTTGGAGGATAGAAACCGAAGGCAGCTGGACTATTACAAGAACGCGATTTTACATCATTTCCTGCCGTACTGTTTTGTTGCGGCAGCGGTTCTGTGCACAGGAAAGCCGCTGAACTCCATGGAGGAAATTCTGAAGGAGGTTGAGTTCCTGAAGAAATTTTTTAGGCAGGAATTCGTTTTTCTGCCTGAGGAGGATCTTAGTCAAAGGGTGCAAGATACCTTGGAAGGGATGGTGGAGCATGGCTTGCTTTGGCGTTCGGGGATGGGGTACAGCGCTCCTGCCGGGCGCCGTCCGGAGCTACTTGCTTTGGCCAGATTGGTGCAAGGATATTTCGAATCATACTTTGTTGTCGGGTCTTCCCTTAAACATTTGGCCAGGAGGAGACTTTCTCAAAGAGTGTTTTTGTGGCGGATAAGACTAAACGGGGCGAGGCTGTACAGAAGTGGCAGGGTTAGGGTGCCGGAGGCCTTGTCCGAGGCGAATTACCTAAATGCAATTGAGTTTCTTGTCCAAGAAAAAATACTTGTAAGGCAGACCGAAGGCACTGTCAGGGAAGGCACATACTATAGGCTTAGCAGTGAGAGAAGACCTATTCATTGGCGCAGACTGAAAAGATATATGGGAGTGTACAAAGATATGTAGTGGCGGGATATTGCGCAATGGCCGCATATAAAAAATGCGGGTGCGGACAGGTTGCATCGTTTGCGTTTTATTGGGGAATTATTGGAAGAAGGAGGGTCTAAGCGTATATCTAGCAAGGCTTGCGCGATATGGAAAAAAGCACGGAATAACGAGGGCTTAGAGTGGAAAGATTGAGGTTTATGCCCACATGCCGGTCAGTGCCGGGAGGGCTGGAGGTTCAGCGAAAGCCGTATGGGAGCCGGTGGGTGAGGGGTAAGGGAGAGAGGCCAGGAATGGGCAAGCTGGGGGCTCTCTGCCCGAGTGCTTTGCAGTAGCAGGGAGTTGGGTGGACCCAGCTTATACGGGCGAAGTGTGAGCGAATTGGGAGAAGGTGAAAAGGGTAGGGCGGCTCCGGATGGAATGGGCTAAAAAGAATCCGGCTTGGATGTGGGCCAAAGGATTTATTGGGGTTTTGGGTCTTTTTGGGTTGATTCGGTGAGGAAGAAGGTGTAAAAAGTTTGGCATGCCCAGGGTAATCGCCATTACCAACCAGAAGGGTGGAGTTGGGAAGACCACTACCGCCATCAATTTTTCTTGCGGCCTTTCCAGGAAGGGCAACCGGGTGCTGCTTGTAGACTTGGATCCACAGGCACACGCCACCATCGGGCTTGGGGTTGAGCCAGGCACCTATGAGTTGGCGGTACACGACGTCTTGGTGAACAAGCGGGAAATAGGGGAGGTAGTGCTGGGTACGAGGTTTGAGGGTCTTTTTCTTGTGCCATCGCACATTCGGTTGGACAGAGCGGAGCAGCAGTTAATACCCGAGATGTACCGCGAGAGTATTCTGCAGCGTGCAATGGTTGGGCTGGACTATGACTTCATTGTGATAGATTGCAGGCCCACCTTGGGGATATTGACCGTGAACGCACTCAAGGCTTGCGACTTCATCATTGTGCCTTGTGAAATGGCCAGGTACTCCCTGGAGGGGTTTGCAGACTTGATGGACACTATTCTCACGGTGAAGAGTACCGACGGGTTTGATATTGGGAGCCAGGTCAGAATATTGTTGACGAAATATGATTCCCGAAAGAGTGTGTCAATTGATTGGGTGATGCAGCAGCTGGACCCGTTTCGAGACATGCTGTTTAGGACGAGGATAAGGCAAAACGAGGCCTTGAACCAAGCCCACATGGCCATGGAGCCTATCTTCCATTTCAAGCCCAACAGTTTTGGGGCCGAGGATTACTGGCAGCTCACCGAGGAATTTTTGAGCCTATGCCGTCCATTCGGGAAAAGCTAGCGGAAAAAAGAACGAAACTAGCCGGGCCTCGGGGTGAGGTGGAGGAGCATCCTGCAGATCCGAACCACTTTCCGGAGGGAATGTTCTTGCACATTCCTGTGGAGGAGGTCTTACCAAATCCGGATCAGCCCAGGTACTATTTTGATCCGGACTCGCTTGAGGAGTTGGCAGAGTCGGTTAGGCAGAGGGGGGTGCTACAGCCGGTATTGGTGAGGCGTGGGGAAGCTGGAGAGATCATCCTGGTGGCCGGGGAAAGGAGGCTTCGAGCAGCTCGAATGGCCGGCTTGGAGAGGATTCCTGCCATAGTGACTTGCGGTAACGAAGCTGAGATCGCTTTGATAGAGAACCTGCAAAGGGAGGATCTAAAGCCGGTGGAGGAGGCCGAGGCCTTGTGGCGGATGGTGAAGGAGCACGGGTACACCCATGAGCAGCTGGCCAAGGTAATTGGTAAGGGTAGAACCACGATAACAGAGACTCTTAGTCTTGTGAGACTCCCTGAGGAGATAAAGGAGGAGTGTCGGCGCGCCGACTCCTATCCGAGAAGACTTCTTGTGGAGATAGCCAAACTTTCAAGCCATGAGGATATGATAAAACTCTTTAGGAAAGTCAAGGAAAAGAGCCTCAAGAGCGAAGGCGTAAGGGAGATAACTAGGACTAGGGAGAAGACGGCCAGCAAATCTTTTAAACTGGTGAAGCAAATAAGAACACTCTCAAAGAAGCTGGAAAGAGCCCACCTAGAAAGGCTAGAAGAAGAGGAAAAGGCAGAGGTCTTAAGGGCCCTAAGAAGACTAAAGGGGGTTGTAGAGGATATGCTTGGCTAGCAGGACACGCTTTGGGAAGAATGATGTTTAGGACCAGGCTCAACCGGCCCCTTCCTTGCCCCTTGAGACGAAACTATCCTGGAGCCCCGGCTCCCTGTTGTAGGTGGTCCCCCAGAAAAAACGGAAGATTTTGATACCTGGAAAATACCGTATCAGGCCCAGCCCGAATCATTCTCCAAAGCCCTTAATTTTTGGGGCTAGGCCCCCGCCACGCCAAGGAAGCCTCGACATATTCCCACTCCAACAAGCACCAAATCTGAGACCCCAAATCGTAGTGGTTTTGAATATGGAACGGTCTGTTAAAAAAATGTGATTAATACAGCCGGCATTACCCGCCGAGCTTGAATAATGCAAATTAGAATGCCCATTCATTAGAGGCCCGCACAAATTATCCAAAGCCCGACCAATGCAAAAGAGAAAAGTAGAACTAGCAAGCGAGGGATGGTTTCGCAAATCGCTGGGGCAAGACTCCAGTGAGTGGGGCCTGTGGAATGAGGTGGAAGAGAGAAATCTTTAGCTGCGCCTGGGAGTAGGAGTCAGCAATGGGATAGAGAAGTAGGCGCCAGGGTTAAGTGGTTACCGGGCCTGGGATGTTCCAATGGAATAACCGGCTTGGAGAGCTTTGCAACTGGCTAGGGAAAAGGAAGCCTGGAGGCTGAGAGCTGCGGCCTTTAGGCTAAGGGTTCTCTTGGGTGAGGTTGAGCAGAAAAGAAGGAAGTGGAGGAACGCTCCTAGGATCAAGATATGGCGAGGCCGGGGCGGCGGCGGGGAAAGGCGGTGCGCCCTGACTTTGCGAATAAAGCCCCAGGACCTATTTGGACGAAGTGAACCTTACGGACTGTGATATTAACATATTACGTGTATTGCGAGACAACTTGCCTGACCCGGGGAATTAGGAGCTGCAAAAAAAGAAGAGAGTTACGAAAAACTTTCTAAGTCTAAAAATTGGTAAAAAGACTAGAAAGTAATACCTTGATATCACGATATATACAAGGACAAAATGCGCGGGTGGCTTTTTGCGTGGAAATTCTGTACGCGCTATTGAGACAAGACAATGAATGGTGCGAGCTTTTCTGGCAATTTCTCAGGGGCAGTTCAAGGAAGAAAAAGGGCCTTAAGAAATCACGCAAGAAAAATCACGCAGGGTATGGAAGCGTTTTGTATCCTTTAGAAATTACTGCGCTGAGCAGAGCCAGCGAGTTGTAAGGGGGGGGTGATCTCAAAGAATTCGGGAGAGAAGTCTGGCCGGAAGTTTGTGCGAAGAGGCAAAAGTGGGTTCGACTAGCCAGCATTATGAGCTACTCTGGTCTCCAAGAGAGAATCCCTTGGTTTCCCATTCTCAATCCAGAATGGCCTTTATTTCAGTAATATGGCAAAGCGCATGCCTGTAGGACCCATAACTTGCTAGTTTCCGAGTCTTGGCAGGTCATCCGGGGGGTAGCAGGCCCGCGGGGTGCGAGGGGAACTGCTTGTGATGGATGGCTGTCGGCATGCCGACAGCCACTCCAGAGTGATGTTAGGCCCCTCAGGGCCGTGGATATTCATACCATCCTTTTCCTGATTTTTGCCCATACTGCCCTTTTAGAAACTTCTCTACAATGCTTGGGGGGGGCAAATCAGAAGCATTTCCTGTGGCCCTGAAGCGTTCCATGGCCATGGTGTAGTGAAGATCTATACCGGTTAGATCCATGAGGCGGAAAGGTCCCATGGGATGCCCGGCTCCATAAACACAAGCTTTGTCAATGTCTTCATATGAAGCCACCCCCATTTCCAGCAACCAAAGAGCCTCTTGTCTGATTGCCCGTATGATTCTGTTTAGGAGAAAGCCCTCTACTTCCTTGCGGATCCACACAGGCACCTTGTCAAGCTTCTCTGAGAGTTGGACAGAAAGCCTGGCGGTTTCTTCAGATACGTGCGGTCCCTGGACTACTTCCACAAGCTTCATGACAAGAGCAGGGTTGAAGAAATGCAGGTTTAGGACCTTGTCGGCTCTGGAGGTCACATCGGCTATTTTTGAGCTGACTATATAAGAGCTGTTCGTGGCCAAAACCGCATGGGGAGGCGCAAGCCGGTCAAGCTCTGCAAAAAGCCTCCTTTTCACATCCAAGACCTCCACGACTGCCTCGATGACGTAATCCGCCTCAGCTACGGCTGCCGAAAGATCAGAAGTGAAAATGAGGTTTTGTCTTGCCAGTGAGGCCTGATCCTCAGTGATCTTTCCTTTCGTGACCTGAGCTGGAAGGTAGGATTCAGCGAAGGTCTGAGCTTTAGCAAGTACCTGCGGGCTTATATCAGTGCAAAAAGTCTTAAAACCCTTTAGGGCGCAAAGCAAAGAGATCTGGTGTCCCATATTCCCGGCTCCCACCACGGCTATGGTTTTGACCTCGTCAACAAGCATTGATCTGTTTCCCCCTTTCTCTTTTTTGTTTTGCGGGCCTTCCTTTGGCCGGAGTTATTTTCCAAAACTTGTCACTTTGATGTTACACCCCCAAGCCCACGGTACGCTTTGGCATGTTTGGACTCAAACCAGGTTCGGATCTGAAACCGGCAATCAGGATGACTTTGAGCATGGACCGCTCTATCCTAACATATGATCAAGATAGCCCCCATGATCCACTGATCGTTAATAATACAGGATAAATCTTTCATACTCGCACCACCTCTTCTCTTGTCAGCTCTTATCCTCTGGGCCCGATCCATGTTCCAGCAGGGTCCCGGGAATGGATTCCCTGGAGGAGTTCTTTCTCCCCAGGGCTGAATTCTTAAGAGTTCCCCAGAAGCCAGGCCCCTGCTTTGCCCTCACGTGGATTCTCAGATTTCCTAAAAAGGGTCTCTTCCTGGTGAAATCAGGAAGAAAAGGTCTCTCCGAGTTGGCGGTGGAGTGCTCTGTGAGAGGCTGGTAAAAAACCCTGCGGAAGCCGAGCTCTAAGGCGTGTTCCAAAACTCTTTGGAATTCCACCGGGAAAACCGTCCTGTCTAAACCTTCAGGCAATAGATTCCCCACCGGGGCATACTGGGACATGAGGCTCAAAGGTAAATCAGGTCCAAACTCAAGAAAAAGCATGGTCAGGGCATCAAGGGAATTCTTTAATTGGCCCGGCAACACCAGGTGGCGTACCAGTACCCCCTTTGCAGCAAGCCCCTTGGGTGAACCAGAAAAGCAGCTTTGCCCGGGCTCCCATCTGTCAAGAAAACCTTTTTGCCGAAGCATCTCTTGGATGGCCTCTAGAGCCAAGGCCGGATAGTCCTCTGCCCGCGAAAGCACAGCCGCAAGTTTTGCGTCCCCGTACTTGAAGTCAGGCAAGTAAATGTCCACAAAGGGTTCCACCAGCCTAAGGGAGTCCACCCTTTGGTAGCCGGAGACGTTGAAGATAACGGGCAGATGGACCCCAGTGCTTCGCAATTCAGACACAAGAGCAATTGTGTGAGGAATGAAATGATCCGGTGTCACCAAGTTAATATTGTGGATACCCTCAAAACGCTGCAACCTGGAAATCCGCGCCACAACCCCGGGAACCGATAAGCTTCTCCCCATACCCATCCTTGAAATCTGATAGTTTTGGCAATAGCTGCATCGCAAAGAGCAACCAGTAAAAAAGACTGTGCCAGAGCCATTCCAACCGGTGAGAGGAGGCTCCTCCCCGAAATGAGCCTCTATAGCCGCAATGTGCAAATCAGATCCCTCTCCACAAAAACCCCTGTGCCCCGAGAGGCGATCCACCATGCAATCCCGCGGGCATAGACGGCAGGCCTTGTATAAAGAGAGCAAAGAACTTAGCTCCAGGGATTTCACTTCCACCTCTGCCTAATCCTCTCTAATCCGAATGTGAGCGATTACAGGGTGATGGCGTTTCTCGCAGCAGCTTGCCCGATCAGCTTCGCTTTTCCATGAGTTGGACCTGGGGCCCTTTTGCCCCAAGCAAAGCTGAGGGCGAGCGAGGCAGCAGGCAAACATACCCCGGAGGCCAACTCCTTTGGAAGATCAAGCCCCGAAGACTGAAGCGAAGAGAAATGCCATCACCCCCGTCAGCAACCATATCCGAATTATTCTCCAAACTCGGCGAGCTTGGGGACTACACCCTCCAAGTTCATGGTATGTCTTGTCACATTTTGACCCAGACCTGGGCCAAATCTGAAACCGAAAATTAGGGTATTTTTGAGCATGGACCGGTTTCTCGTAACATATCCACAAGTTAGCCGGCATTGTCCAGCAATGGTGAATAATGCTGGCCCAAAAACCCCATCAGGCTGAGATTATTGAAGAGGCACGAAAGCCTTGTTCTCCCCTCACCCTTCTCTTCATTAAGAAGGGACAATAAAGTTAGCATATCATAGAACAACTCCTCTTCCGCGCAAAAGAAACATCAGCTTTCTTTTTGGGCTAAGGCCTGCACAAGACTCTTGAATGGGCCCAGTGTCTAAGTGCAGGGGCCAGGCTTCCTGGGATCCTCGGGGAAGTATTTTGAGCCCCGCCCCAGTTAGTAGGTGTATCTTTAGCCACCAAAAGTTTGGTTCCCAAAGGAGGCTTTGAATTAGTAAGAAAGCTTTCAGGGTGCGTAACGACCCCTGTTAGTCTCACTGCGAGCCAAAAGAGAGTATCTCGATCCAAGGAATATTGATCTCTTGGAGATTTCCTAGCCGTATTCTCCAAAGCCCGTAACCTTGGGGGCTCAACCCCCAAGCCCACGGTACAGTTGGGCATATTTTGACTCAAACCAGGACCAAATCTGGAACCGAAAATGAGGGCGCTCTTGAGTATGGACCGGTTTGTCCAAATATGACATTAAGATAGCCCGCATTATCCACCCATCCTGAATAATGCGGGCCAGCGGAGTAGGCTCTTTGGAATCAAGTTTGGGGCATCTGTTTCAGGGCCCTGGCAAGTCCCTTGCAGGACAAGAAAAGCAGTATTAGCATCCTTCTGAAGGTCTTGGGCCTGGATTAAGAAGAACCAGTCAACACGAAGCTTGTTTGAGAGCATTTTTTGGAAAGAATGATTCATGCCCAGGGGCAGCCTGATTACCAATTGGGGGTCTCAGCCGGAAAAGAAACTGAAGACAGGGAAGTGTGGGCTGGGTAGGGAGAGAGAGGCTCCAACCTGGCTGGTCCTGGGAAACAGCCCCTAATGGAATCTGCCAGAATAATTGTAAGGGATCAGAGGCTCATGGGGTTTCTCGCAGGGGCTTGCCTGAGTGTTGCTCCCCGCCTGGGGCAGGAAGGGCGGATCCGCTTTGATTCTCAAGGATTTGGATCTGGGGCCCTCTGGCCCAAAGCCAAATCCAGGACTACCCAGGCATCGGGCAAGCACCCCCCGCAGGCCAAACACTTTGGAAAATCCAGGTTCGAAGACTTTAAGGGAAAGGGGATGCCGTCACCCCAGTTAGCAAGGACGAATAATCTAAACCCATGGTGCGGCCCTGGGGGCTTCGCAGTAAAGAGGTGGCGGTTGTGCTTGGTAATTGAGACGCGGAAGCCCGGTCTGATACTAATCAAAGTTTTTGACCCCTGTTCGCAAAGGGCTATCGAGGGGGCATAGGAATGGCGAATTTAGAGAATCTGGCTTTGCTCACAGATCTTTACCAGCTCACCATGGTTGGGGGGTATGTGCAGGAAGGCAAGAGAGAGCAATGGGCCAACTTCGATTACTTCTTCAGAAAAGTGCCTGATGACGGCGGATACTGCGTGCTGGCAGGCCTTGCTGACCTGATCAAGTACCTTCAAACTCTCAAGTTCAGCCAGACGGAGCTGGCCTACCTGGAAACCCTCGGCCTTTTCCCAAAGCCTGTGTTGGAGTACCTGGAATCATTCAAATTCACAGGCGATCTTTGGGCCATACCAGAGGGCACGGTGGTATTTCCTCACGAGCCCCTCATCAGAGTCAGGGCACCCTTGCCACAAGCGCAGCTCATTGAGACGGCCCTTCTGAACATAATGAACTTCCAGACCCTTATAGCCACTAAGGCTGCGAGGGTTTGCTGGGCCGCCAATGGCGCGCCGGTGGTGGACTTCGGCCTGAGAAGGGCGCACGGCCCCAACGGAGGACTCATGGCCTCGAGGGCCGCTTACATAGGAGGGGTGGAAGGCACATCCAATGTGCTTGCAGGCAAGCTACACGGAATTCCGGTAAGAGGCACCCACGCCCATTCCTGGGTGGAGAGCTTCCCCTCTGAATTGGAGGCCTTTCGTGCATACGCCAGGGTGTACCCTCATGCCTGTTTGCTGCTGGTAGACACGTATGACACCCTCAGAAGCGGGGTCCCCAATGCCATTAAGGTGGCTCAGGAGCTTTCTGCTCAAGGCTACAGGCTTAGGGGGATAAGATTGGATAGCGGAGACTTGGCCTACCTGAGTAAAGAGGCGCGCCGAATGTTGGACGAAGCAGGCTTCCCCGATGCTGATATAGTGGCCTCAAGTGATCTTGACGAATGGTTGGTGGAGAGCCTGAGGCGCCAGGGCGCCAGGATAAACGTCTGGGGGGTGGGAACAAGGCTTGTCACCTCTTATACGAGTCCTGCCCTGGGGGGTGTATATAAGCTCACCGCCTTGGACGAGGACGGCAAACGCATGGTTCCCAAGATCAAACGATCTGACAACCCGGATAAAATAACGAATCCAGGAGTGAAAAAGCTGGTTCGAATGTTTGATCCAGAAGGTCAGATGAGGGGTGATGTAATCTTCTTGGAGGAAGAGAGACTTCCCAGGGGTATGAGTTTCAGGGTGCACCATCCAGTGTTCCCCCATGTGTCCAAGAGTTATCCTGAGCATTTCCAAATGGAAGAGCTGCTAGTCCCTGTGTTTAAGAATGGTAAGCTTGTTTACAAAAGCCCCTTAGTGGGAGAGATTCGTGAGAACACCCTTAGAAATCTGGCCAGGCTGGACTCAGCCTACAAGCGATTCCACAATCCCCACGTGTATCATGTGAGCCTAAGTTCAAGGCTTTACAGAGTCAAACAAACCCTTCTGCGAAAGGCCCTGGAGGGCTGATCTTCCTTATGCCGTAACCCCCACTGGTCACAAGAGTTGATGAGGCTGTCCGGGTGGCTAGCCATCTAAGAAAGGCATGGTATTTCGCCTTCGCTTTGGGGCTAAGTTTGGAAAAAACAGGTTTGCCGGGGCCTGGGCTTGTAGCTTCTAAAGCTCCCGGTTTCGGCCAATGATCTGGGCTGGAGATGGATGGGGGCTATCTAGCCCGGAGTGCTCTCAAGAGCCTCCCACTTTGGGGGCTAAAGCCCCCGGCACACCTCGACCTGTTCCGACTCACCCCGGGCAAAACCTGAAACCAAAAGTCAGGGATTTTTTTTTCAGTGTGGACCTATTCCTTCAAATATATCAATCAAGATAGCCAGTATTATCCACTGATTGTGAATAATGCTTGCCCGGGCATAGATGGCCCCGAGACCATTATCCTGAGAGCTGCGGAGATTCCCTCCAGGCTGGCATCCACATGGTGGGTAATGGGCTCGGGATATGGACTTGTGAGACCCGTCTCAGTGACCATACACACTGTCTTGGCCTCAGGGTCCAGCAAACCGTCCTGGATTCCCTTGATGAGGCCAGCCAAAGCCGAGGCCCCGGTAGGGCCGCTCCAGATCCCTTCTTTTTCAACCAACAATCTCTGGGCTTCTAGGATTTCTTGGTCCGTGACTTGCAATGCCAACCCTCCCCATTCCCTAAGTATGGAAAGTACCCAGTCCCCTTTCTTGCCCGGCCTGCCTGTGGCCAAGCCTTTGGCTATGGTGGCTCCGGTGGTCATAGGCATTACAGGACCGCCTTTACAAAACGCCTGCACAATTGGGTTGGCCGCCTCCGACTGACAGGCAACCATCCGGGGAATTGAATCTATCAAGCCCAGTTCTCGCATTTCCCGAAACCCCCTGAAGCATGCTGTGAAAATCTCGCAACCCGAACACTGAGTTACAAACACCTCCGGGCCCCCTCCCAGTTCCTCCACAATCTCGTAGGCTATGGTCTTTTTCCCTTCGTGTTTGTAAGGATTTCTGCGGGCCCCTCCGTCAAAGACCTCCTTGCGCTCCATAAGGGAGTCGAAGTGCTCTATAACGTGGTCGTACTCCCCTTCATATGTGTAAAGACGGGTGGCCATCAGGGACATGTGGGCCATTTTCAGGGGATCGCCCTTCTGATAACAAAATATGGCCGAGCCAAGCCCGCCGCGGCGGGCGTAAGTGGCTATGCTTACCCCGGCATTGCCTGTGCTCACCACAGAGACTGCTCCAAATCCGAACTGTCTGGCTGCTGAAACAGCTGTGGCGCTCGTCCTGTCTTTCACTGTGCCGGTGGGAAGGGTTCCCTCGTATTTCAAAAACAGCTGCCTCATTTTCAGATGTCGGCCCAGCTCCCGGGCCCTGATCAGAGGAGTATCCCCTTCTCCCAAACTCACCAAAGAATCTTCTTCCCATATGGGAAGAACCCTGTGGTGGGACCAAAGCCCTTTGTATCCGGAATCCCGAGGCCCCAAGTCCCTTAAGGATTCCAGGTCATACTGTGGGTCCAGAAGACCTCCGCAGGTAGGGCACTGAAGAATATAGGTGGGATTGTGTTCTGCATTGCAAGAAACACACCTCATGGATTCCAGGAAGGAAAAACGGCTCATGAGCTTCTCTCCAAAACATCAAGTGACTACCGGCCGCCAAACTCCATCTCGTTGAAGGAGCCTCGAGAAAGGCTCCAAGGGCGCCAGGTATTCGGGAGGCCGCCTTCCCAACATATATCCAAGCTCTTCAGAGCAATACTGCGGATCCCACGGCATGATCAGCATAGGACCCCAGGGGCTTTTCACAGCCTTGGGCAGTCTGGGAGGGCCCCACCCTTTGTCCCAGGCTTTGCATCTCAGTTCCTCGAGGTTTTTGAACACCGATAGCTCCTGAAGGGTAACAAGCGCAGGAGGGCTGAGGGGAATCCGAGCCTCGTGATTTTCCAGGACTCCATCCGAGGGTCTTATCCATAGACCTTGAGTCGTCTCCATCTGATCAGGCAGGCAGTCCTGCCCCTCTGGATGCAAGGCCAAGTAGAACCTTGTGTCGAATCTTCTAGGCATGGCTTCGGGCGTGATCCAGTGTGCCCAAGGAGAAAAACGTGATGACTGGAGTCTTGTGGGTTGCTTTAGAAGCAGATCCCTGAACCGCCTCTCCTCCAGGTCAAAACACTTAAGACCTGTTTCTTGAATCCCCGCTCCCTCTTGCTCGGCCAAAAAAACACCTGTTTCCTCAAAGGTCTCCCTAATGGCCGCCACGAGGTGAGCCATGGCCTGCTCTTCGCTAATTCCTCTCCCCAACCTATCCAGCACCCTGTGGAAAGGCTCGTCCCACATAGTGTGGGGAAGACCCGGGCTTCCGTCCCAATCTTCCAAGGATCCCCCTGGGAACACGTAAAGGCCTGGCATAAAGCTGCTCTTGCGGCTTCTTCGAAGAAGATAGACTTCCAACTGAGCTTCTGGATTTTCCCTAAGAAGGATTACAGTTGAGGCCCTTTGCAGCCGGAAATTCCCATCTTTTTCTAGGCATTGGTTTTCCATATAGAGAAAACTACCATGGCTAGAGACTTGGGCACAATACCTACAAGTCACCCGGAATCAACAAGCCTATAGCTGGTCTGCAGGTGGACCGGCGGTTATTGCCCCACTCGGGGAATGGGAGAAAAACCCTCGCCTTTAGGCGAAGACTTTAGTATGC
>CAYPWF010000029.1:0-45053 GCA_964414345.1 uncultured Desulfarculaceae bacterium
TCTTCATTCTTCACTCTTCATTCTTCACTCTTCATTCTTCACTCTTCATTCTTCATTCTTCACTCTTCATTCTTCATTTTTCACTCTCCCCCCCTCCCCGCGTCTCCGTGTCTCCCCCTTCACTGATGCTCCACCTCCCCCCCACCCTGGTCCCCTTGCCTGGCTCGGATTCCAGAAAGAAGCTCCCGCCGGAGAGCTCCACCCTCTCCCTCATGCTCAGGATCCCCATCCGGCCATGGGAGACGGCTGAGGCTCTGTTGCCGAGATCCATGCCCTTGCCGTTGTCCTCCACCCAGAGACTAAGCTCCGAATCACCTCCCACCATGCCCACCACCACTCTATCCGCACCGCTGTGCTTGGCCGCGTTGTTCATGGCCTCCTGCAGGACCCTGAAGATGACTATCTTGAGCCCATCGGGCACCTGCTGTTCCTCCACCTGGAGCCTCCTTTCCACCTGTATCCCCTGGTAAACCTTCTGGAATTCCCTGCAAAACCAACCTATTGTGGCCAAGAGGCCCAGGTCGTCCAGAACAGCCGGCCTGAGGTCCATCTGAATGCGGCGCACCTCCTCTATGGCCCCCTGAACCATTGCCACAACATCCTCTAAGACGGGCCGCACCCCTCCCTCGGAACCCGGGAGCTCCAGCAGGGCCCGCTCGGTGGCGAACTTCACCGCAGCCAGGATCTGGCCCACACTGTCGTGGATTTCCCGGGCCAACTGTTTGCGCTCCTTCTCCTGGGCCGAGAGAATGGCCGCGGAGAGCCTCTTGAGCTCTTCTTGGGAACTCTGGAGCTGCTCTTCCACACGGCTCCTCCAGGCTATCTCTTCTAGAAGAGCCTGATTGGCGCGGGCCAGCTCTGCGGTGCGTTCCACAACCTTCTCCTCGAGCTCCTCCTGCGCCTTCTTTATGGCCTCCTGGGCCCTCCTGCGCTCGGTCACGTCCCGTATGATGCCGGTGAAAAAACTCTCCCCGCGGCTCCTCCACTTGGCCAGGGAAAGCTCCACCGGGAACTCCACACCCTGCTTGGAGAGGGCTAAGACCTCCAGGGTTCGGCCCATGGACATGGTCCCCTCCCG
This sequence comes from uncultured Desulfarculaceae bacterium, assembly GCA_964414345.1. Taxonomy (GTDB): domain Bacteria; phylum Desulfobacterota; class Desulfocorpusculales; order Desulfocorpusculum; family Desulfocorpusculum; genus Desulfocorpusculum. The sequence goes on from CAYPWF010000029.1 coordinate 1,079, forward strand.
CTCCTTTGCCCGAGACAGGCCCCTTCGATGGGCCTCCCTCAACCTCTCGGGCACTAGGATCTCGAGGGGTTTGCCCAGGATCTCGCAGGATTCATACCCGAACATCCTCTGGGCGGCCGGATTCCACATTACGATGAGGCCGCGGCTGTCCACGGAGACTATGGCGTCCTGGGCGGTGTCCACCAAAGAGCGCAGTTGCTCCTCTCTTTCTCTTAGGGCTTCCAGGTTGCGGGAGTTCTGGAGGGCTACGGCCCCCAGCTCCCCGAAGGCCATGGCCAAACCGGCATCCAGCTCGGTGAAGCCCCCTGGTTTGTTGGCCAGACCCAGAAGCCCCATGACCTTGCCCTGCACCATGAGGGGGACAAAGAGCACGCTTCGCAGCTCCTGATGGCCTGGAGGGAGCAATCCTGGGAAAGGGGTGTTGCGGAAATCATTCTCGATCACAGGAGCCCTGGAGACCATGGCCTGGGCCCTGAGCCCCCTTATGGGCATGGGGGTCTCTGGAGGCACCTGGCAGTCTTCCCCTCCGGAGTCCAGAAAGATCAACTCCATCTGGTCCCCCTCCCTGGAAAGGAGCGACACGTATCCGGCCTTGGCCCCAACCAGGAGCTTGCATGACTCATAAAGGGAGCGCATGGTGGCTGTCAGATCCGTGGTCTCCAGCACGGTCCTGGCCCCACCCAAAAGAGCCCCCACCTCCCTCTCCCTCTGCCTGGACTGCGAGAGGGCCTCTTCCAGTTTGAGCTCAGCCGTCTTTGTCTCCTGCAGGGCCTTGCGCAGGCCCTCCTGGGCTTTCTTCTGCTCCGTGATGTCCCGGGCCACGGTGACCGAGCAGAGTTCCCCCCCCACCTCCAGGACCTCTGCCGAGAGCTGGGCCACGCGAATCTCCCCTGAACGCAGCCTGAAGGCGCACTCTTTGTCCCTCACGAACCCGTGGCGGGCCAGAATTCCCATGAACGCCATGCGCTCCCTGGCATCCACCCACAGGCCCAGCTCCTCGCCCGTGCGGCCGAGCACCTCCTCCTTGGCATACCCTGTCAAGTCCAGGAAGCCACGATTCACCTCCTGAATGCTGCCATCCTTCAGCCTGAAGATGACCATGGCCTCTGGATTCGCCCTGAAGGCCGCTGAAAAAAGGGCCTCAGAGCTGCGCAGGGCCTCCTCCCTCAGGGAAAGCTCCCTGAGGAGCAGGTCCTGAGGTCTCTGGATGCCGACCCTCACCAGGGCCTGCAAGAGCAACCCAAAGAGGCCCACCGCAAAGAGGTGCCCAACCAGGTTCATGAGTCCGTACACATCGCTGTACAGGGTGAAGCTCATCTCCGAGGCCACACCCATGCCCGAAGCCGCCAGCAGGGCCCTGAGCACATGCGCCTCGAAGCGCTCCCTGGCCTTCCACAGGAGCCAGGCGCTCATGCCCAAGAGCCCGCATATGCCGTACTCCGCCCAGATCTTGAAAGACGTGAGGCCCTGCCCCTCCACGAAACAGGAAGGAAACACAGGTATCAGCAGGATGGAGCTACCCAGAGCCAAGGCCGCGAGGGAGCCCAAGCACAGCACCAGCCAAGGCTTGGGCCTCCTGCCAAGGAAGATGGCTCCCACGGCCATGGAGCCTGCCAGGAGCCCCCGGCTGGCAATCCAGAGCTGGGTGGCAGGATCCGGATCCATGCCCTGGAAGACCCCCATCCCCTTGTAAGCCAGGGCGTGTAGGAGAGTCAGGCTGGCAATCGGCAGGAGAGTGCCCCCGAATATCAGGAAGAACCCATTTTGGATGTTTGCCCTGCCAAACCAGAGCACCACGAAACCGCAGGCCGCGATCACCACACAGGAGAGTTCCACCAGCACGTGAAACAGGAGATAGTTGCTTTGGGCAAGACCGAAAAGAGACCCAAAACCTACCATGAGCAGCAGGATGGGAATTAAGGGGGATCGGCTCATCTGACCCGTTCGATCAGGATGCGGTCAGGCCCGGCCACGCCTTTGCCTGCTGGGCAGGGCCAATGGGTGGCGGAGGAGGTAGGATTCGAACCCACGGCCCCCCTCATCGGGGGACAACGGTTTTCAAGACCGCCGCCTTAGACCACTCGGCCACTCCTCCGTTGCCAAAATGCTGTTGGTTGTTAGTAAGCTTTCTTTGGGCTTGCCCGTTCCCGCTGGAGTCGGCCGAAGGCCACAGGCCCCACTGCTCGCAGTCAACGGCCGCGGACTCTCAGCTCCCAGGCCCTATGACCTCCATGCCCCCCATGTAAGGCCTCAAAACCTCTGGAACCTCCACAGTGCCGTCGGACCTCTGGTAGTTCTCCAGGACGGCCACCAGGGTCCTTCCCACTGCCAGGCCCGAGCCGTTTAAGGTGTGGACGAACTCGGTTCCTTTCTTCCCTTTCGGCCTGTATCGGATCCCGGCCCTTCTGGCCTGAAAGTCCGTAAAATTGCTGCATGAGGAGATCTCCCTGTACACCCCCTGGCCCGCAAGCCACACCTCTATATCATAGGTCTTGGCCGAGGCGAATCCCAGATCCCCTGTGCAGAGGGCCACCACCCTGTAGGGAAGCCTAAGGCGCCTCAGGACCTCCTCGGCATCGGCGAGCAACCCCTCCAGCTCCTCCCAGGAACTCTCCGGGGTCACTATCTTGACCAGCTCCACCTTGTCGAACTGATGCTGCCTTATCAGCCCCCGCACGTCCTTCCCGTAAGAGCCGGCCTCGCTGCGGAAGCATGGGGTGTAAGCCGTGTAGTAAAGGGGCAGGGAAGCTTCCTCCAGAACCTCTTCCCGGTGGATGTTGGTCACCGGGACCTCGGCTGTTGGGATCAGGTACAGGTCCCAGCCCTGGATACGGAACAGGTCCTCCTCGAACTTGGGAAGCTGCCCTGTGCCCACCAAACACTCCCTGTTTGCCAGAAAAGGCGGCAGCACTTCCCTGTACCCATGCTCCTTGGTATGGAGGTCCAGCATGAACTGGATCAGGGCCCTCTCCATCCTGGCCCCTGCCCCCGCAAGCAGGGTGAAGCGGGTGCGAGCCAGCTTTGCCCCCCTTTGGAAGTCCAGTATGCCCAGTTCCTCTCCTATCTCCCAGTGCGGCCTAGGGTCGAACTCAAACTCCGGAAGCTCCCCCCATTGCCTTATCTCAAGGTTGTCCCTCTCATCCCTGCCCAAAGGAACGCTCTCGTGGGGCAGGTTGGGAATCTCCAAAAGCAGGCTTTGCAGTTGCTCCTGGACTGATTGTTTTTCCTTCTCGGCCGCCTCCATCCTCTCTCCCAGGACACGCACTTCTTCCTTGAGGGAAGAGACATCCCCCCCCTGGCGCATGAGCCGTCCTATTTCCTGAGAGATGCTCTTGCGCTTGTGTTGGGCCTCCTCCCAGAGGCGGGTGAGTTCCCTGAGTCTTTCATCCAGCTCCAGGACCCTGTCCAGATCCAGCTCAATGCCCCTTTCCCGTAAGGCCCTCCGGATCAATTGGGGCTCCTGTCTCAGCAGGCGGGGATCCAACATTCTCTTTCTCCGGTGATTCCAGATAGCCGCTTATGGTAGCCCGAGGCCCCCAAGGGGGTCAAGGAAATCCTCGTCCACATCCCGACTGCCTGTTGCCAACTTTTCACTTTCCGAACTTAGGCTCCCTCTTGTTCAAAAAGGCCTGTATGCCTTCTTGGAAATCCGGGCTCAAGGAGGCCTCCACTATGGATCTTCTCTCCTCTTCCAGCTGCCCTTCCAAGGAAAATTCCCAGGTGGTTCGCAGAAGACCCTTGAGAAGCCCGTGGGCCAGCCCCGGTCCCCTGGCCAGCTGCCTGGCAAGACCCAGTGCTTCCTGCTCCAGGGCCTCCTGCTCCACCAGTCTCGAGACCAGTCCCCACTGAAGGGCCTCCTGGGCCGTGAGCACCCGGTTCAGGAACATGAGCTCAGCGGCCCTGGCCGGCCCCACAAGTCTTGGGAGGAAGTAAGAGGAGCCGCCGTCAGGCACGAGGCCTATCCTGGTATAAGCCTGGGTAAAGCGGGCAGAGGTGACGGCCAGCCTGAGGTCGCAGGCCATGGCCAGGCTGAAGCCTGCTCCTGCCGCAACCCCGTTTATGGCCGCGATCACCGGCTTGGGCATGCGTCGCATCTCAACCACAGTGGCATGGAGATGCCTGGTGAGGCGCTGGAAGAGCGCTGAGACAGGCTCATCTCGGCGCTGCATCCAATCATGCATTTCCTTGATGTCCCCCCCGGAGCAGAAAGCTTTGCCCTCACCGGTCAGGATCACGGCCTTGACAAGGGGATCCCTTCCGCAGCTCTCCATGGCCAGCTCCAGTTCGCGGGCCAGATCCAGGTCATAGGCGTTGAAGGCCTCTGGCCTGGCCAGGGTTATGCGGGAGACATCATCCCATCTCTCAAGCAGGATCTTGCTGTAACCCATGCTCTTTACCCCCTCCTCTCCGAGCCACTCTCGGGCTCCTCACGAAGGTCCATTAGCTCCCCCCCGGTGATCCGCAAAAGCTCTTGGGGACTCAAACGGAAGACGGCTTTTGGGGTCCCGGCGGCAGCATAGATGTCCTGGTAGGCCATGAGATCCTCATCGATGAGGGTCCTGAGACGACTGCTGTGCCCCAAAGGGGGCACCCCTCCTATGGCGAACCCCGTTGCCTGCCTCACCTCATCGGCGTCGGCCCTTCGGGTCTCGAGGCCCAAACGATCTCTGAGCTTCTCCTGGCTCACCCTGTTGGCCCCTGAGGCGATGACCAGGATTGGCTCCCCTGCGCCCAAGAAGACCAAGGACTTGGCTATCTGCCCCAGACTCACCCCCACCTGTTGGGCAGCTTCCTGGGCAGTGTGGGTGCTGGAGGGTAGCTCCACCACCCTGTCCTCCATTCCGAAGGCTGACAAGGCCTCCCTCACCCTTTCAAGGGCCGGCTTTCCCCTGCGGTCCCTTCGGCTCATGTCTTTCCCCCCTGGTGGCGCCCCCTGTGAATTTCCTCGAGGATTTCCTGGATCCTTTCCCTGGAGACCCGGATGGCGCCCGGTGGGACCTCCAGCGTGGCGGCTCCCTTGTAACCGCTTCCCAGTAGAGCCTCCAGGAAGGCCCTGAAATCGATCCTTCCTTCCCCCACCGGCAGGTGAAGGTCATCCCCCACCAGGTCTCCCCCCAGATTGTCATGAAGGTGCACGTGGCAGACCCTGTCCGGGAAGCGCTCCAGAATCTCCAGGGCCCTGTTTCTGGAGCACATGAGCTCGCCGTGGCCCACATCCAGGGTGAGACCCAGCCCGGGGCTCTCCTCCAGGGCTGGGACGAGGTCCTGGCTCTCCTCGCTCAGGTTCTCCAGGGAGACCCTCACCCCAAGCCTTGCCCCCTCCTGGACCATGCGGGCCAGGATCCTGGCCTTCTGGTGCACCACCGGCTCTGGGATGAACCTCCTGTCCATCCAGAAGTGGACCGTGAGAAGCCCTGCACCTATCTCCGCGCAGCCCTCCAGGAGCCTCAGGATCCGGTCCAGGAAAGGCCCTCCAAGATTCCTGAGATCCCGTGGGTCCCCCTCGTTGGGGGCATGCACCAGGTAGCTCAGGCCCCAGCTGCGGGCCATGTCCCTCAAGTCCCCGAGCCGAGCCATGGCCTGCTCACCCTGGAGCAGGTTTATCTCCACCAAGCGCAAGCCTGCCTGGGCTATTACCACCACGTCCTGAATTTCGTGGGCGCGGCCGGCCAGGGCCAGCTCCCCTTTCCGCCCCATCGCCTCCCCCCGGTGAACCTCCAAGAGTGTTTGGCTCCTTGCCCCGGATTCCTTCAGCCAAGGGCGGACCTATCACACGCCAAGCCTTTGGGGTTGTCAAGGCCCGAGCTTTGGGCCATGATGGGGCTGATCCCAGATGGTATCGGTGCAGGCGGTCACAGGGGAGCCCGCTGCCCAGCCAAACCCACCATTGCAGGAGGGCGCCATGCTCCTTAGCATCAACCCCAAGAACCCTGAAAAAAGAAAGATCAGGCAAGTAGCCGAGGAGCTCGTTAAAGGGGCGGTCATAGCCTACCCTACGGACACGGTGTACGGAATCGGGTGCAGCATCCTGAACAAGGGGGCCATCCAGCGCGTTTATGAGATCAAGGGGAAGGGCCGTAACAGGCTCTTGAGCATCATCTGCTCGGACCTAAAGGACATAAGCCACTACGCCCAGGTCTCTAACTACGCCTACAAAACCATGAAGAAGCTTCTGCCCGGGCCTTACACCTTCATCCTTGAGGCCACAAGGTTGGTGCCCAAGATCATGCTCACCAAACGCAAGACCGTGGGAATCCGAATCCCCGATAACCCCATATGCCTGTCATTGGTGAGGGAGCTGGGCCACCCCATAATAACGGCCAGCGTGGCCAAATCCGACCAGGAGCTTTACAGCGACCCGCAGGAAATCCACGATCGTCTCAAAAACCGGGTGGAGCTTGTCATAGACGGTGGAGTCATCGTGGCCGAGCATTCCACGGTGGTGGACCTCACAGGGGAGGTGCCTGAGATAGTCAGGGCAGGGAAAGGGGATGTGTCTTACTTTACCTTGGTGAGGGAGCAGGTCGGCCAGGAGGAGGTTTCCTAAGCAGGGCCTGCCCCGGGATGAGGAGGTGTGAGATGCTTTTCATGAACATCTGCACTTGGCCCATCGAGAACCAAAGGAAGGTGGAGGAGAAGTGGCGCAAGTGGAAATGGCCCCCGGGCGTTGAGGTTCTCTTCGAGTTCACGGACCTGCAGGGAGGCCGCTCCTTCAATGTCATCAAGACAGACATGAAGGGGCTCATAGCCACGCGTTCCGACTGGATAGACCTGGTCAAGTTCGAGACCTTCCCGGTGTACCCCATAGGGGTCTCCAAGCACCTGGCCAAGAAATACTATGGATGAGCTCCTGGAGGCGGGCCTCCCGGATGTGCTGGTGGTGGGAGGCGGGCACTTCGGCAGCCGGGCTGTTAAGCTGCTGGCATCCAGGAAGAAGCCGTGGCGCCTGGCCCTGGTGGACTTGGAGGCAGAGCAGGTTGCTCGTCTCAAAGATTTTGGGGTGGAGGGCCTGGTGGGGGATGGGGTTGCGGTGTTGGATCGCCTCCTGCAGGCTGGCTCGCTCAAGTGGATCGTGCCGGCCGTGCCCTTCCACCTGGCCCATGCCTGGGTGCTTCGCAGGGTCTCGGGGAAAAGAAAGGCCGGGAAGATCCCAGTGCCACAAGGGCTTGCAGTTCCAAACCCCCTCCAGGGGCCAGATGGGGAGCTCTACACGAGCTACGCCACCTTTCGCTGCCCTGAGCACTGCACCGAGCCCAAGGAGGTCTGCACCGTGACAGGGCTTCCCAGGCCCGACCCCCTTTACCGGGTGCTGGGCTCCCTGAGGGTGCCGGGCTACAAGGTGACGGGGATGAGAAGCCACCAGTTGGGCCCTGGGGTGGGGGGCATTCTGGCCAAGGAGCTCCTCTCAGTCCTGGAAAGGGTGGGCCAGGGCCCTGGCCGCTGGATACTTTTTACGGCCTGCCGCTGTCACGGGGTGTTGAGCGGGCTCGAGATCACCTGAAAGCAGGGAGTTGTCTCCCTGGCCCTGCGCGCCTGCGGTCAGGCAGCTCTTGGACAAGAAGCCTGGAGGGCTTGGGGGGAACATCAGGCGAAAACCATTTAGTTGCTCACGGGGTGACGGCTTACAACATCATGGTTAGCCCGGATAACTCTCCAAGGTCCGTAACTTTGGGGGCTCAAACCCCCAAGCCCCGGTACACTTTGACATATTCCGACTCAGAGCAGGATCAACTCTGGAAACCAAAATCAGGGTGCTCTTGGGCATAGACCGGTTTGTAAAAACATATCACTTAGATAGCCCGCATTGTTCACTCACCGTGAATAATGCGGGTTAGGTCTCGGTCTCTAACCTCACCGCTTTTCTGTACATGAGCTTGGGGGCTATCATCACCACCCCGGCCAGGCCAAACAGAACCAGGCAGATGGGGCTCTGGAGGAGGGGCAGGAGGCTGCCCCCTGATATCATTAGGGTCTGCCTCAGGGCCTGCTCCAGCAAGTCACCCAGGACCAACCCCAAAATCACAGGGGCCAGGGGATAATCCAGCTTCCTCATGAAATAACCCAGAACCCCCAAAATGGTGGCCAGAAGCAGATCCAGGGGCGCGTTGTTCACGCTGTACACCCCCACGAAAGAGACTGCCAGCACCATGGGGAAGAGCCACCTGGCAGGAGTTCTCAGAATGCGGACCCAGAGCCCCACCAGGGGGAGGTTCAGGATCAAGAGCATCACATTGCCTATATACATGCTCCCTATGAGCCCCCAGGCCACATCCGGGTGTTTCTGGAACAAAAAGGGGCTGGGCCTCACTCCCACCATGAGAAGCGCGCCGTAAAGCACTGCTGTGACCGCTGAAGCCGGAAGCCCCAGGGTGAGAAGCGGGATCAAGGCGCCGCAGGCAGCTGAGTTGTTGGCCGACTCAGGGGCCGCCACCCCGCGGATCTCACCATGGCCGAACCTCTCGGGATGCCTGGAAAAACGTTTCTCCACGGTGTAGGAAAGAAAGGAGGCCGTCACATGGGCTGCCCCTGGGAGCACCCCGATGAAGAAGCCCAGGAAGGTGCCCCTCAGTATGGCCCCCAGGCTCTGGAGAAAATCCTTGAGGGAAAGCCAGATCCTGGTAAGAGGAGCTGTGGTGTAGCTCCCCGCGCTCATCTCCTCGGCGCATGTGAGGATCTCTGACACGGCGAAAAGCCCTATGGCCACCACCACCACATCGAAGCCCTCCATGAGCTTGGGGATCCCGAAGGTGAATCTTATGAGGCCGGTGGGCAGGTCGGTCCCAACGGTGGCCAGCATCAGGCCCAAGATCGTGGAGACAAACCCCTTCCTGAGGGATTTCCCCGAGAGGCTGGTGACCATGGAGAGCCCGAAGACCATGAGCGCGAAGGTCTCTCCAGGGCCGAACTTCAAGGCAGCCTTGGCCAAGGGCGGGCCCACCAGCATGAGCAGACCCACCCCTATGCTCCCTGCAATGAAGGAGCCTATGGCGGCTATGGAGAGGGCAGGTCCGGCCAACCCCTTTCTGGCCATCTGATAACCGTCCAGGGTGGTCACCACCGAGGCAGCCTCCCCAGGCACATTGAGAAGTATTGAGGTGGTGGAGCCCCCATACATGGCCCCGTAGTAGATGCCTCCCAGCAGGATGATGGCGGAGGCCGGCTCTTTTCCGTAAGTCAGGGGGATCAGGAGGGCCATACCCCCAGCCGGACCGATCCCCGGAAGCACCCCTATGAGGGTCCCCACTAAACACCCGATGAAGGCGTAGAGCAGGTTGATGGGAGAAAGAGCTATCTGAAGACCGTAAAGCAGGTGGCCTAAGGTGTCGCCTTCCATAGTATCACCCCTGAAGGCCCGCCAGGACTCCCAGCGGGAGGGGGATGTCCAGGACCCTGGTGAAGAGCAGGAAGATGGCAGCACTCAAGCAGGCGGACACCACAGGCCCCACCCAAAGGGAGCGCTCTCCCAGGAGGCGGGATCCAATGCCCAGGAAGAGGAAGGTTGCCAGAGGGTAACCAAGTCTGGGGATCCCGTATCCGTAAAGCCCCAGCAAGAGCACCAGCCCCACTGTGTGAAGGGATACCCCCATGCCGCCTACCTGTCCACCCGCGGGCCAGACCAGCAAGGAGGCCGCCAGCAAAGCCATTAGACCCCCTAGAAGCAATGGAAAGGCCCTTGGTCCCAGTGGGTCCCCTATGGAGATCTCGGGGATCGCCAGGGCCCCCCAAAGGTATCCTGCCCCCAGGACCACTCCCAGGGCAGCCCCGGCTCTCTCCGCCCTCATCACTTCTGCACCAGCCCGAGTTCCTGCGCCAGGGCCTCGTAGCTGGCAAGCTCATCCTGCAGGAACTTGCCGAGCTTCTCCCCGGTCAGGAAGAAATCCACCCAGGCCTGTTTTTCCAGGACATCCTTCCACTGCTTGCTCTGGACCATCTTTCCAAAGGTCTTTTCCCAGTATGTGAGCACCTCGGGCTTGAGCTCGGGGGGGGCGTAAAACCCTCTCCAGTTGGGGGAGACAACGTTCAATCCCATGTCCTTGGCCAGAGGCACCTTCTCGAAGATGCCCCCCAGCTTCCTGTCGGCCAAAAGGGCCAAAGAGCGGATGGTGCCTGACTCCTCGTGCCCGGCTATCTCTCCAGCCTCCCCCACGAAGGCCGTTGTGTGACCGCCGAGGAGTGCTCCGAGGGCATCAGCCCCTCCCCCGAAGGCCACGTAACGCACCTTACCCACCGGGATCCCGGCTGCCTTGGCCAGCATGGCCACCCTCATGTGATCCAGGCCCCCAGGCGGGGAGCTTCCCGCAAAGGTGAGCACCCCGGGCTGCTTTTTCCAGTCTTCCAGCAGATCCTTGAAGCCGGCATACTTGGAGTCCTTGCGTACCGCTATGACCCCGTAATCCACGAAAAGGGCCGCCACAGGGGTCACGTCCTTGTAAGTGAAAGGGTTCTTCTTTATAGCCATCTGGGTGGTGAGGACCGCCGAGAAGGCTATGAGCACGTGCTGGTCAGCCCGGCGGTTGCGCACTATGTCGGTCATGGCCACCACCCCGAAGCCGCCGGGCTTGTTCACTACTGTGATGGGTTTGGCCACCAAGCCGGTCTCCTGGAGCACCTTGGCCGACATGCGGCATGTCATGTCCCAGCCCCCACCCGGGTTGGCCGGGGCTATGAACTCCACTGGCTTTTCAGGATACGCGGCCATGCCGTTTCCCTGGCCCAGAACCAGGCAGGCGGCCAGGCAGAACCCCACTGAGAGCCAAATTTTTTTGCTTGCCATGACTCTTCCCCCCCTTTCTTCTTTGTGCTCATTCTAAACGGCTCCCCCAACCATCCTTACTGGGAGGCCACTACCCCTTTGTGCAAAAGCTCCTCTATCTCCTCCCTGGGGAAGCCCGCCTCCTCCAAGACCTCCACAGAGTGCTCCCCCACCCCCGGGGGCTCTCTTCGTAGGCCAAAATCGTAATCGTCCATGCGAAGAGGCAGCTTAGGTAGCCTGGCCTTCTTTCCTGAAGGCAGCACTGTTTCCACAAGCCCACCTCCCTGCATGAGCTGAGGATCTTCCAGGAGCTGGTCAGGCCTTACTATGGGGGCGTAAGGGATGGAGGCTTTCTCGCTTTTCTCCACGATCTGGGAGCTGCTTAGCCTTGAGACCTCCTCCTTGAGCCTGGGGATCAGCCAACTTCTTTCCCTCACCCTGTCGTTGTTGGTGCGAAGCCTCGGGTCCCCGGCCAAATCCGCAAGTCCGAAGATCTCACAGAATCGCTCCCACTGCTGGTCGCTTGTGATTCCCAGGAATATCATCTCCCCTTCCCGGGTGTTGAAGAGATCATAGATCCCCCAGGGCATCTGCCCTTCGGGCATGGGAGGAGGCACCTCTCCGGTCATGGCGGCCATGGCCATGTGCTGGCCCACCAGGAAGGCCGTTGCCTCGAAGAGGGTGGCCCTCACAAGCTGCCCTTTGCCTGTGCGGGTGCGCTCGTAAATGGCGGTTATGATCCCCATGGCCCCGAACATCCCCCCCACTATGTCTATGACCGAGGTGCCGGCCCTAAGGGGCCTGCCCTTGGGCCCTGTCATGTAGGCAAGCCCTCCCATCATCTGCACGAGGTTGTCCAGGCTGGGCCTTTTTTCATAGGGCCCGGGCATGAAGCCCTTCAATGTGCAGTAGATCAGCCCTGGGTTTAGCTCCGCGCATTTCTCGTACGGGAATCCGAGACGCTCCATGGTGCCAGGGCCGAAATTCTCCAGGAGCACATCCGCCTTTTGGATGAGTCTTCTTAGGACCTGCTTGCCTTCTTCCTGCTTTAGGTCCAGTGCCAGGCTTCTCTTGTTTCTGTTGAAATAGTGGAAGAATCCCACCCCAAAGCCCTTGAGGCGGCGGGTGTCGTCCCCTTCTGGGGCCCTTTCCACCTTGATCACATCGGCCCCCATGTCGGCCAAGATGAGCCCGCAGGTGGGCCCAAGGATGGCATGGCCCAGATCCAAGACCTTAATACCGCGCAACGGAAGGTCGCTTTCCACCACCAATGTCCTCCTTTCTCCGCAAAGGGGAGGCCCAGGCCTCTCTCCCGCATCAGGGATGGCACTTGATACCACAAAGCCTCTCAGCCAGCTCCGGATCCCTGGGCCCGCTTTTCATCACCTGCCCGGGAAGCACCTTGCCCAGGATCCTCTCCAGGAGCTGGGCGGCCCGGATCAAGGCTTCAAGATCCACGCCTGTGTCCACCCCCATGTCTTCCAGCATGAAGACCACATCCTCTGTGGCCAGGTTGCCCGCTGCCTGGGGCACATTGGGGCAGCCGCCTATGCCCCCCAGGGCCGTGTCGAATATGGTGGCCCCGGCCTGAAGCGCGGCGTACAGGTTGGCCATGGCAGTGCCGCGGTTGTTGTGGAGATGGACCCCCAGTTCTACCCCCCCGAATCTTTCCCTGAAACGATTTACCAGAGCCTGGACCCTCAAGGGCGTGGCCATGCCCGTGGTGTCAGCCAAGAGAACACGGCTGGCTCCTGCTGCCAGGTAGCCCTCTGCCACCCTCATCACATCCTTTTCGGGCACATCTCCCTGGTACGGGCAACCAAAGGCCACGGAGATGGCGCCGGTGACCCCCACCCCGTGGCTCCTGGAAAGCGAAACCAGAGGGATCAGCTCCTCCAATGACTGGGAAACCGTTCTCCTTATGTTGGCCATGTTGTGCGCCTCTGAAGCCGATATCACCACCACGAGTTCCTCGGCTCCGGCGGCCAGGGCCAACTCCGCGCCCTTCAGGTTGGGCACCAGGGCTGCGTGACGGCACTTCCCCCTGGGCACCCGCTGCATCACCTCCTGGGCGTCCCGCATCTGGGGTATGGCCTTGGGGCTCACGAAGGAGGTGGTCTCCATCTCCCTGAGCCCCGCCTCGATGAGCGCCTGGATCACCTCCAGCTTCCTTTCCGTGGGTACGAACTCGGGCCAGGACTGGAATCCGTCCCTGGGGCCAACCTCCCTGATGGTCACCCGGCTCGGCAAGTTCATGCTGAATCCTCCAACCTAGTTTTCCGAAGATCTCCCTCGTGTTTGGGTCTCCACCACCGTCCTGTTAGATCTGCTGTTCACTATCTGCTGCCGACTCTCTCTCGGCCTCCTGCGAGGGCTCCCTTGCGTGTGGCTTCTCTGAAGTGGCCATGCTCCAGAGAAAGTAAAGGGTCATGAGCCCGAACCCCACAGGCAGGAACAGGTAAGGGACGACCATGGGGGTTCCAAGGGATGTGGACATGCGGTCGTTGTGCTGCCAGGCCTGCCATGCCAGGAGCGCCCCTTTCCAGGTCATGACCCCGCAGAAAAAGGCCCCGGCCGCTCCCCTCACCAGGGCTACAGGCCGTCTGAAGGCCTGGGGCAAGCGCTCCTGGAAAAACCCAACTCGGATATGGCTTCTTGCCTGGAGCACCTCGCATGCAGGAACCACCGAGAGGAGGGCCAGGAGAAATGTGTTCACCTCCAGGGCCCAGCTTGTGGGCCTTGAGAAGATGTAGCGCATGGCCACATCGTAGGTTATGCTCAGGACCATGAAGCCCATGGCAGAGGCCCCCAGCCACCCAAGGCCGGATATGCTCCGCCGGATGGTCTCTGTCGCTCCCATTTGCACGGCCCCGTCTACGCCTTGCCCATGGTGAGATCTATCGCCCTTTGTCCGACTTGCTCCCCCACCTGCTTCTTCCACCAATCCCACACGGGCTGGCTCTTCTGCCTGAAATCCTCTATCTCCTGCTGGGTGGGCTCGAATACTTGGATCCCTGCCTGCTTTATCCTGGGCCAGTAAACCTCGGGGTAGAACTTCTTGTTCACCATGGGGGCGCTGTTTTCCTCGTACCACTTGCCTGCATCCCAAAGGGCAGCTTTGGCATTCTCAGGCAGCTTGTCCCAGAAACTCTTGAGCAGGAATATGGAGATGGTGAAGCCTGTCACAGGCAGCTTGTAGCAATGCTTGACCTGCTCGTAGAGCTTTCGGCCCATGACAGTTCCGATATTTGCCAAGGTGGCATCCACCGTGCCCCTTTGCACGGCCAGGTAGAGCTCGGATGAGGGGATTCTTGCAGCCGCGGCCCCATAGGGCTTCAAGGCCTCTTCAGCCTCGTAGCTCACGATCCTGCATCTCTTGCCCTTGAGGTCCGCAAGGCTGGCCACCTTCTGGGCCCCGCTCCAGATGTACTCAGGCTCCAGGACCGCACCTCCAGCCGTGAGCATGAAGGTGTTGTCCTTGGCAAGGGCATCGTTTATGAGCTTCCAGAGGGGGCCCTCCATGGCCAGCCTCTCCCCGTGGCGGTAAAGCTCATCCACCAGGCCTGGCAGGCCGGTGATTCCCAGTATGGGGAAGGTCCTTGTGATGTAAGAGCTTGTGTGGAACATGACATGGATGGTGCCGGCCCTGAGGGCCGCTGTCTGGTCGTCCGCCTTGACCAGGGTTCCCGAGTGGAAGAAGTCCACCTGGACGGCCCCTGAGTGCTTCTGCTTGAGCCTGTCCACGAAGCCCTGGATGGGAGGGAAAAGGTCCTCGTAGGCCGGGGTCAGGTACGTGACCGTGGTAAGTGTTGGCGGTGCAGCCCAGGCCTTGGGCAGGCCCATGCCTCTTGTTCCAACGGCCAGAGCCCCCATGCCCAAGGCCGCTCCTTTCAGAAACTCCCTTCTGTTCGCTCTTTTCATGGATACCTCCTCATAGGCCTTCCGGCCGCGGGACTACCTCATCAGGCTTGGAAGCCAAAGCCCAAGGGGTGGATAAAGGGTGAAAAAAACCAGGCAGGCCAGCTCCACCAGGAGAAAGGGGATGCTGCTCTGCACTATCTCCTCCAGCTTCAGGCTGGGCACACAGCTTCTAAGCGTGTACAGGTTGAGCCCCACAGGAGGGGTCACAACGGCCAGCTCCAGGTTGATTACCAATACGATCCCATACCAGAGCGGGTCGTACCCCAGGGCCTTGATCAGGGGTAGCAAAATGGGCGTGGTGACAACAATGAGGGAGGCTGCATCCACGAACATGCCTCCCAGGATGAGCAGTGCCTGCACGGCAAGGATCATGAACTCCCTGGGGAGCTGCCATCCAAGCATGAACTCGGTGAGCTGCTGGGGGAGCCTCACCATGTTTAAGAAATCCCCGAAGATCTTGGCGCTTCCCATGATGATCAAGATGGCCACGCTTATGCGCATGCTCTCGAGCAGGATCTGGAGGATTCTCCGGGGGGTCATGTTGCGGTACACGGCCCCTGCTATGAGAAAAGCCCCTGCGGCCCCCACTGCCGAGGCCTCGGTGGGGGTGGCCACACCCAGATAGATGGATCCCAGGACCAAGAAGATGAGAACCCCCACATGCCAGACCCGGCCCAGACTCTCCCACCTCTCCCGCCAGGTGGCCGAAACCTCTTGCCTGCTGGGCGTCAACCCAGGGGAAAGAATGACCCTCACAACGATATACAGGCTGAGAGCGGCGGCTATGAAAAGGCCCGGCACTATTCCGCCGATGAAGAGCTTTGCCACCGACTCCCCTGTTATGGCGCTGTAGATGATGAAGGGCACGCTCGGCGGGATGAGCATGGCCAGGGCTCCTGAACAGACCACTGACCCCGCAGCCAGTCTCACCGAGTAGCCTCTCTTCAGCATTTCAGGCACGGCCATGGAGCCTATGGCCGCGACCCCTGCCACGCTCACCCCGCTTACCGCCCCAAAGACCGTGCAGGCCCCCACAGAGGCTATGGCCAGCCCGCCCGGAAGCCAGGAAAGCCACCTGGAGGCCAGGTGGAAGAGATCCCCGCCTATGGGTGTCTTGGCCAGCACATGGCCCATGAGCACAAAAAGAGGCAGGGCCAGAAGCTCGAAGGTGGTCACCTGCCCGAATAGAGAGGTTGCGGCCAAAGCCAGGGCGTCAGGCCCCCGGGCCAGTAAAAGCCCCAGGGCCCCGCACGCACCCAGGGCCACGAATATCTCCACTCCCAGGGCTATTAGAAGCAAAAGAAGAATGACCACCAGGGCCTCGATCATGGATCACCGCTCCCCGTGCATTTCCTGGGAATCCCCCTTTGCCAGCCTCTCCCGGGTGTATTGCACAAGCCCCCCCGCCCTTATCAGCTCCTGTATGAACTCCGGATATGGGCTGGCCTGGAAAAATGTCCCCTGAGTCTGGTTTCTTATCTTTCCAGAGGCCAGATCGATCTCCAAAATGTCCCCCTCCTGAGCCGCCTGGGCGGCCTCTGGGCACTGGACCAGGGGAAGGGAGATGTTGATCCCGTTTCTAAAGAAGATCCTGGCAAAGCTTTCTGCCACCACACAGGCGATACCGGCCCCCTTTATGGACCAAGGGGCTATCTCCCTGGAGGAGCCGCAGCCGAAGTTCCTCCCTGCAACAAGTATGTCCCCCGGCTTGACCCTCCCGGCAAAGCCTGGATCAATGGTCTCCATGCAGTGTTTGCCCAGCTCTTTGGGATCTGTAAGGCCGGCCCACTTAACCGCTATGATGGCGTCGGTGTCCACGTTGTCTGCGAACTTGTGCACCCTGCCCCGGATCATGTCTCAAGAACCTCCTCCGGATGGGCTATGCGGCCAAGTACCGCGCTTGCAGCCGCAACTGCCGGGTTGGAAAGGAAAATCTCGGCTTTGGGGCTTCCCATACGGCCCAAGAAGTTGCGGTTGGTGGTGGATACGCATCTTTCCCCCTGGGCCAGGACCCCCATGTGCCCTCCAGGGCAGGGACCGCAGGTGGGAGGCCCCACAACAGCCCCGGCCCTCAAAAAGATGCCCACCAATCCTTCTTCCAGGGCCTGAAGGTAAACTTGGGGGGTTCCGGGCAATATGAGGCACCTCACATCAGGATGGACCCTTCTGCCTTGGAGGATTTGTGCTGCAACGCGAAGATCCCCCATGCGGCCGTTGGTGCAGGAACCTATCACAGCTTGGTCTATGGTAAGGCCTTGGAAGGAACCCACGTCTTTCACATTGGCCGGGGAGTGAGGCACGGCCACCTGTGGTTCCAGGGCCGAGACATCCACCTCCAGGAGCTCTCGGCAGGAGGATTGGGAATCCCACCGGGGCACGGAAAACTTCTTTTGCACACGGCCCTCAAGGTATTCCAGGGTCTTGGAATCCACAGGAAAGAGGCCTGCCTTGGCTCCGGCCTCTACAGCCATGTTGGCCATGGTGAAACGATGATCCATGTCCAGGAACTGGAGGGCTTCTCCGGTAAACTCCATGGCCATGTACGTGGCCCCGTCCACCCCCAGAAGCCCTATGGTGCGTAGGATGAGATCCTTGCCCCCTACCCATTTCCCGGGCCTTCCCCTGTAAATGACCCTAAGGGTTTCAGGAACCCTCATCCAGACCTTTCCTGTGGCCATGGCAACCGCTATGTCAGTGGAGCCCATGCCCGTGGCAAAGGCCCCAAGGGCGCCATAAGTGCAGGTGTGGGAGTCCCCCCCCACCACCACCTCTCCGGGGGCCACAAGCCCTTGCTCGGGCAAGAGCACATGGCAGATCCCCGCCTGCCCCCCTTCGTACCACCTGGCACCCAGCTCCCGAGCAAAGCACCTCAAGGCCTGGATGGCCTCGGCAGACTCCACTGTGCGGGCAGGAACGAAATGGTCCATGACAAACACGATCTTTTCGGGATCAAAAGCCCTCTTGGCCCCCATGCGGCGGAACTGTTCCATGCTGATGAGGCCTGTGGCGTCTGTGGTCATGACCAGATCCACGGGCACATCCAAAAAATCCCCAGGGTCCACTTTATCCATGCCGCAGCGGGCGGCCAGTATTCCTTCCGCCAGTGTCATGCTCTAGATCCCCCCTGCAGCATCTGGATGCTTGCCCTGTACACGTATCTGTCCCCCCGGTAGTACATGTGGGTCACCTCAACGGGCTGGTCCTGGACGGTGTAATAAACGTTCTCCACGAAGAAAAGCGCAGAGCCGAAATCCACCCCCAGTATGGCCGAGACGTCCATGTCCGCCACGGTGGCCTCAACCCGTTGCTCGATTCGGCCGAGGCGTACCCCTAACTTCTCCTGGAACACCTCCAGAAAGCTTCTTCTTTTAAAGTCCGCAGCCGAAACCGTCCCGGCCAACTCCGATGGAGCATAGTTGATGTAGTAGGAGATGGGCTCCCCCTTGTGCTTTCTTACTCTTCTCATCCTCCAGAGAGGCTTTCCCTCCTCAATCCCCAGGGCCCTTGCAACCTGCTCAGGGCAGGCCACCACCCCCACCTCCAGCACCTCTGCCTCCAGCCTCTGGAGGCGGCCAGAGACAGAGTCGAACCAGTCCCTGAAGTTCCCGCTCAGCTTTATGGGCAGACGGCCCTGGTTGGAGGAGAGCACCCAGGTGCCCAAGCCTCTTTTGCGGGCCACAAGTCCTTCCTTCACTAGAAGCTCCATGGCCTTTCTGATGGTGATGAGGCTCACATTGAATTCCCTTGAGAGCTCTTTCTCAGAAGAAATAAGCTCTCCGGGTCTGTACCGGCGGGACTCGATCCTGGCCTTTAGGGTTTCGGCTACCCTGAAATACATGGGGATTGTATTCTCTCGGGCCAAGGCCAAAGTCCTCCAGGCAAGAGATAAGGAGGGATAAAGGTTGTATACGTATATATATATGAGTTTTGTTTGTCAAGCAAAAAATACGTCTTTCTTCTCCCGGGTCCTGCCCCTGTGAACCAGTAGGCCTTTTCACGAAGCGTATTGACACGGCCTCATGGGTTTGATAGGTTGCAGAGGACTCAACATAGAAGAGAGAAGCCCGCTCAAGCCGGGCTTGCTTGCAGCCTCTGGAAGCAGAGGAGGCCACTCCTTGGAATTGAGTGGTTTGACTTTTCCGCTGGGCGTCTCCGTTCTATCCCCGGCGCCGGGCCGGCACCGGCGTCGGGGAGAAAGATTTTGTGCCGGAAAGCTCTCAGCATCCTTTACCAAGCCCCATGAGGCCTTATTCCTTTGTGCCCGGGGCTTCCCCCATTTTCCCGAACCCCTCAAGTTCCTCTCCCCATGGAATTCAGAAGTCCCCAGCGGGCTGAGACGCAAGCATAAGTTCTTATTACTGGAGCCTCTTTTGGGAGAGTCCTGCCTGGGCTTCTCTTTTGCCTGGGACACCCATGCCCAGGCTCCTGAATCCAAAGCTTGTAAAAGAAGCCCAGGTATCCCTGGGGGAGGGCTTTGTACGCTCTTGACGGCCCTTGGAGCTGGACGGATTTGGGAGGGCCTTTCCAACCTCCGGAGCATGGGTTGGAAAATCTTCAGCCCCGCGGTTTTGAATTCCTCGCTTGAGCCTATTGGGCCCGGTGAGTGGGATCAGGAGGCGTAAAAATGTTCAGCCAGAAGACCATGGAGCAAGTTAAGGAAATGCAGGAGACCTGGGGTCGGAAGGTGCAGGATCACAGAAGCGCTTACGGGGAGAGAAGGGAGCGTTTCACCACCATCTCGGGCCAGGAGATCCGTGCCCTTTACACCCCCTTGGACATCCAGGCACACGACTTCGCCGAGAAGATAGGATTCCCAGGCCAGTATCCTTACACCCGCGGGGTACAGCCCAACATGTACAGGGGTCGGCTCTGGACCATGCGCATGTTCGCAGGCATGGGCACTGCCGAGGAGACCAACCAGAGGTTCCGCTACCTCCTCTCCCAGGGCCAGACAGGCCTCAGCGTGGCCTTCGACATGCCCACCCTCATGGGTAGGGACTCGGATGACCCTCTGAGCAGGGGGGAGGTGGGCAAATGCGGGGTGGCCATAGACACTCTCAAGGACATGGAGGTGCTCTTCCGAGAAATCCCTCTGGACCAGGTCACCACCTCCATGACCATAAACCCACCAGCATCAATACTTCTGGCCATGTACATAGCAGTGGCCGAGAAGCAGGGGGTAAGAAAGGATCAGATAGGCGGCACAATCCAGAACGACATGCTAAAGGAGTTCATAGCCCAGAAGACCTTCATGCTGCCTCTTAGGCCCTCCATGAGGATCATAGTGGACACGGTGGAGTACTGCACCAGGGAAGTGCCCAAGTGGAACACCATAAGCATCTCCGGGTATCACATCCGGGAGGCCGGGGCCACGGCCGTGCAGGAGCTGGCCTTCACCCTGGCGGACGGGATCGCCTACGTGGAGGCCTGCCTGGAAAGGGGACTTCAGGTGGATGAGTTCGCCCCAAGGCTCTCTTTCTTCTTCGACTCCCACATGGATTTTTTCGAGGAGGTAGCCAAGTTAAGGGCCGCCCGCCGCATCTGGGCGCAAGTCATGAAAGAGCGTTTCAAAGCCAAGGATCCCCGCTCCTGCATGCTCAGGTTCCACACCCAGACCGCTGGCTGTTCTCTCACGGCCCAGCAGCCTTACAACAACGTGGTGCGCACCACCTTGGAGGCCCTGGCGGCAGTGCTGGGGGGCACCCAGTCCCTGCACACCAACTCCTTGGACGAGGTGTTGGCTCTGCCCAGCCAGGAGGCCGCCACCATAGCCCTCAGAACCCAACAGATCATAGCCGAGGAGTCCGGGGTGGCCAACACCATAGATCCCCTTGCCGGATCTTACTTTGTGGAGGCCTTAACCGACGAGATGGAGCAGAAGGCCTGGGCCTATATCCGCAAGATTGACGAACTGGGGGGCATGGTGCGTGCCATAGAATTGGGATACCCCCAGAAGGAGATAGCGGAAGCGGCTTACACTTACCAGAGGGAGGTGGACTCAGGCGAGCGCGTGTTGGTGGGGGTGAACAAGTATGTCACCGACGACCAGCTTCCTGTGGAGATCTTAAGGATAGACGAGGAGAGGGAGAATGCTCAGGTCCGCAGGCTGCAAGAGCTAAAAAGGAAAAGAGACAACTCCCTTTTGGAACGAAAACTGGATGCACTGAAAAGGGCTTCTGAAAACGGCCAGAACCTTGTGCCACACATAATCGAGGCCGTGAAAGCCTATGCCACTCTTCAGGAGATATGTGATGTCTGGAGGGGAATCTTCGGAGAGTATCGCGACCCGGGCTATTTCTAGAAAAAGAGCTCCTAACCCGAATTGTTCCCCCAGAAGAGGGTCATGCGGGCTGGCTTGAGGATTCAATAGAAGAGCTCAAGCACGTTCAAACACACCGATGATTTTCAGTGTTAGATTCGGCCTGGGGTTGAGTGGGAAAATCTGGAAGCCTACAAGAGGTTGGGGGGCCTGGCCCCAAAAGCGACGGGACTTGGAGAATGATTCGGGCTGATCGAGCTGGCCAGATCAAACGGGTGAGCGCGGAGGGTGCAGATGTCCCAAGAACGAAAGGTGAGAATCATGGTGGCAAAGCCTGGTCTGGACGGCCATGACCGGGGTGCCAAAGTGATTGCAAGGGGATTCAGGGATGCGGGCTTTGAGGTCATATACACAGGCCTTCACCAGACCCCTGAACAGATTGTAAGTGCTGCCATCCAGGAGGATGTGGACGCCATAGGGCTAAGCTCCCTGGCAGGAGCTCACAATCGGCATTTCCTGGAGGTCCTCCAGCTCTTGAAGGAGAGGGGGGCAGAGGACATAGCGGTGTTCGGAGGGGGTATCATTCCTGAGGAGGACGTAGTACGCCTGAAACAAGCCGGGGTGAAGGAGATCTTCACACCGGGCACCCCTGTGGAGCACACGGTGCAGTGGGTGAAGCAGAACATCCGACCAAGGGGGAGCAGGCAGAAGGATTGAACCTGTTTTAAGGCGAATCCGGTTTTTAAAGAGTCCACTTAATGCTTGTTGAGGGGAGGATGAAAGGTCATGGGCTTGTGCTTTGATCTTACCCAGGAGCAGAACCTGATCCGACAGGCTGTTAGGGAATTTGCGGAAAACGAGATAGCCCCCCTTGCTTTGGAGCTGGATGAGAAGGAGGAGTTCTCCCCTGAGCTGACCCGGAAAATGGCGGAGATGGGGCTTCTGGGCTGCTTTGTGTCTGAGAAGTACGGGGGCTCCAACATAGGGTATGTTTCCTACATAATAGCCGTGGAGGAGCTGGCCCGGGTCGACGGCTCCCAGGCCGCCACCATAGCAGCCGGCAACTCCCTGGGCATCGGCCCCATCTATTACTATGGTAACGAAGAGCAGAAGCAGACCTGGCTACCCAGGCTGTGCAGGGGGGAAATTCTGGCCGCCTTTGGGCTCACAGAGCCCAATGCGGGATCCGATGCCGGGGGCTCCCAGACCCATGCTGAGCTTCAAGGGGATGAGTGGATCATCAACGGCAGCAAGATCTTTATCACCAACTCGGCTTGCGAGATGACCGGGGTGGTGGTGGTTCAAGCTGTGACCGGGCTTAGGCAAGACGGCAAGAGGGAGATCAGTTGCATTCTGGTGCCTGCCGGGGCCGAGGGATTCAAGGCAGTGCCCATGAAACGCAAGATGATGTGGAGGGCCTCCAACACAGGGCAGCTCTTCTTTGAGGACTGCAGGGTGCCTGCCCAGAACCTCCTGGGTAAAAGGGGTGATGGGTTCCACCAGATGCTGGCCACCTTGGACGGGGGCCGTTTGAGCATAGGGGCCATGGGCCTTGGCGGAGCCCAAGGGGCCTTCGAGATGGCCCTCAAATATGCCAACACCCGGATGCAGTTCGGTAGAACCATAGGTTCTTTCCAGGCCATTGCCTTTAAATTGGCGGATATGGCCACAGAGATAGAACTGGCCCGCAATCTTCTTTACAAGGCCTGCTGGCTGAGGGAAAATGAAAGACCGTTTGCCAAAGAAGCTGCCATGGCCAAACTTTACTGTTCCGAGGTCATGGGCAGGGTGGTGGACAAGGCGGTCCAGATCCATGGTGGTTACGGCCTCATGAAGGAATATAATATTGAGAGGTTCTACCGAGATCACAAGCTGCTGGAAATAGGGGAAGGCACCTCTGAGATCCAGCGCATAGTCATAGCCCGCAACATAGGGGTCCTTGGGAGGGCCATGTGAGGCGGGCTTGAGAGGGGAAAGAGGGATGAAGGAGACCACCAAGGCCAGAAAGCCCAGGGCTCCCAGGAAGACTCGCACAGCGGAGCCCCACGATTACCTGACCGACCCGGCCGCCCTCATGCCCGGGGAAAAGAAGGAACCTCCTCCCAGAACTCTTGGCCAGCGCATCGCGGCCATTAGAAGGGAGAAGGCCCTTTCCTTGGAAGACCTGGCCAGCCGAACCGGGCTGGAACCGGAACTGCTGGCCCGCATCGAGAAGGACCAGTACACCCCCCCCCTTGGGGAGCTGATCCGACTTGGGAAAGCCCTGGAGACCAAGATGGGGGTTTTTATAGCCCCTTCGGAACCTGCGCCTTATACCATCGTGCGGGCTCACCAGCGCAGGAAAATAGCCCGCTTTGCATCAGGAACCCGCAAGAGGCACGGCTACGAGTATGAGTCCTTGGCCCCAGAGAAGGGGGACAGGGCCATGGAACCTTTCTTGGTGACTCTTCATCCCACAGACGTACAGGAGATGTCCAGCCACGACGGTCAGGAGTTCATCTACGTTCTGGAAGGAAGCATGGAGGCCCGGTTCGAGCAGCGCGTGGAGATTCTGGAGGCCGGTGACGCCATCTACTACGACTCCAACAGGCCACATCTGGTGAGATGCCACGGCCAGGGACCCACCCGCATCCTGGCGGTCCTGTACACGGAATCCAAATGAACCAGGGGTCTCTGGCAGAGGCCATCCTCAGGGGAGAGGTGCGGGCGGCAGCCCGCCTCATGCGCGATATAGACGACGAGATCCCCTCTGCCCGGGAGGAACTCAAGGCCCTTTTCCCTCATACCGGCAGGGCCCACATCATAGGCATAACAGGCTCTCCAGGAACAGGCAAGTCCACCCTGGTGGATCATATCATCCAATGCTTGAGACAACGCCAGAGAACCGTTGGAGTGGTGGCCGTGGACCCCACCAGCCCCTTCACAGGAGGGGCAATCTTGGGAGACAGGGTGCGCATGCAACGCCACAGCACCGATGAGGGGGTCTTCATACGCAGCCTGGCCACCAGGGGCCACCTAGGGGGGTTGTCCAGATCCACCCACGACATAGTGGATGTAATGGATGCCATGGGAAAGGATGTGGTCCTGGTGGAAACCGTTGGGGTGGGCCAGGACGAGGTGGAAATAG
The DNA here is from genome assembly GCA_964414345.1 of uncultured Desulfarculaceae bacterium. Classification (GTDB taxonomy): domain Bacteria; phylum Desulfobacterota; class Desulfocorpusculales; order Desulfocorpusculum; family Desulfocorpusculum; genus Desulfocorpusculum. The sequence continues at coordinate 25,139 of CAYPWF010000029.1, forward strand.
TGAGGCTGGCCCACACCAACATAGTGGTGCTCATTCCAGGCATGGGGGACGAGATCCAGGCCATAAAGGCGGGAATCCTGGAAGTAGGGGACATCTTCGTGGTGAACAAGGCCGACCGCGACGGTGCGGACAAGACCGTGCGGGAGATAGAGTTAATGCTGGAGATGAATCAGTACGGCCCCGAGGATTGGAGACCTGTGGTAGTAAAAACAGAGGCCATCCACCACCGCGGTCTGGAGGAACTGGTGGACCAAGTGGAGCGCCACAGGACCTTTCTGGGGGACCGTCTCTGGTCTAAGAGGCAGGTAAAAAGGATCCAGGGTAAGTTCATGGAGATCCTGAGGGATCTGCTCTATCAGGAAGGGGTGGAAAGATTGGAGAAAAGCGGGCTTTGGACTGATCTGCTGGAAGGGCTGGCAGCTCGCTCCACTGATCCCTACAGCGCGGCAGAGAAAGCCCTGGCAGAGATCTTGAGGCCCATCTGAGGGAGTTGTGCAGAGCGGCTAGCCGCTTTGGGGGGTAAGGATTATGCAAGAGGTTCTGATCCTGAGTGCGGTTAGAACTGCTATCGGCGGTTTCCAGGGCTCTTTAAGCAGCATGGGAGCCACCGAGCTGGGGGCCCTGGTGATTAAGGAGGCCATTGGAAGGGCCCATCTGGAGCCTGCAGATGTGGACGAGGTGATAATGGGGCAGGTGCTCCCACACGGCTACGGGCAGAACCCCGCCAGGCAAGCGGCCATAAAGGCCGGGCTCCCATGGGAGGTGGGCTGCACCACCATCAATAAGGTGTGCGGCTCGGGGCTCAAGGCCGTGATGATGGGAGCCCAGGCTATCCGCTGCGGGGACGCCGAGGTGGTGGTGGCCGGAGGCATGGAGAGCATGAGCAGGGCCCCCTACATGCTGGAGCGGGCCCGCACAGGCTACCGTATGGGGCACGGTACGGTTCAAGACGCCATGCTCCAGGACGGCCTCTGGGACCATGTGAACGATTTTCATATGGGGATAAGCAATGACCTTTGCTCCAAGAAGTACGGGGTCAGCCGAGAGGATCAGGACCGCTATGCCGCCGAATCCTACAGAAGGGCTCTTGAGGCCATCTCCCAGGGCCGTTTCAAGGAGCAGATTCTCCCTGTGGAGGTGCCCAGGCCCAAAGGCCCCCCCCTCATCTTCGATACAGACGAATGTCCCAGGCCTACCGATTATGAGACCCTTGCGGCCATGAAACCCGCCTTTCAAAAAGATGGGTTTGCCACCGCTGGAAACTCCTCCATCATCAGCGACGGGGCCGCGGCAGTGGTGCTGGTTTCAGACAGGAGGGCCAGAACACTCGGCCTTAAGGGATTGGCTCGGGTGGGAGCCCAGGGCTCAGCGGGCCTTGACATGAAATACGTGCTTGTGGCCCCTATTCTATCAATCCCCAAGGTGGCGGCCAAGCAGGGGCTCTCTGCGCAAGACATAGACCTCCATGAGATAAACGAGGCCTTCTCGGGCTCAACAGTGGCTGTGCTCAGGGAGCTGGGCCTGGATCCCGGTAGGGTAAACGTGTACGGAGGTGCTGTGGCCCTGGGACATCCCATAGGGGCAAGCGGAGCCAGGGTGCTTACCACCTTGATTTATGCCATGAGGGACAAGGCAGCCAAGAGGGGTATGGCCACCTTGTGCCTTGGGGGTGGAGAAGCGGTCTCGCTCTTGGTGGAAAGGGATTAAGAACTCAGACCTGAGGGCATTCAGAGCTAAAGAGGCGCCGGGGAAATGTGCATTTTTGGCGTTGGCGGAAAATTGCTCCAAGGAGGGAAAGGCCTATGGAAGAGGTGGTAATGGTAAGCGCTGTGCGAACTCCCATCGGGAGTTTCGGAGGGAGCCTCAAGGAAATCCCCGCCCATCGTTTAGGCTCTATAGCCATATCCGAGGCTGTGAAAAGGGCGCAGATCTCCCCTTCTGATGTGGAGGAGGTCATAATGGGCAACGTGCTACAGGCAGGCCAGGGCCAAAACCCGGCTCGTCAGGCGGCCATGGGAGCGGGCATCCCACAGGAGACACCTGCTTTCACCGTGAACAAGGTGTGTGCCTCGGGGCTCAAGGCTGTGATTCTGGGGGCCCAGGCCATCGCCTTGGGGGATGCCAGGGTGGTTGTGGCAGGGGGCATGGAGAACATGAGCATGACTCCCTATGCAGTGCCCAAGGCCCGCTGGGGAGAACGCATGGGAAACGACCAGTTCCTGGACCTCATGATCCATGATGGCCTTTGGGAGATCTTCCACGGCTACCATATGGGGGTCACGGCAGAAAACGTGGCCAAAAAATACAATATAAGCCGAGAGGAGCAGGATCGCTTCGGACTTGCCAGCCAGGAGAAAGCCAGGGCAGCCATCAAAGAAGGGCGTTTCAAAGAGGAGATAGTGCCTGTGGAGATCCCCCAGAAAAAGGGGGCTCCCCTGATCTTCGAAACCGACGAACACCCAAGAGAGACCTCCATGGAAAAGCTGGCGGCCCTCAAGCCCGCTTTCATCCCAGAGGGCACTGTGACCGCTGGAAACGCCTCGGGCATAAACGACAGTGCGGCCGCCTTACTGCTTATGTCTGGCCGGGAGGCCCGCGCAAGGGGTCTCAGAGGGCTGGCCAGGATCCGCTCTTATGGTTCTGCGGGTGTGGATCCGGCCTACATGGGGACCGGCCCCATCCCGGCCACCCGCAAGGCCCTGGAGAAGGCCGGCCTGGGGGTGAAGGATCTGGATCTGGTGGAACTCAACGAGGCCTTTGCATCCCAGTCTCTGGCCTGCATCAAGGAGCTGGGCCTGGACACGCAAAAGTTGAACCCCAACGGCGGGGCCATTGCCCTTGGCCACCCCATAGGGGCAAGTGGTGCCAGGATCCTGGTCACGCTGCTTTACGAGATGAAGCGAAGAAGTGCTAGGCTGGGCTTGGCAACCCTCTGTATAGGCGGAGGCCAAGGCTGCGCCTTGGTGGTGGAGGCTGTGTGATTCACACAGCTTGGCGGATCTAACCCGCATTAGTCACGGTGAGTGGATAATGCGGGTTATCTTAATCACATGTTTGCACAGACCGGTCCATACTCAAAGACACCCTGATTTTCAGCTTCTCATTTGGTGCTGGTGTGAGTCGGAGTATGCCAAAGCGTGACCGGGGAGTTTGGGGGCCTGGCCCCAAAGTTGTGGGCTTTGGAGAAAAATCCTGGCTGAGGTAGAGTCATCCCACAAGCCATGCCTGGATGCGGAGGTTGATTCGTTTCCCGGGCAATGCAGAATTTTTCAGGCTAAGAGGGTCTTTGAGTCTTATCCAAGAACACTTTGAATTCCCTTAGAAACCGGTGAATATCCTCCAGCCGAGTTTGGAGAATTCTATATATTTCCTTTATATCCACATCCCAGTAAATATGCACCAGCCTGTTTCTGAATCTGACCATCTGGATCAGAGTTGAAGTGAATTGTTCATCAATGACCCCCTCCTCCAGCATGACTCTTAAGGTGTCTGAGTAGTCCTCTGGGGTTCTAAAGCCCCTTCTGGCGATGAGGTGATGGCACAGGTCCACTACTCCCTCTATGGCCAGTATAAGGTTGTATTTGGCACTTCCGATCTTGTGGGGATCCGCCTGGAATTCCTCTTCGGGAAGCCGGGCAAGCTCCTCCAGCAACCTAAGTCCCCCGAGGATCTCAGATGTTATCTTCCTAACCCTGTCAAGGTTCACATCCAAGGCCCACGGTCTCCCTCAAATACTCATCTCTGAATCTAGCGAACTCCAGGTAATCCCTTATGGTTGTCTCTACAAAGTCGGCCAGGAGCACCGGATCCCTTACCAGGATAGGCTCCCCTGTCTTGATCACCCGATATCTAAAAGATACGGGGGCTCCATTGAGAACCCGAATATCCACAGGCAAAGGCCCCATCTCCAGGGCCAACTGGCCTTCCAAGAGTAACTCCCACTCTAGCACGCTACTCAAGTAGGTGTTCAGATATACGCCCAGGTCCAAGTCCTGAAAAGGCCCGTCAATCAAGAAAGATCCGTGTACATAGACAAAAGATATTTCGGGCCTTCTGCCAAGGGCATTGATTAAAGCCCTCAGCAAGGCCTTTTTTTTTGTCGCCTCGAGATTAAAGTATTTTTTTTTATGCAAGAGAAGGCTTACCTTACTGAGGTTGAACCGCTCAACAGGTGCAGACCCTTTGGGGGGTGTTACCCCCCAAAGGCTCCGAACCTACCTTCCAACCTTAAGAAACCTTTCCAGCTAGAACACTCCTGAGATCTGCTGGGCTGCCAGCTGAACCAGGGTGGGGGCAGCCGCCTCGGTGGTAAGCCAGATCTTGGTGGCCGAGGCGGCCACACCGCAGTCATGAACCTTGGGGCGAGCCAAGGTGCGCTCGGTTATTCTCACGTCTATGGCTATGATGCAGGTCTTGGTGCGGGTGGCGATGTCCGCCCCCAGGCCCAGGGCCCCGCCAACCAAAGCCCCTCCAGCAACACCGGCTGCGCTATGGGCTATGGCAAGACCTGACAGCGCTCCCACTGCAGCGCCGGTGATCACGCCGTCTTGGATTATCCTGTCGTTATACTCCCCTATATAGCGGATATTGTTTTGGATCATGTAATCGGCCTGATTGGGGTTGGAGACTATCTCGTAGCCTTTATTCTGGATCATGCCCACAAGCACGGGCTGGAAGCCTCCCACCAGGTCAGGACGGTTGGTTGTGTGCTTGACCTCCACGTAGACCTTCTTTGGATATTTGTTTAGGGGCTCCAAAAAGATCGAGCGATCCATCCTCACATCTGTTTTCATCTCGCTGTAGTCTATGACTCGCTCTGTGGCGGCACATCCCACAAGAGCCACTGCCAAGACCAAACCCATTCCGATTTTTCCCAGCCCTCTTTTCATATCTTGCCTCCTGTTGAGAAATCCTCTTTTTTCCCAAGGCCTTGGATGTCCCCTGCAAGCTCTTCGGCCGGAGGGTTCACTCCTGGCGAAGCACCACCAAGGCATCCACTGCCACAGGCTTGCTCCCCCTGATGATCATGGGATTGACGTCTATCTCCTGGATTTCCTCATGCTCCATGCCCAGGTCTCCCAAAGCAATCAGGCTTTGGGCCAAAAGCTCCCTGTCCACAGCCTCCATGCCCCTTACGGCCTCCAGGATCTTCTTGCCCTTAATCTCATCCATCATTTCCAAGGCATCCCTTTTCTGTATGGGAGCCACCCTGAAGGAGACATCCCTCAGGATCTCCGTGAATATGCCCCCCAAACCGAACATCACGCAGGGGCCGAATTGGGGATCCCTTGTCATGCCTATAACCAGCTCCCTGGCCCCTTTCACCATCTCCTGTACCAGGTAGCCACCCTGGATCCCTTCCATGGCCTTGGAAAGTTTCCTGAAAGCTTCTTCCAGATCCCTCTCGTCCCGGAGGCCCACCTCTATGAGACCCTTCTCGGTCTTGTGGGTCAGCTCATGGGAGCAGGCTTTGAGAACCACTGGATACCCTATGGCCTGGGCCGCCCTCTTGGCCCCTTCCAGGTCCTGTGTCAGCTCCTCCCTGGTCACCGGAATACCACAGGATTTTAAAACGCACTTGCTTTCGTACTCCGAGAGGGCTTTCTGTCCCCTCCCCTTGGCCCTTTCCAAAATATCCGCAACTTCACTCTTCATGTGACCTCCACCTTTCGGGAACCCGTCAGCTCGGCTTTCTTGTTTGCTCAGCGGAAGTTCTCTTGATAGAGCTTTTGAGCCTTCCTTCTATCCTCTTTGTCCCCCGGATCCGCAGGCTCAGGGGCATTCAGGCACCATTCCAGCTCCTTTTTTGCCAGCTCTTTCTCGTCCATGGCCAAATAGGTCTCTGCCAGAAAGAGCCTTGTCAAGAAGCTGTTGGGGCCGTATTCCAAGGCCTTTTTGAGGTACTCCACCGATTCCTTTTTGCTCCCACCGGCAAACCAAGGAAGCTTATAGGCCATCCTACCCAGAATTCTGTAAGCCCCACCGTGCATGAAACCGGGATCCAACTGAATCACCTTGTTCATTTCTTCTTTAATGGGCTCCACCAAAGAGAGGCTCTTTAGAACCCCCTTGACCTCTCCGTACACTCCGTAGTTCACCCCGAGCCAGTAATGGCAGGGGGCACAGTCTTCCTTGAGAAGAACTGCTCTCTTGCCGTAATCCATGCCTTTCTCAAAAATGGCCAGTTTCTCTTCCTCTGGGCTGTGGGTCCCCAACCACCAGCAAGCCCTGGAAAGCTTCCACAGGGCCTCCACATTTATGGAATCCTGAGCCAACACTTTTTGGTAAAGCTCCATGCTCTCTTTGAGTTTTGCCAGATCCCCCCTTTGAGACCAAATGGCATCTGCCTTCCCCATCAGCTCCCCAATCTCCTGTGCCACAGCAGAGCCCATGAGCCCCAAGACCAAAGCCGCTCCCAGCACGAGCTTCCCAAGCATCTTGCACCTCATTTTCTTTTAATGGGCTCTCCAGCCCCGGTTCTTCCCAATGCCCTCCTTATACAACAGGCCTCGGCGAGCTGTCCACCCTCTCACCCCTTGAGGAACCCATCGCGACCGAACTCAGGGTCAGGGTAGGTGTAAAAACCTTTGCCGCTCTTCACCCCCAGCTCTCCTTTCTTTAGCATTTCCAGCAAGGCTTCTGGGGGTTTGTCCTTGGGATCCTGGGATTCCTGGTAATAAACCATTTCAATGTCGTAAACCACATCCAGGCCCACTGCATCCATGAGTCCGAAAGGACCCATGTCCATTCCTGTGAAGACCATCCAGGCCCTGTCCACGTCCCTGAAGTCCACGAACCCCCCGGCCCACATGTGCAGCGTCTCCCTCTTCACGGCCCGCCAGACCCGGTTGAAGCAAAACCCAAGCAGTTCTTTTCGCACCGTCAGGGGAATGCAGCCCAGGGATCTTACCCAACTCACACCAGCATCAAAAACCTCAGGAGCTGTGCGGCTCCCCCCCATGACATCCACCATGTGCATTCCCAGCAAGGGTTGGTAGAAATGGAGATTCAAAGAGCGCTCCGGTCTTCCCCCGGCTTCCTCCAGGCGTGACACAGGAATGGAGGAGCTGTTGGTGGCGAGTATGGCCTTGGGGGGAGCCCATCGGCCCATCTCTTTCCAAGTCTTTCTCTTGAGCTCCAGTTCCTCTGGGACCGCCTCAATGACCAGATCCGCACCCTTCAAGGCCTTATCCATACTTGAGTGACAAACAATGGAGTTACGGCAACTCTCCCAGCGCTCCAGGGGAACCAAAGGGGGTCTCTTGGATACCTCTGCCCTGGGTCTCACTTTCTCCAGGGCTCTGTCCAGGGAGCCTTGCTGCGAGTCGAAGCACTGAACCTTGTAGCCTGCGTTGGCCGCCACCATGCAGATCTGGGTCCCCAGGGTTCCGGTCCCTATCACCGTGACTTGCCTTAGCTCTTCCATGGAAACTCCTCCTCCTTTTTTGGAATCCAGGGCTCAAGCCTACTTCGGTTAGAGTTTCCAGGCAAGGGAGATCCGGCAAAGCCTCCTTCCAGGATTTGTTAAGGTTTTGCTATCCCGGAAAGACAATCTTTGCTATCTTATGGCAGCAGAAGCCCCAAGCCATTTTTTTCAGACATGAAAGTAGAGCAAGCGCTGGCCGCCTTCAGGGGATTGGCATTGGGTGGATCATATCAACCAAGAGAAAGGAGGAGGCAAGATGAGAAGACCTATTCGTTTCCTGGCACTCTGGTGGTCGGTTTTTCTGGTGATTACCTCAACGGCCTTGGCCCTCGAACAGATAGTGGAGAAGAAGGTCTTCGAGCTACCGGAGTTCACTTTGGTAAGCGGCCAGAAGATCCCGCAGGTCAAGGTGGGCTACGAGACCTACGGGAAGATGGCCCCCACCGGGGACAACGTGATCCTGATATGCCACTTCTATTCCGGCAACTCCCACGCCGCTGGAAAGTATGCCCCAGATGATCCGGCCCCTGGATACTGGGACGTGATCATAGGCCCTGGCAAGCCCCTGGACACTGACAAGTACTTCATCGTGAGCTCGGATACTCTTTGCAATCTGAACCCCAAGCTCCCCAAGGTGGTGACAACAGGTCCGGCTTCGGTTAACCCGGCCACGGGGAAACCCTATGGAATGAGTTTCCCGGTTGTGACCATCCAGGACTTCGTGAACCTGCAATACAAGCTTCTTCAGTCACTGGGGGTCAAGAAACTCAAGGCCGTCACAGGGGCTTCCATGGGAGGGCTGCAGACCTTCCAGTGGATCGTCTCCTATCCGGACTTCGTGGAAAAGGCCATCCCTGTGATAGCCACCCCAAGGACCCAGGCGTGGCTGCTGGGCTGGGGCAAGCTATGGGCCGACCCCATCAAACTGGACCCCAAATGGAACAATGGGGACTACTACGGCAAGGCCGAGCCCGTGGACGGGGTGATCTACTCTCTCATGCTCACCACCATGAGCGCCCAGGGCTTCGAGTGGGCCGAGAAGAGCTTTGAGAGGAAATGGGCCTCGGCGGAAAAGGATCCCCTCAAGGCCATGGAGAACGATTTCTTGGTTCACGACGCTCTCCAGAAGGCCGGGGCCGCCCGCGCCAAGACCGCCGATGCCAACTCCATCCTCTATCTCAACAAGGCCTGTGCCCTTTTCGACATCGCCAACGGCTTCCCCTCATATGAGGACGCGGTAAAGGCCATCAAGGCCAAGGTGCTCATGATCGCGGCCAGCAATGACCTGCTCTTCCCCCCCGAACAGGTCAAGGAGCACGCCGAGATCTTCAAGAAGCTGGGCAAGGATGTCTCTTATCTGGAGCTCAAGAGCCCCAACGGCCACCTGGGGGGCCTCACCGCCATCACCCAGGCCTCTGAGGCCATAACCAAGTTCCTGGCCCAGTGAGCCCTAGATGTTTCCCCCTCGGCCTGGATCGCTCGGCTTGGCTGGGTGATCCAGGCCGTTTTTGACTGGAGGCGCCCCCCTGCAACAAGAGGGAAGAGGAAATGTATCTTTTTTGCTACTCTTGTCTTTTCTGGAGGTTCCTTGAAGTGGGGATGCCGTGTCTTATCATCTTCTTGTAAAGGAGTGTCCTGTGGATTCCAAGGAGGCCGGCTGCCCGGGCCCTGTTTTGCCCGCATGCCTCCAGGGCCTTGAGGATGGCCTCCCTTTCTGTCTGGGCCCTTAGCTGAGCCAAGGGGGGCCCGAGGGATCTCTTCCCCCTTAGATCACGGCCCCTGACGTGGAAGGGCAGGTCTTCCAGGCCGATGGTATCCGATTCCACAGCTGCCAGGGCCCTTTCCAGCACGTTGGTGAGCTCCCTCGCGTTGCCGGGCCAGCCGTACTCAAGAAGGGCCGCCTGGGCCTTGGGATCAATGGTCGGCTCAGTCCTGGAGGAGTCCTCTGCCATGCGCCTCAATATGTGTCGGGCCAGGGGCAGGATGTCCTCCCTGCGCTCCCTGAGGGGGGGTATGTGAAGCCGTATCACGTTCAGGCGGTAGAAGAGGTCCTTTCGAAATCTCCCCTCGGAGACCAGGCTCTCCAGATCCTGGTTCGAGGCGGCTATGAGCCTGAAATCAGTGGGGATGACCGATGTTCCACCCACGCGCTCCAGCTCCTTTTCCTCCAGCACCCTGAGGAGCTTGGGCTGCATCTCCAAGGGGAGGTCCCCTATCTCGTCCAGGAAAACCGAACCGTGATGGGCCAGCTCCAGCTTGCCTGGCTTGCCCCCGGATCGAGCCCCTGTGAAGGCTCCCCTTTCATACCCGAAGAGTTCGGACTCGAACAGATCCCTGGGAATGGCCGAGCAGTTGATTCGCACCAGGGGATGAAGACGCCTTGGGCTGGCGTGGTGGATGGCATGGGCGAAGAGTTCTTTTCCGGTTCCGGACTCCCCGGTTATGAGCACCGGGAGGCTGTTGGCCGCGGCCTTGAGAGCCTCCCTCTTGAGCTCTGTTATGGCCCTGCTCTCCCCAGCGATGGAATCCAAGGTATAGCGGCTGGAGCGGAGGGACAGGAGCTGATCCTCGTACAGCCTCACTTTGGACTCCAGGATGGAGAGCCTCCTGGCAAGCTTCCCCACATCCCTCACGTCCTTGAACATAACCTGACCGAAGACCGCAATGACCCTTCCATCTTTCCAAATGGGGATCCTCTGCACCACCATGGTCTGTCCCTTTATCTCGTGGCGCTGATTTATCTCAGCAATGCCGGTCTGGGCAACAATGTGCATGCGGCTGTTCTCCACCACCTCTGTGCAGTGCTTTCCCAGTTGCTCCTCTGCCTTGAGCCCCAGAAAGCGAGCGTAAGGGGTGTTGAGCAGGATCACCCGCCCCTGCGGATCGGTGACCAGCACACCGTTATGAATGTTCTCCAGGACCAGCCTGAGAAGCTCCAACTCCTGGGCAGGCTCCATGGGGCAGATGGCCATGGTGCACCTCCGTATCTGGGTTGCGACATGTATCCCTGTGGCTACGATTTTTACACCAGGTCTTTTCAAGAGGCAAGGAGAGAGCCTCCTGTCCAACTTATCGATATCTACGAGGATGCCTCCCCCCTCAGGGAAGGCCATGTTGACTGGCCTGATTCTTGCGGGGGGAGTTGGAACGTTCTGGCCCCCTGGGAGATGAGAATGGAAACGCAGGAACCTGAGATCCGAAGGGAAGATGTGCTGGTGCTCTTAGACGACGATTTCAACGGCCGCAACGTGTGCATTGTCACGGGATGCGCAAGCGGCATAGGGAGGGCCACGGCCGTGGCAGCGGCGGCCAATGGGTTGATTGTCCTGGGCCTGGACACAGAAGAAAGGGGAGGTGAGCAGACGCGGGAGTTTGCAAAGGCCATGGGCGGCCAGATGATCTTTCTCAAGACCGACCTGACCCAGGATGAGGCCATGGAGCGGGCGGTCCAGGAGGCCTCAACCATGGGCCAGATCAAGTACCTGGCCAATATTGCGGGGATCCAGCACATAGACCTCATCGAGAACTTCCCCATGGAAAAGTACGACCTCATGCAAAAGATCATGCTGAGGGCTCCCTTTTACCTCTCCAAGCTCGTGATCCCGCACATGCGCAAGAGCCCGGATGGAACAGGGGTCATCGGGAACATGGCCTCCATCCATGCCCACATCTGCACAAGCCACAAGCCCGTATACAACATCGTGAAGTTCGGCCTGAGGGGGCTAACCCAGTCCATTGCCGCCGAGGGGGAAGGAAAGATAAGGGCCTTCTCGGTGAGTACGGGCTTCGTGAGCACCCCCTTGGCCCTCAAGCAGGTGCCGACCCAGGCAGCCCAACGGGGAATAACCCCGGAGGAGGTGGTCAGGGAGGTCATGATGGGCCGCTCCCGGATCAAGGAGATGATGTCCCCCATCGAGGTGGCGAACCTCTTCATGTTCGGGTTCTCCCGTTATTCCCGCTACCTCATAGGAGGCGACCTCCTCTTCGACGGGGGAGTGGTGCTCACTTACTGACCCAAGGCCGCGATCCCCCGATATGCGGGGCTGTGCAGCCTTAGAGGGCTGTGAAAAAACCACAAGGATTTTTTCGCTATCCTGTCAGGGTCTAAGAAGGGAAACAGGGGGGGGAAGGTTCTGTCATGAACATCGGCCTGTTGCTTCCAGCCCACGCCAGATATAGACCAGATCAAATTGCTCTTGTCTTCCAGGACAAACGCCTGAGCTTTCTGGAGTTCAACAAACGCGTGAACCGATGCGCAAACGTTTTGTGCGGGTTGGGGATAAACAAGGGCCACAAGATAGCCACGATCCTGCCCAACTGTTTGGAGCTCTTGGAGATATACTGGGCCGTTGCAAAGATAGGGGCTGTGGTGGTGCCGCTCAGCACGCTCTTGCTCGAGAAGGGGGTGGTTGCCCTGCTTCGAGACTCGGATGCGGTCATGGTGATCACCAACTCGGGGTTTTGCCCCACCCTTGAGCGGATCAAGGCCGATCTCCCCGGTATTCCCCCTGGCAACTACATGCTCGTAGCGGACGCTTCATCCTCCGGTTACCTGGACTACCGGTCCTTGACCGATGCTGCCAGTGAGGAGGAGCCAGGGCCCGTTGAGATCAACGATCAAGACCCCTTCAACATCATCTACAGTAGCGGCACTACCGGCCTTCCCAAGGGAATCGTTCACACCCACTACGTGCGGGCAATGTATTGCGCCACATTCGCCTCGGCCTTCCGCATGAGCCCAGAGAGCGTGGTTCTCCATGCAGGATCCATCGTCTTCAACGGAGCCTTCGTGACCCTCATGCCTGCCATGTTTCTGGGGGCGACCTATGTGCTCATGCCACAGTTCGAGCCGGTGAGCTTCATAGAAACCATCAGACGGGAGAAGGCCACCCACGTGGTCATGGTGCCATCTCAGATTGTGGCCATGCTCCATGCCCCCAACTTCTCCTCTGAGGCCTTGCAATCTCTGGAGATGATCTGCACCCTTGGAGCCCCACTTCACAGGGAGCACAAAGAGGAGCTCAACAAGAAGCTGCCCGCCAGATTCTACGAGCTCTACGGGCTGACCGAGGGGTTCATTACGGTCCTTGACAAGACTCACGTTCCGGCCAAGCTGAACTCTGTGGGGGTGCCTACTTTCTTCTCCGAGATGCGAATCCTTGACGAGAATGGCCAAGAGCTACCCCCTGGGCAGGTTGGAGAGATCGTCGGCAGGGGCCCCATGCTCATGCCCGGCTATTACAAGCGCCCGGACCTTACCGCCCAGGCTATCCGGGATGGATGGCTCTACACGGGTGACCTGGGGTTCATGGATGAGGATGGCTTCCTGTACCTGGTGGACCGCAAGAAGGACATGATCATCTCGGGCGGGGTCAACGTGTACCCCAGGGACATCGAGGAGGTGATAGTGAAGCACCCTGCGGTGCTGGAGGCCGCAGTCTTCGGAATACCCAGCGAGAAGTGGGGGGAGACCCCAGTGGCGGCCGTGATCTTGAAAGAGCCGGGCAGCGTCTCTGCCGAAGAGCTCAAGGGCTGGATCAACCAACACGTGGAGGCCAAGTACCAACGCGTGTCGGAGGTCCGGCTCATGGAGGAGTTCCCCAGAAGCGTAGCCGGTAAGACCCTGAAGCGAATCTTGCGGGAGGAGTATGGAGGCAGAAGTTGACTTCTGGAATTCCCGGTCTTTTACCCCGGCAAGCGGCACAGCACCTCATTTCTCAGGGAAAGGAGGGATGCCAGGCAACAAGGGGAATGTGGCTAGCGAATTTCCTCTAACCAATTCGAGCAAAGGAGGAAGACCATGAATAGGCGTGTAAGCACGAGAGGCTTCACTCTGTTTGCCCTTGCGACCTTCCTGGTGGCGTTCGGTCAGCCGGGGCTCCTCTCAGCCCAGGACACCATCAAGCTGGGGGCCATCTATGGTTTTGCAGGGCCGTGCCATATGTATTCAGAGTCGGCAATCAAGGGCATCAAGATTGCCGTGGACGAGGTCAACGCAGCGGGGGGAATCTTGGGGAAGAAGCTGGAGCTCATTGTTCGTGATACAGAGATGAAGGTGGATGTGGGGGCCAGAGAGGTGAAGGACCTCATTCTGCGAGAGAAGGTGAATTTCCTGGAGGGGCCATGTAGCAGCGGGGTGGCCCTTGCGCTGCAGGTCGTTCACTCGGAGTACAAGGTCCTGAGGATCACGACCATGGCCAACACGGAAGCGCAGGTTGTGGACAAGTTCAGCCCTTACGTCGTTCAGATCGTCCCCAACACCTACATGGAGGCGATCGCCGCCACCCGCTATCTCCACAAGCGGTACCCCAAGGCCAAGAAGTTCTGCACCATTGCCCCTGATTACGAGTTCGGAAGAAGGGAGGAGGCGGCCTTTGCCGAGGAGATCAAGAGACTCGTCCCAGACGCCGAGATCGTGTACGAGGCTTGGCCAAAGCCAGGGGAGAAGGATTTCACCTCCTTCATCACGGCCATCATGGCCAAGAAGCCAGATGCGGTTCACAGCTCCCTTTTCGGAGGGGACCTGGTGGCCTTCACCAAACAGGCAGCTCCCTATGGGTTCTTCGAGAAGATCCCCTTCATGGCCCTCTACGACTTGCCGGTGCTTCTCGCTCTAGGTGCCGATGCTCCAGACGGCGTGATGGGATTCGGCCGAGGATGCTTTTTCATGGATCCCAACCCCAAGATGATGGAGTTCGCAGAGAAGTACCGGCAATTGCACGGCGTTTACCCGGACTCCTGGGCGGTGCAGGCTTACGACGGAGTTTATCTCCTGAAAGCGGCAATAGAGAAAGCCAAGAGCACATCCACAGAAGAAGTGATCAAGGCCATGGAGGGGTTGAGTCTGGACAGCCTGAGGGGAAAGTTCAGCATCCGTGCTTTGGACCACATGGGAACCGTGCCCTGCTATCAGGGCGTGATAGCCAAGGACCCCAAGTACCCATTCAAGATCTGGAAAGACCTCTCCCGGATCCCCGGGGAGGAGGTCATCCGCCCCGAGCAAAGCGTTCGTGAAGTCTGGAAGAAGACTGGCGTAGTGAGATAGGGAGGGGCAATGTCCCTGGATGTGTTGTTTAACCAGTTCATGAGTGGGATCGCCCGGGGCGCCCTTCTGTTTTTGGTCGCCTCGGGCCTTTCCCTGACCTTTGGGGTCCTAAGGGTTCTCAACTTCGCCCATGGTTCCCTGTACATGCTGGGAGCGTTTCTGTGCTACACCATCTGGGCGCACCTGCTCCTTCCGGCATTGGGGTTTTATCTGGCCACTATTCTGAGCGCATTGATAATGGGGGCAGCGGGACTGCTCATAGAGCTATTTCTCTTGAGACGCCTTTACAACAGGGGGTGGCCCGAACAGCTTCTGGCCACTTACGCCCTGATCCTCATCATCACAGACCTGGTGAAATGGCGCTGGGGCGGGGAGTTCCTCTCAATACCAAGGCCCAAGCCATTCACTGGGGCCATATTCCTGTTTGACTTCCCCTTTCCCGCCTACAACCTCTTCGTGATAGGTCTGGGGGTGGCTCTGGCGGTGTTCCTGTGGTGGCTGGTGTACCGGACGCGTTTGGGAGACATCATACGGGCGGCCGCGCATGACAGGGAAATGGTCTCCGCCCTTGGGATCCCCATCCCCTGGCTGTTCACGTGGATCTTTGTCTTGGGATCGGTGATAGCCGGGCTGAGCGGGGCAGTGGCCGCCCCCTTTGGCTCGGTGGCTTTGGGGATGGACATCGAGATAATAGTGGAGTGCTTCGCGGTAGTGGTAATCGGGGGGATGGGGAGCCTGCCAGGGACGCTCCTAGGGGCATTTGTGGTTGGGCAGGTCTACTCCTTCGGTATCATGTACAAGCCCGAGCTGGCCCTGGCCTTCATATTCATGGTCATGGCCATTGTCCTGATCATCCGGCCATGGGGTATATTCGGAAGGCCAGAAAGATAACAATGGAGACAAGAGTATCGGAAATGAAAGCAGGATGGTTCAGACAGGCCTGGTGGCTGATCCTGGTCGCAGCGCTGGCAGCCTTGGCCCCCCATGTCATCTCGGAGTTCTACCTGATGATCCTGGGCGAGGCCCTCATCATGAGCATCTTCGCCCTTGCTTTCAATCTCCTTTTCGGTTACATGGGACAGCTTTCTTTCGGCCAGGCGGCCTTCTATGGCCTGGGCGGCTACACAGTTGCAATGCTGCTCACCAGGCTGCAGTTCAATTTCTGGCTCAGCCTGGTGGCCGGGGTGGTGGTGGCCGGCATTGTGGGGCTCTTGGTGGGCTACTTTTGCGTGAAGCTGAGGGGCATTTACTTCGCCATTCTAACCCTGGCATTCGGGCAGCTGCTTTTTGTTATCATTTACAAATGGCATGATTTCACAGGCGGGGATGATGGTATCCAGGGGGTTTTCCCGCCTGAAGCCCTGAGAGCCCCGATAGTTTACTACTATTTCATCCTGATTGTCTTCGCCGCCTCGGTCTATCTTCTTTGGAGGGTGGTCAACTCTCCCTTCGGATACGTCTTGAAGGCCATGAGAGAGAACCCAGAGAGGACGGAGTTTCTGGGCATCAACATCGCCAGATACCAGCTCATGGCTTTCGTCTTGGCCGCAGCCCTCTCGGGCCTGGCTGGTGCTCTGTGGGCTCCGTTTTACAGATCGGTGGCTCCCTTCTATCTGATGTGGGTCAAGTCTGGCGAGCCCGTAATGGCAACCATCCTGGGGGGGTCCACAACCTTCTTCGGACCTGTGGTTGGCACTTTTCTCATGACCTTTCTCCACGCCTATGTGTTAGGCTTTACCTATTTCTGGCCGGTCATAATGGGCTCGTTCATCCTGGTGGTGATCTTCCTCCTCCCAGGCGGCATACTTGGGTTTGCCCAAGAAAAGCTCAGGGAGAAACGCTTCAAAGGGGTTTCACCTGATGGGAGGGACCAGGATGCTTCTTGAGACGCGGGAGCTGACAAAGGATTTTGGGAGGCTCAGGGCCGTCAACTCTGTGAGCCTCGAGGTTCGGCAGGGAGATGTCCATGCCATAATCGGCCCCAATGGGGCTGGAAAATCAACTTACTTCAATCTGATCACTGGATACCACGTCCCCACCAGCGGGGAGGTGATCTTCAAGGGCAGACGGATCACCGGACTTCCATCCCACAAGAGGTGCAAGCTCGGCATCACTCGGTCCTTTCAGATCACCAGCGTCTTTCCCAAGCTCACGGTGTATGAAGGGGTGCTCCTTGCTCTGATGTCGAGCAACGGGGTAACCTTGAACCCGCTTTCCCGAGCCATGAACTACTTCAAGGATGAGGTGTGGCATATCCTCGAGGATGTGGGTCTGGCAGACCATGCCGGTGTCAGGGGGGATTCCCTCTCCCACGGCGACAAGAAGCGCTGGGAGCTGGCCATCACCCTGGGCACAGGCCCAGAACTCCTGCTATTGGATGAGCCAACCTGCGGGATGTCCCCTGAGGAGACCGAGGCCACCATGATCCTCATTCGTAAACTGGCAGAGGAGAGGGGATTGACCATTCTATTCACTGAGCACGACATGGGGGTGGTCTTTGGGATTGCCAAACGCATATCAGTGCTCCACCAGGGGATGTTAATTGCCGACGGCGAGCCTCAGGCCGTGAGGGCCAGCGAGGAGGTTCAGAAGGTATACCTGGGCGGTGTCGCATGATCTTAGAGGCGCAAGGGATTCACACCTATTACGGAACCAGCCACATCCTGTTCGGGATCTCCTTCCAAGTCGGGCAAGGGGAAGCTGTGTGTCTCTTGGGCCGCAATGGAGCCGGCAAGACAACCACTTTGAAGAGCATCATAGGGCTTGTGGTGCCCAAATCGGGCAGCATCCGGTTCAAGGGGCAGGAGCTGGTGGGAAAACCCCCCTACTATGTTGCCAAACTGGGGATAGGGTTCGTTCCGGATGACCGCAGGATATTCCCGGATCTCACAGTAAGACAGAATCTTCTGCTTGCCAGGAGACAGCCCGAGGGAGCCATCTGGAGCCTGGAACGGATCTACGAGCTCTTTCCAAAGCTCAGGGATCTGGAAGGCCATTTGGGGACCCAGTTGAGCGGCGGGGAGCAGCAGATGCTCACCATTGCCCGGACCCTCATGACCAACCCCGAGCTTCTCCTCCTGGATGAGCCTGGGGAAGGTTTGGCCCCATTGGTCATCAGGGCCATGGAGGAGCAGCTGGGGGAGATCAAGAAGCTCGGAGTCACCATGCTCATCTGCGAACACAATGTCGGTCTGGCCACGGCCCTGAGCGATCGGGCGTACGTCATGGACAAGGGAAGGATAAGATACGAGGGCACCATCCCTCAGCTGAGGGAGAACGAGGAAGTCAGGAGGAGGTACCTGATGATCTAGCAGGGAATGCTGGCCCTGGCTCTAGAGGTTCAGCAGGGGATCTTGGCCCGTGTCCCCTCGGAAATCCAGGACTGAGTTATAAGAGTTAACCCCTCTCGCAGGTCCTCCCCGCCTTCCTTTGCATCTCCATCTTCCTCAATTCCCTGCGCATGATCTTCCCAGTGGCCGTAAGGGGCAGCTCCTCCACAAACTCTATCTCTCGGGGGTACTCGTGGGCGGCCAGACGGGTCTTCACGAAATCCTGAATCTCCCGCTTCAAAGTGGGCGTGGCATGAAGGTTGGGCTTCAGGACCAGAAAGGCCTTCACGATCTCTCCCCTGACCTCGTCCGGGGCTCCAATCACCGCAGCCATTGCCACGGCAGGGTGTTTGAGGAGGCAGTCCTCGATCTCCGCAGGGCCTATCCTGTACCCCGAGCTGGTGATCAGGTCGTCTTTGCGGCCCACGTACCAGAAGTAGCCCTCCTCGTCCTTGCGAGCCAGGTCCCCTGTGAGACACCACTCGCCCAAGTATTTCTCTTGAGTGCCCTGGGGGTTGCTCCAGTACTCCAGGAACATGACCGGGTCGGGCCTTTTGATGGCAACCTCCCCCACCATTCCAGAGGGCGCCACATTGCCCTCCTGGTCGACCACTTCCACCTCGTGCCCTGGGATGGCCTTCCCCATGGAGCCCCGCCTCACCTCCATGATCTGGCAGCAGTTGCCCACCACCAGGTTCACCTCGGTCTGACCGTAGAACTCATTGATCGTGAGTCCCATGACCTCTTTCCCCCACTCCAGGAGCTCCTCCCCCAAAGTCTCCCCGCCGCAGCCGATGGTGCGCATCTGGTAGTCGTAACGGCTCCTCGGATCGGGCACCTGCCTCATCATCTTGAGGGCGGTAGGGGGCATGAAGGCGTTTCTCACCCCGTGCTTGGAGATCATGTGAAAGGCCTGCTCTGGATCGAACTTCTTTGCCCTGTAAGCCAGTACAGGCACCCCGTGATGCCAGCTGGGCAGGAGCACGTCTATGAGCCCGCCGATCCAGGCCCAGTCAGCAGGAGTCCAATAAAGGTCCTCCTTCTTGGGGAAAAAATTATGGAAAAATTCTACCCCTGGCAGATGCCCCAGGAGCACACGATGAGCATGAAGTGCTCCTTTGGGCGGGCCCGTCGTGCCCGAGGTATATATGATCAACGCGGGCTCCTCAGCCCTTGTCCTCACAGCCTGGAACTGCGCCGATCCTTTCCCCAGGGATTCCCAAAAGTCCACAAACCTGGGATCCCCCTTCTCCCCCCTGGTAACGATCACGAGCTGGAGCTGCGAGAGTTTCTCCCTGATGGCCAGGATCTTCTCCGCGTTCTCCCCGTCGGTCACCACCGCTTTGGCACCACTGTTGGATAGGCGATACTCAAGGGCGTCGGGGCCGAAAAGAGTGAATAAAGGGATGGCAATGGCCCCAAGCTTGTAGATGGCTATATGGGTTATGGCCGTCTCGGGACACTGCGGGAGAAACACTCCCACCCTATCTCCCCTCTGAACCCCGTGATACCTCAAGGCATTGGCGAAGCTATTAGATAGACGCTTTAGCTCCCAAAAGGTGTATTTCTCCACACGGCCCTTTTCGTCCTCGTAAATCAAGGCAAGGCGATAGCGCTCCCTAGCCCACTTGTCGCAAGCATCAACACCAATATTGTAATATTTTGGGACCCTCCATCTGAAAAGATCATAGACTTCTCCATAAGTCTTCCCAAATTTCAGCATTTGAGGCTCCCTCCTTTGATGGAATGGCCCTGTTCCCTCTCCCCGGCGATCACATTGGGGGAGTCCAACCTCTCCACCGGAGTCCACTGGAAGGCTTGAGACCTTCTCAAGTACCCTTGTTCAGTCTGCTCAGGCTTATATACACCAGGCCGAAGGGGCTGCCAAGCACCCATTGGAGACCCGCTGGAATTGGACAGGCCTTGTGAGGGCCAAGGGAAATATTCTAATGTTTGCAATTTTCCCTTGACATGAGTTTGTGCTTGGGTGTATAGGAGCCATGTTCGAGGGAAGGTCTGGCTTTTCGGGTTACCCTTCATCTAAGCTATCCGCGGTTTCCCTGGCCATGGGGCCAAATTGGGAGGCGGCCGGATGTTCAAGTCAGCCAGGTCCAG
>CAYPWF010000030.1:0-44530 GCA_964414345.1 uncultured Desulfarculaceae bacterium
AGAATGAAGAGTGAAGAATGAAGAGTGAAGAATGAAGAGTGAAGAATGAAGAGTGGAGAGCGAGGGATGGAGCGTCAAGATTGGGGAGAATGAAGAAAGGCATCCAGCCAGGCGTTGGGGCGAGGTGCACAGGTGAGCAAGCAAAAGAACGCCGACATTCTGGAGAGGGCAGAGGACTACGCCCTTCGAATCATAGGGCTTTTCAGGGAGCTGGAGAACGATAACCTCGGTAGAATCTTGGGGCGGCAGCTTGTGCGTTGCGGGACGGGAATCGGTGCCAACGTGGAAGAAGCCCAGGGAGCCCAGAGCATGGCAGATTTCATCTCCAAGATGTCCATCGCGCACAAGGAAGCCCGCGAAGCGGCTTACTGGATTCGGCTAATGGGGAAAGCCGGGATCATCCCCCAGAGCAAAGCCCAAGATCTCTCCGGCGAGACCCTCCAGATCATAAAGATACTATCCTCGATCCTCCTCACATCCAAACAGAAAGCCTACAGTGGTAGGCATGTTACCAGACCCCAAAAAGGGGACTGAGCCTCCCTTTTTCTCTCGCTGTGGCCAAAGAACGAATATTTGGGGGGTCTGCCTTTCTCCCAATTCTTCATTCTTCACTTTTCACTCTTCATTGCACTTTGCTTCTCCACGAGTCCTTTTTCTATGGCGAAGGCTGTCAGGGCCGCAGCATTGTGAAGGTCCAGCTTTCTCATGAGATTGGCCCTGTGCTTCTCCACGGTCTTCACGCTGATATAGAGAAAATCAGCGATCTCCTTGTTGGTCTTCCCCTCGGCTATGAGCTTGAGCACCTGCCGTTCCCTGTCTGTCATGGTCTCCCAGGCGGAGCATGGCTTGATGCTCTTCCTGCCGTTAAGGTACCCCCCTATGACCTTGTCCGCGATCCCGGGGCTCAGATAAGGCCTCCCGGAGACCACGTTTCTCAGGGCCAACATCAGTTCGCTGGAGCTGGCATCCTTCAGCACGTATCCATCCACCCCGGCCTTGAGAGTTGCCAGCACATACTCCTCGGCGCTGTGCACCGTGAGCACCACCACCTTGGTCTTGGGGCATTGCCTCTTGATCTCCTTGAGGGCCTCGAGACCGTTCATGCCGGGCATGGAGAGATCCAGGAGCACCAGGTGGGGCTGCAAGGCGGTGGCCGCCCTTATGGCCTCGCGGCCGTCTGCAGCCTCACCCACAACCTTGAAGTCCTCTGTGGCCGAAACCAGGGCGCGCAGGCCCTCCCTCAGGATGGTGTGGTCCTCGGCTATGAGGATGGAGAGCTTCTCCTCGTTCATGAGACTCGGGCTACCTTCATGGGACAGATCCTCCCAGGAGCCTTTTTGGGGGTTATGGAAGCCTCAAAGCCCGTTTCAATCCATCTAGACCCGGCCCCCGGGAAAACCCTCACAGTAACACCCCCAACACCTTTCCTGTTCTGGCCATGAGAGCGGTTGGATCCCCCGCCTTATTCACGTGGCGGGCCCTACCGGCAAGACGGCTTCAATATACGGTATTCACCCCATTTGCATCAAGCCTTTTTTGGTGCAGAGTCCAGAATCAGAAGCATTCCATTCCAGGTGGACTGGGCCTCACCCAGCCGGAAGTGCCCTTTGAACGTCCTCATAGTGGAAGACAACTCGGCCTTCAGGAGGAGCTTCCGGGCCATGCTGGCTGCCAGGTTCCCCGAGATGCAGATTCATGAGGCCTGGGAGCCAACCCAGGCGCTTAGCATGGTTGAGGGGTTCATGCCTGAGCTGGTCTTCATGGATATTCAGCTCCCAGGCCAAAGCGGGCTGGATCTCGCAAAAAAAATCAAGGGCCTATGGCCTTTGACCTCTATCGTGATACTCACCAGCCACGACCTGCCCGAGTACAGGGAAGCGGCTCTTTGCGTGGGGGCGAGCTGTTTTCTCTGCAAGGGAGAGATGGGGCCCCAGGAGATCGAGAGAGTGGTCCTGTCCCTTTTCCCCTCAGTCAAGCCCGGGTGCGGGGCCTGAGGCAAGGGATGGGTTCTCCCATTCCCCACCCCCACTGTGTAGGATCAAAATAGGGTGTTTCAGGTATTGATACATATGACCTGGTGGGTTTCAATGGACGCCATGCAAGAGGGCTCAAGGTTGTTTTCTTCTGGGTCAGAAAACCGGTGATTCCCCAAAATCCAAGGAGGTGGAGATGATGCGCCAGCTAGCCGGCCCAAGTCCGATGGGGGCTCTTCTTAAGGGGCTCTTGATGGCCGCGGCGGTGCTTGTAGGCACCCTAGCCGCATCCGAGGCCCTGGCCTTCAAGCTCAAGGTGGTGGATCAGAACGGCAATCCAGTGCGAGGGTTCCGCTGGCTGGTGGAGGAAGACACTACAGCGGACATAACCCCCGGGGTTTACCAGCCCCCTTCTCAGACCGTGAGACTGAGCGTTTACCGAACTGGCTCCCCGGTTGCCAAGGCAGGCCATACTAGAGGGGGCTCGGCCAATATCTCTGTGCCGCGCGGGAAGCGCTATTTTGTCTCGGTTCTGCCGGATGGGGGATACTCCATGGCCGGGACCTCCGTGAGGGTGCCTGGCACACACAAGGTCACCCTCACAGTGCAGAAGCACCCGCTTCCCACCGGGCAGATCTCGGTCAAGGTCTTCCACGACATAAGGCCCATAAATAACGCCCCTGATGCACAGGAGGCCGGGATACAGGGTTTCCACATCCAGGTCTATGACCAGTTGGGCCAGATGTATTTCGACGCCTTCGGCAATCCCCTGGGCACCACCTACCAGAGGGATCCGGTCACCGGGGAATATCTTTTGGACGGGGACGGGAACCCCTTAGTGGACGAGGTGGGAAACGGCATCTATACGGATGCCAACGGCGAGGCCCTGATCAAGTTCCTGCCCCCTGGGAAGTACGGGATCCGTGCGGTTCCCAGGCCCACCACGGTCATGGTGGATGGGCTTCCTGTGGATTTCCCGGACCCCAATGTCTGGAGCCAGACAGCCACCATAGAGGGCACCCCTGGGATCGATGCATGGATCCGTTCGGATGAGCCCCCTGCCCTGGTGGAATTCGGGTTGGCCTTCTACCACGTGTTCATCGGTTTCGTTCACCAGCCATTCGACGATCTGGGATCGATCCCGAACCCAGGAGGGGCCACGGCCACTGTCTCAGGCACGATCCGCAACGTGCACCAGTCAAGGCCCCCTGCAGCCAACCTGAATGTGGGGCCGCCTGTCCCGGAGGCCTGGGTAGGGCTCAACCTATTGGAAGGAGGGCTTGCGGGAAAAGGTGTTTACGCAGCTCCTGCCGACCCAGAAACAGGCGAGTTCTCCATAGCCGGGGTGCCTCCTGGCACTTACCAGCTTGTTGTGTGGGACACCCCCCTGGACCAGATCTTCGGCTTTCAGACGGTCATAGTGCCCGACACCGGGGGGGCAGTGGACATGGGGGATGTGCTCGTGAACGCCTGGTTCGGGAGGCTTGTGGGGAAGGTCTTCGACGATCCCAATGAGAACGGCTTTCCAGATCCAGGAGAGGTGGGCATTGATGGGCAGCTCGTGAACCTCAGGTTCCGAGACGGCCGCATATACCAATCCACGAGCACAGGGGCTGATGGCACGTATGAGCTCCTCCAGGTCTTTCCCTGGTTCCGCTGGATAGTGGCTGAGGTTGATTTCCTTAGGTACAAGGCCACTGGGCTGACGGTTGTGGTGGACGACGGCGGGGAGATCCCCCCTGACTCCGGTTGGGACATGCCCTCCGAGGGGGTCAGAAACCCCCAGCCACAGGCCAGCATAAACCCGAATACCGGCAATAACCTATCCCGCACAGACACCGGGGAGGTCCTCACCCAGGCCCTCATTCTGTACGCTGACCAAAACCACAGGATGGACTGGGGAAAGAGGGACTACGTAGGGGAGGAAAACGGCGGTATATCGGGTATTGTCTTCTATGACACAACCCGGGCCTTCGACGACCCCGGGGAAAGTGTCGGGGATCCCTGGGAGGCAGGAATCCCGGATGTGAGAGTGAACCTCTACAGGGTGGATTCCATAGGACCGGACGGGACTCCCACGGCTTTGACTCTGGTGAATACCACCCTCACTGACACCTGGGACAGGAACATCCCCGAGGGCTGTTTGCACCCAAGCCCGCCCCAGGACCTCTTCGGCGGGGCCATAGACCCCTGCGCCGAGTTTCTGAGGACCTGGAACCAGGTCAGGCCCGGCCTGTATGACGGGGCCTATGCCTTCGCCGAGTTCTACCCGGGGGGCATAAGAAAGGACGCGAGGGGCAATCCCATCTTGGATTCCGAGGGGAACCCCGTACCTGTGGTGGCCGGGGAGTCTCCGATCCCTCTCACTACAGGCCAGTGGGTGGTGGAAGTGGTGCCTCCAGAGGGCTACGAGGTGACCAAAGAAGAGGACAAGAACGTGGACTTTGGGGACAGGTACAAGCCCTCCACCAAGGCGCTTCTGCCCCCCTGCGTGGGGCCGCTGCACAGGGTTCCGGCTGAGCTGAGCCTCTTTCCGGGGGTGCCTGTTCGGGCGGACCTTGCCAACACAGACAGGCCTCTTTGCAACCGAAAGCTACTGGATGTAGTCCCGGGAAGGAACACCCCCGCGGATTTCTTCCTTTTCACCTACGTTCCCAGGGCAGCCAAGTTCCACGGCATGATCACCAACGACCTCACCAACACCTTTAACCCCAATGATCCGAACTTCGCCGAGAAGCTATCCCCTGCCTGGATTCCCGTGGTCATAAGGGACTGGGCAGGAAGATTCCTCACAAAGACCTACTCTGACCAGTGGGGCGGCTATCACTTAATAGTGCCAGGAACTTACACCATGAACGCGCCGATTCCCACGGGAGTATCCCCCAGCATGGTTCAGGTCTGTCTCAACGACCCTGGGGACGATCTGACGCGCCCCGACCCCTTTGTGAACCCTGCATACGGTAAGGTCTGCTACACTTTTGATGCCTGGCCCGGGAGCACCACCAACCTGGACACCCCGCTTCTTCCAACCGGGGCGTTCACGGGCGCTTTCCAAAACAGGCTGGATTGCGAGCTTCCCAGCGGCACACCCAGGATAAAGCAGGTAAGGGGAGGCGCCTTTGCCGCAGGCCCCGGGGCCAAGATCACCATAGATGCGGTGGGTCCGGTTACGGTTCAGAACCCTGATTACAACCCAAGCCTTCCGCCCGGGCCCTCCAACCCCCCAACGATCCTCAGGGATTACGGGTTCGGGACCAGAAGGGGAACCGTCACCCTGGGAGGCGTGCCGCTAAAGGTCCTGAAATGGAACAAGAAAAGGATAAAGGCTAAGATCCCCTCCACTGGGGTGGGCCTTGGCCCAGGGCAGCTGAGCATTACACGAGGGGACAACGGGCTCAGCACCCAGCTTGGGGTGACCCTCACCCTGGGGCTGCAACCAGGGCAGGCAGTAAGGCGCGTGCCTGCGGACTACGGAACCATCCAGGCGGCTGTGGATGCGGCCAATCCAGGGGACCTGGTGCTGGTCAGCCCGGGTCTTTACACCGAGAACGTGATCATGTGGAAGCCCGTGGCTCTCCAGGGATCCGGAGAGGGCTCCACGGTGATAAACGGGCTTCAGTTCATGCCTGACAACGAGCCTGCCTGGCTGGCCAAGATGGATCAGCTGGTCACAGCGGGAAATGTGAGCCTGGTGCCCGGCCAGAGGGCGGACTTTCTGGTGGACAGAGGGGCCGGGATCACGGTCCTCGGGAAGAATGACGGTTCTTTCCTGGGAGGCCGCATAGACGGCTTCACCATCACCCAGTCCCTTGTGGGCGGGGCGATCTTCGTGAGCGGTTACACCAATGGCCTGCAGATAAGCAACAACAGGATCGTCACCAACTCGGGGAACTTTGCCGGAGGCATCCGTGTGGGTTGGCTCTCCACTGTGGATCCGTCAACAGGGGACTACGCAGATGCCAGTAACACCAACCTGACCATCCGCAACAACCACTTAAACCAGAACGGCTCGGTCAACGGGGGCGGGGGCATAGCCCTCTTTACCGGCTCCGGCAACTACACCGTGGAGGAGAACTTCATCTGCGGGAATTTCAGCGGGCTGGAAGGTGGAGGCGTGGCCCACGTGGGACTGAGCCCCGATGGCCGGATAGAGCGTAACACCATCATCTTCAACGAGGTGAGCACAGGCGACAAGCCCATCCGGGGAACTGTGGGAGGCCAGGGCGGCGGAATCCTGGTGGCCGGGGAGGACCCGGTGGCGGGCAACTTGCTGAGCCCTGGGGCCGGCTCGGTGACCATCAACAGGAATCTTATACAGGGCAATGCTGCAAGCCACGACGGGGCAGGGATCGCCCTGGCGCAGGTAAACGGCCAGGACGTGGCGGCAAGCCCTGCAGATCCCGCTGCGTGGTATGCCGTCAACCTGTTCAACAACATCATAGTGAACAACGTGGCCCAGCTGGCAGGGGGCGGGGTCTCCTTGGCTGATGCGCTGAGGGTCAGGATGATCAACAACACCATAGCCCACAATGACAGCACTGCCACCAACAGAGCGGCTTTCCTGGATCCAGCCAATCCAAACCTGACCACCCCGCAGATAGCCGGGGTTGCCTCCAGGCCCAACAGCGCTGCCCTGGCAGGGGTTCTCGGAGCGCAGGGCTTCTCGGATCCCCTGTTCCACGACTCCATCCTGTTCGAGAACCGCTCCTTCTACTGGGATGGCTCTGCCAATGGCGGCCTGGGTGCCCTTCTCCCGGATCCGGGCAGCCCTGTTTACTCAGACCTGGGAGTGGTGGGAGGGGGCGGAACCCTCACCTGCACCAATTGCCTCCTGACAGGTGGTTCACCAAGCTTTGCGGAGCCGTATTTCAACGTGCTGTTCGCAGCCGGGGCAGGAGGTGAAGGGGGAAACTTCGTGAGCGTGGTCTTCAGGCCCCTCAAGCAGACAGGGGACTACCACGTGACAGCCCACAACGGGGTTGGCCAGGCAGGCTTCGCGCCCCCTGATTTCCCGGAGCTGGCCACTGATTTCGACGGTCAGTCCAGGCCCAGGACAGCGCCCTTGGATGCTGGGGCCGATCAATTAGTGCCTTGACACAGTAAAGGGGGGCGGAGGTGAGGCCCCCCTTCTTAGAAGCCTTTAGGGGCAAGGAGGTAGATCATGAAGCCAAGAAGCTCATGGGGAATCGCAGCCCTGGTCTTGGTTGGGCTCTGTGTCGGGGCCTGGCCTTGCCTGGCCCAGTTGAACCTCATGGTCCAGTGCCCGGCCGATACCGACGGCATAGACGCTGACGGAGACGGAAATCAGGCCAATGACATTGTTTGCAAGCACATTACGGCTGGAGACGGTTTCGCGACCATGGCCGACGGAAGCGTGATGTACACTTTCGGCTTCTCCGAGGTCCCCGATGGGACCCCGCCAGGGCAGGTCTTCGCCCTAAGACAGATCAAGGCGGAACTCCCAGGACCCACCATCGTGCTCAGAGAGGGCCAGGAGCTCTATCTCAACCTTACCAACGTGGGCATGATCAACAGGCCTGATCTCTTCGACACCCACTCGGTTCACTGGCACGGGATACCCAACTCGGGCTCCATCTTCGATGGGCTTCCCGAGAGCGCCCCCACCGTGAAAATAGGGGCCACCTTCCCTTACTATTACGCCACCTCGGGAAAGGCGGGGACCTATTTTTACCACTGTCACGTGGAGGTGGTGGAGCACATGCAGATGGGCATGATCGGCCATATCTACGTGCTTCCCGGACAGGACCAGGACACCGCCCTCAAGAACTCGGGGAGCCCGCCTTTTGTGGGGTTTGCTTACAACGACGAGGACGGCTCCACTGGTTACCATGTCTTCAAAGCTCTGCAGCTGGCAGGCTTTGACTCCCGCTTCCACGCCCAGCACATAGCCATCCAGAACCTGCCCTTTGCCCAGCTCAATGATGACTATCACTTCATAAACGGGAGGGGGTATCCAGACACCGTGAACCCCAACCCCCTGGGAGCCAGCCCTGAGAACAACGGTCACTTCTCCCAACCTATGGACACCAGGATCCAGGCCAACCAGGGGGAGAGGATCCTGCTTCGAGTCCACAACATCAGCACAACCCATCTTTTTACCGTGCGTGTCCTGGGGATCCCCATGAGGGTTGTGGGCCTGGATGGGAAACTCCTGAGGAACGGGAGCAGGGATCTTTTCTATGAGACCAGCTCTCTGACCATAGGAGGGGGGCAGGCCGCTGACCTGCTCCTGGATACCACAGGGGTGGAACCTGGTACCTATTTCTTCTACACCACCAACCTGGACGACCTGATCAACGGCCAGCAGGACCGGGGCGGTCTCATGACCGAGATCGTGGTATGCCCTCCGTCCGGCTGCGGGGTTTGAACCATGAGGGTCGATGACGCAAGGAGGCCGGAGATGAGAAAGGGGAGATGGTTAGGGATGGCCCTGGCCGCGGCGGCCCTCTGGGCGATCGCCATGGAGCCTGCGGCCTGGGCCAAGATCCTGGGCGTGCAGGGCACGAGCTTCCAGCTTGTGGCCAAACAGGACAGGATCACCCTGGGAGACGGGGACTCCATTGTGATGTGGGGCTTTGCCCTTGGGGATGGCCGCATGCAGTATCCGGGGCCCACCCTCATAGTGAACCAGGGCGAGACGATCACCGTGAGCCTCAAAAACGCACTTCCTGCCGCAGTCGGAAACGTCTCCATACTGTTTCCGGGCCACGATGTAACGGCCTCGGGGGGGCTGCCCGGGGCATTGACCCAGGAGGCGCCTCCTGACGGGACAACCACTGTCACCTACACATTCACGGCCGGCAGGCCCGGCACCTATGTTTACCACAGCGGGACCAGGCCGGACCTGCAGGTGGAGATGGGGCTCCTTGGGGTCATCGTGGTTAGACCCACGAACCCGACCCCCAACTCTGATTGCCCCCCTGTGCCCGACGGTCACAATGCAGGCCCGAACCCGTCTTTGTGCACCGGGACCAAGTTCGGATACGACCATTCCGAGACTGCCTACGACCGGGAGTTCCTGATCGTGATGACGGACATGGACCCCCGCGTGCACAGGCTCGTGGAGTTCGGCCGCATGGATGAGATCGACACCACGAGCTTCTTCCAGACGGTCTGGTTCGCAAACGGTCGTAATTTCCCTGACACCATAGCCAATGCCCAGGTGCCCTGGCTTCCAACACAGCCCTACAACGCCATTTTTCTCATGCACCCGGGTGAGAGGCTGCTTCTCAGGTTGGTCACCCTGGGCAGGGATCCCCATCCTCTTCATTTCCACGGCAACCACGTGAGGGTCATATCCAGGGATGGGAGACTCTTGAGCTCTGGCCCGGGCAACGGGCCCGATCTCTCTTTCGAGCGCTACACTGTTGTGGTGAACCCCGGCCAGACAGTTGATGCACTGTACACGTGGACAGGCGCCTTGATGGGGTGGGACATCTACGGCCATGCACCCGGTGATGCCCTGGCCCCTTATGAATTCATGGCCGATCACGGGGCCAATTTCCCTGTGATCCTGCCCTCCAGGGACGACGTGGTGTTCGGGCAGCTCTACAGCGGGAGCCCCTTCCTGGGAGGGGAGGGATCTCTACCTCCAGAACATACGGGATTGAACGTTGGAGGGGGGTTCTTCTACATGTGGCACTCCCACACCGAGAAGGAGCTTTCAAACAACAACATCTTCCCAGGGGGCCTCATAACTTTTCTGGGTGTTGTGCCCTGGGATGTGCCACTAGAGGCAGAGTGAGAAAGGAGGCTTAGGATATGCGATCCAGGACCATCTCGATGCTCTTTGGGAGGGCGTGCCTGGCACTGGGCCTCCTTCTGGCCTGGGCCGGGGGGGCTGGGGCAGCGGAGTTTTCCCTCACGGCCAAGGCGGGATCCCTGACCTTACCGGACGGCCAGACAGTGCCCATCTGGGGTTTTGCCCTGGGCAACGCACCGGCCACGCTGCCGGGTCCCAAGCTGGTGGTGCCTCAAGGGGAAGGGTTGACCATCCATCTGACCAACCTCTTGAGCGTGCCCATCTCCCTGGTGATCCCCGGACAGAAGCTTCCGGATGACAACGCCGGGCCGGTCTGGACAGACTGGCCCGACGAGACAACCACCTGGTCCGGGAGCCGGCCGGCCGGGAACTACACGGCCAGGGTGCGCTCTTTCACCCACGAGGTGCCCCCGGGGGAGACTCGCACCTATACCTGGTCCACTTTCAAGGAAGGGGCCTTCCTCTATCAAAGTGGCACCAACCCGGCCGCACAGGTGCAGATGGGTCTGTACGGGGCGGTTGTGAAGAACTTCGATACGGGACAGGCTTACAGCGACCCTGACACTGGTTTTGACAAGGAGGTGCTGCTCCTTTACAGCGCCATTGACCCGGTAATGAACCAGGCCATTTTCTCAGGGCAGTTCGGCCCGGGCAAGGCGGTTCCAAACACCAGAGACTATGCTGCCAAGTACTTCCTCATAAACGGCAAGGCCTGGCCGGATCCGGCCCAGGCCCGCATCAACGGCTGCACAGAGATCCTGGCCGGGCAGGACGTGCTTCTCAGGTTCCTGAATGGGGGGTACCAGACATTCGTGCCCGTTTTTCTGGGCCCTTATGTCACCTTGAGGGCCGAGGACGGGAACCTCTACCCCTTCCCCCGGGAGCAGTACTCCATGGAGCTGGGAGCAGGCCGCTCAGTGGACGCCTGGTTGAGTCCTGGCTCTGATGGGGCCATCACTCTCTATGATGGCAGGCTGCACCTTACCAATGCCGGGGATCCCAACCCTGGCGGGTTGATAGCTCGCCTCCAGGTGGGAGCCCTGGGGCCGGACACCCAGAATCCCCAAGTCACGAACCTTTTTGCCACACCCAACCCCACAGGCGGGGCGGCCACTGTGGCCTTGACAGGGACCGCCACTGATGTTGCCACAGGATGCTCCGCCATCCAGGCAGCCGAGTACTGGATCGGCTCTACGGATCCGGGGCCCGGAAGCGGCACCCCTATGAGCGCTGCTGACGGGGCCTTTGACTCGGCCGAGGAGTCGATCCAGGCAACAGTGGATGTCTCTTCCCTGAGCAACGGGGTCCACACGGTCTGGGTGCGGGCTATGGACTCCACAGGGTGGGGCACCGCCTCTTCTTTGCAGCTCCAAGTTGGACCCCCTGAGACCGTGACCATTTACAAGACTCGCTACAGCAGGCTGCGCAAGACGCTCAAGGTGTTCGCCCGCAGCACTGCCACAGCCGGCAGCGTCACATTGACCGCAGTGGGTTTCGGGGACCTGGCCTATAGGGCAGCCAAGAACGACTACTTCGGGAAGTTCCGCCCGGTTGCCAGCAAACCGGCCGCGGTCACGGTGGTCTCCACAGGTGGAGGCTCGGATACCAAGCCTGTGCCGTTTACGGCCCCCTGAGTCTGATTCCTGGAAAGTAAACTTTAAGGGGAGGAGGGAGCCAAGCCCTCCTCTTTTTTTGTGGGCAGAAGCTGCTTTGCAGGGTATTCTTTTGGGGGGGGAGGAATGGGCCATGAAAGAGAATCGGAGAGCAAAACCAAGAGAGCAAAAGCTCTTCAGTTTGGGGATCCTGATGATTCTGAGCTTGGCATGGGGGTGTGTGACCACACAGAGCGGGAGCCATGAGCCTTGGGGGCAAAAGGCCTGCGGGATTGAGATCAGAAGCCTCCGTGTCACAGGCGGGGGAGGTTTTCTGGATTTGAGATTCAGGGTCCTAGAGCCTGAGAAGGCCTCCACTCTTTTGGACCCGGGGGCGCCGGCCACTTTGATGCATGAGCCCACAGGAAAGCTCCTCACAGTGGCTTCAAGCAAATTAGGCAAGCTCAGGCAGAGGACAGCACAGCCCGAGACCGGCAGGGAATACTTCATATTGTTTAGAAATTCCGGGGGGCTTGTGAGACCAGGGGAGAAGGTAAGCCTGGCTGCGGGGAATTGCAAAGTGGAGGGTTTGGAGGTGCAATGATCCTGGATGCAGCCGTATTGGCCCTTACCGGAGGCTCTCTATTGGCCTGCGCAACAGCGGTGGCAGCGGCGGGGCTAGGCACACACATCCTAGCCCACTGGGATCTAAGCAGCGGAAGCGATTTGCAACTTCGCTTGGAGAGACGCACCTATCTAATCTCAACCCTCCTCTCCTATGTCATGATCACCCAGATAGTTTCCCTTTTTCTTTTTGTTTACACTGCAGATCGAATCCACGGGCTTTTTGTGGGGGTAATGTGTGCTGCAGGAAGCCTCAATGTGAACGGGTTTGGATACCCTGCGCTTCTCCTAAAGCTAATGAATTCCATCCTGTGCGGGCTTTGGCTCATACTGAATCGCACAGATCAGACCTCTCCTGACTATCCACTTCTGGTTCCCAAGTACCGACTCTTGCGTTGGATAGCAGGAAGCCTGACACTGGAAGCCTTACTCCAGACCTCCTATTTCCTCAACCTGAGGCCTCACCTTATCACCTCCTGCTGCGGAGCACTGTTCGGCAGCGATGCCCAAAGCCTTGGGGGAGATCTGGCAGGGGTCCCGCCCGAGCAGGCAAAGGTGATTTTTTTTGTGGGTCTGGCTCTCTTGGTGAGAGCAGGGATCCAGGTAATACTCAAGGGCTCAGGCGCGAGGGTGTTTTCCCTTGTAAGCGGATTTCTGCTGGTCTGGTCTTTGGTTTCAGTTGTTAGCTACATCTCGGTATATTTCTATGAACTACCAACCCACCACTGTCCTTTTTGTCTTCTTCAGGCCGAATACCACCACATAGGCTACGTGCTTTATGTGCCCCTTTTGACAGGCGGCATTTGCGGTCTTGGGGTGGGGCTTTTGGATCGGTATAGGGGCTTGGCCTCTTTGAGTGAGAGGCTCCCGGCAATTGAGCGCAAACTTGCCTTGGTGAGCCTGACAGGGTATTTGTTGTTTGCTGCCGTGTCCTCTTATCCAATGGTTTTTTCCGACTTCAGGCTGAACTCTTGAAGGGAAAAGGAGGCGGAATCCCATGATCCCTTGGGGAAAGCTCTTAAGATGGCTTGTGCCTATCAGCCTTGCTTTTGCGGCCGGGTACGGGCTGCGGGGAGGAGAGAAGGCTACCAATACGGATAGTCATCAGTCTCACTCCCATGAGATAAGCCCTAAGGAGCCTGGGGAGGCTCTGTACGTCTGCCCCATGATGCATATCGCCCCCACAAAAAAGCCAGGGCAATGCCCGGTTTGCGGAATGGACCTGGTGAGGGTCTCGGGCGGAATGCAGGAGGAAGGGGAGGGGAGGGCCACTGTGAGGCTTTCCAAAGAAGCGGCCAAGCTGGCCCAGGTGCAGGTGAGCCCGGTTGAGAGAAGATCGGTCCAGCAGGAGATCCGTCTTTACGGTCAGATAGACTACGATCCGGCCCACCTAAGCTATGTGAGCGCTTACATGCCCGGCGTGGTCAACAGGCTCTACGTGGAGAGGGCCGGGGTCTCGGTGCGCTGGGGGCAGCCCCTGTTGGATTTCTACTCATCCGACCTTTATAACACAGAGCAGCAGCTTTTCGAGGCCGCTCAGGTGGTACCGGGCCTCTTGGCCTTCCGGGAAGGGACCCCTCATGTGGCCCGCAAAGGGGAGGTGGAAAGTAGAGGGCCTCAGGATGAGGCAGCAAAGCAAGAGGCGCTCAGGAAAATGGCGGCCATCCGTCATAAGCTGAGGATCCTGGGACTCTCCAAGCGGGACATAGACGAGCTCCAACAACGCTCTGAGCCCACGGGCATAGCCACTGTTACCGCACCTAGGGCCGGAGTGGTCATAAGGCAGAACTCCACCGAGGGACTGTATGTGAACACCGGGACGGTCCTCATGGTGATTGCGGATCCCAAATACATTTGGCTGAGACTGGATGCGTACGAAGCGGATCTGCCCTGGATCAGAAACGGCCAGGAGGTGGAGTTCCAAGTGGAGGCTTTCCCTGGCGAGAAGTTTAGAGGCCGGGTAACTTACATGGATCCCATATTCAATCCCAAGACCCGCACAACCACTGTGGGGGTAATTGTTCCGGACACGGGAAGGCTTCGTCCAGAGATGATAGCAAGAGCAGTGCTCCTCTCAGAGCTGGGCACAGAGCAAGGCGCATCAATCCCTGGACAGGCCTCAAAACACCTTCCACTGACCGTTCCCGCCTCAGCGGCCTTGATCACCGGGAAAAGGGCTTTGGTGTATGTGGCCTTGCCCGGTCAGGAATGGACTTACGAGGCCAGGGAGGTGGTTTTAGGGCCCAGGGGACGGGATTACTTGGTGGTGAAAGAAGGGCTTGAAGAGGGGGAGCTGGTGGTCACAAAAGGTGCCTTTAAGATAGACAGCGCTTCCCAGATCCTGGCCAAGCCAAGCATGATGAACAGGAGCCCCAAGAAGCCGCAGAGCTGAGGTGGCAAGTGACAGAAGATTCCGGTTTACGCTCCCCTATACGGGCTCTAATTAGGCTGTGCCTGGAGCGGCCCGGCATTGTGCTGGCCATCCTGGCCTTGACCTGCGGCTTAGGGATCAGCTTTGCCCCGTTTGACTGGGACCTGGGAGGTCTGCCTCGTTTCCCTGTGCCCGTGGATGCCATTCCCGATGTGGGGGAGAATCAGCAGATCGTGTTCACGGACTGGCCCGGCCGCTCCCCTCAGGACGTGGAAAACCAGGTCTCCTACCCTCTCACATCGGCACTTCTGGGTATCCCAAGGGTAAAGGCCATTCGATGCACCTCCATGTTCGGATTTTCCATAGTGTATGTGATCTTTGAAAACGGGGCCGACTTCTACTGGTGCAGAAGTCGGATTCTGGAGAAACTCAACAGCCTCCCCTCGGGCACGCTCCCCCAAGGGGTGCAGCCCGCCTTGGGCCCGGATGCCACTGCCTTGGGGCAGGTTTTCTGGTACACCCTGGAAGGCAGAGATCCCCAGGGACGTCCCACCGGGGGGTGGGATCTTCAGGAGCTGCGTTCCATCCAGGATTGGCAGGTGCGCTTTGCCCTTCTTTCGGCCGAGGGGATAAGCGAGGTGGCCTCAGTGGGGGGGTATGTCAAGGAATACCAAGTGGACCTGGATCCTGCCCTGCTTAGGGCATGGGGCGTGACCCTGGAGGAGGTGGTGGCAGCCCTTCAGAGGGCTAACCAGGAAATAGGGGCCCGCACCATGGAGGTGAACCGCGTGGACTACGTGGTGAGAGGGCTGGGCTTCATCAGGGATCCAAAGGAGCTGGCAGAGGCCATAGTAAGGGTTAACGAGGGGGTACCTCTTCTGGTCCGCCACGTGGCCCAGGTCACCCTGGGACCAGCCGGCCGCTCAGGGATTTTGGACAAAGAGGGGGCTGAAGCTGTAGGCGGCGTGGTGGTGGTACGCTACGGGGAGAACCCGCTTAAGGCCATCAAGAATCTGCGGCTCAAGATCCAGGAGGTCTCCCCATCTCTCCCACGCAAGACCCTCCCGGACGGCACCTTAAGCCAGGTCAGAATAGTGCCGTTTTACGACCGTACCGGTCTCATAGAAGAGACCCTCTGGACCCTGCACGAAGCCCTGGTGCAGGAAGCCTTGGTGGTAATGGTGGTAATCTTGGCCCTGGTGGGGCACTTGAGGAGTGCGCTTCTTGTCTGTTCTGTGCTGCCCTTGGCAGTAC
This sequence comes from uncultured Desulfarculaceae bacterium, assembly GCA_964414345.1. GTDB lineage: Bacteria > Desulfobacterota > Desulfocorpusculales > Desulfocorpusculum > Desulfocorpusculum > Desulfocorpusculum. The sequence goes on from CAYPWF010000030.1 coordinate 15,598, forward strand.
TCATGTGCTTTGTGGGCATGAAGCTGCTGGGGGTGGAAGCCAATATCGTGGCTCTGGCGGGGATAGCCATAGCCATAGGAACCCTGGGCGACATGGGCATAATCGTTACAGAGAACGTGCTGCGCCACCTGGAGAGAGCCGGGCCCGGGGAGGACCGAAAAGCTCTTATCAAGAGGGCGGCCTCCGAGGTGGGTGGAGCAGTGGTCACGGCCATGGCGGCCACTGTGGTGAGCTTCCTGCCCATATTCGCCCTAACAGGTGCCGAGGGGAAGCTCTTCAGACCCCTGGCCATGACCAAGACCCTGGTACTGGTGGCCTCCATGCTGGTGGCGGTGACCGTGGTACCGGTGGGGGCGAGGATCCTGCTGCATCCCAGCCTGGAGAAATGGGCCCAGACTCACCTCTTGCTGGAAGGGTTGGCCTGGGCAGGGCTCTTGGTGGCTCTGCTGTGGAGTCCTTGGCTGGGGGGGGTAATGGTCCTCCTGGGGGCCTGGGGCTTTCTCCTAAGAAGGCTTCCTCATAAAGCCAGGGGGTTGAGTTCCCGGGCGGCCAGATGGGCCCTCGCTATAGGTTTCTTGGTGCTTCTCTCCTCTGAGTGGCTTCCTTTGGGCCCTGAGGGAGGTATCCAGAGAAATCTGCTCTTTGCGGGCCTCTTCATGGGAGGAGCTTTGGCGTTAGTGCTTTCGGTCCAGAGATGGTACCCGAGGATGCTGGGCTGGTGTCTTGAGCATAAAACCGGTTTTCTTTGTCTGCCTGGGGCTGTGGTGGTCTTGGGCCTTACTGTCTGGCTGGGTTTCCCCAAAGTGTTCGGATGGATTCCCTCCTCACTCATGCGAACCGGGCCTGTCTCTTACATTGCCCACCTTTTCCCGGGGGTGGGCGAAGAATTCATGCCTTTTCTGGATGAAGGCTCCTTTCTTTACATGCCCACAGCAATGCCCCATGCCTCTTTGGCCGAGCTCTTAGAGATCTTACAGATCCAGGATCGAAATATCAGGGCCATTCCAGAGGTCGAGAGCGTGGTGGGGAAGTTGGGCAGGGCCGAATCCGCTTTGGACCCAGCCCCTCTTTCGATGGTGGAGACCTTGATCCATTACAAGCCCCAGTACCTCAAGGACGAGAAAGGAAAGATTCTGACTTTCAGGTATGAAAAGGATGCCCTGGATCTGGTCCGGGACGTGGATGGAGGGGCCCTCTCAGCCCCGGACGGACTGCCTTACCTTGTGCGGGGTAAGTACCTGAGAGAAGAAGGGGGAAGCCTTATCCCAGAGCCTGGAGGAAGACCCTTCAGGCTTTGGAGGCCGCCCCTGGACCCAGGACTGAACCCGGGTCGGGAGTTTTGGCCTGGAATCAGGGACACTCAGGACATCTGGGTTGAAATATCACGGGCAGCCGAGGTGCCGGGGGTGACCATGGCCCCCAAATTGCAGCCCATAGCGGCCCGCATGGTCATGTTGCAAAGCGGCATACGTGCTTCCATGGGCATAAGGGTGAAGGGGCCGGATCTGGTAAGCATCCAAGAGGCTTGTTCCCTTTTGGAAGAAGCAGTGAGGGAAGTGCCTTCTGTGGACCCGCGTTCGGTGATAGCGGATCGCATAATGGGAGTTCCCTATCTGGAGGTCAGGCCCGACCGTTCTGCCATGGCCCAGTACGGGGTGGATCTACAACAGCTCCTGGATGTGCTGGATGTGGCAGTGGGGGGCCGCAGGGTCACAAGCACGGTGGAGGGACGGGAGAGATACCCGGTCAGGGTGAGATATTTAAGGGAGCTCAGGGATGATCCTGAGGCCTTGGGAAGGGTTCTGGTCCCCACCTTGGGGGGAGCCCAGGTGCCCCTAAGCCAGATGGCAGAGATCAGTTTTGCTCCAGGTCCACAGATGATCCGAAGTGAGGACACATTCCTGGTGGGCTACGTGGTCTTTGACAGAAAAGCGGGCTTTGCCGAGGGAGACGTGTTCCAGCATGTGAGGGACTATCTCAGGTGGAAGGTGGAATCTGGATCCCTTGCCCTTCCCACTGGAGTGAGCATTTCCATGACCGGGAACTACGAAAATCAGGTTAGGGCCTGGAAGACCCTTATGCTGGTCGTGCCTTTGGCCCTTTTGGTGATCCTGGTGATCCTCCAGCTCCAGTTCTCCTCCATGGCCATGAGCGGGCTGGTTTTTTGCTGCATTTTCGTGAACTGGGCCGGGGCTTTTCTGCTTATCTGGCTGTACGGGCAGCCTTGGTTTTTGGATTTCAATTTCCTGGGGAGTTCCATGAGGGAAATCTTCCAGGTCCATCCTGTGAATCTAAGCGTGGCTGTCTGGGTGGGTTTCATAGCCTTGTTGGGGGTCTCCTCTGACGATGGGGTGGTCATGGGCACTTACCTAACCCAGAGCTTTGCAGCCAACCGCCCCTCCAATGTGGCCCAGGTGCGGGAGGCTGTAATGGAGGCTGGAAGGCGAAGGATAAGGCCCTGCATGATGACAATGGCCACCACCTTGCTGGCGCTCATGCCGGTTATGACATCCAGGGGCAGGGGGGCTGATCTGATCCTGCCCATGGCCATACCCTCTGTGGGAGGCCTCATGGTGGAGGTGATAACCATGCTCATCGTGCCGGTGGTTTACTGCTGGGTGAGGGAAAGAAGGCTGGGCAGAGAAAGGGGGATTCACCATGGCTAGAGCTAAGAGGTCAAGCAAGGCGGCCCTGGCCGGGCTCTGCCTTGTGCTGGGATTCTGGTCCGCAGCCCACTGTGGGGAGAACGCGCCAGAGCAGATCCTCCAGGGGGAGGGAAAGGGATCCTCCCATAGTAAGGCTCAGGCGGCCGGCAAGCCCGGCTTGTCCCTTGCCTGGAGGGACGAGGAGCAGAAAAAAGACTGCAAGAAAGCAGCCCAGGAGGTAAGGCAGCATTTCATCAAAGCCAGGGAGTTTTCAATCCAAGGGGATGCCTGCTCCTCAGAGGCGCAGGCCAGGGCCTTCCGTGAGGGGCTGGAAAAGATGAAGGGGGAGTGCCCCCAGGGTTTTGCCGAGCAAAGCGGCTTCAGCCCCAAGGTGGTCAAGAACGTGATGGCCTTGGAGACCCTGGGCCGAGAGCGTTGTGCCCAGCCCGCAGCAAAACCAGAGCGTGGCCTCCCCGGTCGGTGAAGCTAAAGGCTGGCCGGAGTCTGGGGCTCAGTGCTTGTGCTGTGCGGCCCTGGCCTTTCGCCTCTCGCGGATCTTCTTGGTATCCTCGTACATGTCCTCGTAGCTGGCGCGCATGACCTGGTCGAAGTCGGCCAGCTCTCCCCCGTGGGCTTTGATGAATGTTTCGGCCCTCTGCCTTTCCTTGAATGCCCACTTGGCCCTCTGGGTCATGACCCCCGTGATGTCACCTCCCAGGACCCAGAAGGCCTTCTCGGCATTTATCAGCTCCTTGGTCTCGTAATCCCCCACCAGGATCTCCCTTGGGGTCTTGTCCAGGCTCAAGGAGAGCTCTATGGCCATGCAGTGGATGCTGCAGGTGCCCACAGAGGTGCCGTCCTCGTACTGCACCAGCATCCTGCTGTGGGCGAACTTTCCCCTGTCCATGCCGCAAAAGGGGCAGGAAGGGTGTTTCTCCACATCCTGCTGGGCATCGGCTCTCACCTGAGCCATGAGAACCCCAACCACCAGCAAGGTCAGCCCAAAGATCTTTCCGCCCATGACTTTCCTCCTGACTTTTCCCCCGATGCTAATCAACCTGCCCCTCCTGCGCAATGGGCAATAACCTGCCCATGGGAATGAGATCCAAGCCCTTCCCCCTGCTCATATAGGGTATTGCCATGAGCCTTATGGGGTGAATACCCTGCTGGAAATGGAGTTCCCTACCCATTTACCTACCATGCCGGAAAGGTAGACTCTTTGTGTTAGCTGGGGAATCTTTGTGCTGCATGGAGCTTGCCCGGAAAGGGGGTATGCAAATGGAAGCCATGGCGTCTGCGGTTAGGGAATGGATGGATGCGCACCATGAGCGAATGCTGGTTTGCCCAAACCAGCCTGGGGCCCTGGTGCTGAGCAAAAACGCTTGCATGAGGCGCTACCTGGCGGCCCAGGAGGAGACCTACGAGGACATGATGCTCGTGGACTTCTTCCGTTACAGGGTCAAAAAGGGACTTTACGTTTGCCGCAACTGTGCCATAGGCAAGGGGCTCGCCTCCAGGCAGGAGCGCATGGGGATGAGTTGCAGGCCTGAGGAGTCCCCCCAGGCCTTGGCCGGGAGCATCTAAGGAGTTCCTTAAAGGGTGGCTTGATGGAACCTCGCGGTCTTTACATCGGGGGGAAATGGAGGGAATCCCAAGAAGGAGGGCTCCTGGAGAGCCTGAGTCCCGTGGACGGCCGGGTGCTGGGGCAGTTCCAAAAAGGATCTAGAAGAGACTTGCATCTGGCCGTAGAGGCGGCTCTAGGCGCTTTTGCTGGGTGGAGGGGTGCGCCGGCTCCCAGAAGGGGTGAGATACTGCTTAGGGCAGGAGCCCTGCTCAAGGAGCGAAAGGAGGAGCTGGCCTCAACCATCAGCCTCGAGATGGGCAAGGTCTTGGCTGAAGCCCGGGGGGAAGTGCAGGAGGCCATAGATTTTCTAGAGTACGTGGCAGGGGAGGGGAGGCGCCTTCTGGGGCAGACCACTCCCTCTGAGCTTCCGGGTAAGATCTGCATGACCGTGAGACAGCCTGTTGGGATTGTGGGGTGCATCACGCCTTGGAATTTCCCTTTGGCAGTCCCGTTCTGGAAGCTTGGGGCGGCCTTGATCGCGGGCAATTGCGTTGTATTCAAGCCTGCCTCCCTGACCCCCCTTTGTGCGGTGCGGCTGGTGGAGGTCCTGGAGGAGGCAGGGATCCCGCCGGGGGTCCTGAACATGGTGGTGGGAGAAGCACAGGAGGTGGGGCAGGCCTTGGTGGAACACCCGGCCGTGAGGGCCATTTCCTTCACAGGGGGGTTGGCTGCGGGCAAGGATGTGTACTGGAGAGGGGCTTGCGGGCTCAAACGGGTGGGGCTGGAGCTGGGCGGCAAAAACCCCATGATCGTTCTAGAGGACGCGGACCTGGATCTGGCCGTGGAGGGGGCGCTTTTTGGCGCCTTTGGAACATCCGGACAGCGCTGTACCTCCACCAGCAGGCTCATCCTTCAGGCAGCAATACACGAGCCCATGCTGGGGATGCTGCTGGAGCGGATTCGCGGATTCAAGCTGGGCCACCCTCTGGATGCCTCTGTCCAGATGGGACCCGTATCGGGCCCGGACCAGGAAAAAAAGATCCTAGGATACATCAGCTTGGCACATGAAGAAGGGGCCAGGCTGCTTTGCGGGGGAACAAAAGCCCTGGAGGCGCCCTTGGACCGTGGTCATTTTATTTACCCCACGGTTTTCGAGGTAGCCCCTCACATGCGCATCGCCAGGGAGGAGATCTTCGGGCCTGTCCTGAGCGTGATCAGGGTCAAGGACTACCAGGAGGCAATTGAGGTGGCCAATCAGGTGGATTACGGCCTTTCCTCCTCTATTTACACCAGGGACATCAACCTGGCCTTTCGCGCCATCCAGGATCTGGAGACCGGCATCACGTACGTGAACGCCCCAACCATAGGGGCCGAGGTTCACCTGCCCTTCGGGGGGGTCAAACACAGCGGCAACGGCACGAGGGAAGCCGGCCCCACTGCCATAGAGGAGTTCACGGAGCTCAAGACCGTGTTCCTGGACTATAGCGGGAGGCTCCAGAAGGCCCAAATGAGGCAAGAAAATTATTGAGCAGTTTGCGCAGTATATTGAGTTAGATAAGCTTTCTACCCCCATATATTGTAGCACCTGTTTGTAAACTTCGTTAAATTATACATTGTTTTGCAAAATTAATATAAATTTTGCTTGACTAACCTGCCCATGTATTTTAATTAAGGATGCCAGACAGCCGAAAAGAGGATGTGAACCTCATAAAGCTCGGCAGGGAGAGCAAATGATGGCTGAAGGGTTGGGGCAAGGAGGAGAAACCATTTTGCAGGGCCGGCAAAGCCCAGAGGGTAAGCGCGTTTTTGCCTCTGGAGAAGAGCGCAGAAAGTGGCCCCGCCGTCCGGCCGAGAGGCTCCTGGCTTACTCCTGGTTGGATCAAGACAATAGACCTTTGGACATGGGCATGGCCAAGACTGTGGATCTCAGCGAAGGAGGGGCCGGGATCCTGATTCACCGGGCTCTTGTCGGTGGGGAGATCCTGCACTTGTTCATGGCCGTTGAAGAGCACCTGGTGGAGACCACAGCCAGGGTTGTGTATCAAAGACCTCTCCATGGAGGTTACTACCAAATCGGGGCTTGCTTTCTTTCCATGGAGGAGAAAGGTCGGAGATATTTGCGCAGTTCCAACTTTGAGACTTAGCCGCTTCATGGTCGGCGGTGGCCCAAAGGGATGGAGTCCCGGAGAGACCAACACGCCCAACATCGCACAGACCGCCAGACCGGGACTCCTCCTAGAAGGGGCGCATGGGCCGCGTGCGATGTCCCTTCCCCCGGGGCGATCTCACCGATCGCCCCCCTTCCTTTTTTCCCCATGGACTTAGGCTAAGTAGCATGCCGAGAGATCTCCAGAAGAGGGGGATCCCCTGATGTTGGATTTATGTTTGGTTGAAGAGCTTCTCCTGGAGGAGGAGAAGCTCTACCGGGATCGAGTGAGGGACTTTGTGGAGAGGGAGTGCATGGGCCTTGTGGCCGAGTACTTCGAGAAGGGGGCCTTTCCTTTGCAACTGATCCCGGCCATGGCCGATTTGGGGCTTTTCGGGGTGCACCTGGATGGTTTCGGATGCAAGAAGATTTCCCACACCCTTTACGGCCTGATCTGTCAGGAGCTGGGCCGCTGTGACAGCGGCCTCAGAGCCATGTTTTCGGTACAGAACTCCCTTGTCATGGACCCTATTTACCGATACGGCTCCCCGGACCAAAAGGAGAAGTGGCTTCCTGTTTTGGCCAAGGGGGAAGCCATCGGATGCTTTGCCCTCTCGGAACCTGAGGCCGGTTCCAACCCCTCTGCCATGACCACCAGGGCCGAGCCCAGGGGAAGCTCCTTCCTGCTCAACGGCACCAAGATGTGGATAACCCACGGCACTCTGGCTCAAGTGGCCCTCATATGGGCCAAGCTTGGAGAAGAGATAAGGGGCTTCCTGGTGGAGACCTCCACCCCTGGCTTGGCCGCAAGCCCCATACGTCGCAAGTTCTCCTATAGGACCTCCCCCACGGCTCTTCTAACCCTGGATGACTGTGTGGTCCCGCAGGAGAGTATGCTCCCCCATGCAAGAGGGTTGAAATCAGTTCTCCAATGTCTTAACTCGGCTCGCTATGGAGTGGCCTGCGGGGCTTTGGGTTCCGCCCTGGCCTGCTATCAGGCCGCCCATTCCTTTGCCATGAGAAGACAGGTCTTCGATCGCCCTGTGGCCTCTTACCAGCTGGTACAGCAGAAGCTGGTTTCAATGGCCGTGGAGATCACCAAGGCCCAGTTGTTGTGCCTGCGCGTTGGCCGTCTCATGGATCAGGGTCGGGCTGTTCCTGCCCAGATATCCCTTGTAAAACTCAACAACGTGCGGCAAGCCATGGAAATAGCCCGCACTGCCAGGGACATACTAGGGGCGAGGGGTATTCTTGCCGACCATCACGTAATAAGGCACTTGTGCGACATGGAGGCCCTGGCCACCTTGGAGGGCACCGAAACCATTCACACCCTGATCCTGGGAGAGCATCTAACCGGTATCCAGGCCTTTCATTGAGACGGGTTCTCACAGTTCAGCAAGCCACAGCAGGCAAAGAACCGCGCTCAAAAGGCTCAGGCATCATGATCAAAGGCCCAACAAGAGCCCCTCGGGTTCCTCTATGAGCTTTATGAGGGTAAGTAGGAATCTAGCTGCTTCTGCCCCGTCCACCACTCTGTGGTCAAAAGAAAGGGAGAGGGGCACAAGGGGCCTTATCTGGATCTCTCCTTGTCTAACCACCGGTCTCTCGAGAATCCTGCCAACCCCCAAGATCGCCACCTCAGGATGCCGGATGATGGGGGTCCCCAAGATGCCCCCCACAGAGCCGTAATTGGTTATGGTGAAGCTGCCGCCTTGCAAGTCTGCCAGGTCAATGGTCCGGGAGCGGGCCTTCTCGGCCAGATCCGCCATCTCTCTAGCTATTTGGAGCAAGCTTTTCTCCGGGACTCCCTTTAGGACCGGTACCATCAAGCCCTCGGGGGTATCCACGGCAATTCCGATGTTGTAGTATTTCTTGAGCAATATCTCCTGTGCCTGCTCGTCCAAGCTGGCATTCAAGTATGGATGTTCCTGAAGGGCCCGGGCCACGGCCTTCACCAGAAAGGCCAGCACAGTGAGGTGCACCCCCTGCCTGGCCGCTTGCTCCCGCAGAATCTCTCTCAAGGCCAAAAGCCTGCCAGCATCCGCTTCCTCGGTGGCTGTGACTTGGGCAGTGGTTTGCACGGAGCGGATCATGGCCTGGGCTATTGTTCTTCTCATTCCTCTAAGCGGGATCCGCTCCAGGTAACCGTACATGTCGTACTTTCGAACAGCCTTGGGTTTGCTCTTTGCCTCTGCAGCCCTTCTTACATCCTGTTCCGTGATCCTGCCCTCGGGGCCTGTGCCATGGAGGGCTTCCAAGCCCACCCCCAGCTCCTTGGCCAGTCTTCTCACCCCGGGCAGAGCAGCCACTTCCCGGGTCTCAGGCACTTTCTGAAGCTCCTCCTCTGGAGCCTCTTCCAAGGTGCCCACCACCCCCACTGAGGTGGGCCTTGGGGGGGCTTCCTCACGGGCAAGGGGGAATTCCTCCCCGGGCTGTCCAAAGACCGCAATGACTCTGCCCACCTGCACCCTCTCCCCCTCCTGGGCCAGGAGGGCCAGGACAACCCCCGAGCTTGGAGCCGGTATCTCCACCAGGGCCTTGTCCGTCTCCACCTGCACGAAGGGCTGTCCCTCTTTCACCTGTTCCCCGGGCTTAACCAGCCATTTCACTATCTCGCCTTCGGTCAATCCTTCCCCAAGATCCGGGAGCTTGAACTCCAGGGCCACCTCACACCTCCCTCCTGCTGCCTTTTGTGAATACGAGTGGAACTGCCTTCTGCTCAGAAAGCCACGGCTTGCTTTATGCCCCTTAAGATCCTCTCGGGGCTTGGGATGTAGTGGTGCTCCAGCTTGGCCAGGGGCACCACTGTGTCAAAACCAGTGACCCTCAGAACCGGTGCCTGCAATTGCAAAATGGCTTCCTCCTGGATCCTGGCGGCGATTTCGGCCCCCAGCCCGCATGTGCGAGGGGCTTCGTGCACCACAACAGCCCTCCCTGTCTTGCGCACCGAAGTAAGGAAGGCCTGGTCGTCCATTGGTGAGAGGGTTCTCAGATCCAGAATCTCCACCTGGATTCCCTCCCGGGCCGCCATCTCCGCCGCCCTTTCCGCCTCCCTTACCATGGCCCCCCAGGCCACCACAGTGACATCCTTGCCCTCCCTGACCATCCTGGCCTCGCCTATGGGCACGGTGTAAGCTTCCTCCGGCACCTCCTCCCTGATGGCGCGGTAGATTCTCTTGGGTTCCAGATAGAGCACAGGGTCCGGATCCCTGATGGCCGAGATTAAGAGCCCTTTGGCATCGTAAGGTGTGGAGGGGTAGACCACCTTTATGCCGGGTGTATGCACCAGCACCGCCTCTGTGGCCTCGGAGTGGTGTTCCGGGGCGTGGATACCTCCCCCATAAGGGATGCGGATCACCAAAGGGGCGCTGAAGCGCCCTCTGGATCTTGTTCTGATCCTGGAGATGTGGGAGATGATCTGGTCCCAGGCAGGGGGCATGAAACCGTCGAACTGGATCTCCGCAACGGGCCTCATCCCGTTTAGAGCCAAACCCAAAGCCAACCCCGCTATTCCGGATTCTGCCAGGGGAGTGTCCAGGGCCCGCTCGGGTCCGAATTTCTCCTGAAGGCCCTCTGTGGCCCTAAAGACCCCACCCTCCCTGCCCACGTCCTCTCCCAGGACCATCACGGAGGGATCCAGCTGCATCTCGGCCATGAGCGCGCTTTGGATAGCCTGCACCATGTTCAGTCTGCTCATTGCTCAGTCCTCCCGCCCTTGCAGGAAGCTCAGGTAATCCCTGAGCTGGGCCTCCAGCCTCAGGGGCATCTTCTCCAAGGTGTAATTAAACATGTCTTCAGGTCTCGGTTCCGGGAATTGTTCTGCCTCCTGTACCGCCCGGTTTAGCTTTTCTTCCGCAAAGGCTAGAACCGACTCCTCCATCTCCTGGTCCCACATGCAGCATTGCTCCAGGTGTTTTTTTACCCGCAACAGGGGATCAAGGGGTTGCCATTGCTCCACCTCCTCTTGACTTCTGTACCTTGTGGGATCGTCCGCAGTGGTATGCGGCCCCAGCCTGTAGGTCACAGCCTCTATAAGGGTGGGTCCTTCTCCAGACAAGGCCCTTTGCCTGGCCAGCCTGGTTGCAGCGTACACTGCGGCCAGATCATTTCCGTCCACCTGGATACCGGGGAAGCCGTAGGCCAGCGCTTTCTGGGCTATGGTCCTGGAGGCGGTCTGGATTTTCCTGGGCACTGAAATGGCATATTGGTTGTTCTGGCAAAAAAAGATGGTCGGGGTACGCAGAACTCCTGCCATGTTCATGGCCTCGTGGAAATCCCCCTTGGAGGTGCCCCCGTCCCCGAAATAAGCCAGGGTGCATATGGGCTCCTTTTTCATCTTGGCTGCCAAAGCAAACCCCACTGCGTGCAATGGGTGGGTGCCCACGGGGATGGAGATGGGCATGACCCTAACGCCCTCCGGGAAACGCTGTCCAGCCTCGTTTCCCATCCAGTACGCCAAGATGGCCCCCATGGGCGCCCCTCGCATGTACATGGCAGCCCCCTCCCTGAAAGAGGGAAAGATCCAGTCCCCTTGCTCCAGGGCCACGGCGCTTCCCACCTGGGCAGCCTCTTGACCCATGTAAGGGGCGTAAGTGCCCATGCGGCCCTGGCGCTGCAGGTTCAAGGCCCGCTGGTCAGCCAGCCTCAGAAAGACCATCTCCCTGTACAGCTCCTGGATCCTTTGGTCAGTAAGCTCAGGGGGGCGGAGCCCCTCTTCCAGGGTGCCGTCGGGATGGAGGATCTGAAGCATTTCCATCCCCTCCAGGATTGAGGGATCATAAAACCCCTTCATGGACTTGTCTCCTTTTTGGAATGGGCCTTGAAAAGCCCCTTAACCGTAAACCATCACCCCGTGACCGATTACCCTCAGCCTTGAGGCTTGCCCAGGGCCCATGCTCTTAGCCGATCGTAGCTCACGGTCCCGCAAAGCCACTCCCCTGTCCTGGTGTTATAGAAGAAAGGCACCCCGCCGCAGCGACCCTGGTCATACTGCTGCAGTAGCTTTGCGTTTTGCTGGTTGTGCCAGACCTCGAGCCTGGCTATCTCCACCCCTTCTTCATCCTGCAGCCTTTGGATCAAAGGCTCCATGGAGCGGCAATGGGAGCACTCGGTGCCGTAGAACTCCATAAGATGAAATTCCTTTTTCATAAGCACATCACCTCCGTTTCTTTTTCACAGTTTCAGGGAACTCAAGACTCAAGGCCAATATCAAAGACCCCCCAAGGAGTGTTCCCGAACCATCTCCCTGGCCACTATCCTTCGCATGATCTGGGCAGTGCCTTCGTAGATCTGGATCACCTTGGCATCCCTCATGAGCTTTTCCACCGGATGCCACTTGGTGTAGCCCATTCCCCCGTAGATTTGGACGGCATCCGTGGTGACTTTCATGGCCACATCCGCTGAAAAGGCTTTGGCTTCGGCTGCCTCTTTTGTGTTCTTGAGCCCTTTGTCTGCCAGCCAGGCTGCCCTCCAGACCATGAGTCTGGCAGCCGAAACCGATATGCCCATGTCCGCCAGCATTGTCTGAACAGCTCCATGTTGGGCTATGGGGACCCCGAACTGGACCCTTCTGGAGGCGTAGGAGGAGGCCAACTCCATGGCAGAGCGGGCCAGGCCCACGGCCCCTGAGGCTATGATAGGCCTTGTGACGTCCAAGGCGGCCATGGCTTTCTTGAAACCCTCCTCCTCACCGCCCAGGAGATTCTCAACAGGAACCCTGACCTCCTTAAAAGTGACGGGGGTGGTGTTGGAGGCCCTTTGCCCCATCTTGTCTATAGGCTCCCCCGGCTGCACCCCCTCCAGGCTCCTTGGCACGATCAAGGCCAGGATTCCTCTGTGTTTCAAGGCTGGATCCCTGGTGGCAAAGACTACGTAAAGGTCTGCGTAACCGCCATTTGTTATCCACATCTTGGTGCCGTTTAGCAGGTAGTGATCCCCCCTGGGTAGGGCCAAGGTTTTCATGGAGGAGGGGTCCGAGCCTGCATCTTTCTCGCTAAGACAATATGAGGCCAGGCTGAAGCCCTGACAAAAGGGCCTTAGAAACCTCTGTTTTTGCTCCTGCGTTCCGAAACGCACTATGGGGTAAAGGGCCAAAGTGCTCACGAAGATGGAAACATAAATACCCATGCAGGCAGAGGCCAGCTCCTCGGCCTGTATGCAGGCCCCCAGGCATCCAATTTCCTTGCCCCCGTACTGCTTGGGGATCAGGGGGGTCAGGAAGCCTTGCTTATGAGCTTCTCTGAGCAGCTCCAGGGGGAAGCTGCCTTCCCTGTCATGGATGGGTGCAACAGGGGCCATCAACTCCCTGGCGAACTTCCTGGCGTGAAGTTGGATCCCCAACTGCTCCGGGGAAAGCTCCAGCTGGATCATGAGTTGCCTCCCTGATCATAGATGCCCCGACCTGTTTTCACCCCCAACCTTCCTGCATGGACAAGTTGCACCAAGAGAGGACAGGGCCTGTACTTCTCCCCGAAGGCCTCCTCTAGGACCCGCATGACCGAAAGCACGGTGTCCAGGCCCACGAAATCGGCCAGCTCCAAGGGACCCATGGGATGGTTGGCTCCCATTCTCATTATGGTATCTATCTGCTCGGGGGTTCCCAACCCCTCATATAGAGCCCATAGGCCCTCGTTCATGTAATTGAAGATGAGGCGGCTAGAGATGAATCCCGGCATGTCCCTGGCCTCCACAGGAGTCTTCCCGAGTCTTTGGCTGAACTCCCAGGTTGCACGAAACACTGCTTCGGAGGTGTGAAACCCTCTTACCACTTCCACCAGTTTCATTACGGGCACAGGATTGAAGAAGTGCATGCCGATGACCCTGTGGGCTGTTTTGACAAAAGAGGCTATTCTGGTTATGGAGATGGATGAAGTGTTGGTGGCCAGGACTGTTTCGGGCCCAACTATTGCTTCCAGCTCCTTGAAAAGCTGCTCCTTTATGCCAGGGTTTTCGGTGGCGGCCTCTATTACGAAATCGCAATCCCTAAAATCCTCCAGAGAACAGGTGGTCTCAAGTGCGCCTAAGATCTCTTCCCTCTGCTGTGGGGTAATCTTTCCTTTCTCCACCCTCCTGGAGAGATCACCGGCAATGCGGGCTTTGCCCTTATCCAGGGCGTCCTGGGTCAGATCCCTCATTACCACCTGGATTCCCACCCCCAAGGCCACCTCTGCGATCCCGCTTCCCATCTGGCCTGCTCCTACCACCCCTAACTTTTTCACTTCCATGGGCACGCCTCCAGGCAAATGTCTCTGAGTTCAAAAAACCAACATCTCTTACTTGATGTATACCCCAATTGACATTTTTTTCAACAGACTCTGCCAAAACAGCAAAAAAGGGCCCGGGAAGCCGAGCTGGTCGCGATACAAAATTTCATCAGATGGAAAATAACCAAGGCAGAGTTTTGGCTTGGGCAGTGCATAGAAGCCTTTGCCAAAGGGGAAGCCGGAGTCCCTGAGGAAGTGCTCAAGCAAGCCAGGAAGCTCCGCGACCAGGCCCACATCTACTGGGAGTGGTGGACTGCAGAGAATTGGGACAGCTTTCACAATCCAGAGGCAGCCGGAGAGTCCCTGGCCAGGTCCATGGACATTTCTCAGAAAGTCATCAAGATGTTGGAGGAGGCCTCAAAGGGAATTTCCCAGAAAAAACAATAGGCTCCTAAAACTCAAAGGCTTGGCTCGAGCCCGGATTATTCTCCAAAGCCCGTGACTTTGGGGGCTACGCCCCCAAACCCCTGAACACTTCGACATATTCCGGCTCAATTCCGTGCAAAACCTGGAAACAAAGAGTCGAGACAGCCCGCATATCCACTTATTTTGCATAATGAGGGCTTAGGAAACCGGGTATACTCCTAACAATATCATGATGTACCTGTGCCGGCTTCCCGCATTTGCACAGAAGCTCCCTCAGGGGGCGCCTCTTTAGAGAGGCTGCGGGCCTTTCTGGGAGTAATAAGATATTTCAAGAAGCCGAAGACTTTTTTGATGGCCTTCCATAGTCTGGGCAGAAGCCAGATCATCAGCAGGATAAAGGCCAGCAGGAGTAAAAGGAACAGCCAGGGGTGCTTCAGGGCGGTCCACAGGCCGACTACCACCACCACGTCCTCGGTGAAAGAGGCCACCCAGTTGCTGAAAGGTTCCGGGGAAGTATTGATGATTACCCGAGTCCCGGCCTTTGTGGCGTGGGCACCTGTTGCCATTGCGCCTCCCATGATGGCTGCAGCCAGGCTCACTGCCGGATGAGTTGGGCCCACAGCGCCGGCCGCCAGAAGTGCTCCTGCAGGAATACGGATGAAAGTGTGGAGAGCATCCCACCCGGAATCAACCCCAGGAACTTTGTCCGCCACAAATTCCACCAGGTACATGAATCCGGCCGCCCCTATTACCAAGGGGTTGGCAAGGATCTCCAGCCCAGGGGGGAGAACCATGTTCCCTGTGGCTCCCAAAATTCCCAGCATAAAGATGGCTGCATAGAGATTTATCCCGCTTGCCCAGCCCACGCCCATGGTAAGGGCAATAACGGCAGCCACGTGGTTGAGCTGTTCCATTCTGTCCCCCTTGAGTATTTGGAAAGATAGGCTTGGTCTCCAGAATCCTTCAACTCCCATCAAGTATGGAATCCGCCGAGAATTCCTCCCCGGGACAGCCAACAAGCCCTAAATTACCACCCCAGCAAACACTTAGAAACCCCCCCAGGGGATAAGGCAATGGTCTTTTGGAGCTTGACTCTCATTGGAAAGGTTGACTATTCTTCCAGGGCTCGGGTATTAAGGGTGGAAAAGATACCTTGGGCAATGCCCAGGGGGTGTTATCCCAGGGGAAGGAGCTGTCTGGGGGCTGAGGTAGGAGGAGGTGTGGGGAGATGAATTATCCGGAATGGGTTCAGAAATGGCTGGAGCCCAGAGAGGTGAGGGTAAGTTACACCTGGAAGGATGTGGTGCTTTACGCCCTAGGCATAGGGGCTGAGGCCCAGGAGCTGGATTTCCTGTACGAGGGGGTCAAGGGTGGACTGAAAGTGTACCCAAGCTTTGCAGGCCTTCTGGCCGGGTCCGTGGTAAGGGATTTTGTGGAGGAACAGCATCCACCTCGCGTACTGCATGGGGAGCAGCAGGTGAGGCTCATGGCTCCCCTTCCTCCTGAGGGGGAGTTGTTGGTCACAGGGAGGATCACCGAGGTCTTTGACAAGGGAAAGGCGGCAGTGATTCACTTCAGATCCGAGGGGAGGACTAAAACAGGCGAGCCTCTTTTTGATGTTAAACACGTGGCCTTTTACCTCGGAGCCGGAGGCTTTGGGGGGTCGCCTGGGCCCAAGAGCAGCAAAACAGAACCTCCCCAAGGGGAAGAGCCCAGTATGCGCTTTGTATCAAGAATTCCTGAAAACCAGGCGGCTCTGTACAGGCTTTGCGGAGACTTGAATCCTCTTCACATAGACCCGGAGGTGGCCCAGAAAGTGGGATTCCCCAAGCCCATTCTTCACGGCATGTGCACTTACGGCTATGCAACCCGCGCTCTAATTCACGGGTTGTGTGGTGGGGAGGTGACCCTTTTCAAGGAATTCGGGGCCAGGTTCACAGATGTTGTGTACCCTGGAGACACCCTTATTACAGAGGCTTGGCCAAAAGCCCATGGGGAATTTTTTGTCAGAGCTAGAACCGATCGGGCTGTGGTCCTTGGAAACGGGTGGGCAATCATAGGTTGAGAGGCATCCAGCAAGATCTATCTTTTTATACTCTTGCACTAGTGGTTACCAAAGGCTAAACTCCATAAAAAAGATAGTTTGAAAAACACTTCCGGGAAGAAGAGCTTACCCTGGCCGGGGGAGCCCTTCTTGGAGGCAGCAGGAGGATTGTTTCCATGGGTGTGGTGATCCATATGCAGGAATATCTAAAAACCAAGGCAAAAAGGAGGGCTGGAGCAATGGGAAAGAAAATTCTTGTGATAGATGATGAGCCGGACATGGTGACATTCTATTGCACTGTCTTGGAGGAAAAGGGTTACTCAGTCACCGGGGTGAACAGTGCCCAGGAGGGGCTGCATTTATTGGAGGCAGGTAAGCCCGACCTCATTCTCCTGGATTTGATCATGCCCGACAAAACAGGGATCAACTTGTTTAGGGATCTCAAGAAAGACGAGCGTTACAAGGACATCCCGGTGGTCCTTATCACAGGGATCAAGGATGTGATGGGAGGAGATCACAAGAAGTTCTTCGAGGGGCTTCGCACAAGGGTTCCTGCTGCCTACCTTGAAAAACCGGTGGATCCCAAGGCACTTCTGAAAACAGTGGGGAATATCCTGGGACCTGCTGCCTGAGGGCCCGGGCTGGACTTTTTGCCTTTGGGCTTCTCTCCCCAGCCCTCTCCCGGGGGGGCGAGGGGCTGGGCCCGGATCACTCAGGGAAAGCGCTGGCCCGGCGGTGCAATCCAGGTCTTCTCAGGTTTCCCCGCACTACCAAATGGTTGTGAAAGATGCGGGCCAGGGGCCCATTGAAGGAAAGCTCACCATGAGTTTCGGGACAAAGACCCGGAAAAGAGGGTTTTCCCAAAAACTAAGAAGAAGTTTGAGTTTGAAGCTTTGCGTTTTGTTGGGCTTGGGCATATTGGTCTGCGTGGGGCTTTTCTCTTTCTACTTTCTCTATTACGAGTCCGAGGGCCTCCGGGAGGGGGTCAGGAAAGAGCTTGTGGAGCTAAGTGGTATTGTGCTTAGAAACAGCGTAAGGAGCATGCAGGCCAACCACCCGGAGGGAATCGAGGACATAATAAAGACCGCTGGGGAGCAGAAAAACGTGCTAAGCGTCAGGATATACACCAGGGAAGGCGTTGTGCGCTATGCCAGCGATCAGGGCTCTGTGGGGCTCAGCCTGGGAAGAGACGCTGTTGCTTGCAGGGTGTGTCATACCTCTCACAACACAGTCATCCCTCCCGAAGGAAAAGACAGGATTTTCGCCGTGAAGAATGGGGGGGTTGAGGCCCTCGCCATAGTTGCCCCTGTTTTCGGTGAAAAGAGCTGCTATGAAGCTCCGTGCCACAGGCATCCCCCTGAGCACAAGGTGCTGGGGGTGTTGGAGATCCAGCGCTCTGTGGAGGATGTGGAAAGGGAAGTTGCTAGGGGCCTGAGACATGCCCTTTTTTTCGGTCTTGTGCTTTTCACTGCAGCCTCCTCCCTGAGTTTCTTTTTCCTGATCAGGTTTGTTCACAGGCCGGTCAAGGATCTTGTGGACTCTGCTGTGCGAATGGGCCGTGGGGACTACGGGCTTCAGATCCCGGTCAGGGGGGAGGACGAGCTGGGCCAGCTCACCAAGATTTTCAATGAAATGAGCAGGCAAATAGAGGACAGGCAGAAAAAACTTCTTCAAAGTAGAGAGGAATTTCGAACCCTTTTCAACGAAGTGCCGGCCTACATTTTGGTCTTGGATCAGCAGCTCAGAATAAGGAATCTGAACAGGGCTTACAGAGAAGCTTTTGGGGACCAGGTGGGCCTGCCCTGTCTGGAAACTCCTTTGGGAGAAGAGGATTCCTGTAAAGAGTGCCCGACCCTCAGAAGTTTTGCCGACGGGGAAGTGCACAGCCTAGAGAGGGTAAGAAGATTGCCCGATGGAAAGGATCACAGTTTCTTGGTCCACTCAGCTCCCATTCGGGGAGAGGGTGGGCGGATCCAGGCTGTGATGGAGATCTTCATTGAGATCACGCAGATCAAGGAGCTTCAGAAGGAGCTCGTTTTCTTGGGGGAGGCAGTGGCCGGAATCTCCCACACCATAAAGAACATTCTAGGTGGTCTTGAGGGTGGCATATATGTGGTGGATGCGGCCTTCAACAAGGGGAACCAAGAGTTGCTCGGGAAAGGCTGGGGCATGGTGAAAAGTAACGTGAGCCGCATTTCAGGACTGGTGAGGGATATTCTTTTTCTCTCCAGGGAGAGGAGCCCGGCCTTGGAGGAAATTGACCCGGCAGATGTCTGCCGGGAGGTCATGGAGCTGCTATCGGCTCTTGCCGGGGAAGCCTCTGTGATGCTGGAGCTGGAGGCTGCAGGGCCTCCCAGGACCATTCGTGTAGATCCCAGGGGGCTTCACACGGTGCTCACGGACCTGGTGAGCAATGCCATAGAGGCATGCAGGGGAAAGCCCCAACCGCCCCATAAGCGAGTGGTCATCAGGTATGGATATGAGGAAGATGGGCTGGTCACCTTCCAGGTGGAGGATAACGGGCCAGGCATAGAACCCGAAATTATGGAGATGCTCTTTAAGAGGTCCGTCTCCACCAAGGGTTCCAGGGGAAGCGGCCTGGGGCTCTTGGTGGCAAAAAAAATAGTAGAGGCGCATGGAGGCAGGATCCAGGTGGAATCAACCCCCGGGAGCGGGACCGTGTTCACATTCAGGCTTCCCGTGGGGGAGGCTTAAGCTGGGCAGATGCCTGGAGCCCTTCCTTTGCCCGCCTTTGCCATCTTCCAAGCACCGCCGACTCCAACAAGGCGGCCATCCCGAAGGAAAGAACGCTTAGGACCAGGGGTACTCCCCTGGCCTGAAGCAGGTCGAAAAGGAAAACCTTGGTGCCCCCTACCAGGGTGGCCAAAACCGCCAGATTTCGTGCATCCTCGTCCCCCCAAACATAGGCATAAACCATGAGGGCCGCTGCCGTCAGATTGACCAAGATGCTCTGGGCGCAGCGGAAAGAATTCTCGAAATCCCCAGGGGCCAAGTAGAGGCCTTCCTGAATAAGGGCCCTGAGGAGGAAAAATCCGCTCAGCAAGGAGCCTACCAGCAAAAGAATCACTGACTTGTCCCCCTTGTCGTAGCGGGAGAAGAAAACTGATGAACCAGGGAGAGGCTTTCTGGCTCTGCACAAGCGATAATGCAGCATACCCATGAACCCGATGAGACCCCCCGAAAGAGCTTGAGCCGGGAGTTGCCCTGTCCGGCCTCTTTCTAAAAAAAGAAGAGCCACCGCAACTCCCGCGTAAAACTGGAGCAGGTACGAGGTGAGGCGCACTCCACCGCTTTTCCACACGCCCTCCAGCATGGCCAGGCCCAGGGCCGTTGCCGAGAGCAAAGGAAGCGCCCAGAACTGCTCCCCGGTCAATACAGGCAAGCCAAGCCCCAGAAGCAAGCAAGCAGCCACAGCAAAAGAGTTGGTGCCCCGGGCCTCGCCGGAGGGTCGTCTTGCAAGCCAGTGGGCCACACCCATATGAGCCACTCCCCAGAAAACCCCTGCCAGGCCCAGCATCTTGGGGCTCTCACCCCAGGCCTCCACTACCTGGTAGGCCAAGGCGAAAGCCCAAAGCCCGGCCAGC
This sequence comes from uncultured Desulfarculaceae bacterium, assembly GCA_964414345.1. GTDB lineage: Bacteria > Desulfobacterota > Desulfocorpusculales > Desulfocorpusculum > Desulfocorpusculum > Desulfocorpusculum. Next base: position 35,230 of record CAYPWF010000030.1, read on the forward strand.
CCCGGCAGCACTAAGTTGAAGCGGGGGGTTCGCTGAGTCTTCTCATTAATTATCCCCATCAGGGAAATGGCGGGGTATGAAATGGCAAAAGAGCCTAGAAGCGGGAGGAACCAGTAAAGAGCCAGGAAGTCCGGGATCTCCTGATCTTTTTTGCCCAGGGCAATGGCCAGCTTGCTGGACCAAAGAGTTAGGATGAACATGGTAAACAAGAGGATCACCCACTGCGGGGCTGATACTCGGCCGCGCCTGGCCAGGCTGTACCCAAGCAGGTTGGCAATCAGGAGGACAACCGCCAGAAAAGGGAAAAAAGGACTTGGGTAGTCGATGGCGGTGCTACCAAGACACATACCCAGAAGACCCGCCAGCGCCGGCAAGGAGGTCTTGAATCTGTGGGATGCGGCAGCCATCCCAAGGCCTGTGGCCAAGAGGATGGCATAAGCCGCCGCAGAGGGCAGAAAATGGAATCTCTGGTGGGACTCCACCACAATGGAGCACAGCAGAAGCGCCCCGCATACCGCAAACACGCCCGCCAGCCTGCTGGCCTTTCTATACTTGTAAAACCCTACAAGCATAAGGCCCCCAGCGTAACCCATGCCCATCGTGGGACCTACGGGGGTGTCCAGGATTTTGTTGTCCGTGAGGGTGCGCAGCACCAAGGCCACTGCCAGGAGGAAACAGAGGGTCGCTACCCTGGGCAGCAAAGATGCCCTGCCGGCCCAGTTTATTATCTCCTCGTCCGCCGGACCCGCTTGATGGGCCCGCCTTGCGGCCTCCAAGGACTCCGGGCCGGGCACCCTGAGGTAGGACTGGAGGAAATCCACGCGACAGCTGAGCTCATCCAGCTGCCGGGCCAGTCTTTCAACTTTGGCCTCTAGGGACTCAAAATCCCCAGCCACGGCTGATCACCCCCCCCAAGATCCAGAATCCCCTTGGGCAAGCCTTACTGCATAAATCTAAAACTATCACATAGTGATAGGGGATACAACAGTTTTTTGGACTGCAAAAGGGCATAATGGCTCACCCGCTTGCCCGCCTGCCGCGCGCGCTTGGAGCGGGCAGGGCGGAGGCGCTTTTATTTTCCAGGATTGGGTCCCAGTTTGAGTCGGAACATGCCAGAGTCTGACCCGAGGCTTGAGTCCCCAAAGTCGCAGGCTTTGGAGAATAATCCGGGCTGGGCAAGAATTCCTTCTCCGAGAGGCAGGCTTTTGGGTGCCCGTTGGGGTTTGCCCAAGTGTGGTCAAGGCTTTTTTCCTGAGCTGTCTTCTCAGCCCCAAAAAAATCCCTTGACAAGCCATATCACAACGTGATATACATCTCTACAAAATGAGGTTGGAAAGGAGGTGGGGCCATGGAAATGGACATGCAAGGCTTTGGTGACATGCGCATTGGGGGTGGCGGGAAGTCTGCGGGCTCCTCCGGTGTGGGATCAACTAGAGGGTAAGGGCAGCAGCCAGGCCAACACCTTCTTCCTCTGGGCTGCTTGGAAAGCCCAGCTCCTTCCTCTGAGTGGTTCCGCCAACCGGTCCGATTCCAAAGAAGTCGCCCGCAAGCTCTTCTGCTGATAAATTTCCGAGAAAGATAATTTCTTGTTAGGAAAGGAGTGGTCCACCATGGGTTATACGACTGGGCTTGTTTGTCGGGCATGTGGAAAAGAGTACCCAGAGGCGCCCTACTACGTCTGCGAGGATTGTTTCGGCCCCCTGGAGGTCTTGTACGATTATGAGCGCATTTCGCAGGAGGTCTCCCCCCAGAAGATCTCCTCGGGTCCCAAGAGTATGTGGCGCTACGAAGCTCTGCTGCCCCTCCAGGGGAAACCCAAAGCAGGTCAGCAGGCAGGGTACACGCCTCTGGTTCACGCCAGGAGACTGGGGGAGGCACTGGGCTTGAGCCGCCTTTACATAAAAAACGACACGGTCAACGTGCCCTCTCTTTCCTTCAAGGACAGGGTGGTCTCCGTGGCTGTATCCAAGGCCCTAGAGTTCGGTTTCGACACCGTGGCCTGCGCCTCTACCGGAAACCTGGCCAACTCCCTGGCATCCCAGGCCAGCTCAGCCGGGCTCAGGAGCTTCATCTTCATCCCGGACAACCTGGAAGAGGCCAAGGTTGTCGGGACCCTCGTGTACGACTCTCAGGTGGTTTCGGTCAAGGGGAACTATGACGATGTAAACCGCCTCTGCTCAGAGGTGGCCTCAATCTACCCATGGGCCTTTGTGAACATCAATCTTCGGCCCTATTACTCTGAGGGTTCCAAGACCTTTGCCTTCGAGATAGCAGAACAGCTCGGCTGGGAATCACCTGAGCACATAGTGATTCCAGTGGCCGGCTGTTCCCTTCTTACCAAGATCTGGAAAGGGTTCAAGGAGCTGGAGCGGCTGGGATGGATTAAGAGAAACAGTGCCAGGTTGTATGCGGCCCAGGCCAGCGGCTGCTCTCCCGTCTCCACGGCCATCAAGAACGGGTGGGACACCATCAGACCCGTGAAACCCAATACCATTGCCAAATCCCTGGCCATAGGCAACCCGGCCGACGGCTACTTCGGACTCCAGGCCGTCAAAGAGACAGACGGGTACGGAGAGGATGTCTCCGATAAAGAGATCTTGGAAGGGATCCTCCTCTTGGCACGCACAGAGGGGATATTTGCCGAGACAGCCGGCGGGGTGGTGGTGGCCGTGACCCGCAAGCTCGTACAGCAAGGCAGGATAGGCAGAGATCATCTCACGGTCCTGGCCATTACAGGCAACGGCCTCAAAACCCAGGAGATACTGGTGGGAAAGACCCCCCAACCCCTTAAGATAAGCGCTTCACTGGAGGACTTTACCGACCAAATCGAAAAAACGGAAAGGAGACAGCAATATGGCTGTGCTGGTTAGGATACCAATCCCACTTAGGCGGTTCGTGGAGGGCAGGCCGTTAGTAGAGGCTCAGGGAAGAACTGTCTCTGAGGTGCTCGGGGATCTGAGTCTGCGCTACCCGGGTGTTCACCAAAGGCTGTATGACGGCTCCGGCCTGAGGCCCTTTGTGAACGTGTATTTGAACGAAGAGGACATCAGGTTCCTGGCCGGAGAGCAGACCCCGGTCAAGGATGGGGATCTGATCTCCGTGGTCCCGGCCATAGCCGGGGGTTGAGGAGGCCCATTCCATGTTCTCCTTCACAGAGGAACAGATCCGACGTTACAGCAGGCACATAATCTTGCCGGAGGTGGGCGGGAAGGGTCAGCACAAGCTCCTCTCATCGCGGGTGCTCCTAGTGGGCATGGGAGGGCTTGGCTCCCCTGCCGCCCTTTATCTTGCGGCTGCAGGAGTGGGCACCCTCGGGTTGGTGGACTTCGACACCGTGGAGCTGAGCAACCTCCAAAGACAGGTAATTCATACCACCAGGGATCTGGGCAAGCCCAAGGTGCTCTCAGCCAGGCAGACCATAGAGGCCATCAACCCAGGGGTGAAGGTGCTGGAACACCGCCTGAGGCTCAGCTCAGCCAACGTGATGGAGATCATAGGGGGTTATGACCTGATCTTGGATGGAACAGACAACTTCTCCACGCGCTTCCTCCTCAACGATGCCTGCGTGTTGGCTGGAAAAGTGTGCGTTTACGGGGCGGTCTTCCGTTTCGAGGGCCAAGTGAGTGTCTTCGACCCCAAGCAAGGGCCTTGCTACAGGTGCTTCGTGCCGGAGATGCCCCCTCCCGGCTCTGTCCCTAGCTGTCAGGAGGCAGGTGTGCTGGGTGTGCTGCCAGGCACCATAGGGCTTTTGCAGGCCACAGAGGCCATCAAGCTACTCCTGGGGATCGGCAGACCCCTCATAGGTCGCCTTCTGCTTTTTGACGCCCTGGAGATGGAGACCCATGAGGTGAGGATTCGCAAAAACCCCGACTGTCCAGCATGCGGGCAAGATGCACGACTCGAGGAACCGAGGGATTATGCGCATGCGTGCGAGTCATTTGGTTGAGACGGGTGGGAAGAAACTGGGTATCCTGATCCTTTCCAGGCAGCCTGCCTCAGTCCTGGAGGCCATATCTGGGCTGTGCTGCGAAGCGGCCAGGAGGGGTGTGGAAGTGGAGATGTTTCTAATGGGTGACGGGGTGCTGCACCTGGGTGACCCCCATCTGGAGGAGGCGCTCAAGCAGGGGGCCCGGATCAGCTTTTGCGCCTTGAATGCCATTCAAAGGGGCCTGGACCAGAACCCCCAATATCCTTGGGGGGCTGAGGAGAGCAGCCAGTACGAGCTGGCCTGCATAGTGGAAAGAGCTGATCGTTTTCTCTCCTTCACTTAAAAAGGGATTCTTCATCGGGGGAGGGAACTGATGATAAGGGATGGGGGGCTGCTGCCGGGCACAAGCGCTCACAGCCTCCCCAGAGAACTGGGAGACAATATCCCAGGGCGTGTTCGGGTAGGGGTTAGATCCGCGGGCCTTAAGGGCCCTGCGGCCAGTGATCCAAAGATGAGGTTTCAAGAATGAAAGCTAAGCAAAAGAAGATAGCCGTGCTCATGGGCGGCGCGGCCAGCACGAACGGAAAGGCCACAGAGGCCATGCGCATGACCGTTGGGCTGACTCTCAGGAATCCGGGAGTCCACCTGCTCCTCACAGATGGGGGAACAAAGCTCATGGAGGGCAAAGATCTGCAGCCTGGCCCGGGAAGAACATTCTTGGAACATCTTTACGCTTACCTGGATCTGGGCTGCCCATTGATGGTTGAGCACACCAACGGTGCGGCCCAAAAGGCTCTTCTGGAGGGCTCGGGAATGGAAGCCTGGAGTAGGCAGGAGATGATCCGATTCATCACAGACTCCGACGTGGTGATCCTCCTGGGGGAGTGAGACGGGCCGGGCCGACCATGGCCGGCAGGAAGGGAAACCAGGCTTAATAGGTGAGGAAAGGTATGAAAATTCTCCATCTTCTTCGAGAACCACCGGGCAAGCTCTTCTATCAAGTGGTGGGATCCCAAAAGGAGGCCCACCAGCTAACCATAATTCTCTTCCCAGAGGTGGGCGCCATCCAGGAAGAGCTTCCAGGCCGTGTGGCAGAGCTGGTCAAAAAAAGCCGTAGCAAGAAGGCTTCGCCCGGAGCATATCCTAGGATCAGTCACGGTGAGCTGCTGGATTTTATCTTCCAGCACGATAAAGTCTTTTGCTGGTAAAGGGTGGATCACCATTTGCCGGCAAACTAGAGGGATGAGAGCAAGAAAGGAGAGTAAGGCTCATGGGAGCTCCTGCAATCAAGGTTCTTGATCTTCGCGGGGAGGTGTGTCCTTACACCTTCGTCAAGTCCAAGCTCCTCATAGAGGAGATGGGAGTGGGCCAGCTCCTGGAAGTAATTGTGGACTTCCCCCCTGCAGTGAAGAACGTGCCCCGAAGCATGGAGATGGAAGGTCAAGAGGTGCTAGAGGTCCAGCAAATGGGTCCAAAGCTTTGGAAAATTATCCTGAGGAAAGCACGGGATTAGCTAGGCCGCATTATTCACGATCAGTGTATGATGAGGGCTAACTCAATGACATGTTTGGACAAACTAACCCAGACTCAAAAACACCCTGATTTTCGGTTTCGAATTTGGTCCTGGTTTTAGTAGTGATAGAGCAAAGCATTGGGGGCGCACCCAAAAGGGCTTTGAATTCTGGCTAGGGCCCTCGGACTGCGGAGGAGCATCCAACTAAAGACCCCTCATAAACATTCAGAAGCCTGGCCCCAGGCAGCTGGGGAATTATGAAGGCTGGTTGCCGAACATGGAGTTGAAGACCTCGCACCTGCGGCATATCCCTATCTTGCTCTTCCAGGTTCCCTGCACCGCCCCCTGGCAGATGGTGCCCGTTATGAACCAGCAGATGTGCCCGGCTTTGAACTCCCATGCTGGGCAGGCTTCCCTGAGCTCCTGCGGGCACTCCCTGATAGCCCAACAGGGCCTTCCCATTTGGCCCCTCTTCATGGCCATTAGGAAAAGCAACTGCCTTTCCACATGCACCGGGACAGGACGCCAACCCTGCTCGAAGCTCTGCACTGCCCTCAAGGAGATCCCCAGGAGGTTGGCCGTCTCGCTCTGGGACTTCCCCAGGCTGCGCCGAGCGTTTGCGAACTCCTTTGCGTTCATGGCTAATTCCCACCCCTCCCAAGCCGTCCATATCACCCTGTGATATTTTGCCTTGCCCTGAGCCGAAAGGCAACCAGAGGCCCCTCAACCCGGACCAGCTCAGATTAGTCTCGAGGGCCAGGCACTTTGGGGTTCATGCCCCCAAGCCCCAGTTATGCTTACTTGAATCCAGACCCAGCCTAGGATCAGCAATCAGGTTGTTTTGCAGCATGGAGCGGTTCTTTCCTAATGTAATCTCAATAGGGCCCTGATCATCCACTGAGCATGAATAATACGGGCTGGCCTCGGGTGCTTGACGGCTTTGCTGGTTTGGTGTTACTCGTGGTCAGAGGACCAAGCCGCTGTGGATGGGACAGGGCAGGGTCCCCGGGTCTTATAGAACAAGGCACTGCCGGAGACAGTCTTGGGACAAAACGGGCCGCTTCCATCCTGGTTCCTTCCCCTTGCCCTTTACGGGGGCTTGGTCCTGGGAGTAATGCTCCTGCTTTTGTTTGTGTGCCGTTGGCTGGGGGAGAGCAAACCCTCCTCAGAGAAACTCCGGCCCTATGAATGCGGCATAATCCCCACAGGTTCTGCCAGACTGGCCCACCCGCTTCCCTTCTACCTGGTGGCCATCTTGTTTCTGATCTTCGATGTGGAGGCAATATACGTTCTTTGCTGGGCCGTGGTGGCCAGGAGACTCGGGGGGCCGGGCTGGGTCCTGATGCTGGTTTTCCTGGGGATCTTGCTTTTGGGCTTAGGCTATGTTTGGGGAAAGGGGGGCCTGGATTGGAAGGCGAGGAGGGAAGATCGCGCCGGCAAGCCGCTGAGCCAATCTTGAACGTCCTGGATGCAGTCATCAACTGGGCGCGCCAAAGAAGTCTCTGGCCCATGTTCTTCGGGCTTTCCTGTTGCTTTGTGGAGGAGGCTGCCGCCTTCACATCCAGGTACGACATCGCCAGGTTCGGGGCGGAAGTGCTTAGGGGCTCTCCTCGTCAGGCAGATCTCCTGATCATCTCGGGGACCGTGTTCAAGAAGGTGGCCCCGGTGGTGCTTAGGCTCTACGAGCAGATGCCAGAGCCCAAGTGGGTCATATCCATGGGCTCATGTTCCAACTCGGGCGGCATGTACGACGTTTACAGCGTGGTGCAGGGAGTGGATCAGATCCTTCCGGTGGACGCCTATATCCCGGGTTGCCCCCCCAGGCCGGAGGCCATGCTCCACGCCCTTGTGGAGCTGCAGAAAAAGATCCAGGAGGAGAGGCCTGCCAGGAGGGTTCTTGGCCTGAGAGGGGGAAGCCAGGGCACCCAGAGGGATGTTCTACTCGACGGGCTCAGCAAGGCCAGGGATCCAAGAGGCACAGGCTACCAGGGGACCCCAGTGAGGGGTACCTCTTCCAGCCCTCCCCATTTCTGGGGAAACCGCTCCCCTCTCATCTGGACCCCCTCTGCACCTTGTATGGAGCCCACGGAGGCCGATAGTGTGCTGGCCAGGGCGCTCCAGGAGCGGTTTCAAGGAAATATAGCCCAAGAAACCCCTACCGTTGACATGCTCTCCTTTCGGGTGAGGAAGGAAGCCATCCTGGATGTGCTGGGGTTTCTCAAAAATGAGGCCAGTCCCAATTTCAGGAGGCTGGATGATTTGACGGTCCTGGATGAATCCTCCCGCCGGCAAGGGGCTTCCGGGGGGAGATTCACGCTTGTGTATCACCTGCTCTCTTTTGACCCGCCCAAGAGGTTGAGGCTCAAGGTGGGGCTTGAGGGGAATGAGCCGCTGGCCCCCTCGGCCACCTCAATATGGCCCTCGGCTAACTGGTACGAGAGGGAGGCCTACGACATGTTCGGGGTGAGGTTCCAGGGCCACCCAAACCTGCGAAGGCTTCTCATGCCGGAGAACTGGGTGGGTCACCCCCTTCGCAAGGACTACCCTGGTAGGGCGACCGAGATGGCCCCCTACACCCAAGAGGAGGCCAGGACAAGCCAACCCCTTGAGGCAGGGGCCTTCTTCCCAAAACTGGAGAGGGAGAGCCTGATCCTGAATTTGGGGCCGCATCACCTGGGCACCCACGGCCTGATGAGGTTTTTGCTGGAGCTGCAAGGGGAGGAGATCCTGGAGCTGGGCATGGACATCGGCTACCACCACCGGGGTGTGGAGAAGATCGCGGAAAGACAGACCTGGCACCAGTTCATCCCCTACACAGACCGGGTGGACTACCTAAGCGGAGCTGCCAACAACCTCTCCTACCTAGAGGCCGTGGAGAGCTTGGCAGGGATAAAGGTGCCCCCCAGGGCTCAGTTCATAAGGGTCATGCTGGCAGAGCTTTTCCGCATCAGCAACCATCTGGTTTGGTTCGCCACCTTTGCCCACGACGTGGGGGCCATGACCCCCAACTTCTACACCTTCAGGGAGAGGGAGAAACTCCTGGATATAGTGGAGTTCATCACAGGCGGCAGGTTGCACCCCTCCTGGTTCAGGATCGGTGGGGTGGCCCAGGATCTGCCCGAGGGCTGGAAGGATGCCATAGACTCTTTTCTTGGGGAGTTCCCCATGCGTCTCAAGGAGTATGAGGAGCTCATAACCAGGAACCCGATTTTCAGGGCCCGTACCCTGGGAGTAGGCCGCATAAGCCTCCAGGATGCCCTGGAGTGGGGGGTGAGCGGCCCGAATCTTAGGGCCTGCGGCATGGCCTGGGACCTTAGAAAAGCTTTCCCTTACTGCGGTTATGAGGCCTTTGATTTCGAAGTGCCCACAGCGACGGATGGGGATTGCTATGCCAGATACCTGGTCAGGGTGGAGGAGATGCGCCAGAGCCTGCGGATCATAGAGCAGGCAGCCAGGAACATGCCTTCTGGAAGGTGGGTCAGTGAGGAATACAGATACTGCATACCCCAGAGGAAGGACTCGCTCCAGGACATAGAGAGCCTGATCCATCATTTCATAAACGTGAGCCAGGGCCCCCGCCTGCCCCAGGGGGAGGCTTACGCAGCCACTGAGTGTCCAAGGGGTGAACAGGGCTACTATGTTGTGAGCGAGGGTCTTGGCTACCCGTACAGGGTTCGCATCAGGGCCCCTGGGTTTGCCAACATGCAGGTCATGCCGCTTTTGGCCAAGGGGGCCACCATAGCCGATCTTCTGGCCATAGTGGGGTCCATTGATTACATAATGCCGGACATAGACAGATGAGAAAAACACGGAGGCGGGGAAGGGGGGGGTGGGAGGGGGAGTGAAGAGTGAAGAATGAA
>CAYPWF010000031.1:0-5057 GCA_964414345.1 uncultured Desulfarculaceae bacterium
GGGCTGATGGGATTGGCAAGGAGTTTGGGGGATTGAGGTTATTGGGGGGGGGTTACGCGTTTTACGGGAGGGGTTAAACCCCTCCCCTACGGAAAACCGTTCGGTCTGTTCGGTCTTTTTAGATTTCCTCGGGGCGGGGTTCAACCCCGCCCGCAATGGGGTAAGGACAGAGCATCATGGACCAACCTAGGATCTGGCGACTTCTTGACACCGGTTTCAGAAGCGCCAAAGAGAACATGGCCTTGGATCAAGTGCTCCTGGAATCCAGGGCCCAGGATCAAGGCCCAGACACTCTTCGGTTTCTCCAGTTTTCGAGACCCTCTGCCCTTGTGGGCTACCACCAGCAGCTGGACCAGGAGCTGAGGCTGGATTTCTGCCACAGGCAGGGTATAGAGGTCAACCGCAGGATAACAGGCGGTGGCGCCATCATCTTTGAACCCAGCCACATAGGCTGGGAGATCATAGCCAGCCGCCGGGACCCCCTCCTGGGGGGTCACCCGGAACATGTAGCTCGCAAGCTAGCCGAGATCTTCTGCAAGGCACTCAGGGAGGAGTTCGGGCTTCCGGTCTCTTTCAGGCCCAGAAACGACATAGAGGTGAAAGGCCGAAAAATCTCTGGTACGGGCGGCACTGCCGAGGGAGAGGCCTTTCTTTTCCAAGGCACGCTTCTGGTGGACCTGGACATCTGGCAGATGCTCAGAGCCCTCAGGGTGCCCATGGAGAAGCTCAAGGCCCACGAGGTGGACTCCCTCATGGAGAGGGTCACGACCATGAGGAGGGAGCTGGGCTATATGCCGGACGCGGCCCGCATAAAGGAGGCTGTGACCAGGGGTTTTTCCCGGGCATTGAGGGTGGAGTTCCAGGCGTTTGGCCTCACCCCTTGGGAGCAGGCCCGCTTTGACGCCCTGTTGCCTGAGTTCTCCTCCGCCTCCTGGGTGGACAGACCCAGTCCCGTCTCCCAGAGGAGAAGCCTCATCAAGGCCCTGCACAAAGGGGACGGAGGGCTCATAAGGCTTCTCTTGGACCTGGATCCGGCCAGGAAAAGGATCCGTTCGGCTGTGATCTCAGGGGATTTTTTCTCCTTTCCGGCAAGATCGATTTACGACCTGGAAAGCAGGTTCAAGGATGTTCCAGCCCGAATGGAGGAGGTGGAAAGACTCCTGGAAGGCTTTTTCCCAGAGGGCTCAAACCCCTTCCCATCCCTGGGCATCCAGGACTTCTCCCAGGTTTTTCGCAAAGCCCTGGGCAAGATCCCCTACCTGGAGCTGGGCTTCAGCTTCGAGGAGACCCACGAGCTCTTTCCTGTGGGGGGGAGTCTCTCGCAGGTGCTGGCCGGGGGAATGGACTGGTTTCTCCTCCCATACTGCTCCAAGGACCTGGCCTGCGAACTTCGCCATGCAGACGGCTGCTATGAGTGCGGGCTTTGCTCCATAGGGGAAGGCTACGCTCTGGCCAGGCAGTACGGTCTTAAGCCTGTGACCGTAACCAGCTTCGAGAACCTCATGGAGAACCTGGAGAGGTTGAGGTCACGTGGGGCCAGGGGCTTTATTGGCTGCTGCTGCGAAGGCTTCTACGTGAAACATGCAGAGGATTTCGAGGCGGCCGGGGTGCCAGGAGTGCTTGTGGCCATGGACAGCACAACCTGCTATGACTTGGGCAAGGCCAGAGAGGCTTACCAAGGAGGCTTCGAGCACCAGACTCATATCAACCTGAAGCTCCTCAGAAAGGTGCTCTCCCTTGTCAGGAGGGCCGCATGAGCCACGAGGAGCCCGAGCTGCAAAAAAAATGGGACGTGGTGGTCATAGGAGCTGGCCCGGCCGGATCCTCGGCGGCCAGGGAGGCGGCCCTAGGCGGCTGCAGGAGCCTTCTCCTGGAGCGCCGCAAGGTGGTGGGGGAACCCGTGCAATGCGCGGAGTACTTGCCCATGGCAGTTGCCCTCAGGGCCTCTCAAAACTCCTGGGCCCAAAAAGTGGTTGGAATGCGCACCTACGTGGAGGCCAGGCTTGTGGCCGAGAACCAATGGCCTGGGGTTGTGCTCCACAGAGAGAGATTCGACCAAGAGCTGGCCCTGGAGGCGGTGGGGGCCGGGGTTTGCCTCCTCAAAGGAGCCAAGGTGCAAAGGGTGGGGAAGGGGCTGGTAAGCTTTTACAATGAAAAGGGGCTACAAGAGGTTGAGGCCCCTGTCCTGATAGGGGCCGACGGACCCCTTTCCGGGACTGCATTGGCCCTGGGCTTGAGGCACAAAGCCTTCCTTTACGGGCTCCAGGTGAAGGCCCAGCTGAAATCCCCCATGAACCACACAGAGGTGCATTTCTGGCCGACGTTCAGGGGAGGCTATGGGTGGGTTTTTCCCAAGGGGGAGTGGGCTAATGTGGGCCTCGGGGTGGCCAGGTCCGAGGCAGGCCGCCTTCCCTTACTGCTGGGCAGCTTCCTGGAGCACCTAAGGCATAAGGGGCTCATCGGCAGCCAACTCCAGGGCCGGCCCACAGGAGGCCTGGTGCCCGTGGGCGGACCCCATCCCGTGACCGCGAGGGGATCCATTCTCCTGGCAGGGGATGCAGCAGGGCACACGGATCCCATCACCGGGGGGGGCATCCCCAATGCGATTCTCTGCGGGGAGCTGGCTGGCCGGGTGGCCTCGGAGGCTCTCGGCTCCGGGGACATACGACTATTGGCACGCTATGAGGAGCGCTGGAGAGACCTTCTCATGCCCACCTTGGAGCGGGCCCTTGGGCACAGAGGCCGGATGGAGGAGAGCTGGCTGAAAAGACCCTTTGAGGCCCTTGTGCGCTCCCACTGGGTGGCCTTCAGGGATTATTTTCTGAAGGGGTCGGAGGCCTGATGGAAGAGAGTGGGCACCTCCAGGAGCTTCTGGCAAAGGCCAGGGCAGTCTCCTGGGAGCGCTTCGGAAAGAGGGTGAGCCTGTGCCTGCCCGGCATGTTCCTTGTGGAAGGGAAGACCGGACGCTACCCTGCCATATCCATAACAGGCGGCCGATGCAGCCTGGGGTGCGACCATTGCCGTGGGAAGATCCTGGAGCCCATGTACCGGGCCGAGAACTCCAGGGAGCTCTTGGAACTCTGCATGAGACTGGAGCAGGAGGGTGTTCTGGGCTGCCTCATCACAGGCGGGAGCGACCCAAATGGGAGGCTTCCTTGGAGAGAATTCCTGGAGGGAATAGAAAAGGTCAAGGCGCGCACAGGGCTTCATGTTTCGGTACACTCTGGGATGCTGGATCTGGACACGGCAAGGGCACTGAAAGAGGCCGGGGTGGACCAAGCCCTAGTGGAGGTGGTGGGGGCAAGGGAGACCTGGGCCTCGGTCATGCACCTGGAAAAAGGACCTGAGCTCATGGAAGAGACCTTGGAGGCCCTGTACGGCTGCGGGCTCAATGTGGCCCCGCACATAGTGGCAGGTATTCACGGTGGGAGAATCCTGGGAGAAAGAAATGCGATGGAAATCCTGCGTCAGTACCCCGTGGAGCTCCTGGTCTGGGTTGCCTTCATGCCCCTGAAAGGGACACCCTTGGCCCAGGCTGTCCCTGCCTCCCCGCAGGAGGTGGCAAGCTTGCTGGCAGAGAGCCGCCTGCTGTTCCCAAAGGCCTTTATGAGCCTGGGCTGCGCCAGGCCAAGGGGCAGAAAAAGGCTGGAGCTGGAAAGACTGGCCCTGGAAGCAGGGGTGCAGCGAATAGCTCTTTATAGCGAGGAGACAGTGAGGGCGGCAAAGGAGCTGGGTTTGGAAGTGGATTACCAGCCCACATGCTGTTCTGTTACCCTTGGATCCATTCAGCATGGGGCGGAAAGGGATAGAAACGCTGAGGCTTGAGGATCGCGCATCTTATTGACGGGCCAAGAGCCAGAAAGCATGGGCCCACCTTGAGGCAACTTTGAGAGATGGATGTGGAGGCGAGCTGGAGATGTCAACGAGAGAAATGGAGTCCCCTGAATTTCTTCGTATCAGCCTGGCTGCGGCCATGACCCTGGGCATGAGGCCCGGCAGATTTTACAGAAACGCCAGGCTGGAGTGCATAAACCTGCTCATGACCTACAAGGAGGGCTGTGCGGCCAACTGTGCGTACTGCGGCCTTCAGAGGCTCAGGGAGGGCACCTACGACAAAAAGAGCTTCATCCGGGTGCCTTGGCCTGTGGTCGGCCTGGGGGAGATCATCACCAGGTGCGAGAGCAATCCCGAGGTGAAGCGCATCTGCCTCTCCATGATCACCCATGGAAGGGCTGTGAAGGACGCGGAGATAATTCTCCAGAGGTTGCACCAGGGTCTGCCTCAAGTGCCTCTCTCGCTTCTTTGCACCCCTACCCTGCTCAAGCGGGAGGACCTGGAAATGTACAGGGCCATCCCGGTGGAGCGGCTTGGAATAGCCGTGGACGGAGCCACACCTGAGATCTTCGACACCTTCAGGGGGAAAGGGGTCAAGGGTCCCCACAGATGGGAGAAGTACTGGGATCTTTTCCAGGAGGCCCTGGAGGTCTTCGGGAGGGACCGGGTGGGCATCCACCTCATAGTGGGCTTGGGGGAGACAGAGGAGGAGATAATCCGCCTTATGGACCGGATCCGCAAAGCAGGGGGCTCCACCCATCTCTTCTCCTTTTTCCCGGAGCCGGGCTCCAAACTTCAGAGCCGTCCACAGCCTCCTGCTAGCCAGTACAGGCGCTGCCAGCTGGCGCGGTATTTAATTGACCAGGATCTGGCAGGGGTGGAGGAATTCTCTTTCAACGAGAAGGGGCAGATAGTCTCCTTTGGGCTCAGCCCAGAGGAGCTGGAGCGGGTGGTGGCCTCGGGGGTGCCCTTTATGACAAGCGGCTGCCCCGGGCCAGACGGCAGGACCGTGTGCACCAGGCCTTACGGGGATTGCGCCCCAGGAGAGGACATAAGGAGCTTCCCCTTCCAGCCGGAAAAGGAGGACCTGGAAATGATCAAGGGGCAGCTTGCAATTTACTGAGAATAGACCCATCAAAGATTCCCGATTTTGGATTGCCTGTAGCCTGCGGGGTTCAGCCCCGCCCGTAAATCCAAACCGCGCAAACCAAACCCCAAACCCA
>CAYPWF010000031.1:5157-39503 GCA_964414345.1 uncultured Desulfarculaceae bacterium
CAAAGGCGTATACTTTTGGGTCATGGGGAGGCGGGCCTTATGCCCGCCTGTATGTGCCTAGCAGCGCCCCCAAAACCGGGCAAACCAAAACCCCCAGGGAGGGGGTAAACCCCGGCGGGTCTATTCGGTCTGTTCAGTCTGATAGGGTTTCGTCGGGGCGGGGTTCAGCCCCGCCCGTAAATCCAAACCGCGCAAACCAAACCCCAAACCCAAACTACGGGAGGGGATAAACCCCTCCCCTACGTTAAAATCGCCTGATTTCAAAGGCGTATACTTTTGGGTCATGGGGAGGCGGGCCTTATGCCCGCCTGTATGTACCTAAGAGGTCTGCTGGGCCGTGAATATGGCCAGGATGTCTTCCACCAGGGCATCGATACCAGCCTCGCTGTCTGCCAAAACGTCCTCCGTGCCGTCAGCCGGGTCAGAGTCTTCCTGGAAGTAGGTCACATCCACCCCCTTCTCATCGGCTTTCTGGATCCGCTTTTGGTAGGTGTTCCCATACTTGTTCATGGCTTTTTGCCTGGCCCTTTCCCTCTTAGCATCGTTTGGCTTTTGAAGGTCTTGGGCCTCGGCTTTAAGCAGACTAAAAGCTTTCTGCCCGGCTGCCCTAAGGAGTTCTGCCCCCAGGTTCACCGAATCCTCGTCCAGATCGTCCACCCCATCCGTGATAAGGGCGGCTATGCCCTCCACCTCACCTTCTATCCAGTCCATTAGCTCGACCACATCGGCGAAGTTCACCGGGCTTTCATCGCTGGGTATGTCTATATCCTGGTTGAACGGGAAGTCACAGTCATCGGTGGCCTCCGCCGCCTCCCAGCGTTCTTCGAACTGCCCCTCAGCCTCTGCCACGGCCGCACCCAGATCGAACTCAGAATTTTTGAGCGCAGCAGCCTGGGCGTAAAAGAGCTTTTTCATAAATATGGTGGCAGCGTTCACCTTTTTGGACTGGCACTGGGCCGTGGGATCCGGCTTCTTGGCATGGCTCGATCCGGGTAGGACCAATACCAAGGCCAACGCACATGCAGACAACACTCCCACAATTCTCTTCATGGCTTCTCCCTCCTTCTTGAATACAAATTTGCAAAACCAGAACTTGGCTGCACTTGCCAGCAAGCCACGTGCCATCACAGAAAGGAATTCCCAGCTCTCAAAATGAGCGAGGCTCGGGAAAGAGAAATCTGCTATCCTACAGACACTTAGCCCCTAGGGCCGGATATCTCCCATGAGGGCATTGATCCAGGCGGAGGTGACAAAAAACGACACTTCATGCACAAAGACTTCATATCCGTCCATGGCAAGGACTTGGAGTGAATTCCCTTTTCCCCTTGTTTGCCCCTTCTGAGACCGCGGTAAGTGCGATTCCCTGTCGACCCGGCTAAGCCACGGCCCATCAGGCCTTGTGGAGCAGAAACATGTGTGCCTGCCAGGGCCCCAGGTCCACGAAGAGGCCCTCTGAGAGCATTTTGGAGCCGTCCCTTCTGTAGGTCTCCCCTCCCAGTAAGTCCTCCAAAAACCAGTTGGAGCCGGCTAGATCATCCCATGGGAACCTCACCATTGCCTGGGCAGGGCCATCGGAGAGGTTCACCACAAAGGCGAACCTCTCCCCACGTTTCTCCCAGGCCCAGGCTAATAGGTCCTGAAAGCTCAGGTTGTCCGGCCAGCCCATGATATGGCAGATGCGCCACATTCCGGTGGGGGGAAGAGCCTGGCGGCTTAGCTCCAGGATCTTCCTGTAAAGTTCCTTGATCTCCTCCTGGGCCGCTTCCTCAGGAGCGCAGCCCAGCTGAATGGGCAGCCTCTTTCTCCTTCCCTCCCACTGGCCGTGGTGATAGAGTTTGGCCCCCGGCACCGTGGCCAGCACCAAGGCTGCAGCCCTGTGTCTGGGCAGGGGGAATGCCCCTGCGGCCCGCTTCTCATCGTGGTTTTCCAAAAACCTGAGAAGCCTCTGCTGGAATGGAGAGGTCTTCTTGAGGTGATCCAGAAGGCTTTGAGCTCTGTCGTGCAGGAGCCGGTCGTAAAAAACCTTGTCATAACAGAGGTCGAAACCGAGTTTCAGAAGCTCCTCCTCCAAGCCCCAGTAAACCTCTGCCAGTAAGAGGAGGTGAGGGTGGCTTCGGCGCAGGGCGGGGATGATCTGGACCCAGAATTCCTGGGAAAGGGGCTCACCAGCCTTTCCCGCCCAGGTCATCTGGAAGACCCTGTCCAGAAGCAGCATGGCCATGTCGCACCTTAGCCCGTCGCACTGATCAGCGATTCCCTTTAGGGTCTCCAGGGCGGCTTCACGGAACCCAGGGCTGAAAACGTTCACCTGCAGAGTGTCCCTCCAAGGGGGGAAAAAGGGGTCCCGGCCGCATGCAAACACCCGGCCCTCGATCCCCAGGAAAGCCGAGGGTTCCTTCTCCAGCTCCTTCTGGTCACCCTGAAGCAGGTATTCCGGGTGTTCCCGGACCCATGGATGGTCTGGAGCCACATGGTTGGGCACATAGTCCAGCACGAGACGAAGCCCCCTTCTGGCCAGCATCTCCCTGGCCACTGCCAGCCCCTTGGGTCCACCCAATCTTTGATCCACCACGTACCTGCGCACCGAATAGGGGGATCCCACAACCCACTCTCTCTTTAGGCTGCCAAAAACCTCTTCCCACTCTTTTCGAAGCCCGGGATCTTCCCAGGCCATCTTGGCCGAAACGGAGCTCCTCTCCCAGACACCCATGAGCCAAACCCCGTCCAAGCCCAAAGCCGCCAGCCTGTCCCACTCCTCCTCGGGCACGCTGTCCAGGGCCACGGGCCTTCCCCATTTCAAGCTTAGCTCCTCAAGCCACGCCCATGTGTGGATCTCGTACAGGACAGGCTGAGAGGGCCAGGCTCCCGAAAAACAAAAGGATCCCTCAGCAGCCTGTATGTGGCCTAGTGGCTCCTGCTTCTCACCGGCTCTCCCGCCCTGAGGCCTGCCGCGACCTCTGCCGTAAACCCAGCTAAGGCCTCCAAGCCACTCAAGGGTTTTAGGCTCCAAAAACTCTGGGGCCAGCCTCCAGCGCCAGTTCCCATGGCCTGTGGAGGGACGGTTCATGCGGGCCTCCTCCCCGAGGCCCAGGATGTCTTGCATAGGCAGGATCACGGTCTCGGCCACAGACATCATGGCCAGCCTGATCATCTCCCTGGGGGCATGGGCCCCAGAGATTTCTCTACCCAGGTACTGGCAAAGCCTCTCCCTTTCCTGGGAGGTGGCCTCCTTCTCGAACCAGCCCCTGGCGGTGTTGTTGTCGTGGGTGCCCGTGTACACAACGCATCCTGGAATGTGATTGTGGGGGAGATATGCGTTTTGGGGGAAATCCCCCGAGAAGGCAAACTGCAAGACCCTCATCCCAGGGATCCCGAAGTGCTCCATGGCGGCTTTGACATCAGGGGTTATGATGCCCAGGTCTTCAGCTATCAATGATTCCTTGGGAAACTCTGAAAGGAGCCTCCTCAGGAAAGCCTCCCCAGGCGCCTTCACCCACCTGCCCTTCACGGCCGTGGCCTCTGATGCTGGTATCTCCCAGTAACCCAAAAGCCCTCGGAAATGGTCTATGCGGATCTGATCGAACCATCTTAAGTTTTGGCCTATTCTCCTGATCCACCACTGGAAACCCGTTTCCTCCAAGAGTTCCCACCTGTAAATGGGGTTACCCCATCTCTGGCCTGTAGTGCTGAAGTAATCAGGAGGCACGCCGGAAACCACCTTGGGGTTCCCGTCTTGGTCCAGTTGGAAAAGTTCTGGGGCGGCCCATACATCTGCGCTGTCGTGGTTCACATAAATGGGAACATCTCCTATGAGCCTTATGCCTTTGCGGGAGCAATGACTCTTTAGCCCTTCCCACTGGCGGAAAAACATAAACTGGAAGAACCTCCCCCTTTGGAGCTCCTCTTCCATCTCCTGGCAGGCCTTTCTCAGGGCCACAGGATCCCTCCACTTGAGCTCCTGGGGCCAGCTGACCCATGAGCCCCCCCCTTGGGCTGCCTTCAGGGCCGTAAAGAGAACGTAGTCTTCCAGCCAGCCCTTCTCCCTTTCGCAGAAAGCTCTGTAATCCTCCCAGAGCCCATGAGCTTTCCCGAACTTCTCAAAGGCCCTGTTAAGGAGATCCTCCTTGTAAGGAATCACCTCTTCGTAAGCACAGGTTTCCTTTGGGAACCCGGGGGGGCAGGCTGTGTCTTTCCTGCTCAGGAGCCCCCAGGCCACCAGCAGCTCTGGGCTTATCAAATAGGGGTTGCCTGCCATGGCCGAGGTGCTGCTGTAAGGGGAGTGACCGCTCAATGGATCGGTGGGATGAAGGGGTAACACCTGCCAACAGCTCTGGCCTGCCTGGGAAATCAAGTCAGCGAATCTGTGAGCCCAGGGCCCCAGATCCCCGATCCCGAACTCAGACGGAAGAGAGGTTATATGAAGAAGGATGCCGCTTGTCCTTGGGGCCATATGGAGGCCTCCTCACTTGTGATTGGTTCACACTCTAAGGCAGCCCAGAACAAGGAGCAAGCCCAAAAACCAGCCAGCTTGCGGCTTGTGCCCCCAAGGGCTTCGGGAGTAATCTGTTCTGGGTTGAACAAGGTTTTTTGGGGGGAGGTGCCGGGTGGAAAAGATGCAGACTGATTTCACGGTGGACAGGCTGGGCGAGGGCAGGTACCCGTCTCCCATGTCAGGGGTCCATTTTGTGGAGGATGCGGAGAGGATCCTGTTTCATTCCCGGCCCGCTCAGATCGAAGCTTTGGTGGAAAAAGGCCAAGCCCTTCCTTCTATGGAGGCGGCGGGTCCCAGAGAACGCCTTTTTTTCGACCCGCGCAATACCCGCTGCGCCATAGTAACCTGCGGGGGGCTGTGCCCGGGAATAAACGATGTTATAAGGGCAATAGTGCTTTGCCTGCACTATCACTACGGCATATCACCGGTTGTGGGTTTCAGGTACGGGTACGAGGGGCTTAGCCCCAGGTACTCTCACCCTGTCTTGGAGCTGACACCCCAGGCGGTGGACAGGATCCACCAGTTGGGAGGCACCATGCTGGGCTCTTCCAGGGGGCCACAGGAGGTCCCCTTGATGGTGGACACCTTGGAAGCCATGGGCATTCAGGTGCTCTTCACCATAGGAGGGGATGGAACCTTGAGGGGGGCACATGCCCTGGCTCAGGAGATCAAGAAAAGGAACCTTCACATATCCGTCATAGGAGTTCCCAAGACCATAGACAATGACATTTCCTTCATCGAGCGTTCTTTCGGGTTCGAAACTGCAGTGGCCCAGGCCAGGAGGGTAACCCAATCGGCCCACACAGAGGCTGTAAGCGCCCGAAACGGAATAGGGCTTGTGAGGCTCATGGGCCGGGAGTCAGGATTCATAGCCGCTTACACTGTGCTGGCAGACAATGATGTGAACTTCTGCCTGGTGCCGGAGGTGCCTTTTAGCCTGGAGGGGTTTTTGGGGGCCCTGGAAGAGCGGATAAAGAGAAGGGGCCACGCGGTTGTGGTGGCTGCCGAAGGAGCCGGCCAGGAACTCATGGGAGGCTTGCCTGAGCGGGATGCCTCCGGGAACCCTAAGCTGGGGGACATAGGCCTTTTTTTGAGGGACAAGATAAGAACCCATTTCAGGGAAAGGGGGATTCGCATAGATCTCAAGTACCTGGATCCCAGCTATAGCATCAGAAGCTGCCTGGCAAATGCCCAGGATGCCGCCTTCTGCCTCCTCCTGGGACATCATGCCGTGCATGCTGCCATGAGCGGCAGGACCGACATGGTGGTAGGTTACTGGAAAGGACACTTCACCCACGTACCCATCCCTCTGGCAGTCTCGGCCAGAAAGCGCATTGAACCCAAGGGGCACCTTTGGGAAAGCGTGCTGGCTGTCACCGGGCAGCCGAGGAATATGTGATGTTGAAAAGAGAACCACTCAGAGACCACAAGACAAAGATCATCTGCACCATAGGCCCGGCCTCCCAGGATGAGAAGATGATGGAGGAGCTGATCCGGTCAGGCATGGACGTAGCCCGCCTCAACTTCTCCCATGGGGATGAGAACTGGCATAGGGAGATGATCTCAAGACTCAGGAGGGCCTCTGAAGGCTCAGGCAGGCCCCTGACTCTCATGGGTGATCTGCCAGGCCCCAAGATCCGCATAGGGGAGCTGGCAAGGGAGCCTATCTGGCTGGAGAAGGCTAAAGAGATCATTCTCACCACAGAACGGGTTCAAGGAGACCAGAATCGTATCACAGTGGAGCTCCCAGGTTTTCCTCAGAGACTCAAGCCTGGGGACAAGGTCTTTTTGAACGACGGGCTCATCGGTCTGGAAGTCCTGGAGATCAAGGGAGAGGAAGTCCGTTGTCTGGTGGTTTCCGCAGGGGAGCTAAGGTCCCACAAGGGCCTCAATTTGCCGGGGGTGGACCTTGGGATCCAGGCCTTCACCCCACAGGACAGAAAATGGCTGGGCTTTGCCCTCAAGAACGGCTTGGACGCTGTGAGCCAGTCCTTTGTGGAGAGCGCACAGGACCTAAGGGCAGTTCGGCGGGCAGCAAGGGAGCTGGGCAGGGAGCTCTTCCTCATAGCCAAGATAGAGCGTTGCAGGGCCCTGGATCATCTGAATGAGATCCTGGAGGAGGCCGACGGGATAATGATCGCCAGGGGGGACCTGGGGGTGGAGATGCCCATAGAGCAGGTCCCGCTGATACAAAAGGAGATCATCGCCCAGGCCAACAAGTTGGGCAAACCCGTGATCACGGCCACCCAGATGCTGGAGTCCATGACCGAGCACCCCAGGCCCACGCGGGCCGAGGCCGCCGATGTGGCCAACGCCATCCTGGACGGCACGGACTGCGTCATGCTCTCAGCAGAATCAGCTGTCGGCCGATATCCTGTGGAAGCTGTGGAAACCCTGAGCCGTATAGCCCGGGCTGTGGAAGGCCGGGGACCGGTAGAGAACCAGCCTCCCGCCAAAGGCGCCGCAAAACCTGTGCTGGCAAGGGATCTTCTGGCCGCTTCAGTGGGAGCCATCCTGGAGAGGGTTAGACCCGCTGCCATCTTCGTCCCCACCAGGAGCGGGGCCACAGCCCGTGTCATAGCGAGGTTCAGGCCCCTTCCATGGATCGTGGCCGTGACCTCCAGCCACGAGACCTCCTGCACCCTGCGTTTCAGTAGGGGGATTCACCCCTTGTGGGAGCCGCAGCATCCCGCGGATTGGAGGGAGTACATCGGAGGGTGGCTACAAGGACAAGGGCTCACCCAAGGGCTCGTACTTCTAACCGAAGGCCCCTCCAGCCTGCACCCGGAGGCCAACCACAGGGTTGAAATACTCGAGCTGAAATGATCCGGCCTATTCTTTCTCCTGGCCGGCTTCCAGGCAAGGGCTTTGTTTGCCCCTCAGGAGCCTGACCGCCTGGATGAGCCCGAGGGTGGAGGTGTCGTGATCCTGGGAAACCTCCCCCCCTTCCAGCTCCCCAAGGATCTTTCCGGCCAGCTGCTTTCCCAGCTCCACCCCCCACTGGTCGAAGCTGAAGATGTTCCATATGGCCCCCTGCACGAATATCTTGTGCTCGTAAAGGGCTATCAGACTGCCCAGCACCCTGGGGGTGAGCTTGCGGAAAAGGATGGTGTTGGAGGGGCGGTTACCTTCAAAGCTCCTGTAGGGGGCCAGCCGCTCGATTTCTTGCGGGGAAACGCCTTGTGCTGCCATCTCCTGCTTCACCTCTTCCAGGCTCTTGCCCCTCATGAGAGCCTCTGTCTGGGCTAGAAAATTGGAAAGCAGGATCTCATGGTGGCGGCCCACCGGGAAGTGGCTGAGGGCTGGGGCCAGAAAATCGGCAGGCACCAGCCTTGTGCCTTGGTGAAGAAGCTGGAAAAAGGCGTGTTGCCCGTTTGTGCCTGGCTCCCCCCAGAGTATTGAGGCTGTGTCGTAAGAGACCTTCTGCCCTGCCCTGTCCAGGCCTTTCCCATTGCTCTCCATGCTGGCCTGCTGCAAATAGGCAGGGAACCTTTCCATGGACTGGTCATAGGGGATCACCGCCTCTGTCTGGGCGCCGAAGAAGTTGTTGTACCAGATGGAGATGAGGGCCAGAATCACAGGGATGTTTCTCTCCAGGAGGCTGTCCCGGAAGTGAAGGTCCATTTCATGGGCCCCCTGCAGAAGCTCCTGGAAGCGCTCGAATCCTATGTAGCAGGCCAGGGAAAGCCCTATAGAGGACCAAAGGGAAAACCTGCCTCCCACCCAGTCCCAGAATTCGAACATGTTGGCAGGGTCTATCCCGAAGGAGCTGACCTTTTCGGTCTGCGTGGAGATGGCCACGAAGTGGCGGGCCACATGGGCTGGGTCTTTGGCGCGCTCCAGGAACCACTGCCTGGCAGTGAGCGCATTGGTCATGGTCTCTTGGGTGGCGAAGCTCTTGGAGGAGATCATGAACAGGGTGGTCTGTGGATCCAGCCTCTCTAGTGTCTTGAGGATCTCGGCCCCGTCCACGTTGGAGACAAAGTGCAAGGAGAGTTCTGGGTGACCGTAAGGCCTCAGACACCCGGCTGCCATGCGGGGCCCCAGGTCTGAGCCGCCGATCCCTATGTTCACAACAGCCCTGATGGGTTTGCCGGTGTAGCCAAGCCAATTCCCGGAGCGCACCTCTTGGCAGAACCGGCTCATCCTGTCCCAAACAGACCTCACTTGGGGCATCACGTCCCGACCTTGAACTAAGATGGGCTCACCGGAGAGGTTTCTTAAGGCCACATGGAGCACAGCACGGGCCTCTGTTTCGTTTATGGGCTCACCAGAGAACATGCTCTTTATGGCCTCTTCCAACCTGCACTCCCTGGCCAGGCTCATGAGCAGCTCAAAGGTCTTTGCGGTTATCCTATTCTTGGAGAAATCCACTAGGATCTCATCCCGGAACCAGATGGAGAACCTATGGAACCTCTCGGGATCCTCTTTAAAGAGATCTTTCATGTGGAGGTTTTTCACCTCTTCAAAATGCTCCTGCAACCTGCTCCAGCTCCTTGTGCCGGTGGGGTCGATCCTGGATAGCATGGCTCACCTCCTAAGCGGGCAGTATAGCACGACGGCGCAGGCCCTGGCCCCAATTTCAGTAATATGTTTTGAGTTTTACTGGTTACGGAACTATCTGTTAGGCAAAGGGCTGGAATCTAGCAGTGGGGATCTCAAGTAGGCAACAAAGGCCGCGGACACCCCTTTGTAAAAGAGGTGCCGCAGGCCGCAACAGACCGAGAAAAACTCATTCAATAGCTACCTTGTGGCCGTGGATGGTCTCCCGGAAAGGAACCATCACGGTCAGAAGCCCGGATTCGAACTTGGCCTTGGCCTCCTGGGGTTTCACCTCATGGGCCAGCATAAAGCAACTCTCGTAGCGGAAGGAATCCGCCTCGGCCCTGACACAGAACCCGGCACTGCCCATGTCCAGCTCCACGCTTTCCTTGGAGGCCCCGGCCAGGTCCACCTCGATGCGAAAGCCGCTGTCATCATCGTCGTGCATGATGTTTACCATGGGCACCACCACCCTTTTTCTCTCGTTTGCCATAGCAATCACCCCCTTTTCTTCCAAGGCCCCTTATCCAAAGGGCCCCCTTCCAAAATCCTTTTGATTATCAGATTAAAAGAGTAGAAAAAGAGGTCAAGGGCCCGTTAGGAGATTTTTTTCTTCAAAACACGCGGGGCAAGCCGCTCTGATCCAGGGAGAATCCCTGCTTGACACCAAGGGCCCCCAATGTCTAACATTCCTTTCGGCTCACCTGGGCGCCAAAGATGGAATGCGCTCCATCCAGTCTCCACAGCAAGAAGTTTCACCGCCGCGCAAGTAAGCGAGTAAGGAGGGGAACAAACATGAAGAAGAAAATGGGAACTGGCCTGCCATGTTGGATCCTGGGAGGGATGATGGTTCTCATGGCTTTGTTTGCTGCTGGGAGTCCTCAAGCCCACGCTTCAAGCCAGCCTCTTAAAATCATAGTGCCTTATCCTGCTGGGGGAGGCTCCGACGTCGTGGCCAGGCTCCTGGCCGAGAAGCTCAAGGCCTCTTTAGGCCGGCCGGTAATAGTTGAGAACAAGCCCGGGGCTGGAGGCAGGGTGGGCACCGAGTACGCCAAGGGCCTCCCGCCCGACGGGAATTCCATGCTGGTGGTGAACCCTGCCCTGTTCGTGGTCAACCCGGCTGTGTACCCCAAGCTGGGCTATGACCCGGACAAGGATTTCCAGCCCCTCTCCCAGATAACGGTTTACCATTTCGTGCTTTCGGTACCGGCAAGCTCCCCGGCCAAGAATTTCAAGGAGCTGCTTAAGTGGCTAAAGGAACATCCCAAGGAGGCCAATTTCGGCTCTCCGGCAGCAGGGAGCCTTCCTCATTTCTTCGGGCTCATGGTGAGCAGGTATGCCGGGGTGGAACTCGTGCACGTTCCGTATAACGGCTCGGCCCCCCTGGTCACTGCCCTCATAGGGGGCCAAATCCCGGTGGGAATAGACACGTATGAGGCCCAGTCCCCCCATCACCCTGAGAAGATAAGGATCCTGGCCACCGCCGGGACCAGCAGGAAGCACCCTGAGATCCCCACATTTCTGGAGCTGGGTTTCCCTGAGATTCAGGGTGTTGGCTGGAACGGGCTGGTGGTGCCGGCCAAGACCCCGAAGGAGGTGGTGGAACGTTTGAGCAAGGCCGTGATGGACGCGGTGAGGACCCCGGATGTGGCCTCCAAGATCAAGGAGCTGGGTGTGGATCCCACAGGCACCGGCCCTGAGGAGTTCTCGAGGATCATACAGGAGGACAGAAAGCGCTGGGTGCCTGTAATCCAGGCCTCGGGATTCAAGCCCGAGTGATATCAACCTTTTGGGGCAACAGGGCTTTGGGGCTGGATTACGTGGGGAGAGCCATGGGGACTTGCTGCAGGGAAAGATTAAGTCCTTCGGGAAAATGAAACCCAAGAACACCAAGGACTTGGGTTCGGGGTTGCTCTTTGTGGGTTTTGGCCTGGCAGGGCTATTGCTTTCTCCTGGTTACAGGATGGGAACTGCTGCCGGGATGGGGCCAGGGTATTTCCCTTTCTTGGTGAGCCTGGGCCTGGCCGGTTTAGGCGCAGCACTGTGTGTGCGATCTCTGTGCAGGCCATCCCTTCCAATTGTATGTGGGCACCCAGTCCAATACCGCTCCCTGTTGCTGGTCTTGGGCACTGTCTTTCTCTTCGGTTTGAGCCTAAAGCCCTTGGGCCTTCTGCTTTCAAGCTTCCTCCTGATCCTGATTTCTTCAGCCGCTCACCGGGAATGGCGCCTCTTGGAGTCCCTGCTGGCGGCCCTGGTGCTTTCCGTTTTGGTGACTGCCCTGTTTGTGTACGGCTTGGGCATGCCCTTGGGGGTTTGGCCTCAACTCCCAGGAGAGGCGAATTAGGAGAAGGAGCTTGGATCTTCTGAGCAACCTTGCCTTGGGTTTCCAAACAGTGGCCTCTCCAGCGAACCTGTTTTACTGCCTCTTGGGGGCCCTCATAGGAACCCTCATAGGGGTCCTGCCGGGTATAGGCCCTGTGCAGACCCTGGCCATTTTGCTTCCCACAACCTTTGCCCTGCCCCCTGTTTCGGCCCTTATCATGCTGGCAGGGATATACTACGGGGCCCAGTACGGAGGCTCCACCACCGCCATCCTTGTTAACCTTCCTGGAGAGGCTTCCTCTGTGGTGACTTGCCTGGACGGCTATCAGATGGCCAGGCAAGGCCGGGCAGGGGCGGCCCTGGCTGTCTCGGCGTGGGGGTCTTTTCTGGCAGGCTGTTTTGCCACCGTGGTGTTGGCCATTCTGGCCGTGCCTTTGGCTGAATTGGCTGTGGGCTTCGGTCCTGCAGAATACTTCTCCCTCATGGTTTTCGGACTTTTGGGCTCGGTGGTGCTGGCCTCTGGATCTGTCTTGAAGGCTGTGGGCATGATTCTTTTGGGTCTACTTTTAGGCATGGTGGGAACCGACATTACAAGCGGCACACAAAGGTTTTGCTTTCACGTGCCGGAACTGGCCGACGGCATAGGCTTCGTTTCCCTGGCCATGGGATTGTTCGGGATCTCCCAAATTTTGGCCACCTTGGAGAAGGAGGAAAAGAGGGAGCTATTGAAACAGAAGCTGGCAGGCTTCTGGCTGACCTGGAAGGACATCAAAGAGGCTCTCCCTGCTGTCTTGCGGGGCACCCTTTGCGGATCCCTGCTTGGCATTCTGCCGGGCGGCGGAGCCATACTAGGCTCTTTCACGGCCTACATGCTGGAGAAGAAGAGCTCCAAGGAACCTGAAAGCTTCGGGAAAGGGAACATAAGAGGGGTGGCGGCCCCCGAGTCGGCCAACAATGCTGCGGCCCAGACCTCTTTCGTGCCTCTTCTAACCCTGGGGATCCCCCCTAACGTGGTCCTGGCCATGATGGCAGGAGCCATGATGATCCATGGGATCCAGCCTGGGCCGCGGGTCATAAGCTCCAACCCAGCCTTGTTCTGGGGAGTGATCGTCTCCATGTGGGTTGGGAACCTGATGCTCTTGGTCCTGAACCTGCCCTTAATAGGGATCTGGGTGAGGGTGCTTTCAGTGCCCTACAGGCTTCTCTACCCGGCCATACTGCTTTTTTGCTCGGTGGGCATATATGCAGTGAACAACAACACCTTTGACGTGGGGCTCACGGCCCTGCTGGGGCTTTTGGGATATGTGTTTCTCCGCCTGGAGTGCGAGCCTGCCCCCCTGATTTTGGGATTCGTTCTGGGACCCATGATGGAGGAGAACTTAAGAAGAGCCATGCTCATATCCCGAGGGGATCCCTCGATTCTTTTTACAAGACCCTTATCCCTGGCCTTTCTCCTATCTGCAGCAGCTCTGTTGCTGCTGCTGGCCCTACCGGCCCTGCGGAAAAGCAGGGACAAGGCTTTTGAATCCGGGGAGGAGGAGGGGCTTTGAAAGGCAAGCCACTTGGGGCTCATGAAAGAGGTGCACATGTTAAATGTTGAGATTCTAAGCACGGATTTCCTCATTTTGGGAGGGGGGGCTGCAGGATGCATGGCAGCCATAAAGGCAGCCGAGGCTGCTCCTTCCCTGGATGTGGTTCTAATGGAAAAGGCCGAGATATCCAGATCCGGGGCTGCAGGAAGGGGCATGGATGCCCTCAACAACGTGGTCATCCCTGGGGTGGGAACCGTGGATGAATACGTAGAAGCCCTTGAGATAGTGGCCGACGGAGTGTTGGAACCCACCATAAGCCGGGTCATTGCAGAGAGATCCTTCGGGGTGTTGCAGAAGTTGGAAAAATGGGGCTTGGAGTTTCCCAGGGACTCCAAAGGCGGTTACATAGTTGGATCTTTTCACCCCAAAGGACGATTTCTGGTGGAGATGAGGGGGGAGCTCAAGAAACTCTTGGCAAAAAGGGTAACTGCCACCCGTACCAAGGTGTACAACAGGCACGTGGCCTTGGCCATCCTCAAAGAAGGGGATCATGCAGCAGGGGCTGTAGGACTGGATTTGAGGCAAGGAGTGCTCAGGGCATTCTTGGCCCCGGCAGTGCTTCTGGCCACAGGAGGAGCAGCCCGCATAGGGCTTCCCAACACAGGCTACCTGCACGGCACCTTTGACTGCCCCTGGTGCAGCGGGGAAGCATGGAAGATGGGCTTCGAGGCCGGGGCAGCCCTCACAGGCTTCGAATACACGGCCACCTCCTCCATGACCAAGGACTTCAACGGGCCCGGGCTTTCCACTTTCATTAGACATGGGGCATGGCTTGTGAACGGGCTTGGCGAGCGCTTCATGGAAAGGTACGATCCTGTGGCCCTGGAGAGGGCCCCCGCCGGGGTGAGGGCTCGGGCCATGCTGGAGGAGATCCGCTCTGGGAGAGGGCCCATTGGTTTTTCCTGCTCTCATCTTCCCGAGGAGACTATCCGGATCATAGAGGAAGGCATCTTTGAGACCGAGAGGCCCACCATGAGGGATTACTTCATGAAAAAGGGCCTCGACTTACGAAGGGATCCTGTGGAAGTGGTCATGAGCGAGGTGTACCTGTGCGGGGGTCACGGGCTTGCTGGGTTCGTGGGAGACTCTTCTGGGGAAACGACCCTCAAGGGGCTTTATGCAGCCGGGGATTGCCTGGCCAACCCGTACGGCTTTCTCGTGGGGGCCATGGTGATGGGTGAGGCAGCAGCGCAAAGGGTTGCCTCTCTCAAAGAAAACAGGCCGCAAAACCCAAACCTAAAGGAGTCCTTGGAGGCTCTGCAAGAGGCTTTGGAACGTCACAAGAGGGGGGCCCTGGGGGTTTCTGTCAAGGAGTTCGAGTACAAGTTCAGAAGGCTTGTGAACGAATACGTGGCCCCCCCAAAAACGAAACTCAAGCTCACCAGGTTCTTGCGGGAGACCGAGGGCATGTTGGCTGAGCAAGAGGATCTCCCGGCAGAGGACTTCCATCAGCTCATGAAGGTAATGGAAGCCAAGGCCGGGCTCTTCTCTGCCCGCATGGCGGCCTTGGCTTCCCTTTACAGGACCGAGAGCCGCTTCGGGCTGTATCACCAGAGGCTGGATTTCCCCCAAAAGGATGATCTTAACTGGAAGACCAGGGTGATTCTCTCTCCAGGGCCTGATGGTGCGGTGGCTAGGAAGGAGAAGCCGTGAACCTCCTCATAGATGAAAAAACATGTATCAGATGCGGGGCCTGTGTGGAGCACTGCCCCGGGGACGTTCTGTATCTGGACGAGGAAAACTTGCCTTTCGAGAAATACCCGGACGATTGCTGGTACTGCGGGGTTTGCCAGGCTGAATGCCCCGTGGAGTGCATAGAACTCCTTTTCCCCTATCTGATTCGCTAAGAGGCTGCTGCTGGCTTGAATCCTCTGGATTTGTGGATCCACATGGAGCAAGTGTAATCGAAGCCCGGCTGTCTGGCCCGGATTATTCTCAAAAGCACCTGAGCTTGGGGGCTATGCCCCCAAACCCCCAGTATGCTTGAGCATAGTCCGACTCAAACCAAGTCCAAATCTTCAACAGGAAATCAGGCCGTCTTTGAGCATGGACCGGTTTATCCAAATATGTCATAAAGATAGCCCGCATTATCCACTCATCCTGAATAATGCGGGCCAGTAAAACCCAAAGGCTCTTGCCTCAGCCCCTTTGCAGGAGGGAGAAGACCCTCACAGGCTCGTCTATCCCTTTTAAGCTAACCAGCCCCCTGTCGTACACTGGCCAAAGCCCCTCTATTAGCCTGGCAGTCTCTTCCCCAATCAGTATTTCCCCTCCCTTGGCGTGGGCTGCCAGGCGGGCCGCCAGGTTGGTCACGGGGCCGCTGGCCGTATAGGTCATACGGGTCCCCAGGGAGCCCTTGAAACGGGTCATGCCCACCAGTGCCACCCCAGAGTTGATGCCCATGTTGACCCTCACGGGCTCCAGACCCTCCCTGAGACGAGCGTTGTGTTCCCTGGTGAGCCCGTGGATGTCGAAGGCTGCCTTGACCGCGTTTATGGCGTTGCTCCTGGCATCATGATCCTTGAAAACGATCATAAGGCCGTCCCCTGCTGTCTCCACTATGTCTCCGTGGGACCTCTGGATGGGGTCCACGAAGGTGGAGAAGAGTTCCTCCACCAAACGGTTCACCTCTATATCCGGGCGGCTGGCGCTCAGGCGGGTGTAATCCTCCAGGTCCAAAAACAGCACCGTGACGGCCCTTTTTTCTTTTTCCAGATTGGCCATCTCAGGGTTCTTCTCCACTATGCTTCGAACCGAGAGAGGCACGAAAGGGGAAAGGTGGCTCAAGACCTGGCTTATGCGGATCTTCTCCTGGGTCACCTCCCAGTGCTTCTTGGCCCTGAGGATCACGTGCCCCACGCTCTCTGCCAGGTCTTTGAGAAAGTAGAACTCCTTGCGGGTCATCCGACCATCTGGTCTCAGCACCACGCTAACCACTGCCAAGAGCTCCTCACCCAGGAAGACCGGGATGGCGATCTCAGGCCCTATGGGCACCACGGTCCCGTCGGGCCTAACGATGGGCTGGCTGTGAGGCACAAGCACGATCTTTTTTCTGTGGATGGCCTTTTGCACGGCCATCCTCTCCCGCTTGCAGGACTGGCAGTTGATAGGCCTGTCATAGAGAGCGCATTGCAGAGGCCTCGTGTATTTAGGGGCCTCTTCGTCCAGAAGCAGTATACAAGCCTCCATGGCCTGGGGCACGAGAGCCCTGGCCTCCTCCCTGAGCCTCTCCAGGATCTCGTTCACTTCCATGGAGGTGGCCATCCGCTCTGCCAGCCTCCTCTGCGCCTCGAACCGTTCCCTGTAGAATTTGTCCGTGCTCGTTCTTTTGGCCATCTGGATCCACCCTCGCCCCGCCACCCTCAGGGACTCAATCCGTATCTCGCCCTCAACTTGGCCGAAAGCCTTACCAAGGTCTCAAAGGCCCTCTCCACAGTGGCCTCCACGTCCTGGTTTGCCAGGCAGCAGGTGGCTGGGGAGAGAAGCCCTCTGTCCAGTATCAGCTCCAGATCCACCCCTCGGCGGCCAAGGGCCTCCCAGAGCCCCACAAGTCTTGCCTCCAGGGACAGGAGATCCTCCTGCTGGAATGGCTCGGAATTTGTAGGCACGATTCCCCAAGCCAGGACCACCTTCCTGTCCAGGAACCTTCCAATACCCTTTGCATAGGAGCCGAAGACCTCCGCGTTGGTGTACACGTCCAGTGACAGGATATCCAGATCCAGGCCCAACAGGAAGTCCCAGTCAGGGTTCCCCCACAGGTGGACCCCCCTGGGCCTCTGTATCATGGAGAAAATGGGTCCCTCCAATTGCCCCCTGATGGCGGCCCTGGTGGACAGCTCCAGGGCCCTTTCCAGGTCCGTGTGGGGCATCACCGCCATGGCGGTGGTGAGAAGCTTTCCCGGAATAGGCATGCTGCGGCTCCTGAGGGGTTCTCCCTGGATGGACCCTTGCTGACACCTACTATACCAGCTCCCAGGCCTGGACCGGGAGCCCGATTCCAGTGGACGGGAGCAAAGGAAACACCCTCAGGAGAGTTGATTGGCTCTCCCAATTGCCTGTACAATCCCTATACCACCACTCAGGAAAAAAGTTCCACGGAGATGATCCATGCAGTCCCTGGAAAAATCGGTTCAGGAGAAATACGAGCGTCTCAAGTCAATAGTAGCCCAGGCCGGAAGGGTTGCCTTGGCATTCTCTGGAGGGGTGGACAGCAGCTTGCTTCTCAAGGTCTGCTTCGATGTGCTGGGCCAGGCTGTTTTGGCGATCACGGCCAGATCAGAGAGCTTCCCAGAAACAGAGGTGATGGAGGCTACTCGCATAGCGGCTCTGGTGGGCGCCAGGCACATGCTCATCGATACCGAGGAACTGCAGGTGCCCGGTTTCTCGGAGAACCCTCCCAACAGATGTTATCTTTGCAAGCAGGAGCTCTTCGGCAAGATCAGGCAGATCGCGGACAGGGAGGGGATCCAGGTCATCTTCGACGGCAGCAACGCTGAGGACGCCGGGGACTACAGGCCAGGCAGGAAGGCTGCCAAGGAAGCCGGAGTGAGAAGCCCCCTTGAGGAAGTGGGGCTTGGGAAGGCGGAGCTCAGAACCCTTTCCCGCATGTTGGGGCTTCCCAATTGGGACAGGCCGTCCTTTGCTTGTCTGGCCAGCCGTTTTCCTTACCACACAAAGATCACTACTTCGGCCCTTCGCCAAGTGGAAGAGGCCGAGGCTTTTCTGTGGGAACTGGGGATGAGGGTCTTCAGGGTGCGCCATCATGGCACGGTTGCCAGAATCGAGCTGGGAGCTGAGGACATGAAGAGACTATGGGAGGAGTCCCTGGGACCGAGCATAGTAAAAGCCCTAAAATCCACTGGTTACAAGTACGTAGCCCTGGACCTGCAAGGTTACAGATCCGGGAGCATGAATGAAACCTTGGGAGAGGAAAAACAGACACTGGCAGGCCCTTGAGGAAGCCCCTTGAACCTTCCGGCAAAGAGCTTCTTTCTGGGGCTCAAGCCAGGGTCTTGTGGAATCTGCGGGATGCCATCCACAAGGTAGCGCAGCCTATCACCGCCAGGGCCCCCATCTGGGGCCATAGAACCTGGAACCCAACCCCCTTTAGGAAGATGCCCCGTATGATAACAAGATAGTAGCGCATGGGATTCAGGTATGTGAGCCACTGGACCACCTGGGGCATGTTGGCTATGGGGAACATGAGGCCCGAGAGCATGATCGCTGGCATGAAGAAGAAAAAGGTGCTCATCATGGCCTGCTGCTGGGTCCTGCTGGCCGTTGATATGAAAAGGCCCACCCCTAGGGCTGTAAGCAGATAGACGGCTGTTGAGAAGAGAAGCAACAGCAGGTTCCCCCTTATGGGCACCTGAAACCAGAGAACACCCACCGTTGTCACCAGGATCACGTCCACCATGGAGATGATGGCAAAGGGAAGGGTCTTACCCAGGATGAACTCCCAGGGGGCGATGGGGGTGACTATGAGCTGCTCCATGGTGCCCACCTCCTTTTCCCTCACCACGGCCATGCTGGTAAGCATCAAAGTCACTATGGTGACTATGGTGGCTATGACCCCTGGCACGAAGAAGTTTCGGCTCTCCAGGTTCTCGTTGAACCAGGCCCGGCTCTCAAGGCTCACCTGCCCCGGGAACCGCACGGCCCCTCTGGAACGCCGGAACCGTTCCAGGAGCAACTCCTGGGAAAAGGCAGAGACTATCCTCTGGGCGTACTGCAGCACGATGCTGGCCGTGTTGGAATCAGAGCCGTCCACGATGAGCTGGATGTCGCCCGTGCGGCCCGAGTCCACCTTCCCCTGGAAGCCCTCCGGGATCTTGAGCACGGCCTGGAGTTCCCCCTTATCCAGGAGATCCTGGAACTCCCGGTCCTCCCTTATCTGCCTGGGGGGCCGGAAATAGCCTGATCGCACGAAACGGTCCACTAGCTCCCGGCTCATGACCGTGCGGTCTCTGTCCTGTACTCCCAGGGAGATGTTCCTAACATCGGTTGTGACGGCGTAACCGAATACGATGAGCTGGATGATGGGGGTGCCGAAGATCACCCCCCTGGTCCTCCTGTCCTGGAAGACCTGGATGAACTCTTTTATCAGCATGCGCCAGACCCGCTCAAACATCTCGGCCGCCTCCTCACATCTTCTTCTTGAAGGCCAGGTTGGCCAGCAAGGCCACCCCCGAGGCGAAAAGCACCAGGAGCCCAGCCTCCAAGGCCAGCACCTCCAACCCCAGCCCCTTGAGATAGATGGACCTTATGAGCTTCACGAAGTAGCGGGCCGGCACTATTCTGGATATCACCTGAAGGGCCGGGGGCATGTTCTGGATGGCGAAGATGTAGCCCGACAATAGCAGCGCCGGCAAATAGGTTATGACCATGGCCGCCTGGCTGGAGAGGAGCTGGCTCTTGGTGAAGACGCTCAGGAACATGCCTATGGAGAGCACCCCCACCAGGAAGACCCCGGCCATGATGAACAGCAAAGCCGGGCTCCCCCTCAGCGGGACTCCGAACACATACCTTCCCATCACCACTGCCAGGAGCACATCCAGCATGCCCACGCAGAAGTAAGGGAAGAGCTTTCCCAAGAGCAGCTCGGGTCCCTTCAGCGGGGTGGATATGAGCTGCTCCATGGTGCCGTTTTCCCACTCCCTGGCAACGGTAAGTGATGTGAGAAGAGCTGCTATCACGTTCATGATCACCGCGATGAGCCCTGGGATTATGTAATTTCTGGACTGGAGCTCCTCGTTGAACCAAGCCCTGAAATGGAGCATCAGGGGCTCTTTGGGCGGCCTGATGCCTGCTTTTCTGATCTCGTAGAGGACCAGCTCCCTGGAGTAGCCCGATACCACGGCCTCTGCATAGCCTAGGGCCAAAGTGGCTGTGTTGGAATCAGAGCCGTCCACAATGAACTGCACCGAGGCATCCCTTGCGCTTTCCACCCGGGCTGAGAAACCCCTTGGCAGGATGAGAGCGGCCAGCACATCCCCTTTGTCTATGGCCTTCTCCAGCTCCCCATAGGATTCGGCCAAGAGCCCCAGGGAGAAGTACCTGGAACCCAAGAAACGGCTCACCAGTTCCCTGCTGGCAGGAGTCTGGTCCTGGTCCCAGAGCCCCAGGGGCACCCTGTCCACATCCAGGGTGAGGGCGTAGCCGAACAGCACCATCTGGAGCATGGGGAGAGCTATTGCCATCCCAAGGCTGCGCGGGTCCCTGAGGATGTGCAGAAACTCCTTGCGGGCCACCGCCCATACCCTAAGGGGCCTCACCTTCGCACCTCCATGAGGGGCTCTTCCAGCTTGTCCCTGGCCTCTATCAGGGATACAAACACGTCTTCCAGAGAGGGCAGGATCGTCTCCACACGATCCACTCTGTAGCCCTTCCTCTCCAGAAACTCCTTTACCCTCCGGGCGGCCTCCTCCCCGTCCCTGGCTACTAGATGAAGCCCCTTGCCGAAAAGGGCTGCCTCCTTCACCCCCTGAATCGCCTCTACCTCCCCCATGGCATCCTGGGGCCTCTCGCAGAGCACCTCCAGAACCTCCTCTTCCATGAGCTGCGTTTTTAGCTTCTCAGGGCTTCCCACAGCGATGAGCTCCCCTCTGTACATAAGAGCCAAACGGTCGCAGTACTCGGCCTCGTCCATGTAGTGGGTGGTCACAAAGACCGTGATCCCCCTCTCGGAAAGCCCGTAGATGAGCTCCCAGAACTGCCTGCGGCTGATGGGGTCAACCCCGGAAGTGGGCTCGTCCAAGAAGACTACGGGGGGCTCGTGCATGATGGCGCAGCCCAGGGAAAGCCTCTGTTTCCAGCCCCCCGAGAGGATGGATGTGGGGGAGTTTCGATGCTCCTGAAGCCCTGCCATCTCTATGACCCATTCTTTTTTTTCCTTTTTTCTTTGAGACGGAATCCCATAGATGCCGCTGTAGAAATCTATGTTCTGCTCGACGGTCAGGTCCTCGTACAGGGAAAACTTCTGGCTCATGTAACCTATGTGGGCCTTTATCTTCTCCGGCTCCCGGCGGATATCGAAGCCTGCCACTGTCCCGGAGCCCCCACTGGGGGCCAAGATGCCGCAAAGCATCCTTATGGTTGTGGACTTGCCGGCCCCGTTGGGTCCCAGGAAACCGAAGATCTCCCCTTTGGAGACATGGAAGCTCACCCGGTTCACAGCCACAAAGTTTCCGAAGCGCTTCTCCAGGTCCCTGACCACAACCGCCTTCTGCGGGCTTGCTTCACCCATCCCGGCCCTCCACCTCTTTGCCTTGCCCGGCCAGGACCGAGACAAAGACGTCCTCCAGACTTGGCTCCACGAGCCTGATCTGCCCGAAAGGGATCCTTTCTTTTGAGAGGATCTCTTCCAGCTCCCGGGCGCTTCTCTCGGGGGAGCGGGTGAGCACGTGGATGCGGTCCCCGAAGATGCCCACAGCCCTCTGCCCCAGGTGCTCTTTGAGGAGCCTGGCCGCCCTCCTTCCCTCCTGAACCCGGACCTCCAAGATTCTATCCGCCGTGAGGCTTTTGACCTCATCAGGTGTGCCCATGGCCAAAAGCCCACCCCTGTGGATCAGGCCCACCCGGTTGCACCGTTCGGCCTCGTCCAGGTAGGCCGTGGAAAGAAATATGGTCACCCTCTCGCGCAGGAGCTGGTACAGGATGCGCCAGAAGTCCCTGCGGGAGACCGGGTCCACCCCGTTGGTGGGCTCGTCCAGGAAGAGCACCTGGGGAGTGTGGATCAAGGCGCAAGCCAGCCCCAGCTTCTGCTTCATCCCGCCTGAGAGGTTCCCGGCCAGCCTCTTCTTGAAAGGTGTGAGATTGCTGAAGGCAAGCAGGCGATCTATCTTTGCCTGCCTCTCCCTGCGCTTTACCCCATATAGGTCAGCATAGAAATTCATGTTCTCCACCACCGTGAGATCCTGGTAAAGGCCGAACCTCTGGCTCATGTAACCGATTTTCTCCTTTACCGCCTCTGCCTCCCTCACTATGTGGTGGCCAGCCACCCAGGCCTCCCCAGAGCTGGGCTCCAGGATGGCCGTCAGAAGCCTCATGGTGGTCGTCTTTCCCGCCCCGTCGGGCCCCACCAAGCCGAAGATCTCCCCCTGGTGCACCGAGAGGGTGAGCTTCTCCACGGCGTTCAAGGCCCCGAAGCGCTTGGTGAGCTCCACTGTGCGGATGCTCTGGGTCATGGAGAGCATTCCCCTTCCTTTCTTGAGCCCAAGAGGCCCTTCTCAGTTCTCATCCAGCAGAATCTCGGCGTCGGCGGGCATTCCAGGCTTTAGCTCCATGAGGGGATTAGGAACATCTATCTTCACCCTGTAGACCAGCTTCACCCGCTCTTTCTCGGTCTGCACGTTCTTGGGTGTGAACTCCGCCTGGGAGGAGATAAAAGAGATCTTCCCCTCGTAGCGCTTCCCTGGGTAGGTATCTGTTCTCACCAGAACCCTCTGGCCTAATCTCACCCTTCCCAGCTCCGGCTCGTCTATGTAGGCCCTAAGCCAGATGTGCTCCAGGTCCCCCACGGTCACCACAGGGGTGCCAGGGGCCACATACTCCCCCGGCTCCACGTTCTTGGACAGGACCACACCCGTGAGGGGGGAGGCCACCTTGGTGTATCCCAGGCGGGTCTCGGCAGCAGCCAAGGCCACCCTTGCCTGCTCCAGCCTGGCCCTTGCGGCCTCTATGGTCTCCTTTCTGGGACCCTCGCGAACAAGGGCCAGCCTCTCCTCTGCCTCCCTCACTATGGCTCTGGCCTGAGCTATCTGTTCTGCCCTGGGACCCTCCCTCACCAGCTTCAGCCTCTCCTCTGCCTCTTTGGCCTGGGCCTCGGCCATTCTATAGGCTGCCAGGACGGTCTCGTACTCCCTGGCTGAGATGACCGAGCGCTCGAAGAGCTGCCTTTGCCTCTCGTGGTCCGCCTTCCAGCGCTCCAGTTCAGCTTTTGCCCTGGAAAAAGCAGCCTCCGCAGCCCTTATCTCCTGGAGCCTGGAGCCTGCCAAGAGCTCTGACAAGTAAGCCTTGGCCCTTTGCAAGGCCGCCTCGGCCTGGGCTATCTCCTCGGGCCTGGAGCCCCGTTCCAGCTCCAAGAGTTGCGCCTGGGCGGCCGCCACCTCGGCCCTTCTCAAGGCCACCTCCTGGAGGATGTCCCTGTCCTCGAGCCTGGCCACTGGCTGACCGGTCTGCACGGCTTCCCCTTCATCCACAAACCTTTGCTCCACCCGGCCCGGGATCTTGAAGCTCACCTCGGCCTCTGTGACCTCGAAATTCCCTGACACCTTGATCAGGTTTCTGGGTTTCTGGCCTCCCCTGAACCCAAGCTGAGTGTAGCCCAGGGCCGCCCCCAGGAGTATGCCGGCCAAAGCCAGAAGGACCACCATACGTCTGCCCATTACCTCACCTCACAAGTGAACATATATTCACTATCTTTTCCCCACCCTGGCTTCCTCCACGCCCCTTCTGAAGACCTCCCAGGCCCTCCTGGCGTGCCGGGTCACGTCGAACTCCCCATGGCTCAGGTGCCAAAGTACCGCCGCCGGCTGAAAGAGCCCCAGGAAGACCAGGGCCAAGGTGGTGGGATCCAGGTCTTTTCTTACCAGACCCGCCCTTTGTCCCTCCCTGAGCATGGACTCCACCTCTCCCAGGAGGCTCTTTATGATCCCAAGAAGCTTGCTCCTTCTGGCAGAGCTCCTGTGGTGCACATCCTCGGAGAAGATTATGCGTGGGAGAGCCTCGTTCTCCCTGATAAGCTCCACGTGCCGCATGAGAAGCCTTCGCATCTGCTCCAGAGGATTGGGGGTCTCCTCTTTTACTGCCTGCACGTTTGCCAAGACCTTCTTCTGGAAAAGCTCCAGTATGGCGTCCAGGAGCTCCTCCTTGCCCTTGAAATGCCTATAGATGGCCGAAGGCACGATTCCAACCCTCCTGGCCAAGGCGGCAAGGCTAAGCCCCTTCATGCCCTGATCCCCCACCAGGCGAAGGGCCGCCTCTGCAATCTGCTCCCGTCTGACTTCACTTTGCAATCGCTGGAAGGCCATAGCCGTAAACCTTGTGAATTTTCGTTCACATAATAGCCGTGCTTGAGGCTGCAATCAAGGGTGGGGGAGGGGTTCATCCTCTCCCGTGGGGTTTATCCCATCCGGATCACCATATGGGGGCAACTCTGGGCACTTGCATCTTTCACTTTCTCGGATGCATCATTGGGGCCATGGATGGCAGGGGTCTTGGTTTTTCTCGGGCTTTGTGGGCGGATATAAAACCCGCCCCGACGAAGCCCAGATGAACATAACAGACCCCACGGTGGGGGAGGGGCTTATCCCCTCCCGAGGGGTTTATCCTTCCCGATGAGAGGTGGGCCATGAGCATGGGAAAGCTTAAGTGGGCTGCTATTTTGAGCTTTGTGGTATCAATGGCGGTGCTTCTGGGAGGGGGCTACTTTGCGGTGGATCAGATGCCCCCTTACCCGGGCAAGGTACTGGGGCCCGAGGGAAAGCTACTATTCACCAAAGAGGACATCCTGGCAGGTCAGGACGTGTACCAAAGCCACGGGCTTATGGACCACGGCAGTGTGTGGGGCCACGGCTCCCAAAGAGGCCCTGAGTTCTCGGCAACCACACTGCATATCATTGGCAGATCCGTCAGGGAGCATCTGGCCAGGGCCGAGTTCGGCAAAGGCTACCAGGAGCTGGATCCCTCCCAGAAAGAGGTGGCGGACCTGAGGGTGATCCGGGAGATAAAGACCAACAGGTATGACCAGGCCCGGGACGCCCTCCTCCTGACGGCCTCGCAGGCGAAAGCCTTGGAAGAGGTGCAGGCCCACTGGGAAAAGGTCTTCAGAGAAGGGGAAAAACGATATGGGATCCTCCCTGAGACCATCCGAACCCCCCAGGAGAGGCTGCAGATCTCCAGGTTCTTTTTTTGGACAGCATGGGCCGCATCAACCTTGAGGCCCGGTGAGACTCACACTTACACCAACAACTGGCCTGCGGACAGGAGTGTGGGGAACGTCCCCACAACCGCGACTTATGTCTGGAGCCTTGGAGGGATCCTGGGCCTGCTTGTGGTATTGGGAATCTTCGTCTTCTTTGTGCACCACTACGGGCTTTGGTACGGGCCCGCCAAGGGTGTTCCTCTGGCGGAAAAACTGGTGGACATGCCCCTTACCCCGAGCCAGTTCAAGGCGGCCAAGTTCTTCCTGGTAGTGGTACTGCTCTTTCTTGTTCAGACCAACTTTGGGGGGCTTCTGGCCCACTACACCATCCACCCGGCCAGCTTCTACTTCCAGTGGATCGCGAACCTGATCCCCTACAGCTGGGCCAAAAGCTGGCACCTGCAGCTGGCCATCTTCTGGATAGCCACCACATGGGTGGGCACGGCCATATATCTGGCGCCCATAATAGGAGGGGTGGAGCCAAGGGGGCAGGGGAGGTTGGTGCAGGTACTCTTTGGGGCCATTCTCCTGGTGGCAGGAGGAAGCTTGCTGGGGGAAGTGGCGGGTATCAAGGGATTTTTGGGGGAATGGTGGTTCTGGCTGGGGCACCAAGGCTGGGAGTTCCTGGAGCTCGGGAGGCTCTGGCAGATACTCCTGTTCGTGGGACTCATAGCCTGGCTTCTTGTTGTTTACAGAGCCGTCTATTATCACCAACGGCTGGGGCACAAGGACGAATACAGCTCCCTCATCATGTTTTACGTGTTCAGCGCAGTGCTGGTGGTGGCCTTCTTCGGCTTCGGGCTTCTCTACGGCAGGGGTTCCCATCTCACTTTGGCGGACTACTGGCGATGGTTCGTGGTGCATATCTGGGTGGAGTCCATCTTTGAGTTCTTCGGGGTTGGGGTGGTCTCCCTCATCCTGGTGAGCCTTGGACTGGCAACGGCCAGGGCCGCGCTCATGGTGGCTTACTTCACGGCGGCCATAGTATTCGTGAGCGGCATCATAGGGACCGCCCACCACTACTTTTGGTACGGGGGGCCCT
Organism: uncultured Desulfarculaceae bacterium; assembly: GCA_964414345.1. Classification (GTDB taxonomy): domain Bacteria; phylum Desulfobacterota; class Desulfocorpusculales; order Desulfocorpusculum; family Desulfocorpusculum; genus Desulfocorpusculum. The sequence goes on from CAYPWF010000031.1 coordinate 31,071, forward strand.
CCTTCTGGCTCTCCCTTGGATCTGTCTTCTCCTCCATGGAGCCTGTGCCCATGTTCGGGCTGGTGGTGAGGGCCATCCTGGAGTACAGGAGCGTGACCAAGCAGGGCAAGGAATTCCCCTACAGGTGGCCACTTTACTTCCTGGTGGCATCCTCTTTCTGGAATTTCTTGGGGGCTGCGGTATTTGGTTTTCTCATCAACCTGCCCATTGTGAACTATTACGAGCACGGAACTTACCTGACCATGAACCATGGTCACGGGGCGCTTTTCGGGGTCTACGGCCTGCTCTCCATAGGTTTGCTGCTTTTCTCCTGGAGAGGCTTGGTGCGCAAGGAGCAATGGAACGACAGGCTCTTGAAAGTGTGCTTCTGGGGGTTCAACGGAGGGCTTTTGCTCCTTACTTTGGGGACCCTTTTCCCAGTGGGGGTGATGCAGACATGGACGGCCTATCAAGAAGGGTTGTGGGCAGCCAGGGATGCGGGCTTCTTCGAGAGGGGACCTGTGCTTCTATTGGGAACCCTAAGGGTCATCCCGGATCTCACCATTATCCTGGTGGGGGGCCTGCCCCTCACCTGGTTTCTGTTCAGGACCTACCCCCACCTGAAGGCCCAGGAGATAGGGGATGGGGAATCGGTTTGGAAGCGGCTGGGGATTGAACTTTAGAGGTGAGACAAGAGGAACCAAGAGAATTGGCGGCTGGTCCACCGGGGGGAGGCTCCACATTTTCCGATTCAGGGGGGCGCAGTCTTGGCCTTCCTGGGGGCTGCCCCCCAGACGGCCAGGCAGGCGATCACATACCAGGCCATGCCCATGAGAAAGGCCCACCTGTAGTTGCCCGTCACCTCGAAGAGCCATCCCCCCAGCCAGGGACCTATACAACCTCCGATAGCGAAACAAAGCCAGATGGAACCTATCACAGGACCCACGCGCGGGCCTTGGAAAAGATCCGTCACCGCTGCGGCTATGGTGGGAGAGCCAAGCCCGTTGCCGAAGCCGAAGGCCAGGGCATGGATGTACAGGAGCCCCTCCCAGGAGCCCTGTCTCATGAGCACCAGGGCCAGGACCCCGCAAGAACCCGTTACGGTAGCCAAGGTGATGGTGGCTTCCCTGCCGATCCTGTCAGATATGGGGGCCAGCAAAGCCCCCGCCAGGTAGGCCACCCCCACCAAGGAGAGGATGGAGGAGACCCTCATCCTGGGAATGCCCATATCCACGGCAAAGGCCACGTTGTGGGCCATGAGAATGTGCTGCATGAGGCCCCAGAGGGAAAAAGTGGCCAGGCACATGAGCCAAAAGCTCCTGGCTTTCAGAGCTTGACCTAAGGTCCAATCAGGTAAGTTGCGAAGGGGTCTTGCCAGGCTCCCTTGCTCTGACCGATGTAGGGGAAGCTCAGGCCCGCCCAAAACATGGGTCCCGTCTTTGCAGAGCCCACGGTCCTCGGGGCGCTGCCTCACAACCAGCACCAAGAGGGGCAGGATCACACCCGTCAGGAGAATCCCCTCACCCAAGAAGGCCGTTCTCCAGCCCCAATTCTCTATGGCCCAGGCCACAGCCGGGTACCAAGCATAGGAGCCCCCCGAGCCCAGGTAGAGCATGGAGAAAGCCAAGCCCCTCCTTTTCTCGAACCAGTTCCTGAGCACCATGGCAAAGGGGACAGCCCCCACCAGGCAAAGCCCGGTCCCAAAAAGAAGCCCGAAGCTCAACCAGAAGTGCCAGGGACTCTCACCCAGGGCCGAAAGGGCCAGCCCCAAGCCCAGGACCAAAGCCCCCAGGCCCATGGTGAATCTGGCACCCAAGCGGTCCACCAGCCCCCCCACCACAGGAGCCACAAGCCCGTACACCAGCATGTGGGAGGAGAGCACTGTGGCAGTGGTGTCCCTGGACCAGCCGAACTCCTCCACCAGGGAAGGGAAGATCACCGCGAATCCATACCTGGCCCCATAGCCCAGGGCATAGGTCACGGTCCCCGCGGCCACTATCCACCATCCGTAGAAGATCCTGGGAGCCTCTGCGGCCATATTCTTTCTCAAATGGGAAGTTTGAGAAGCCGGACTCAGTGCTTGCCCCTTTGAAGATTCTCCCAAGGGCTCTGCTCACCACTGGACTGGATATCCTTGAGGGGCAGGTTAATAACAGCCCTGGCACCCCCCTTGGGCATGCCATGAAGCCGAATCTCGCCTCCATGATCCCGAACTATCCTGCGGCATAAAGGGAGGCCAAGGCCAGTTCCCCCTGGCTTGGTGGTCACAAAAGGCTGGAACAACTCCTCCGAGCGCTCGGGGGATATGCCCTCTCCGGTATCTTCCACCGCAATCTCAACTTCTTCTGGAGATACCTTCCGAGCCCGCACGACCACCTTACCATTTCCACCCATGGCCTCTATGGAGTTCTTGATGAGGTTGATAAGCACCTGTCTTAGGCGGTCCTTATCCACACTCAGCCAAAGCTGGCCTTCTGCTTCCAGCAGGAACTCTGTGTCGGAGCAATCCTCTGAGTCCCTGAACATGGAGAGGATCTCCTCCAGAAAGGGGACCAGAGCAATGCGCTCCTTTTGAAGTCTGAGGGGTTTGGAGAAGTCCTGTATCTCTTGAAGCAGACCCTCTAGCCTTTGAACCTCTGAGCGTATTATCTCCAGCTTTTCCCTCCCCTCCTCGGGCAAGTTGGCCTGTCTCAAAAGGGAACGGGCGAACCCCCCTATGACCACGAGGGGGTTTTTTACCTCGTGGGTAACGAAAGATAAGGCTTGGCCAATGGAGGCCAGCCTTTCGTTCTGAATAAGGCGGCGCTCCATTTCCTTCATCTCGCTCATGTCCCGCATCATGGCAGTCATGAGGAGATGCCCCCCCACCTCGGCCACGGAGAAAGATATGCTGATGGGAAACTCCTCGCCAAAGCGGCGCTGGGCAGTGAGATCCACGGTGTGGTCTATGAAACGACCCCTGCGGGTTTCCACATACCTTCGTACATACTCCCTGTGTACCTCCTTGTGGGGAGGTGGGATTATTATGCTCAAGTCCTGCCCAAGCACTTCTTCCTTGGAATAGCCGAACATAGCTTCCGCAGCCTTGTTGAAAAAGAGAATCCTGTGGGACTCGTCTATTGTCACCACAGCGTCCCTTGCGGTCTCTACCACGCTCTTGTAACGAATCCCCTCCTCACTACCAACACAAAGTTTCTCCAGCAGGCAGGTCACCTGGTAAGGTAGCCATAGCACCTTCCTGGGGAGGTCCTTGGGCCTAGAGGAAGCCCCTTCTCTGAAATCAAGCGCCACATCGGGTAGTTCGGGTCCCTTAACCGAAGTAAGATCCTTGAGAAGAAGCTTTGATGGAGCACTCTGGGACATGTGGGGAGAATCACCCTCTTGCAGAAAAACCCCCACCAGCCGGGGGCCCGCAGGATCACGAGACCATGCCTCCATAAGACATTGGGCTACCTGATTCCATCCCAAGAAGATTACCCTGAGGGGCTTGCTCATAATGGATTCACCTCCGCTGGCAGGCCGATTCAAAACCACCATAACATGAAAAAGCCTCTCCTTCATCTGGCTGTGGTGCCTGACACCAAAATTAGTGGATCATATTGATATCATTGAATCTGATTTTTCTTTTTTGAGCTTTGCTTTTATCACAAGGCTGGCACTCAATCCAGTATTAAAGTGCGTCCAGAGGATTCTTTTTTTTCTTGAGACCTTCTTTTAGCTGGCGTTCCAGATCGCTGAAAAGCTCCTTTTTCTTGCCTCCCTGGGCGGTCTGAAGTCTCTCTATCTCCTGCTGGCGCTTCTCCCGTTCCTCCTTTAAGCGCTGGACCTCGGCCTCCAAAGTTGAAACCTTCTCCTCCCGCGGAAGCTCTTCCAACCGGAGATGATCCTTGAGGTATATCCTCTCCTCGAAGGCCCCCTCCACCACCTCCAGCACCCCCAGCCCGGCCAGACGATTGCAAAGGTAGTGGCCCATCTCGCTGGAGATCCCGAGCATCTCCGAGATGTCCCTGACTGAGGGCGGCCTGCCTTTGCTGTGCAGAAAGAGCCTCACAGCCGCCACAAAAAGATGCCCCTGCTCATATGGATTGGCGATCTCACTCATAGTAAAGCTATTTTATCTAGGTTTTGGATGCACTGTCTAGAAAGGTAGCCAAGGCTCTCAGAGAGGCCCAAGAGTCCCGAAACACTGCTCGGCAAGGTTGGGGATGGATTAAAGAGTTTGTGAAGATCAAGGCTCAAGGATATACTTGAGAAAGCCTGCGCTCCATCCGGCCAAAGAAATGCAGCCTCGGGCCGGGGGTTGAAGAACTTCTCAGACCTGTGAGCAGGCCAAAAGCCGAGTGCCTTGTGGGGTTACAGAGCAGCACATGAAACCCTGGGTCATCTCTTTTGACTTGGATGGCACCCTTGTGGACCACGCCTTCAGCACGGCCGTGTGGCGAGAGGCTATCCCGGCCTTGGTGGCCAGGAAAGAGGGGCTTTCTCTGGAAGAGGCCAAGGCCTGGGTTTACGAGCAGTATGACCAGGTGGGAGAGGGGTCCCTGGAGTGGTATGACCTGGCTTACTGGCATCGCAGATTCGGCCTGGATGGGACTTGGCGCCAAACCCTTCAAGCACACCGCCATCTGATCCGGCTCTTCCCGGAAGTGCCTGGGGTTCTGGAGGAGTTAAGGCCGCTTCATGATCTTATCATCCTCTCCAACGCGAGCCGTCCCTTCATAGAAGAGGAGCTATCCCAGAGCGGATTGGATGCCTTCCCCTTTGTGCAGGTGGTATCTGCCACCTCTGACTTGGGACAGGTCAAAAAGACAAGTTCTTTCTACAAACAGGTCTGCAAGCAGCTAGGGATTGAGCCCCATCGGCTCATCCACGTGGGGGATCACGAGGAGTTTGACTACCAGGCCCCCACCCAGGCCGGCATCCGGTCCTATTTCCTGGATCGATCCGGGAGAGGGTCGGGAGAGCACGTGGTGAGGGATCTCAGCCACTTCGCCCGAAAGGCATTGGGTGGAGGGTGAGGGGAGCCCCTCGTTGATGCCTCACGAGACCATGCTTGAGACAGGGACATTCCCTGGGGCTTGGCAGAGAAACTCCCGGCAGATAAAAGGCTTTACGGGGTGAATCAGGCAGACCCCTTTCCCTTCCCAGGAGAAGCGCAAGAAAGGACAGGCTGCAAAATCCTCGCTCTCCCCTTTGGGGTCTAACCGGGTATGGTGGAGGAGATCTTCTCTTTCAAGGGATCTCCACAATGCCAAATCCAAGGGGCTCGTGCTCAAGGGGCCCCGGGCCGGGCCCATGCAGCATTGCCCGCATTGGGCGCAAGAGCCCTTGGCCCCAGCCGGGAGGGAGGTCTCTGGTGCCTCGCGGTTTCTTTCTGCCACGTACAGATCGTGGAGGGCCAGCAAAAGCCGATTGAGCTCAATGCACGGGCCATGGGGGAGGTTCCCCCTGGCCCGCCCATACAGGTCCACCATGGCTTCCAGGAGCCCCCATCTGGAGCCCCATGATTTTTCAGCACAGAACCGAGCCAGGATCCTCTGCAGAGGGGCCCCTGCCTCCCCGAGCCTCCTGGCCAGGCACCCCAGCTCACCGAGAGTCTCAACCATATTTCCCCGGGCCAGGGGGATGCGCCCGCCATACCTGCTGCCGCTGTCCCTCAAGAACTCCGCAACACGCATGCCCTCAACACCTGATCATGAAGAAGATCTCTTCCGCCCATCCAGCATCTCCAGGAAGCTCTCTATCTGGCTCTCTAGGCTCTCAATGGAGTAGAGCCTCGGGTCGTTGTGGTCCGCCTCCAATATCACTCCCGGGATTCCCGTTTGTTCGGCCACGGCGCGGCGCAGCTCCGGGATATCTTGGGAGACCATCTTGCAGCTCCTGTTGGAATGATAGAGAAAACCATCCAGCTGATACTGTTTGGCATATTCCACATAGGTCTGAATCCTTCTTTGAAGGTGCAAATTCGCTGTGTAGAGGTATTGTTCTGCCCAATCCTGGAAAGGATCCTCCTCTCCCACCGAAAGAGTGGCCCAGGCCCAGGTATAAAGAGAAGTGACAAGGGCTGCCCCCCTGGCATCCAGGAACTCTGAGAGGCGCCTGAGCTCAGGCCATATGGGGAGGTTGTCCCAGAAGAGCCTGAATCTCTCCTGGCTCACCGCGCCAATGCCCTTGTCCACTCTCTCCTCCAGCTCTTCCAGGAGCCTCTTGTAGAACTCCACCGCAACCCTGGTCCCCCTCTGGGCCACTATGGGAGCCATGGCTATGAACTGATCAAACACCGTTATGGGAGAGGGCCTGTTGACGCCGCAGAGGAGAACCCGAGTCCACAGGTCCGACGCCTCCCTGGACAGCCGAATGCTCTCTCCCAGCCTCCCGACTTCGAGCTTGCGTCTCGTGATATCCTGAAGCACGTTCACCAGCTCCTCTACCTGTGCCTTGACGTAGCGCTCGGCCTCCGGGTCCTTCTCGCCATTGCCAGAATGTGGCACATCGATGAGCACCATGGGCGCGCCGTACATGCGGGAGAGCACCTCAAACCACTTGGTCAAAGTCCCGCACTGGCTGTTGGAGACAAGTAGCAGATCCGGCTTCGGCAGGCCGAAGGTGGGGCTCTTGCCCGTTAGAATAGAGCCCAAGTCGCAGCGGGCGTACGAGCACAGGTCCATTGAATATCCCAGCTTCTCGGCCGCAGGGGCTACCTCCACGGAAAGCCTTCTGGCTCCAAGAATCACGGCGTGGTTCTCGGGGTATATGGGGATGAAGTCCATGGCGTAGAGAAGCTCCACTGGGGTGAAAGCGTTTACGTAAGCTATGAACTTCCCGTTTTGCTTGGCCGTGTGGGCAGCTGTGTAATAGTCGATGTTTATCTGTTTCAAATCTCTCAGAGTGGAGATAGGATTCATGGGCTCTTTCTCCTGGTTGCAGCAGCCCAAAGAGGCTCTGGGCTTTCATGGGGGCACAGGCACGAACCTGGCCTCCTGAGCAGTCGGGATTCTTCCTGGACCATTTTGGGGAGCAAAGTCCGAGCATCTAATCCCCTGGAGGGTCCGGTGCGGTTCATAGCAGGTCCTCTCCTATCATCTCCCGAAAGGCTTCCAGTCTGACTCGAATCTGAGCCGGGGAGACCCCCCTTGTGGAGGTCTCCAATACAAGAGCAGGGATCTTCTCTTTCTCCAAGGCTTTCTGGAGATCCGGCAGCTCGAAGCCAGCTGCCTCGCAGAACTTCGGGTTCAGGAAGATGACCCCCTTGGCCCCGCTTTCTTGGACCCTATCCAGAAAACTCTGCACTATTCTCCCAGGCTCGTCATGATAGCCCGGATAGAGAGGCAAGGAGATGAGCCTTGAGACCAAGGCCTCCAGGGGATCTCCCTGCCCGTAATCCCCTGCTATGGATCTGAAGCCGCAGACCATTTCGTCTCCGACCACCAGCAGACCCAGTTCGTCCATCATCTCCAGGATTTCGGGCGGATCCCAGATCTTGCCCCGTACGTAAACCGGCACACGCCCATTGGGCTTTCTGCCCTGCTCTATTTCCCAAGGAAGCTTCTCCATCCAGGATAGATGCTCCTCCCTGGGGGCTTTCATGGCCGAGGCCATAAGCAGATTGACTCTCTCCCACGTCCATATGGAGGGCCTTTCCCTGTGCAAAGCATAGGCCTTCCTGAGCCTTGAGCGGCTTTTCTGGTAAACAGACAGACTCAAGGTTATGTTTTCCAGACTGGGATAGCGTCCTGTCATCCTGCCCAGAGCTTCTCCAAACCTCTCCAATTCAGCTCTGAGATACTCCCTTGCACCAGGATGGTAAAGCCGCTTTGGTAGCCTCAGGAATTCATGGCGGCTTTGCGGGAACGTGTGACTCCAGGTATGGTAAAGGTTCCTTGTGGTGTCGCATACATAGGGGATGATGAGCCCGTCCAAGAAATCCAGTTGCCCTGCGAGCCCCATCTCCAAAAGCCCCATGGCGTGGGAGCAGGTGTAGCCGGGTAAAGAGGCCTGAGCTTTGGATGCAGCCACTCTAGCCCCCTCCAGGGCCAGAGGAAGGGCTCCTGCAGCATGTATCATTTCCTCAGGCACATCAGGAAGCAGATGACCTATCACTTTTCCGCCGGTCCTATCTTTCCAGGATCTAGCCCATTGCAGGGGATCTGCCATGACTTCCCTGAATGGACTCCATGGGTCCATACCCATTGTACAGCCTCCTGATTTTCATTGGAGTCTTGCCGGGCATAACTTGCGTGCTGCAAGCTCCGCCCGGCGCAAGGAAGGTATTATGGAAAGGCTTTTGGGTCAAGCCCCGGCAGGACTCAAGATCTCAAAACAATCTAAGCTCCTCTACCACGTAACCCCCCACTGCTCCTGCTCCTGCCCCCACTGCGGCCCCTACAATCAGGGGACCGCCCAGGACTACCGCCCCTGCCGTGCCAAGCCCCGCCCCTATGGCACCTCCGCTCA
>CAYPWF010000031.1:39603-44333 GCA_964414345.1 uncultured Desulfarculaceae bacterium
GGGGCCACAGGCTCTGTTAGAAGGAAGGAGCCGGCCTGAATCCAACTCTTCAAGGTCTGGGCAATGGTGCGGGCACGGGCATAGCTGGAGAGGCTGGCCGTCGGGATTTCCTTGCCGTTTAGCTGGATTTTCCCGCTTCTCAACTGTGCGTAGGTAACCCAACCCAGCACATCAGGCCCCCTGTTGGGATAGGTTTGGCTATAGTCCACTACTGGTGCGTAGATGTCTTGGTCTGTGACCAGGGTGTGCTCCAGGACCTCCTCGTCCAAGATCGGGATGGGTATGCCTATCCCCACAGCCATGCTGGCTCCGTACCCTATGAAAGAGACCCCCCTTAGCCAATCCGCGCTCATCTGCTTTAAATCCCCCATCACAGCCAAGGTGCCTGCCCCTACTTTGGGAACCCCCTTTTCGGTTCTGGGAACCCCTGGGTTGTGCTGGGTGCCGTGCCAGACCACGTACCCTATGCCTCCCCCAAGGAAGATGCGGGTGCCCAAGCCTATGGTCCTGTAAAGGGGGTCGTTGAGCAGAGGGGAGAGTTGTCCAGCACTGCAGTAATTGGCGTTTCCACACTGGGGCCTCAGGGTCCCCATGTAAGTATAGATGACCCTGTCCGAGAGGTTCACCGCCACGTTGTAATTCTGGTAACAGTTTCTGGGATTGAAAAGAACCGCCTCGTTCATTTCCTCAAGGCGGATCATTATCTGAAGTTTCTTTTTGGGATAACAGTCCGTGCCGTAGGCTCTGGCCTCCAACCTGACCGGTTTGCCTGCCACCAGGTCTTGAATCAAGTGCCCACCACCGTATCTGAACTCACCGGGGTACACCTGGTTTCTGGGGTCATCCTCCGCAATGGCCGTAGCTCCCACTAGGATGTCCACAGCCGCGAAACCCGTGTAAGCCGGGATTCCGTTGAGGGTCACCTGACCGCCCCCCAGTTTGATGCGCGGCTTTGTGTGTCCTATGTTGAAATAGGCCCCCGAAGAACACATGGGGGCGAAGGTGCCGGTGGTGACAACGTCTACTTCTCGGGCCGTCTGCTTGGCCCCCTTCTGTTTTGCCAGTTCAATGATTTCCTCGGCCGTGACCACAACGGCCTTTCCCTTGCGGATCCTATCGTTTATCTCTTCAACGCTCTTGCCCATTTTCGCCTCCAGACGGTTCAGGATCTGGGCCGGAGGGACTGCGCATCTCCCCCGGCATTTGGATTTTCGCCCTCAAGAAGGGCCAGGACCGTGGGTGCCCCTGGACGGGGCTGCGCATGATCCATCCCATTCCCATCACCTGCCTTTCCTGGAAGCTCAAAAGTCTCTTGAGAAACCTCAATACTCGACTATTTTAGTTAGGCGCCTTGGAACTGTCAAACTCTTCCCAAACAGGAAAAACTGAACCCGGCCCCTTTCCTTCTCAATCTTCTCTTCTTTCTTCTTCGAACAGCCAGGTGCTCAGGTACCTTTCCCCTGTGTCTGGCAAGACCACCACTATGAGCTTTCCCTGAGATTCAGGCCTGCGTGCCACCTCCAGGGCAGCCCAAACCGCGGCCCCACTGGATATTCCGGCCAGTATGCCTTCCTCCCTGGCCAGGCACTTGGCCATCTTCCCAGCATCCTCGCTTCTCACCTGGATGATCTCGTCCACCACCGAGCGGTTCAGCACCTCTGGCACAAATCCGGCTCCTATACCCTGTATCTTGTGGGGCCCCGGCTTCCCGCCCGACAAAACCGGGGATTCCAGGGGCTCCACGGCCACAGCCCTGAAAGATGGCTTTCTGGCCTTGATCACCTCGGAGACACCGGTTATGGTCCCACCTGTGCCAACTCCAGAGACCAGGATATCCACCTGCCCGTCTGTATCCGACCATATTTCCTCAGCAGTGGTCCTCCTGTGTATCTCGGGGTTGGCCGGGTTTTGAAACTGTTGGGGGATGAAATAGCGGGAATCGGCCGCAGCCATTTCTTCTGCCTTTCGAACCGCTCCTCTCATGCCTTCGCTGGCAGGTGTCAAGACCAGATTAGCCCCTAGGGCCCTAAGCAGGATCCTGCGCTCCACGCTCATGGAGTCCGGCATGGTAAGGACCAGCTTGTATCCCTTGGCTGCGCAAGCCATGGCCAAAGCGATTCCGGTGTTGCCGCTTGTGGGCTCCAACACTATGGTCTCGGGGCCGATCTTTCCCGCCCTCTCTGCGGCCTCTATCATGCTAACCCCTATCCTGTCCTTTACGCTGTGACAGGGGTTAAAAGACTCCAGCTTGGCCACCACCTGGGCTCCCAAGTCCCGAGCTACTCTTTTGAGCCGCACCAGAGGTGTGCGACCTATGGTCTCGGCTATGCTCTCATGGATTCGCATGGGCGGTTCCCTTCTTTTTCTTCTTGGAGGAATGAACCCCTATCATGTCGGCCAGAGTGATCCCGGCCAGGACTTGCCTTACAGCATCAGCCACCTTTCCCCAAACCTCCTTGGTGGCGCAGTCCGAAGACCTTGGGCACCCCTTGGGATGGGCCACACATTCCACCAGGCTCAAAGAGCCTTCCACGGCTTCCACCACCTCCAACATTCGTATTTCCTGGGGCGGCCGTGAGAGTTGAAAGCCCCCCTTGACTCCTCTTTTGCTCTTGACGAGTCCGGCCTTGCGAAGAGGGCCCACAAGCTGCTCCAGATACTTGACCGAGAGATTTTGTCTGTCTGCCAGATCTTTCAAGAGAACCGGCTCTTGCCCTTGGTGAATGGCCAAATCCAGCATAAACCTTGCACCGTATCTACCGCGAGTGGAAAGTCGCATCTGAGAATACCTCCCCATGTTTTTCACCATATTATAAAACTGGTCGGATATATCGCAATACCTCCCGAGATTCAGAGCCCGCTTTGGTACATGAAAAAAAGAATTTCTCCATCCTTGGTGAAAACTGCGGCCTTGTCTTCCAGATAAACCGGATTATTTTCCAAAGCCTCTGACTTTGGGCGCTCAAGCCCCCAAGCCCCTGGTACACTTCCACACATTCCAACTCCATCCTGGCAAAACCTCAAACCAAAACTCAGGTTTTTTGACTGTAGATCGGTTTGTCTAAAGATATCCTTAAGATAGCCGGCATTATCCACTGATTGTGGATAATGCGGACCAAGGAGGCAAAGCCTAAAGGGGAAAGCCGGTGTTGCAACCCGAGCATCCGTGTGTTAGAGAAGGGATGAGTCACAACGGCTGGAGAGAAGCTTGGGCAGAGCAGAAAAGATCCCCATAGGGGGAGTGCTGCAAGGAAGAGGGCTTGCAGCCGTACGAATGATGGGGATCCCGGATCGGCCTGGTGTGGCCTCCAGGATTTTCAGAGTCCTTGGACAGGCAGGTATCAATGTGGAGCTCATAACCCACTGCCTGGACGAACGGGGCAAAAGCCATATCACCTTCTGCGTGGAGAGGGCAAGGTTGGAAGAAACTCTCACCCTCCTGGAGAGCCACAGGAAGGACGTGGGCTTTGAACAGATGGGCTTTCTCAGAAACGTGGCCCTGATATCCGTCTTCGGTCCCCACTTCAGGGAACGCCACGGGATAGCAGGGGCTTTCTTCCACGCCTTGGCCGGGGCGAATATAAACATTCTGGCCATAAGCACCTCGGTATCCACTTGCACGTGCCTCATTTCAGAAGAGGAGTTGGGGAAAGCCACGGAGGCTCTAGAGAGGGTGTTCGAGGTGCCCGAAGGCTGAGCCGGGCCTTTACCTCTTAAACCTAGTGGGGAAAAGGCACAGGCTTTGGAGAATATTCAGGGCTGACTCGCGGGGTTTGCAGAAAAACTCGGCTCAGCATAGCCTTCTTACGAATCTTTGGAACCTGTGCATGGCTTCTCCCAGTTCCTCCATGCCGACCGTGAAGGCCATACGTACGCAGCCCCGCCCCGAGGGGCCAAAAGGTGCCCCAGGTACCACCACCACCCGTTCCTGCTCCAGGAGCCGGATGGCAAATTCCTCTGTGTCCTGGGTTATGGACTCCAGGTTGGGAAAGATGTAGAAAGCTCCTTGAGGCTTGCAGACCCGTACTCCGGGAATGGAAGAAAGGGCCTCATAGACCAGATCCCTTCTGCGCTGGAACTCGGCCAACATTACCCCCACCTGGCCCTCGGCTTGTCTCAAGGCAGCCAGGCCCGCCCTTTGGGACACAGAAGAGGCACATGAGGTGTAGTAGGTAACCACCTTGGTCATCTGGCGTATGAGTTCCACAGGCCCGAAAGCGTAGCCCAGGCGCCACCCGGTCATGGCAAAGGCCTTGGAGAAAGAGCCTATCACAACCGTGCGTTCGCTCATACCTGGGCGTGTTGCTATGGACTCGTGGACACATCCATCGAAAACAAGCCTGTCATACACCTCATCGCAAACAACCAGCAGATCCGCCTCCCTGGCTACAACGGCCAGTTGGTCCATAACATGCCCTGGAATCACCGATCCAGTGGGATTGTTGGGGGAGTTCAAAAGAAGCACTTTGCTCCTGGAGGTGAGGGCTCTTTGCACCTGCTCGGCCTGGGGAACGTAATTTTCTTCAAGGCAGGTGGGCACATGAACCATTTTCCCTCCTGCCAGCTCTATGTGGGCGCGATATTCGGGGAAGTGAGGCTCCGGTACCAGCACCTCGTCCCCCGGATCCAGCACAGTCCGAAAAAAACCCGTGAGGGCTCCCATCCCCCCGGCTGTGATAAGAAGATTTTCCTCCTGCAAAGCAAGCCTGTATCGGCCCCCCAGGTAAGTC
>CAYPWF010000032.1:0-44203 GCA_964414345.1 uncultured Desulfarculaceae bacterium
GAATGACGTTGTCAGGAGTCGCTGGCCCGAAAGAAAGCCCCCGACAAGGTCGGGGTAGTTTATTAAATATGTCAATAAGTTAGTCCGCATTATCCACTGATCGTGAATAATGCTGGTTAGCCATTTCAGCCTGGGCCTGGTTCTGCATCCAAACACGGCCGCCCGGCCCCCAAGTAACCAGCCTTGGCTATTAATCCGAGACAGGCGGGGATCTTCAATGCCTGGGTTCTTCCTTCTTGGACAGGACAAAGGAGGGCAGCAAGATCAATATCCCCAAAGTCACGGCCGAGTCAGCCACGTTGAAGGCCGGCCAGTGGTACCTGCCCCAGTAAAAATCCAAGAAATCTACGACTTCGCCAAGGCGCACCCGGTCCGCCATGTTTCCTAAAGCACCCCCAAGGATCATCCCCAAGCAAATCACCCCAGACCAAGAGGAGCCTTTATCCCGAAACCAGATCCATATTATGAAACCCATGGCCAACAGGCTAGAGCCCACCAGCACTGTTGATCTGATCCAGGGAGCCTGGGAGGAAAGGATCCCAAAAGCTGCCCCGGTGTTGCGCACGTAAGTTATGTTGAAAAAGCCGGGGATAACTTCAAAAGACTCGTGAAGCGCCATGTGTTGGACCACCAAGGCTTTTGTCAATTGGTCCAAAACCAGCACCCCCGCGGCCACCAACACACCAAGGGTATCCTTGGAGCTGTGCAGGTGCATCAGATGCCCATCCTGTCCAAGACCCCCCCACACCTTGGGCACACATCCGAACGGGTAGGGTGATCTCCCACAGACTCATCCCACTTCCAGCACCGAGGGCACTTGTTGCCTCGGGCCTGCTCCACTCGAATGCGAAGCCCAGGCACTTCAGCACTTTCCATCACCTCTCCGGTCAGAGAATCATCTGTGATTTCTAATTGCGATACTATGAAGAGCTCTTCCAGCAGCCCACGGTTACTCTTGAGGAAATCACTCCAGTCAGGGGGCGGCTCCAAGATCACCCTGGCATCCAGCGCCAACCCTATCCTCTTCTCCCTGCGCGCTGCCTCCAAGGCTCGGGTCACCTCCCCACGGAGGCTCAAAAATCTCTCCCAACGCTCGGCCAAATCCCGATCCTCCCATTGGGCAGGAGCCTCAGGAAAGCCTGCCAGATGGACACTGGGGGCTTTACCTTCCCAATCAGGCATGTGATGCCAAATCTCCTCGGCTGTGAAACTGAGAATAGGCGCCATTAGCAAAGTCAGACTTCGCAGGCCCTCAAATATCACGGTTTGGGCGGACCTTCGCTCTGGGTCCTGGGGGGCCTGCACGTAAAGAGCATCCTTGAGCACGTCAAGATAGAGGGAGCTTAGATCTACGGCGCAGAACTGGTGGAGAGTGTGGAAGACCGTATGGAAGGAATATGTTTCGTAAGCCTTTCGTACCCTATTGATCACCCCATAAAGCCTGTGCAGTGCGAATCTGTCTATATCCCTGAGATGCCCGTAAGCCACTTGGTGGAGAGCTGGGTCAAAGTCGAAGAGGTTCCCAAGCATGAACCTAGCCGTATTGCGGATTCTCCTGTAGGCCTCGCTAAGCCTTTGAAGGATCTCTCCTGAAATCCTCATGTCATCTCGGTAATCCTCGGCCGAGACCCAGAGTCGAAGCACTTCAGCTCCATACTTGTTTATAACCTCTTCTGGAACCACCACGTTTCCAAGGCTCTTGGACATCTTTTTGCCTTGCCCGTCCACCACAAAACCGTGGGTCAGAACGCTTTTGTAAGGTGCTTTCCCTCTTGTGCCTACGGATGTAAGAAGGGCGCTGTGGAACCAGCCTCGGTGCTGGTCGCTGCCTTCCAAGTACATGTGGGCCGGGTACTCCAGTTCGGGATTCCCTTCCAGAACCGCGGCCCAACTAACTCCTGAATCAAACCACACATCCAGGATGTCCGTCTCCTTTCGGAATTCTTTAGAACCACATTTTGAGCAACTGGTGCCTTCAGGAAGGAGCTCCTGTGAGTCTCTTTCGAACCAAGCCTCTGCTCCCTCTTCCTGAAATATGGAGGCCACCTTTCTGAAGACCTCCTTGTTGGCCAGAATCTCTCCGCAGCCCGTGCAATAAAAAACCGTTATGGGGACTCCCCAGGAGCGTTGCCTTGAGACGCACCAGTCCGGGCGATGTTTGATCATTTCGTAAATCCGATCCCTGCCTTGGGGAGGGATCCACTCCACCCTGTCGATCTCCTCCAGGGTTCTGCCTCTGAATCCATTGGCTTCCATGGAGATAAACCACTGTTCTGTGGCACGAAAAATTATCGGCTTCTTACAACGCCAGCAATGGGGGTACTCGTGAGTGATCTCTTCCTGTGCAAGCAGTTTCCCCACATCCTTGAGTTTGGAGATCACCGAGGGATTTGCGCTGAACACAAACTGGCCGACAAAATAAGCCACATCCCCGGTGAATCGCCCCTCATCATCCACTGGGGCGTAAACAGGAAGCCCATACTTCACACCGATCTCATAATCCTCTTTGCCGTGGCCAGGGGCTATGTGAACACATCCGGTGCCTGCCTCAAGGGTCACGAAGTCGGCCAGGATCAGCCTGGATTCCCTTTCCAAATATGGATGGGTGCACACCAAGCCCTCCAACACCTTTCCTTTGAATCTGTCAATAACCTCCTGGGAAGCCCATCCGAAACTGGCTGCCACGTAAGGCAAGAGTTCCTGGGCCAAGATATACACATGACCCTGATTCTCCACTGCCACATAATCAAACTCCGGATGGACTGCTATGGCCAAGTTGGCAGGTATGGTCCAGGGGGTGGTGGTCCATATTATCACCGAGACCTGTTGACCCCTCAGGGAATCCAAACGCTGGGAGATGTCGGACTTCATGGGAAAGGAAATGAATATGGAAGGGGTCTTGTGCTCAGCATACTCCACTTCAGCCTCAGCTAAAGCGGTCTTGCACGAAGCGCACCAGTAAACCGGTTTCTTTCCCCTGTACACGCTGCCCTGCGAGAAAAACCTTCCAAACTCCCTTACTATTGCAGCCACATACGGAAAGGCCATGGTAAGATAGGGGGTCTCCCAGTCCCCGAAGACCCCCAGCCTTTTGAATTCTTTTCTCTGAATGTCTATAAATTTCTCGGCGTATCTTCGACACTCCCGCCGCACCTCTGCTGTGGAAAGCCGAGCCTTTTTTTCCCCCAGCATGAGATCCACCTGATGTTCTATGGGAAGCCCGTGGCAGTCCCATCCGGGCACATAATGGCTGTCATATCCGGCCATGAATTTGGACTTTACTATAAAGTCCTTGAGAATCTTGTTCATGGCCGTGCCTATGTGTATATGACCGTTGGCATAAGGCGGCCCATCGTGAAGAATGAACTTGGGCCTGCCCCTGGAGACCTCCTTGATCTTTGAATAAATCCCCATTGCCTCCCATTGCTCCAGCACCTCGGGCTCTTTTTGGGCCAGGTTGGCCTTCATGGGAAAGGCGGTTCTGGGAAGATTAAGGGTTTCCTTGTAGTCCATAAGCTCCAATCCTCCATATGGTCTGCCCTGACGGGGCCTGGAATCCTTAGCCTACCAGAAGCCTCCTGGATGTCAAGAAACGGCAAATGATCCTGGCCGATTCTTTCGGCTTGACAGGGGCCTAACCGGCTCCCTACAATTCGATGCAGCCGAGTTTTAGGCGATAGGGATCCCAGAGGGTGCTTCCATGGCACTTCGCATAGGCGAGCTGCTGGTCAAAAACGGTTTAATAACCATGGAACAGCTCGCCAGGGCCGTGGAAGAGCAAAAAAAACATGGGGGCAGGCTGGGCGGCATTCTCATACGCATGGGTTTTGTAAGTGAGAAAACCCTTGTGGATTTTATGAGCCGCCAATTTAAGATCCGCACCTTGGAACTCGGGAAGGTGGAAATCCAACCCGAGTTGATAAAACTCGTCCCGGCCTCCCTGGCCAAGAAATTTCTGCTTATCCCAGTCCAAAGAGTAGGAGCCACCCTAACAGTGGCCATGAGCGATCCGACTCAGCTTGTGGCCCTGGATGATATAAAGTTCATGACAGGTTACAACATAGAACCTGTTCTTGTGTCAGAGGGCGAACTCCTGGAGGCCATCAGAAGGTATTACGGCGGCAAGGGCTTGGAGTCGGGGCCGGCCGTAATGGAAGCAAAGGACTATCTTCCTCACGAAGAAGAGCATGAGGATGCCCCTGGCTTGGATCAGGAGGAAGAAAGCGCCATTTCCGGCTTTACCGAAGAAGACTTCGAAAGCCTTGTGAACGTGGCGGTGGAGAACGTTGAAGTAGTGGAGGATGTCAGGGATGAAGTGCTCACCCTGGAGGTGGATGCCCCCATTGTGAGGCTCGTCAACGGGATCCTCATAAAGGCCATAAGGCTGGGGGTCAGTGACATCCATATAGAACCCTATGAGAAAAGCTTCAGGGTCAGATATCGCCTTGACGGGGTCCTGAGAAAGGCCATGGGTCTGCCCCTGAAGATCCGCAATGCGGTGATCTCTCGGATCAAGATCATGGCTCAGCTGGACATTGCTGAAAGAAGACTCCCCCAGGACGGTAGAATCAAGATGAGGTTCGGCCGGAACAAGGAAATGGATTTCCGGGTCTCGGTGGTGCCTACGCTTTGGGGGGAAAAAGTCGTGCTCAGGCTCTTGGACAAGTCCAACCTGCAGCTTGACATGACCAAGCTAGGCTTTGAGGAAAATCAGCTCAAACAATTCAAGACGGCCATACATCGCCCCTACGGTATGGTTCTTGTTACAGGGCCCACAGGCAGCGGCAAGACCACCACGCTTTATTCGGCTTTGGCAGAGCTTAACAAGGAGTCGGACAACATCATGACCGCAGAGGACCCGGTTGAGTTCAATCTCCCAGGTATCAACCAGGTCCAGATGCACGAGGAAATCGGCCTTAACTTTGCCGCTGCTTTGAGATCCTTCCTGAGACAGGACCCGGATATAATCATGGTCGGAGAGATAAGGGATTTTGAGACAGCTGAAATCGCCATCAAGGCGGCCTTAACCGGCCACATGGTGCTCAGCACCGTGCACACCAACGATGCCCCCAGCACCGTTAACCGTCTCTTGAACATGGGCATAGAGCCCTTCTTGGTCGCCTCTGCCACCAACTTGATCCTGGCCCAGAGGTTGGGCAGGAGGATATGTCCCAAATGCAAGGAAGAGGTGAAGTTGCCCAGTGCGGCTTTGGTGGAACTGGGCGTGCCTGAGGAGGAAGTCCCTCAAGTGCGCGTTTTCAGGGGCCGTGGCTGTGATCACTGCCTGCATACAGGGTACAAGGGCAGAATAGCTTTTTACGAGGTGATGCCCATAGGGGAGGAGATCCGTGAGCTGATACTTGTGGGAGCCTCGGCCACAGAAATAAAAAAGGAGGCCATCCGGCTCGGTATGATGACCCTCAGACAGAGCGGAATAATGAGAATGAGGGAAGGGATCACAACCATCGAGGAGGTGATCCGCTGCACAGCGCCTGACTGAGAGGCCTTCTGCTTTTAAGGCAACTCAACCCAGGGTCTCCCATGGTTTTCCTGGGGGCCCGGTTCCCCAAGGGAGCAAGAAATGGTATCTCTCCATCAGTTATTGAAAGTGACCATTGAAAAAGGAGCCTCGGACCTGCATATCACGGCAGGCATACCGCCTCAACTTAGGGTAAACGGAGCCCTGGTGCCCCTGGACCTGCCGCCTCTTAAGCCGGCTGAGACAAAGCAGCTGGTTTACAGTGTTCTAACGGATGCTCAAAAGCACAAGTTCGAGGAGAACTGGGAGCTGGATCTTTCTTTTGGCGTTGAGGGATTAAGTCGATTCAGGGCCAATGTGTTCCTCCAACGGGGGGCAGTGGCTGCGGCTTTCAGGAGCATCCCAAACCGCATTCTTAGCTTTGATGAATTGGGATTGCCGGCGGTTGTGGCCGAGCTGGCCAACAAACCCCGAGGCCTGGTTCTGGTAACAGGCCCTACAGGAAGCGGTAAGTCCACGACTTTGGCTTCCCTGATAGACAAGATAAACAGCGAGAGACACGTTCATGTGGTGACCATCGAGGATCCAATAGAGTTTGTGCACCAGCATAAGAAGGCGGTTATAAATCAAAGAGAGCTGGATGCCGACACCAAGAGCTTCCGCAATGCCCTGAAATACATCCTGAGGCAGGACCCTGATGTGGTTCTCATAGGCGAGATGAGGGACCTGGAGACCATGGAATCCGCTCTTGTCATTGCCGAGACGGGTCACCTGGCCTTTGCCACATTGCACACCAACTCCTGCGTGCAGACCATTAACCGCATAGTGGATGTGTTCCCGGCGCACCAACAGCCCCAGGTGCGAGCCCAGCTCTCTTTTGTGCTGGAGGGGGTCCTATCCCAGCAGCTCCTGCCCAGGGCCGATGGGAAGGGAAGGGTTCTGGCTCTGGAGATAATGATCCCCAACGCGGCCATCCGCAATCTGATACGAGAGGATAAGATCCACCAGATCTACTCTCAGATGCAGGTGGGGCAAGCCAAGTTCGGAATGCAGACAATGAACCAGTCCTTGGCAAGCCTGTATCAACGCAGGTTGATCACCCTGGAGGAAGCCTTATCCCGTTCCTCCGATCCTGAGGAGCTTCGCAACATGTTGGCCAGCGGGGCCGCACAACGTCCCATGATGAGGCCCCAGAGGCCGCTGAGGTAAACCAAATGCCGGACCTGTTGCCGGGTTCGGCATCCTAGCCAGGAGGGATCATGCCCGTATACAGATGGAGTGGAGTCAACCGGGCTGGGAAGAAGGTGAAAGGGGAAATGGAAGCCCCTGACGAGGAGGCCGTGCGGCTTGTCTTGAGGCGCCAGAGGATAGAGCCTACCAAGGTCAAGCAGGCGCCCAAAGACATATTTGAGAACGTATCCTTTCTGAAACCCAAAATCACCGAGAAGGACATAGTCCTCTTCACCAGGCAATTCGCCACCATGATAGATGCCGGACTCCCTCTGGTGCAATGTCTGGATATTTTGGCCAACCAGACGGACAACCGGACTTTCAAACAAATGCTCAAACAGATCAAAAGCGATGTGGAAAGCGGGTCCACCTTCGCCGACGCCCTCAAGAAGCATCCCAAGACCTTTGACGAGCTTTTTGTGAACCTCATTGCAGCCGGGGAAGTGGGGGGTATTCTGGACACTATCCTGAACCGTTTGGCTGCTTACATAGAAAAGGCCATGAAGCTCAAGAAAAAGGTTAAAGGGGCCATGGTTTATCCCAGCGTGGTACTGGTTGTGGCAGTGGCTGTGGTGGCTGTGCTACTGCTTTTCGTGATACCGATTTTTAAAAAGATGTTCGAGGACATGGGTGGAGGGCTTCCCGCCCCCACTCAGATAGTCATAGATATCAGCGAGTGGGTGCAAAGCTATATTCTGTTTATCGTCGCAGTGGTGGTGGCTTTCTTCATAGCCTTCAACCGTTTCTATGCCACTCGCAAGGGTCGGGCTCTGATGGACGACCTTATTTTGCGTGTTCCCGTAATAGGGGATTTGATTCGCAAGGTGGCGGTAGCAAGATTCACCCGTACTTTGGGCACCATGATCCAAAGCGGAGTGCCTTTGCTTGACGGGCTGGACATAGTTGCAAGAACCGCCGGGAACAAGACCGTCGAGGCAGCTATTTTGAAAACCAGAGCCAGCATTGCAGAGGGAAGAACCATAGCCGATCCCCTGTCCGAAAGCGGGGTCTTCCCCTCCATGGTGGTGCAGATGATAGCAGTGGGGGAGTCCACCGGAGCTCTGGATGCCATGCTCACCAAAATAGCGGACTTCTACGATGAGGAGGTGGATGCGGCTGTGGAGGCTCTGACTTCCCTCATCGAGCCGTTCCTGATGATCTTCCTGGGAGGCACCATAGGCGGACTTGTGATTGCCATGTACCTGCCCATTTTTAAACTGGCTGGAACCGTGGATTGACCCAAACCGGCCCACCCCTTCGTGTTAATCCGGAGGAGCTTATCCGGAGCAGGTTGCACTGGCTGGTGCTCCTGAGGGTGGTGGTTTCGCTCTTGCTCTTGGGTGGAACCCTGCTTCTTCAAGCCAGGGAGCCTGCGGACCTGATTCGTCCCCCTCTTGTGGGGCCCTGCGGCATCTTGGCATTGGTCCTGGCCCTAAGCCTCATTTACAGGGCAATACTTCCCAGGGTAAGAAACCTACGTTCTTTTGCCTACACCCAGGTGATAGGTGACATTGTCTTGGTGACCGCCCTTGTATACCTGACGGGTTCAGAAGAAAGCATCTTCGCCTCAACTTACAATTTGTCCATTATTACCGGGAGCATCTTGCTTTATCGGAGAGGAGGGCTTATCGCAGCTTCTCTGAGCAGCCTTCTTTATGGAGGAATGCTCAATTTGAGATTTTTCTCGGTGTTGCCTCAGGCCTTCAAGACCACCCTTCGCTCTTCACAACCCCTTGGAAGCGAAGTCTTTTTCAGCATCATGATAAATGTGAGCGCCTTTTTTATCGTGGCGCTCTTGAGCAGTTACTTGGCGGAGCAGGCCAAGGCAAGCAGGGAAGAGCTGGAGGTGGCCCAATCCGACCTATCCAGGCTGACCCTGCTTCACGAGCACATACTCCAATGCCTGCCCAGCGGGCTTCTGACCTGCGATTCGCAAGGAAGGATAATCTATGCCAATCAGTCTGCTCTAAGCATGATGGGGACGGAACTGCAGTCCATTTTACACAAGCCCCTGGAAGAGGTGTTCCCTCAGATTCCATCGCGGCTTTTCCAGGAAGCGGCCAGGGGTGTTCATGATCCCCAGATGAGGCGTCAAAACATGAAATACACCCGTCCGGACGGACGCGTCCTGGAACTGGGATTTTCCCTGGCTCCCCTCAGGGGAGGCGACGGAGCCCTCATGGGTACCATTTTTCATTTTCAGGACCTTACCCAAACTGTGGCCATGGAGCAACACCTAAGGAGAATGGACAAGCTGGCCTCCATAGGTGAAATGGCCGCCCGAATAGCCCACGAGATAAGAAACCCACTGGCCTCTGTGAGTGGTTCCATTCAAATACTCCAGAAGGAATTGAGTCTTGAGGGGCCGAATAGAAGGCTCATGGAAATAGTGGTGAGGGAAACCAAACGCCTCAACGGCCTTCTCACAGACTTCCTTAGCTTCGCTCGTCCGGAGCACCCCAAGCCTAAGAGAATGGACCTCTCAAAGGCTCTGCGGGAGACCCTGACGTTATTCATGGAACAGGCTAGATCCAGTTGTGAGCTGAAAGTCCAAATCTCACCAGGACTCATCATCTATGCAGATTCTAAGAAGCTAAGGCAGGTGGTGTGGAACCTTCTAAACAATGCACTGGAGGCCATGCCCCAAGGCGGAAATCTCACTGTGCGCGCCTCTTGGGCCTCAGGGGTCCTGCCTGCAGGTCTCGATACTCAGGAGACTTGGCTAGTAATGGAGGTGGAAGATTCGGGGGTGGGCATCCCTGAAGAGGTCAAGGACAAGGTTTTCGACCCTTTCTTTACCACAAAGGAAAAAGGCACTGGACTTGGCCTGTCCATTGTGCACAGGCTTGTGGAGGAGATGGGGGGCCGCATAGAGATGCAAAGCCAGCCCGGCAAGGGTAGCCGCTTTATGGTTTGGCTCCCCTCTGGATCCATTCCACAGGAAGAGGAACATGGGGCAGAGCCGGAGCACACAGCGCCCAAGCCAACTTGACGTCCGAGGCTTTGTTCCGCTATAAAAAGTCTTTCGGTCTTCCAATCGGGCCAAGCTATAGAACGAGGCATGCGCCAAGACCGCTGGGGTTGGGGGGGGAGACCGGGCCGGATGTAGAGGGGGAACCAGGGTGTGTTTTGGCGGGAATGGGTTTATCCTAAGCTTTCGTGAAGTGATCAGGCAGAGACTAGAGGTTAAGAATAATGTTGGCCATGGGCTGGGTGCAGGCTAAAAACCCTTTTGATGGGGAGCTTGAAGATCCAATGGACTGAATCTATTGACCCAACCAGTGAGCGGGAACTCGTAAACATGATTTACCTGAGCCAGAGCACTCTGCAGGCGGGATTTGGAGAAAGAGATTGTCGCAAACGGGGGTAAACCTGAACCAAAAAGAGAGGTGAATACTTGGAGGCAGGAGGAGCTGAGAAAGCCGCCGGGCTTGTGCTGGAGAGGCGCAGGAAACTGGAGAGGCTGAGGTCTTGCGGGATTGATCCCTTTTTGCAGGATTTCCTGGTCATCCATGAAGTTGCTGAAATCCTGGAGCACTACGGGCAATGGGATGCACCCAGCCTTGAAGGGCTTGGGGAGACTTTTGTCCTGGCAGGTCGAATAACCGGGAAAAGGGACTTCGGGAAAGTCAGCTTCCTGGATCTTACAGACCGCACGGGTCGCATTCAGTGTATGGTGCACCTTCCTTCCCTGAAAGAAGTGGAAGTCCTGATAGTCAAATGTCTGGATGTGGGAGACCACCTGGGAGTCAGGGGGGGGCTATTTAGAACCCGTACAGGGGAGTTGACCCTCAAGGCTGAGGTTTTGCAGATTCTCTCCAAGGCCCTCAGGCCGTTGCCCGAGAAATGGCATGGCCTGAGAGACGTAGAGGCGCGCTATCGCCAACGTTATTTGGATCTGCTCATCAACCCCAATGTGAGGGAGATTTTCAGGCTCAGGGGAAGAGTCATACGGTGGATCAGGGAATTCCTGGATACCCACGGGTTCGAAGAAGTGGAGACTCCCATGATGCAACCCCTGCCTGGAGGGGCTGACGCGCGTCCCTTTGTGACACACCATAATGCCCTTGATGTGGACCTGTACCTGAGAGTTGCACCAGAGCTTTTTTTGAAGCGGCTGGTGGTTGGGGGAATGGAGCGGGTTTATGAGATAAACAGGAACTTCCGCAATGAGGGAATCTCCACCCAACACAACCCTGAGTTCACGATGCTGGAGTTCTACCGCGCCTATGCAGGCTTTGAAGAGCTCATGGACTTTACAGAGGAGCTCTTTGAATTCCTTTTGGGGCGGTTGGGAAAGTGGCCCCTGCTGAGTTACCAGGGATCGGAAATAAACATGCAAAGGCCTTGGAAGAGGTTGCGGTTTATGGATGGTCTGGTGGAATTGGCGCAGGTGCCCAGGGAGATTCTGTGGGACCTGAGCAAGTTGAAAGAGCTGGCCAAGGAGCGCCATGTTGTTCTAGAGGGCAGGGACACTCTGGGAAAGGTTCTGGCCAAACTGTTCGATGCCTTGGTGGAACCACATCTGATATCTCCAACTTTTGTGACCCATCATCCTGTTGCTATTTCCCCCCTTGCCAGGAGAAATCGGGAGGATCCGGAGCTGGTGGATAGGTTCGAGCTTTACATTGCGGGGAGGGAAATCGCCAATGCTTTTTCAGAGCTGACAGATCCGGACGACCAGAGAAAACGATTTCAGCAACAACAGGAAATGCGCGACAGGGGGGACAGTGAAGCCCAACCCATGGATGAGGATTTCCTGAGAGCCTTGGAACATGGGATGCCTCCCACAGCTGGAGAAGGAATAGGGATAGACAGGTTGGTCATGTTACTGACGGATTCCGCCTCCATAAGGGATGTCATATTGTTCCCACAACTCAGGCCTGAGTCCACGCTTCAGACAAGGACCTGAGGGGGATTTGTGATGCACAAAGCAAAGGAGTTCTGCGGAGGGCCTCCAGGGGCGCAAAGCAGTCAAGCACAAGATGGCCTATGAACTTTGGATCGGTTTGAAATTCCTGCGCGCCAAACGCAGACATAGGGCCATATCTTTGGTTACGGTTCTCTCGGTGCTAGGGGTCTCCGTGGGGGTTACGGCTCTGATAGTGGTGATCTCAGTAATGAGTGGTTTTGCAGAGAGCCTCAAAGAAAGAATCCTGGGCTTCACAGCCCATGTGGTTGTAACAGGCCGCAAAGAGGAGATCCTGCAGGAAGTTGATTTGGCTTCCAGGCTCATGGAAGTGGAAGGAGTGGTGGGTGCTACACCCTTTTTAGTGAGGGAGGTTATCTTACAGGGGCCTGCAAGGGCGGCGGGTGCAGTTGTGAGAGGTTTGGACCCAAGCACTGCTGCCCGGGTGCTCCCTTTGAGAAAGATCCTGAAAGACGCGGATCCTGAAGCTCTGGCCAAGCCCTCGGGGGCGGGACACCCGGGAATAGTGCTGGGTAAGGAGCTTATGAGATATTTGGGCTGCGGGGTTGGGGATCACGTGGTCATGGTGGTTCCCCTGGGGACTCCCACCCCATGGGGCACTCTTCCCAAGTGGAAGAGGTTTGAGGTAAGGGGTTTTTTTGACTCCGGTTACTGGGAGTTCGATTTCAGACTGGGTTACGTGGCTCTTTCCGTAGCCCAGGAAGTTTTCGAGGTCCCGGGGAGGCTCACTGGTGTGGAGCTTAAGCTTGCGGATCTCTACAGGGCGCCCGAGGTCCGCAGATTCATTAATTCCTCTCCTCTGGGCAGGCAATATGTGGCCGAGGATTGGATGGAGCGAAACCGCAGCCTTCTTTTTGCCCTCAATATCGAGAAAAGGGTCATGTTTGTCATCTTGCTTTGCATTGTGGGGGTTGCTGGGCTTCTCATCATCAGCATCTTGGTGATGATGGTGATGGAGAAAAAGAAGGATGTGGGAATATTGAAGGCAATGGGGGCCAGGGCAGGGGAGATCCTCCGAGTTTTCTTGTTCCAGGGCTTGATCATTGGGATAATGGGTACCCTTTTGGGCTCTTTGGGGGGACTGCTTATATCCTGGAACTTGGACAGCATCTTGATTGCGCTGGAGAAGCTTACAGGTCTGAGGATTTTTCCATCTGAAGCCTACTATTTGCCTGAGATTCCAGCTAGGGTGAATGCACTGGACGTAGCTGTCATAGTGCTGGCCACTTTGGGTATAAGTTTAATTTCGGCCGCATATCCCTCCTGGAGGGCATCCAAGCTTGATCCTGTGGAGGCTTTGCGGTATGACTGAGAAGGGCGGAGCTCCCGGACATGGAAGCAGTAAAGAGGAAAATCCAAGAACTGAGGCTGCACCGCTGATCCGGGTTCGAGGGCTTACCCGCTCTTTTAGAAAAGACAGCCAGCTCATAGAGGTGCTCCGAGGGGTTGACTTGGATGTGGGAGAAGGGGAAAGTCTTGCCATCACAGGGGCTTCCGGAGTGGGGAAAAGCACCCTTATGCACATCATGGGGACTCTGGACAGGCCCACTTCAGGCATTGTGCTTTATGAAGGCCGGGATGTATTCAAGTGGGATGATGGCGAACTGGCTAGGTTTCGCAACAGGAGCATCGGCTTTGTGTTCCAATTTCATCACCTCCTGCCCGAGCTCACGGCACTGGAGAATGTAATGATGCCTGCCTTGATTCAAGGAATAAGAAAAAGACAGGCTGCGCTCATAGCAAGGGATGTACTGGGAGAGCTGGGTATGTCCCATCGGCTCCAGCACAAGCCAGGGGAACTCTCTGGAGGCGAACAGCAAAGGGTGGCTATTGCCAGAGCCTTGGTTTTGCAGCCGCGGGTGATATTGGCTGATGAACCTACAGGTAATCTGGATCGTCGAACAGGCGAGGGGGTGGAGGAGCTTCTTTTGGCGGTCAGGGAGAAGCTAGGGGCCACCTTGGTGGTCGTGACCCACAATCCGGGTTTGAGCAAAAAAATGCAAAGACAAGTGGAACTGGTGGATGGGATCCTGGGTTATACCCCCCGAAGCGGGGACGGGAAGGGGAGAAAATCATGAGACGGTCTCTTTTGCCGATAGTGGCTTGTTGGGTGCTCTGCTTTGTGGGCTTAGGGAACAAGGATGTGCAAGCCGCAGTCAAGGTGCAATTGCTCCCCCTTCAAGTTTTCAGCGGGGACCCTTCTGCTCAAGAGCTTCGGGTCTTGTTGGAGAAAGTCGTGGCAGTCCGCCTCCAGGGGGAAGAAGGTGTGGAGATAGTTTACAGGCCTGAGAAAGAGATCCCCCGGGAAGGCTTCACCGAACAAAAGGCCCGAAGCGAGGCTAAAGAAGCCGGTGCAGCCTGGGTCATATGGGGGAGCCTCACCCAGGTGGGCAGAGCCCTCAGCCTGGATCTCAGATTGCTCAAGGTGGAGGGGACGGAAGCTCCAGTTTCCGTGGGAGTCCAGGCTCAGGACAAGGATCAGCTCTTGAGCGCCACGGACCTGGAGGTGGACAGGCTCCTGTCCAGGATAGTCCAGAGGCCCAAGGTGGCACAGGTCAAGGTGGAGGGAAACCGTCGTATAGGTCCTGATTCCATTCTGCTCAAGATAAAAACCCGCAGTGGTGATGAGTACTCTTCTACGCGTCTACAGGCGGACGTCCGAGAGATAGAGAAAATGGGCTATTTTGAAGACGTGCAGGTCAGCGTGCAGGATCTCAAAGAAGGTAAGGCAGTTACCTTTCTTGTGAAAGAGAAGCCTACCATCAGGGAAGTGCTCATAACAGGAAACGATAAGATAGACACCGACAAGATCAGAGAAGTCATAACCATTCAGCCACAGTCAATCCTCAATTATCAGGCTCTCAAGGACGCAACGGAAAAGATAAAGAAACTTTACCAGGAAAAGGGGTTTTACGGGGCCGAGGTGTCTTATGAGCTAAAAGAGCTTGATGCTAATCAGAAGGGAGTGGTTTTCAAGATCCAAGAGGGAAACAAGTTCTGGGTCAGAAGCATCCGGTTTGAGGGAAATGAGCACTTCTCGGAAAAAGAGCTAAAAAAGGAAATGAAAACTCAAGAGAAGGACTGGCTCCACTGGATCACAGACTCAGGGGTGTTGGATCAAGAGACCCTCAAACAGGATGTGGAAAGACTCTCTGATTTTTATTACAACCGGGGTTACATCCGCAACAAGGTGGGCACACCCAGAATAGAAACCCAGGCCGACTCCATCCATATCATCATTCCCATAGAAGAGGGGCCGGTCTACACCGTGAGAGCCATAAGGCTGGAGGGGGATCTCCTGGAGGAGGAGGGGGCCATGAAGGCTCCCTTGAGCCTCAAGGAGGGAGACCCCTTCAGCCGGGAGAAACTCAGGAAGGACATGGAAAAGCTCACGGAGCGTTATGCGGACTTGGGATACGCTTACGCGGAGGTAAAACCACTTACCAGCATCCAGGATGCAGAAAAGACAGTTGATGTGAGCTTTAGGATTCAGCAGAAGCAGAAAGTGCATATCGGGAGAATAAGAATCCTTGGCAACACCCGGACCCGGGATAAGGTCATAAGGCGAGAGCTGATGCTGGCCGAGGGGGATACTTTCAGTAGTACAGCCCTCAAGAAAAGCAACGAAAGGCTCAAGGCCCTTAAGTACTTCGAGGAGGTGAACATAACCTCCAGCCCCGGAGCCACTCCTGAGGTGGTAGACCTAAATGTGGAGGTCAAGGAACAACAGACAGGGAGCTTTTCCTTGGGGGCCGGTTACAGCTCCGTGGACAAGCTCATCGGGGTGGCCGAGATTCAACAAAGCAACCTCTTCGGAAGAGGTTACAAGGTAAGGCTCAGAGCAGAGCTGGGGACCAAGAGGCAATACTACACATTCACCTTTATAGACCCATGGCTGCTGGATACCCGCACCAGCATGAAATTGGATGTATACAACATGGACAAGGTGTACCTCAGTTTCACCAGGAGCGCCATCGGAGGGGACCTGATGTTCACCCATCCATTGGACAGGTTTCTGGACAAGCTCACTGGTTTTTGGGGTTACAGGGCCGAGGATGTCAAGGTGACCGACGTGGACAACGACGCAGCCCTCATCTTCAAAGCCCAGAAAGGAAGACACCTCACCAGCGAAGTGCTCTTTGGGTTGACCTATGATACCAGGGACCAGACCCTTTACCCCAGCAAGGGGAATCTCTCCAGTTTTGCCACCGAGTTTGCGGGCCTGGGGGGAGACAACCAGTTCGTGAAACACATAATCAGCTCGGCCCAATACTTCCCTCTTCCTTGGGACACGGTTTTCATGGCCAGGGGGCAGTTCGGCTATGCTTATGGATGGGGGAACAAGGAACTCCCGGTTTATGAGAGGTTTTTCTTGGGCGGGATAGACTCCATTCGGGGCTTCAAGCCCGGTGGGGTTGGCCCCAGAGATCCTGCCACAGGTGACATAATAGGGGGGGACACAGAGCTTTTCTTCAACTTTGAGTACATTTTCCCGATCCTCAAGAAGCTGGAGCTACGGGGGGTGATCTTCTACGATACAGGCAACGCCTTCTTAAGCGGTGACAGCGGGCTTGTGGATGTGGGCAGCTTCAGGCACACGGCAGGGGCCGGTATCCGATGGTACTCCCCCTTCGGCCCATTGAGGGTGGAATTGGGTTACAATCTTAGACCTGAAGCGGATGAGAAGCGGATAGAGTGGGCTTTCGGAATGGGAGGTTCTTTCTGAGGCCCGGTGAGACGCTAGGGCGACTAGCCGAGGAGAGCTCGGCAATCAATTCAGGAGGGGTTCGGATGAGAGGATGGCTAGTGGGTATCTGGGCTGCCGCACTTCTGACAGCGGGGTCCCTGGGCACGGCTTGGGGGGCTTCTTCGGCCGTGAAAATAGGCTACATAGACCTTCAGAAGATCATAGAGAATTCCAGTAAAGGCAAAGAGCTAAGGGATCGGGTCCTGCAGCTTCGCAAGGAGAAGGAGAAGATCTTGACCTCCAAGCAGGAAGAGCTGGTGCGTATGCGCCAGGATTTCCAGCAGAAGGCCCTGACCCTGAGCGATAAGGCCAGGCTGGACAAGGAGCAGGAGCTTCGCCAAAAGGAATTGGAGCTGCAAAACCTCTCTGAGTCTTATAGACAAGAGGTCATAATGGAGGGCAAGAAACTCCAGACCCTGATGTTCAAGGATTTAAGCGAGATTGTAAAAAGAATCGGGCAGCAGGAAGGCTTCACCATGATCATAGACAAGGATGCCACTCTTTACGTGTCCGAGTCCATCGACATCACGGACAAGGTCATTCAGCAGTATGACTCCCCCTCGAGGAAGGCCAAGTGAAGGCCACTTTGGCCCATCTGGCAGAGCTGGTGCAGGGAGAGGTTTTTGGAGATCCTTGTTTGGAAATCCACGGGATCTCCTCTCCTGAGCTGGCCGGCCCCAAAGACATTACCTTCATAGTAAGCCCACGCCACGAGCACAGACTCGGCACGACCAGGGCTGCAGCTGTAATGGTGCCCGATGGAAGCCTGGGCGGCAACATGTGCAAGATAGTGGTCCCTAGGGTTTACCTGGCTTACGCCCGTGTGGCGGCTTTTTTCCACCCCAGGGATCAGCATGTGCTGGGTGTCTCCCCTGAGGCTTGCATTCATCCTGAAGCCGTGCTGGGCGAGGGGGTGAGCGTGTACCCCTTTGTTTGGATAGGCCGTGGGGCACGCATTGGGGATAGGGCTGTTTTGTATCCCCTGGTTTGTGTAGGGGAGGAATGCCAGATAGGCGAGGATAGCATCCTCTACCCGGGGGTAGTTGTGTACCCAGGATGTTCAGTGGGGAAAAGAGTCATAGTCCATGCAGGGGCAATCATAGGCAGCGACGGGTTTGGATACGCCAGGGACGGAACACGTTCGGTGAAAATCCCTCAACTGGGCACAGTCCTCATAGAGGATGATGTGGAGATCGGGGCCAATGCGGCGGTGGACAAAGCATCTTTTGGGGCTACCTGGATCCAGCGCGGGGTGAAGATGGACAACTTGGTACAAATAGGTCACAACGTGGTGGTGGGTGAAGATGCGGTCTTGGCGGGCCAGGTTGGGCTGGCCGGAAGCGTACAGATCGGCCGGGGTGCTGTCTTAGCAGGTCAGGTGGGTGTGGCAAATCACTTGCGCATAGGGGACGGGGCCATGGTTGGCTCTAAGAGCGGGGTGGCTCAGGATGTGCCGCCTGGAGGGCTTGTGAGCGGTATACCGGCCATCCCGCATCGCAATTGGCTGAGGTCAAGCCGGGCATTCAGCCGTCTACCTGAGGTGTTGCACAGGTTAAAGGATATTGAAAAAAGGCTGGATTCCCTCGAAAGGCGGACGGGAAATGGAACAGAGTAAGATCAGAATACTGCCTATCGAGGAGATAATGCGGATTCTGCCTCACGGGTATCCCTTTTTGTTTGTGGACAGGGTCCTGGAACTGGAACCGGATTCGCGCATAGTCTGCTTGAAGAACGTGACAATAAACGAGCCGTTTTTCCAGGGCCATTTCCCAGGCAGGCCAGTCATGCCAGGGGTGCTGTTGGTGGAGGCCATGGGGCAGACGGCAGGGGTTCTTGTGCTGCATTCCCACGGGGAAGAATATGCCGGAATGAATATTTACTTTATGGGACTGGACAAGGTGCGCTTCCGAAAGGTGGTTAGGCCGGGGGACCAATTGATCATGGAGGCCAAGGTGCTTCGCAGGAGGTCCACGGTTTGGCGGTTTTGGTGTGAAAGCAGGGTGGACGGAGGCTTGGTAGCTGAAGCCGAGCTGCTGGCCATGGTGGAGTGAATTCGGTCATCTGGCCCGAAGAACCGGGGAGGACGTATTGAGGAAGGTACATCCCACGGCCATGGTGCATCCGGGAGCCCAATTGGATCCCGAGGTGGAAATAGGGCCGTACTGTTATGTGGGCGATAAGGTCAGCATAGAGGCAGGCACCCGCATATGCGACCATGCCAGGGTGGAAGGCTGGACCCGTATCGGCAAGGGGTGTCAGCTCTATCCCTTTGCCGTAGTGGGAGCCGCCCCCCAAGATTTGAAATACAAAGGGGAACCCACGGAGCTGATTGTTGGGCCCAGGAACATCTTCAGGGAGTTCTGCACCATCCATCGCGGAACCGTCTCTGGAGGGGGCCGAACCATCATAGGCTCTGACAACGTTTTTATGGCTTACAGCCACGTAGCCCATGACTGCAAGATAGGCAACCATGTCATCTTGGCCAACGGGGCCACTTTGGCAGGGCACATAGAGATTCAGGACCACGCCATCATAGGCGGATTGGTGGCCATCCACCAGTTCGTGCGTATAGGTGCATATGCCATGGTAGGGGGTTTCTCGGGCATAGCCCAAGATGTGCCGCCCTATATGCTGGCCTCAGGGAGCAGGGCACGGCTTTACGGTCTTAATGTGGTTGGTTTAAAACGTCATGGCTTTTCCAAAGAGACCATCCAGGCCCTCCGAAGAGCCTATCGCATTCTTTTCCGTTCTGCTTTGGTTCTCCAGGTGGCAGTGGATAAAATTCGCCGGGAGCTTCCCTCTTTACCAGAAATAGAGAATCTGATCAGTTTTGTTCAGGAGTCCAAAAGGGGCATCTGTCGTTAGGCCGAAAGAGGGCTTTGGGATGGGAGGCGTTACCGTTGGGCTCTTTAGGCGGCTGCCCGGCCCCGAAGTCTCTAGGCCCAGAGAGTTTGCTTGGCTGGCATTGTTCACAAGCCTGGAGGATGCTGGCTATCTTGAGGTCATGACAGGATAAATGGATTCATGCTCAAAAATAAACTGATTTTCCCCTGGATTCGGGACGGGTTTGAGTCGGAATATGTGGAAGTTTTCTTGGGGTGCTGAGCGGAGTTCCCAAGGTGAGGAGTTTTGAGGTGTAAGCCAGCTCAGGGACGAGGGTGGAAAAATGGATTCTTCCTGGTTTGAAAGGCTCATGCAGGAACAGGAAGTTGTGGGAGTGATAGCCGGCAATGGTCCACTTCCGGTAATTTTTGCAGAGAAGGCGAGAGCCATGGGGCTCAAAGTAGTGGCAGTGGCCCACAGAGGCGAGAGCCTGCCAGAGCTGCAGCAGGTGGCAGGCTTTGTAAGATGGATAAGAGTGGGTGAGCTGAGGAAGCTGGTTGAAACTTTTAAGGAGAATCATGTGAAAAGCGTCCTCCTTCTAGGCGGAATAGACAAGAAAAGAGCCCTCAAAGAGCTTTGTTTGGATGAGTGGGCGCTGAAACTAATCCAAAGGCTGCAAGCAAGGGGGGACGACAGTCTGCTGGGTGCCTTGGCTGCAGAGCTGGAGTCCCATGGGATTGGGGTGCTCAGCTCTCATGAGCTTCTCTCCTCATGGCTGGCTCCTGAGGGGCTTATCACCAAAGAGGCCCCCACAGAGCAGCAATTGGCTGATGTAAGACTTGGGATTCAAGCCCTGCAGGCCATCGGAACCCTGGACATCGGCCAGACTGTGGTCTTGAAGGAAGGCGTGATCCTAGCAGTGGAGGCCATTGAGGGAACGGACCGTGCTATCCGCAGGGCAGGCGGCTTGGGAGGACCCGGAGCGGTGGTGGTCAAGGGAAGCAAGCCGAATCAGGACATGCGCTTCGATGTGCCCGTAGTGGGGCCCAACACAATTGCCACCATGGCCCAGGTGGGGGCTCGGGTCTTGGCCTTGGAGGCTGAGAGAACTTTGCTCTTGAACCCAACCGAGGTGGTTGGGATGGCTCAGGAAAGGGACATAGTGCTCATGGGCTGGAAAGCGGGGGGAAGGCATGGGAAGGATTAGAACCGCAGTAGTGGGAGCCGGATACCTGGGTCGTTTCCACGCCCTCAAGTACGCAAGGCTGCCCCAGGCGGAACTGATAGCTGTTGTGGATCTGCTGCCTGAGCGGGCCAAGGCTGTGGCCAGGGAAACCGGTGCCCAGCCCATGATGGATTTCAGAGAGCTCCCAGGACTAGTGGACGCGGTAACCGTGGCCGTCCCCACCACGGACCACCACAGGGTGGCAACCTGGCTCATGCAGGCAGGCATCCATGTGCTTGTGGAAAAGCCTATGGCCGCCACACTGCAACAGGCTCAGGAAATGGTAGATCTTTGTTCCAGTAAGGGTTTGGTGCTGCAAGTGGGGCATCTGGAAAGGTTCAATCCGATTTGGCAGCAGGTGAGGGGCAAGGTGAGAAATCCCCTTTTCCTGGAATGCGAAAGGATCAGTCCTTACCCAGGGCGAGGCACGGATGTGGACGTGGTCTTGGATCTGATGATACACGATATAGATCTGGTGCTGGATGTAATGGGGGAAACTCCCCTGGAGGTGGACGCCATAGGAGTACCTGTCCTGACCCAAAGTTGTGACATGGTCAGTGCAAGACTCCGTTTTCCCAGGGGGCGGGTGGCAAGTCTTACAGCCAGCAGGGTTTCGGCCAAAAGCCTGAGGAAGATAAGGATCTTTCAACCAGATGCATATATTTCAGTGGATTGCGGCCGGACAGAAGCCCAGATATTCAGAAAACTTCCTCCAGAGGTGCCAGGAGCTCTTCCCAGAATCACGGGTGAAAAACTGCAGGTGGAGCAGGGTGATGCCCTCATGGAGGAGGTACGCTCCTTTGTACAGGCAGTGCTGAGTGGGGGGAAACCAGTTGTGGACGGCTTAACAGCCATTAGGTGTTTGGAGGTTGCCCTAGCTGTCCGCTCAAGCGTGGAAAAGAATCTTCCCCAAGATCTAAGAGCGTTTCTTTGCGGGAAACCTGAAGCTGCGAGCCTATAAAGACCCATGAACGTGAAGGGCCAGGTTTTGATGGTGGCCGGAGAGCCTTCCGGAGACCTGCATGCAGCGCATGTGGCAAAAGCGCTAAAGGGGATCTGTCCGGAGCTGAAGCTTTTCGGCATGGGCGGCATGCACATGGGGGAGGCTGGAGTTGAGCTTCTGGTGGAGATCTCCGGAGTCTCGGTGGTGGGGATCTTGGAGGTGCTGTACCACATTAAGGCAGTCTTGAGGGCCCGCCGAAGGCTGCTTCGGGCAATTCAAGAAAGGAAGCCAACCCTTGCCATTCTTGTGGATTTCCCGGATTTCAACCTCTGGCTGGCAAGAGCTCTCAAGAAGCTGGGAGTTCCAATCCTTTACTACATAGCCCCGCAGGCCTGGGCCTGGAGAAGAGGGAGAGTCAGGCTCATGGCTGAGCTTGTGGAAAGACTGGCAGTGATTTTGCCTTTTGAGCAGGAATTCTTTCAAGCAGGTGGGGTGGCAGCCAAGTATGTAGGGCATCCTCTCTTGGAGCAGATCAGCCAAGAGGGCTCTAGAGAACAGGCCATGGAAGTCTTGGGACTGGATCCTGAGACTCAAGTACTGGGACTATTGCCCGGGAGTCGTTCCAAGGAGGTGGAGCGGATTCTACCAGTAATGCTGGAGGCGGCGGAAATTCTGACAAAAAGGATCCCCGGGCTCACAACGGTTGTGGCTCTCTCCCCCGCCCTGGAAGCTGAACCGGTTCGGAGCAGGGCCGAGGAGATTTTTCCAGGGGCAAAGCTGATCCAAGGGCGGACTCATGCTGTATTGCGTGCATCAACAGTTGCGGCCGTGGCTTCGGGAACCGCTACTTTGGAAGCAGCATTGCTGGGTGTCCCGATGGTGGTTGTGTACAGGGCCTCCTGGGTGAGCTATGTTCTGGCAAGGGCTCTAGTGAGAGTGAATCATGTTTCCCTGGTGAACATATTGGCCGGCCGAGAGGTGGTTCCAGAGTTGATCCAGCGGGATTTGAGTGCCCAGAGACTGGCTAGGGAACTCCTGGATCTTCTGGGGGATTCCTCGCGCCGTAGCCTTATGCAAGAGGCGATGGCCAGCCTGGCCCATGAGCTAGGCGCCCAGCGGGCCAGCCTCAATGTGGCGGGGATGGCTGCAGAGATGCTAGGGGGGAGGCTCCTGGGGGTTTCATTGGGAAGCGGGCAAGGAGTAAAAGAGTGACTATCTACTTGAGGCTCCTAGGTTTTGTGCGACCGTATGTGAAAAGGCTGGCAGGAGCCGTGGCCTGCATGGGGGTCTACTCGGGCTTCTCAGGTGCCCTGGCCTGGCTTGTGAAGCCTGTGGTGGACAGGATTTTTGTGGAGCAGGATGCGGCAATGTTGGCACTGCTCCCTCTGGCGGTGCTGGGGGTGAGCGTTGGGAAGGGCTTGGCGGATTACGGGCAGGCCTACCTTATGGCCTGGGTGGGCCAACGCGTCATTGCGGATGTAAGGGAAAAGGTGTACTCCCATCTACAGGATCTTTCCCTTTCCTTTTTTCACAGAAATCCAACAGGGCAGCTCATTTCAAGGATCACCAATGATGTGAATCTGCTCCACGGCACAGTGACGGATGCCGTGACCGGATTTCTAAAGGATGTGCTCACCATCCTTGCCCTAGTGGGGGTGATCTTCCACAATGATTGGCTCCTGGCTACAGTCTCTCTGGTTGTATTCCCGGCAGCCGTTGCCCCCCTTGCAAAAATGGGCAGGCGGATAAGGGGTTTCAGCCGAAAATCGCAGATCCAGATGGGCTCCTTGACCACCATACTCCACGAGGTGCTCTCAGGGCAGTCCATAGTGAAGGCGTTTTGCCAGGAAGGTCGGGAAAAGGAACGATTCTCAAAGGAGAATAAGGCGCTTTTTCGCACTCTCATGAAGCGTTACCGGATTCGAGCCCTTTCCTCACCCTTGATGGAGACCTTGGGAGGAGTCGGGGCCGCGGCAGCCATCTATGTGGGCGGCTACAGGGTACTGCACGGGGAGATGACCACTGGTGCTTTTTTCTCATTCATAGCCGCACTGGGGATGCTCTACGAGCCCATAAAAAGATTGAACAAGTTGAACCTGCTGGTTCAGGAAGGCATGGCGGCAGCAGAGCGCATTTTCCAGGTCTTGGATGAGCAGCCGGAGATAAAAGAAATACCAGGGGCAAGGGTCCTGGCCCCTATTAGTCGAGAAATAGAGCTCAGAGGTGTCAGCTTCGGATACGGAAAGGAGTTGGTGCTTTCTGATGTGAATCTTCGCATCTCAAGAGGCGAGGTGGTGGCTTTGGTGGGGGAAAGCGGAGGAGGTAAGACAACTTTGGCACACTTGATCCCCCGTTTTTTCGACCCCACCAAGGGAGTGGTAATGGTGGACGGCAACGACGTGAGGGAGGTGACCTTAGCATCTCTAAGGGGGCAGATAGCCTTGGTCACCCAACACACAGTGCTTTT
This sequence comes from uncultured Desulfarculaceae bacterium, assembly GCA_964414345.1. Lineage (GTDB taxonomy): Bacteria > Desulfobacterota > Desulfocorpusculales > Desulfocorpusculum > Desulfocorpusculum > Desulfocorpusculum. Next base: position 23,845 of record CAYPWF010000032.1, read on the forward strand.
TAACGACACGGTGCTCAACAATATAGCCTACGGCCGACCCCAGGCTTCCATGGAAGAGATAAGGGCTGCAGCCGTGGCGGCAAATGCCCACGGTTTTATAGAAACGCTTCCCGAGGGTTATCAGACGGTCATCGGGGAGGCAGGGACAAAGCTCTCGGGAGGTGAGCGCCAGAGGCTTTGCATCGCAAGAGCGCTTCTAAAAGACGCCCCCATCCTTATCCTTGACGAGGCAACCTCTTCGCTGGATTCGGAGTCTGAAGAAGAGGTTCAAAAGGCCTTGGAGGTGTTGATGCGCGGCAGGACCGTGTTGGTCATAGCTCACCGTCTCTCTACAGTGAGAAATGCCCACCGCATTGTGGTGATAAAAGGGGGTCGAATCGTGGAGGAAGGAGACCACCAGAGCCTGCTGGAACTGGGGGGGGAATACGCCCGGCTTTACAGGATCCAAGCCGACTCCATGGGAAGCGAGCAGCCTCGACCCACTGGTATGAAAGGGGAGCCTAAGTGAGTTCGCCACTCCTTCGCTCATTGGGTGTGAGAGGGCTGCCTCCCTTTATCTACTGGTTGTTAAGGGGGGTGGGAAGAAGTATTCGTTGGGTGGAATTAAATCCCGAGCCTGCCAGAAGTCTTTGGCTGGGCGGGCAGAGGGTGATCTTGGCCTTTTGGCACAACCGCATGTTGATGGCGCCGTTTTTTTACAGGGGAAGAGGGCTCAGGATTCTCATCAGCCGACATACAGATGGAGAGATCATCCGTCGGGTGATGCTTTATTTTGGTTTTGGTAGCGTTAGGGGATCCAGCACTAGAGGGGGGGCTGAGGCCTTCAGAGCCTTGCTCAGAAGCGTGGAGCAAGGCAAGGACATAGTCATAACCCCTGACGGGCCCAGGGGGCCTCGTTATAAGGTGCAAAGGGGAATTGTGGAACTGGCTTGGAAAACAGGCCTACCCATCATTGCTGTCTCTTTTAGCACAAGGCATCGTATTGAAATACCGAGCTGGGACGGGCTTGTCTTGCCCAGACCGTTTACCCAGGGGGTGTTCATCTGGGATCATCCTCTTTGGGTGCCTCCCCAGGCCGACTCTTCCCAAAGAGAGTTCCTGCGTGAAGCTCTGGAAGAAAGAATGAAACTCATAACCCAGGCAGCTGACGAATACTTTGGTGTTTTAGAAAAGCGGGAAGGTTCTTGAAAGGCTTGCTCCTCCTTTACAACCTGACCCTCATGTCGGCTCTGGGATTAGGGAGCCCTCTATGGGTGCCCTTGTTGGCTTGGAGACCGCGGCTGCGCACGGGATTCTTTCCCAAACTGACCGGGAAAGCACCACTTCGCCAAGGCCACAGCCCCTCCCCCATATGGTTCCATGCTGTTTCGGTGGGGGAGGTCATGGCAAGCCTGCCCCTGATAAGAGCCTTGGCCTACTCCTTCAAAGACAGGGCTGTGTGGCTCTCCACAGTCACTTCCACCGGGCAGGAAGTGGCCAAAGCCAAGGCTCAAGGCATCAGAGGCACCTTTTACCTTCCATATGATCTGCCATGGAGCGTGGGCAGGGCCATACACAGGATGCGTCCAGCCCTTTTTGTGACTGCTGAAACTGAGATATGGCCCAACCTCCTTGTGAGCATGAAAGCCCGGGGGATCGCCTCGGCAATGGTAAACGGCCGCATATCAGATCGCTCCTTCCCGCGTTACAAAAGGTTTAAACCCCTGTTCAAGAAGGTGCTGGAGTGTTTCGAGGTCTTCTGTATGCAATCAAAGGAGTCAGCCGAACGAGTGTTGGCCATGGGTGCAGATCCTGAAAGGGTCCACGTCGTAGGGAACTTGAAGTTCGATATCTCTGTCGAGCCAGTGGAGGGATCTTATTGGAGGGGTTTGCTGGGTATACCCGAAGGGGCTCAAGTTTGGGTGGCCGGCAGCACACACCCTGGAGAGGAGGAAAAGATCCTGAATGCTTTTTTGAAGCTTTCAGCCAGGTGTCCACAACTCTACCTTGTGATCGCCCCCAGGGCCCCGGAGAGGTTCGGCGAAGTTGAAACCTTGGTGGCCTGCACTGGGGCTCCAGTGCGCAGAAGGAGCAGACCCGGGGAAACAGGGGCCAGGGTGATCCTGTTGGACAGCATTGGAGAGTTGGCTCAAATCTATTCTTTGGCCACAGTGGTCTTCGTGGGGGGAAGCCTCCAGAACAGGGGTGGCCACAACCCGCTGGAGGCCGCCTTGCACGGTAAGCCAGTGGTTTTCGGGCCCCACATGGAGAATTTTAGGGAAATAGCCTCCCTCTTGCTGCAAGCCCAAGCTGCCAGATCCATAGAAAACCAGGAGGAGTTAGTGCAGGTCGTAGAGGAGATCCTGGCCAAGCCTGAACTGGGGGAAAAGATGGGCCAGAATGCCAAAGCAGTGCTTGCAGCCCACAAGGGAGCCACCCAAAGGACCATGCAGCTTTTGGAACCACTGCTGGAGAATGACCCTTGGGCTTGAGGGCGGCTGTGGAGAGAAGGCTCAGGTTTGATGAGGAGTCCCGGGACAGGTGGGGAGGCTTACTGAAGTGCGCATCCTGGTTCTATGAAGGTGCGGTTCGTCTAAGAAACAGATACTACGACCAGGGGCTCGGGCTTAGGAAACTTCCTGCCCCAGTGCTCTCTGTGGGGAACCTAACCGTGGGTGGAACCGGCAAGACCCCTTTGGTGATGCTCTTGGCCAGCAGACTCAGGGAAAAGGGCTTGAAGGTGACGGTCCTCTCCAGGGGCCACGGCAGATCAAAAACCTCTGAAGTCATTCAGGTAAGCGCAGGCCATGGCAGCACAGTCTCACTAAAAGCTGCGGGCGATGAGCCTTATATGATGGCCCAGAAATTAGAAGGAGTGTCAGTTTGGGTTGGGGCCGACAGATTCAGGGTGGGTATGGCGGCTTGGGAAAAGGCTCCTCCTGATCTATTCCTTCTGGACGACGGTTTCCAGCACAGAAGACTGGGTCGTGATGTAGACTTTTTGGTGGCAAGGCTTCCAAGACCTTTTGGTAACAAAAAACTCTTACCGGCAGGTCCTCTGAGGGAGCCCCTGAGTTCTCTAAGAAGGGCTGATATGGTTGTCTTGACCGGGCAGAAAAGCATGGAGACCCATGCCGAGTGGATTCAAATAGGAAACCACATACCCGTTGTTAGGGCCTTCTTGAAGGCCAAAGCTCTAAGACCCGCCCAAGGAGGGGAGAGCTATCCATTGGAGTTCCTACAAGGCAAGAGAGCGGCCTTGGTTTGTGCCATCGGACATCCCAAGGGTTTCCAGGAAATGGTCAGGCTGCTGGGGGCTGAGTCGGGCCCGTGCCTTTTTTTCCCGGACCATCACTGGTATACTCCCCAAGATATCAGTCGCATCAAGAACATGGCCAGAGATGCCGAAGTCGTCATAACAACCGAGAAAGATATTTGGAAGCTCAAAGAAACCGGTTTGCAAGTTCCCGGTCTAATGGTCCTAGAGACGGAGCTGGAGATGGAAGATAGGGGGATCTTGGAGGCTTTTTTGAATTGCCTGTTGGTCTGAGCAGGTCCTCCACTGAGTTGGAGAAGGGTTTGGAGATCTTAGTCATAAAAATGAGTGCCTTGGGGGATGTGATCCAGACTTTGCCGGTGATCCCTGTTCTGAAACAGGGATTCCCGGGCTCCAGGATCCATTGGCTGGTGGAGGAGGCTGCCGAGCCGGTTGTGCGGTGTCATCCGGGAGTTGACAGGGTGCTGGTTTCCAGGAGATCGGCCTGGCCCAGGCAGTTTAGACGAGCCGAAACCTGGCCTGCGGCCATCTCCCAAATCCGAGCCTTGGTGGCCGAGTTGAGAAAACCCTATGATCTTGCAATAGACTTCCAAGGGCTGCTAAAGAGCGGTATATGGATGGGTTTGACCAAAGCCCAAAGAAAGGTAGGTTTCAGATGGGCCAGGGAAAGGCTTAACAGGCTTTTTTTGAACGAGACTGTAGGGGGTATTAACGGCGAATTGCATGCGGTGGAAAGGTACCTGCAGTTGACAGCCTGGTTGGGTTGTCCCCAAGTGAGAGAGCCTGAATTCGGGCTTCGTACGCCCCAAGAATCCAAATCCCGCATGAGAAGCTTCTTGGCATCCCAGGGTTGGGATCCGGATTCCCCCTGGGCTGTTTTGGTGCCTTCAGCCCGTTGGCCCAGCAAGAGATGGAGCCAAGAGGGTTTTGCCAGACTGGGGGACCGGCTGGCCGGAAGCCTGGGCTTGCAGGTAGCCTTGGTGGGGGTTGGGCAAGATAGACCTTTGGTAGAGGGTATTAGGGGAAAGATGCTTAAGCGGTCCATAAACTTGGCCGGCAGCACGGACATCCCCGCCCTTATGGCCATCTTGGAGATGGCGAAGGTGGTCGTCTCCACGGACTCAGGGCCTATGCACATGGCTGCGGCTCTGGGCACACCGGTTGTGGCTCTTTTCGGCCCCACCGCCCCTTGGCGAACAGGTCCCTATGGGAGCAACCACAGGGTTGTGCGCCGGGAGATGTCCTGCAGTCCCTGTTTCCGCAAAAGATGCGCCACAAAGTCCTGCATGGAAAGCATAGATCCTGAGGAGGTGCTCCAGCAGGTGAGGCTTTTGATTGAGGAAACGGGACACAGGGCTTCCCGAGAAAAGCCGGCTGAGAAAGTGGCTCTGGAGGCCTTTGCGTGAGGTGCCTGGTCACAGGGGTAGCAGGTTTCATAGGTTCTCACCTGGCCCAAAGACTTCTTGAGCAAGGCCATGAGGTGGTGGGTGTGGATTGCTTCACCAGAACTTATGAGTTGGCCCTGAAGCAGGCCAACGTGGGACAACTCAGAGAACATGAGAAGTTTCGGTTTGTGCGGGGCGATTTGGCAGAAATGGACCTGCACGGCCTCCTGGAAGGGGTGGAGGTGGTTTTTCATATGGCGGCTCAGGCTGGGGTAAGATCCAGTTGGGGTAAAGAGTTCCAACTCTACCTTCACCACAATGTTTTTTCGACCCAAAGGCTTCTTGAGGCCTGCAGAGAAATGAGGCCCCGGCGCCTGGTGTATGCCTCTTCCTCCTCAGTATACGGGGATCAATCCCATTACCCCAGCTCTGAGGAAGTAGTGCCCAGACCTATTTCCCCTTACGGAGTGACCAAACTGGCCGCTGAGCACCTTTGTGTTCTTTACTGGAAAAGCTACCAGGTCCCGTCAGTGAGCCTTAGGTATTTCACTGTTTACGGCCCCAGGCAGAGGCCCGACATGGCTTTTCACAGGTTCCTGAAAGCCATATGGGGCAAGACTGCCCTCACGATTTATGGAGATGGAAGCCAAAGCCGTGACTTTACCTACGTCTCTGACATAGTGGATGCCAATCTAAGGGCCGTGGAGGCGGGTCAACCGGGAAAGGTCTATAATATAGGGGGCGGGGCCAGGGCTACTTTACGGGAAGTCTTAGGCATTCTTGAAGAGGTTACAGGGAATGCGCCTCTGGTCTCCTGGGAGAAGCCGGAGCTGGGGGACGTGCGGCATACGATGGCGGACCTTAGCCTGGCGAAACAGGAGCTGGGTTACCAGCCCAGGGTGGGGCTGCGGGAGGGGCTCGCCAGGCAGTGGGCATGGATGTGCGACTGGCTGGAAAAAGAATCGGGGTTCCAGGTCCGGGGGAACGTCCCCTAGGCCGATGTAAAACAGGAGCAAGCTGGATTTCGGAGGACTGGAATGGCTCTTCCTAAAGATCTCCTGGACATATTGGCCTGTCCCAAGTGTGTTAGGGAACCGGGTTGCACGGGGGAGTTGGAGTATCGCGAGTCGGCCAATCAACTGGTGTGCCATCATTGTAAGCTGGTATACCGCATCGAGGAGGATATCCCGGTGATGCTCATCGATGAGGCCACCCCCCTTGAGGAGTGAGGTGCGGGGATGGCCGGGGTGTGCTCGGCCCCAAGAACCTCTCGGACGGTGGTGATAGGGGTAAACTGGCTGGGTGACACCATCATGTCGCTGCCTGCCCTTGCCGCGTTGAGAAAGTGGCTTCCCCAAGAAGAAATTCACGTTGTGTGCCCCACTCCCCTTTCGGATCTGGTGCGTATGGCACAGGTAGCAGATCAAGTGTGGGGGTGGCCTGAAGGAAACCGGAGGCGCATAAATCTTCTGAGAAGCATACAGGCCAGCAGGGCGATCCTCTTCCCCAACTCCTTCAGGTCCGCGTGGATAGTTATGTGGGCAGGTGTCCCCAAGAGATGGGGTTACGCGGGACAATGGCGAACTCTTATGCTGAATCCTTGCGTGCCGGCTCTTAGGCGTCCCAAGGGGTCTCATCATTCTGAGCTTTATCTTGAGCTTCTAAGAGCTATGGGATGGAGCGGGCAAGCAGCCCCTGTGCAGCTCAGGGTGCCGGAAGAGGCCCAGAAGTGGGCCTTTGAAGCGCTTGGGGGAGGAGCATTTGGAACCCGGTTGGTGGGGATATGTCCGGGTGCAGCATACGGGCCGGCAAAAAGATGGCCCCTGGAGAGATTCACGGATGCAGCCCGCAGTTTGATCCGTTCGTATGGTGTGAAGGTGGTACTTATGGGGAGTTCTGCTGAGAGGGAAGAGCTCAACCGGGTGGCCCAGGATCTAGGCCAAGACGCCCTGAATCTGGCCGGCAGGACCGACCTGCCCGGATTGGCTGCATTGCTCTCCCAGTGCGATCTTCTGTTGTGCAATGACTCTGGGCCCATGCATTTGGCCGCCGCTCTTGGGGTACCGGTGGTGGCTGTTTTCGGATCCACAGACCCGGTGGCCACCGCCCCCCTGGGCCCCCACCGCATAGTGAGTCTTGGGTTGGCTTGTTCCCCTTGCTTCCGCAGGAGCTGTCCTGACGGACATTACAAGTGTCTCTTGGGGGTGCAGGTGGAGGATGTGCTTAATGCAGCCCAGCAGTTCTTGGGATGAGCGGATTCCAGCCCATGAGACGTCCCAGCGTATCGGCCACTGTGCTTACCTTCAACAATGAATCCACTTTGGAGATGTGCCTGCGAAGCATTGATTGGGTGGATGAAATCATAGTGGTGGACTCCTTCAGCACGGATCAGAGTCGGGAGGTGGCCTCCAGGCACACGGGAAAGATCTTCCAAAGAGAATGGCCCGGGTTCATTGAACAGAGAAACTTTGCCAAGAAACAGGCTACAGGGGAATGGGTCTTGTGGATAGATGCTGACGAGGTGGTTTCACCTCAGCTCAGAATCGAGATGGAGCAGGCCTTGTCCCAGGCCTCTGCCAGGGTGCAGGGTTTCTTGGTGCCGCGTTGTTCTTTTTACCTGGGAAGATGGATAAAGCACGGGGCATGGTATCCTGATCTTTCAATAAGGCTTTTCAAAAGCGAGGGGAACTGGTGGGGAGGCCAAGAGCCCCATGCAGCAGTGCAGATCAAGGGGCCTGTGGGGCGACTGAAGAATCCCCTGCTTCACTACAACTACGAGTCATTTGGTCACCAGATTCGCACCATAGACAAATACGCACAGATGTCCGCCGTTGAACTGATGCGAAGAGGGCACAGGTTCAGTCTCTGGAAAATGCTCGCGCATCCCATTGGTCGGTTTTTTAAGGAATACTTCCTCAGGCAGGGCTTCAGGGACGGAATGCCAGGGCTCATCATTGTGGTGTCCACAATGTTCTACGTCTTCGCCAAGTATGCCAAACTTTGGGAACTTGAGCGCAAGACCTCGGGGTTTGGGAATGAAGGTGGCCCTGGTAATTGACCACTTGGATTCAGGCCGAGGCGGAGGTGAGGGTTATGCCAGCGCTCTGGCCAAAGGACTTCTTCAACTAGGCCACCAGGTGCATGTATTTGCCCACAGCTTTAAGGGCGAGCTTCAGGGTATCAGAACGCACCATCTCCCCATGATGAGATACCCTAGGGGGGCCAAGGCTTTGTCCCTTTGCATGGCTGCCAGGGGCCGGCTGCGCAGGGAGAGCTTTGACATAGTCCAGGGTTTCGGGGCCACATGGGAGGTGGATGTTCACCGCCCCGGGGGGGGGTCTGAAAGGGCCTGGCTTGCAAGGGAGATGGCTTCACATCCGCCTGGTTGGAGGCGATGGTGGGCCTGGATAAGGTTGAGAGTCTCCTGGAAATTGGCCACAAATCTATGGATAGAGTCCAGGCTTTACGGCAAGGGAGGCTCCCATATGGTTGTGGCCAATTCCTTCATGGTGGCCTCCGATATCATGAAATCTTACCCCCGGATGGATCCCAGTAGGATTCGGGTGATCCCCAACGGGGTTGACATCAATAAATTTCACCCTGAACACAGAAACAAGTGGAGAGTCCAAATCAGACAGCAGCTCGGTCTGTCCAGAGATGATGTGGTCATGCTGTTTTTGGCCCACAATTTTAGGCTTAAAGGGTTGGGATGTCTCCTGAGCGCTTTGAAAGAACCCATGCCTGGGAGGTTCGTGCTATTGGTGGCAGGCCGCGGGAAAAAGGGGGCTTATGAACTAAAGGCTCTAAGAAGCGGCATCCGGGTCATTTTCCTGGGCCCGGTCCAGAAGCCCCAGCTCCTGATGAGCGCAGCGGACATGCTCGTACATCCCACTTTCTATGACCCTTGCGCCAATGTCTGTATTGAGGCCATGGCCAGTGGGTTGCCGGTCATAACGACCACTTGGAACGGTGCCTCGGAGTTGCTGGAAGATGGGGTCTCCGGATATCTGGTATCAGATCCCAGGAGTGCAAGCCTGCTTAGAGACAGGATATTGGCCTTGGGAGATGAGGTCTTGAGAAACCGCATGGGGGAGGCGGCCAGAAAAGCAGCGGAAAGGATCTCTATGGATTGGCACTTGGCCCAGATGGAAAGGCTTTACTTGGGAGTGGCCGGCCTAAACGGCTCAGACCTCTCCAGTGCCCAGGAAGGTAAAAATTGTAGAATCAACACATGAGAGGCTTTCCAGGTCTTTTGACAGTGGAAAAGGCAGCGGTTTTGGAGAGCAATTTCAAGAAAGGCCCCTTTATGCTCCTAAAGCATAGAAATGGGCTTTGGAGATGCTATGCCTCGGAAATGGCGCCCTCTTGGGTCTTGGACCAGGCAGGATCCTTTTTGCAGAGAGATCTTGCCCATAGGGTGATGAATCTCTCCAGGATCAGGGAGGTGCTCTGGGTGGAGCTTCCCGGGAGGGAACCTGTGGTGCTCAAAAGATATCTTCCTGTGGGTTTCCCGCGAGCGCTTTGGAACACTCTTAGGGGAACCCAGTGGAGGAGGGAATGGGATACCTCTGTTTTGCTTTCTCAAATGGGTGTTTTGGCCCCAAAACCCTTGTTGTTTGGAGAGAGGCTTGAAAAGGGGATGCCCACTGAAGGGTTAGTGGTGAGCCAGGCAATTCAGGGGGCTCGAAGCCTAACCCAGGAGTTGCAGGGCAGCAAGCAGAAAAGGTCCTCTTTTCTGGAGGCTCTCGCTGTCTTTCTGGCTCAGATTCACGCCATGGGAATACTTCACAGAGATCTCCACGGGGAGAACCTGCTGGTAGGCAAGACCCCGGAAGGAGGCCCAATATTCTGGCTTTTAGATTTGCACCGGGTTCGCATAGGAAGACCTCTGGGGGACAGGCAGCGGAAGTGGAATCTTGCGCAGATTCTGACCTCTTTGAGAAGGGAACTTCTAGCCGGGGAGGAAAGACTCCTAATGGAGGCCTACCTCGGGGCCTATTCTGCAAAGGACTCTTGCGAGCCTTGGCTGGAGTCCATCCAAAAAACCCGAGCCAAGATGCTAAGCAAGCACCAAAGAAGTCGAACCAGGAGGTGCTTGAAAGAAAGCAGCGGCTTTGCCCGGGAAAGCCTCCCCGGCGGCAGGGTGATCAGAAAAAGGGATTTCCCCATGGAAGCCGTGCTCAAAGCTTTGGATCAGGGGCGTGCATGTCAGACTTCTGGGGATTTCAAGCTGCTTAAGCTTTCAGGCCCTACCAGGGTTTGCGAGTTGCATTTTGACCTGCAGGGTAAAGCCTTTTCGGTTTGTGTAAAGGAGCATATCTTGAGGGGCCCTATCTGGAATCTCTTAAAGGGGATCCTGCCATCCAGGGCCAGGCGCTTTTGGGTAGGGGCTTGGGGCATGAGTGTAAGGGATTTCCGAGTGCCTACACCCATGGCCATGTGGGAAGTATACGCAGAAGGGATTTTTTCTTCAGGGGTTCTCATGGAGCTGATTCAGGATGGCTCACGCATGGATCATGTTGCAGCTTCTCTGGGTTCAGACTGGCCAAGCAGAAGGCTGCTTATAAAGGAGCTGGCCTTCACCCTTGCCAGGATGCACTCTGAAGGGATATTTCATAGGGATCTCAAGGCCACCAATCTTATGGTCAGGAAAACTCAAGACAAAATGGAGATCCTTTTTTTGGATCTAGAGGATATAAGCTTTGGTAAAAGGGTGCCCAGGAACAAAGTCCTGCTCAACCTGGCCCAGCTGGATGCTTCTTTGCCTGAGTCGGTGGGGGGCTTCTCCAGGCTGAGATTCCTGCGAACGTACCTGGGCAAGAACCATTCCAAAGAAGAGATTAGAAATCTGATCCAAGAGGTCAGGCGTTTGAGCCTTCAAAGGAGGGCCGGGGCATGAAAGTGCTCCACCTCTTCAGTGATTGGAAATGGACCGGGCCGGCCGAGCCTGTGGTAAACCTCTGTCGCGAGCTACAGGCCCTGGGAGTAGAGGTGCTCTTGGCGTGTAGAAGGCCAATGGAGGGTTATCCGGTTTCCATAGAAGGCCGGGCCAAGGAGCGAGGAGTCAAGGTAAGCACTGCTTTTCATCTGAACCGCTACTTGGATCCCAAGGAAACATTGCAGGATTTCTATTGCCTGCCGGGATTTTTGCAAAAGGGGGGATTTAAAATAGTTCACTCCCATCTAAGCCATGACCATGCTTTGGGTGCGTGGGCCTCCAGGCGATGTGGGATTCCGCTTGTGCGCACAAACCACAAGGCCCGTCCCCTGAAAAAATCCCTGGGTAACAGGTGGCTGCTCAGCAGGGCTACCGACGGGTTAGTGGAGTTCTCCAAGAGGGCTCTTGAGGAGAATGTACGCAGCTTCGGCCTGGATCCCCAAAGGTGTCTCTTGGTGGAAGGGGCTGTGGATCTGGAACGCTTCGACCCGAGCCGCACCTCCGGGGATGTCAGGGCCGCCTTGGGGGTTAGCCCTCAGGAGGTATTGGTGGGGATTGTGGCCAGGATGCAGAGACACAGGCGTTTCGGTCTGCTTCTTGAGGCCATGCTCATTCTGACCCAAAAGAACCTGCCTGTGAAACTCCTGGTGCTTGGCAGGGGAACACACATGCGGGAGGTAGCTGTGGAGCCGGCCAGGAGAATGGGTCTCCAGGATCGGGTGATATTCCCAGGGTATAGAGGTGAGGACTATGTGGAGTACTTGTCCGCCATTGACCTTAAGGTCTTCCTGGTGCCAGGATCAGACGGGACCTGCCGTGCAGTTCGAGAGGCCATGGCTATGGGGAAACCCATTGTGTGCACAAGAAGGGGAATTTTGGAAGAGCTAGTGGAAGATGGGGTTACGGGAATCCTCGTGGAAGAGGAGCCAGAGGCCCTTGCGGCGGCTCTGGAAAAGATGGTGTTAACGCCTGAGCTTAGGGTAGCCATGGGTGAGGCGGCCAGGCGTAGGGCTTTGAGGGATTTCTCCATTGCAGAACAGGCATTAAGAACGGCGGAGTTTTACCGCAAGGTGGCTGCCGCTTGCTCAGCAAGAAAACCCTGGTTGCCTCCTGGATAAGGCCCTGGAGAGCTTTGGAGGCTGAGATCCCAGCCGGCAAGTATGGGCGCCCTTTTTCAGGGGGGTGGGCGGAGGCAACCTGGAGGGGGAATCCCCCCAGCTACAACCCCAAAGTGAGGTGCCAATGAGCAATGAAGAATTCATCGTCTTTGGAAGCCCGGCCATCGGGGAAGAAGAGGTGGCCGAAGTGGTGGATTCCATCCGCTCGGGATGGCTTTCCACAGGACCCAAGGTGGCCAGGTTTGAAGAGATGTTCCGCCAGTACGTGGGTTGCAGGCATGCCATAGGCCTCAACTCCTGCACGGCAGGCTTGCATCTTCTTCTCTTGGCGGCCGGGATAGGACCAGGGGATGAGGTTCTAACCACGCCTTTGACCTTTGCCGCCACAGCTAACGTGATAGTGCACGTGGGGGCAACCCCGGTGTTTGCGGATGTTGAAGCAGGGAGCATGAATCTGGATCCAGAGCAGGCAGGCAAGCTTCTGCGAGAACGCTCAGGCCGAGTCAAGGCCATTATGGTTGTTCACCTGGCGGGGCGTCCTTGCAACATGGAGCCCTTCCAGGAACTGGCCAAGGAGCATGGCCTTTTCCTGTTCGAGGATGCGGCCCATGCCACCGAGGCTTGGTACAAGGGGAAGAAGGTGGGAACCCTGGGGGATGGAGCAGCTTTCAGTTTTTATGTGACCAAGAATTTGGTGACAGGAGAGGGAGGCATGCTCACAACCGACAGGGATGATTGGGCCGAGCTCATAAGGGTGTTGAGCCTTCATGGGATGAGTCGCGGAGCCTGGAAACGTTACTCCTCGTCTGGATACAGACACTATCAGATCCTCCATGCCGGATACAAATACAACATGATGGACCTTCAGGCAGCCATGGGGATTCACCAGCTTGCTCGTCTGGAGACCTATTTGAGAAGAAGAGAAGAGATATGGGCTCGTTATGACCAGGCCTTCTCAGATCTGCCGGTTAGTTGTCCAATCCCACCTGAGCCTGGAACCGTGCATGCGCGTCACCTATATACACCTTTGCTGGAGCTGGAGCATCTGGATGTGGATAGAGACGCGGTTTTGGAGGAACTCAAAGCACTGGGAGTGGGCACGGGCGTGCACTTCATATCCTTGCACCTGCAACCTTTTTATCAAAGGTTGTTGGGTTGCAGGGATGAGGATTACCCCAATGCCCTGGAGATTTCCAAAAGAACCCTTTCCCTGCCTCTCTCGGCAAAGCTCTCTGAAGAGCAGGTAGGGCGTGTCATAGATGCTTTCAGGCGTGTGCTGCTTACCCACGCAGTGAAGTGAGGTTGCGGGCATCTGAGAGCAGATCTGAAACAGTTGCCCGGAACTTATCCATAAAAGGGGCCAGAAGAGTTTTCTTGGATTAGCGGAGCTTTCAAAACTCATGCTGAATGGTAGGGGCAAGAAAGTCCAGGACTTGAAAGAGGCGATGCAGCCTCAGGTGGAAGGCAGCGCCGGGGATCAGCAGCCGGGAGCAACTCTCTCGGTTATCCTGGTCAGCTTTAACACCAGGGATTTGACACTCAAGTGTTTGGGACACCTATACTCATTGGAACTTCCCTCTCGGACAGAGGTGTGGCTAGTGGATAATGGCTCCCAGGACAAAAGCGCCCATTGTGTGCGCGAGGCTTTCCCCCAGGTCTCACTGATTTGCAACGAGCAAAACCTGGGCTTCTCAAGGGCCGTGAATATGGCTCTTAAGAGATGTTCCGGCCGTTTTGCCCTTCTTCTCAACACAGACTGTTTCCCTGAGCCGTCTGCTGTAGCGGAGCTTCTGAGGGTCATGGAATCCCGTCCTTCTGTGGGGATAGCAGCCGGTTCTCTGTTGCACAGCAATGGAAGGCCCCAGAACTCATTTGGTAGGGCTCCCACCCTGGGCACCGAGCTGCTTCCAAAAGCCCTCTTGGAGGTGTTATTGCCCTCCAGGTTCCCGAGCAAAAGAAGGCCTCCTTCAGTGCCCATGGAGGTGGAATCAGTGGTGGGGGCCTTCCTGATGGTAAGAAGAAAGGCCTGGGAGGAGGTGGGCCTTTTGGATGAGGGCTACTTTTTTTTTCTGGAAGAGACCGACTGGTGTGTGCGTATGAGAAAGGGGAAATGGTCTGTCTTGCATGTGCCCCAGGCCAGGGCGGTTCATCTTCAGGGCGGCTCAGCAGCCGCTCAAGGAGCAGCGGCCAGAATAGAGTTCTATAGATCCCGCTATAGGTTTTTCAGACTTCACAGGGGGGAGCTGGCCGCGGCAACTCTCAAGGGAGGCCTGATCTTGAAGGGTTTCTGCAACTTAGTTTTTTCCGGAGTAATGGGAGTGCTTCCTTTGCCATGGACAAACAAATGGAGAGATCGCAGCAGGATACACAGGGAGATTCTTACCTGGCATCTCAAAGGCTGCCCCCAGGGCTGGGGCTTGGAGCGGGGATAGAGCATCCTATGAACAGATTTCAAATGCGTGCTACCGGTAAATTCCTCTCCAGGGGAAAGATACGCCGGCTCACTCAGTGGCCTCCGCGTTTTAAGGAGGCAAGGGTGCTGGTGGTGGGAGACCTTATAGTTGATGAGTTTGTCTGGGGGAAGGTGGACAGGATATCCCCTGAGGCCCCTGTGCCGGTTGTGAGGGTCACGGACAAGAGCCTTCGTTGGGGTGGAGCTGCCAATGTGGCCAATAACTTGAGGGCTATGGGGGCCAAGGTGTCCCTGGCTGGGGTTGTAGGGGCCGATGAGCCAGGCAGGTGGCTTTTTCGAGATGCTCGCAGAAAAGGGGTCAAGACCGAGGGCATCCAGTTGGATCCCACTCGGCCCTCCACGCTCAAGACTAGAATCATAGCCCACAGTCAACAGGTTGTCAGAATAGACAGGGAACACTCAGACCCCCTTTCTCGAGAAAGGGGTGAGAAGCTTCGTAGTTTTCTAAGGCAGCAGGCTTGCTCTGTGGATGCCATTATCGTTTCCGATTACGGCAAAGGGGTTGTGGATGAACTCTTAATGGAGGAGGTTAGGGAGATTATTAGAAAAAGAAACATAATAGCTTGTGTTGACCCCAAGGTTAGCCCTTTTAGCATGTACAGGCAAGTCACGGCAGTTACTCCCAACCATCGAGAAGCCCTAAAGGCTGCAGGGCTGGATGCCGCAGGATCAGCATCTCTTGAACAGGTGGGTCAGGGCCTCTTGAAAGAACTGCAGTGCGAAATACTGCTAATAACCAGGGGGGAAGAGGGTATGAGCCTTTTTTTTGACCAAGGGCTTCACCTGCACATCCCCACTGTGGCCAAGCAGGTGTATGACGTGACAGGGGCCGGGGATACGGTCATAAGCGTCTTTACCCTTGGCCTGTTGGCAGGAGCTTCTCCCAAGGAGGCAGCCATGATGGCCAACCTGGCCGCCGGAATCGTGGTGGGGGAGGTGGGAACGGCAACTGTGGGACAAAGAAGATTTATGAGAGTCTTGGAGCAGGCTTCAAGGCTTGTGTGATTTGCGTGTTGTAAAAGGGGGGGGGCGGAGTTGGAGGAGGAGGCCAAGGCCTGCAGAGGGCCCGAGCATGTGAAGCTGGTGATGAGCATACTTTTTTCAGCTGGAGAACAGGAAACTGCAACATTGGAAACCCTGGAGAAAGAGCTGGGGCCCATTGACTTGGTAAGCCGGAGGCTTTGTTTCCAACATACCGATTACTATTCCGCAGAGATGGGTACAGGTCTTTTGAGGCGCATGGTTTCATTCAGGCGGCTTGTGCATCCCGGAACCTTGGTTGATCTAAAACTGCGCACCCAGGCAATAGAGGACATGTTCAGGGACAAAAGAGGCAACCGCAAAGTCAACCTTGACCCAGGGCTTCTGGGGCACGCTCAACTGGTCCTGGCCACTCACAAGCCTTATTCTCACAGGATTTACCTGGGCAAGGGGGTCTTTGCAGAGCTTACTTTGATCTTCAGGCAGGGAAGCCTCAGGCCTCTTCTTTGGACTTATCCTGATTATGGCTCAGAGCCTCTCTTGGGGTGGTTTCACCGGGTTCGCAGCTTGTATCTATGGCAGAGGCGGTACAACCGTGGAAAAGGAGAGGGACAGCCTTGCACAGCATGACAGGATACGGAAGAGCCCAAGTGGAGGGCAAACACTTGCGGGTCGTGGCAGAGATAAGGTCCGTAAACAGCAGGTACCTGGATCTGGCTCTTAAATTGCCTCAGGGGTGTTGGTCTTTGGAGGCACCCTTGAGGAAAATGATCCAGAAAAGATGTTTTAGGGGCCGCATTGAGTTAGCGGTTAGGTGGGAAAGCCTCCAAGAGGCGGCAGAGCCCCAGGTGCGATTAGACCTGGGGAAAGCCAGGGCTGTAAAGAATGCTTTGGAGACTCTCCAAAGGGAGCTTTGCCTGACAGGGGAGCTGGAGCTTTCCTTTTTTGCTTCCCTGAAAGATCTGTGGGAGATTCAAGAACATGGTTTGGAAGAGGAGGTAGAGGCTTTGCAGAAAGCCATCCAAGAGGCCCTGGAAGCGCTGGATGAGATGCGCAGGGCTGAGGGTGAGGCACTTTCCATGGATCTTGACAAGCGAGCAGCCTGGATGCTTCAGGAGCTGGAATTCATACGGCAGAGAGCCCCAGAGGCTTTGGAGAATCTACTTGCCAGATGGAGGGAGAGGGTCCAGGTCTTGGCCGCACAGCCCAATCTGGATCAGGGCAGAATGGAGCAGGAAGCCGCCTTGTGGGTGGATCGCATGGATATCAGTGAAGAGATTCTTAGGACAGGGGTTCACCTGGAGCGATTTCTGCAAGTATTGAAAGAGCAGCCGCCTGTGGGCAAGAAGCTGGAGTTTATTCTTCAAGAGACGCACAGGGAGCTTAACACCATGGGTGCCAAGTGCATGGATTCGGAAATATCTCAAAAGGTGGTGGAGATGAAGGCACAGCTGGAAAGGATGAGGGAACAGGTTCAGAATTTGGAATGAAAGCGCAACCCACATTGGCAATAATGCAGGCTATCTTTATTGTTAGGATAAACCGGTCCTTGCTCAAAAACACCATGTTTTTTTATTTCAGATTGGCCCCTGGTTTGAGTTGAAACATGGCAAAGTCTGCTCGGGGTTGGGGGGCGTGGCCCCCAAAGTCACAGGCTTTGGAGAACAATCCGGGCTAAGACAAAGGGGAGGGGTTGGAGATGGGAGAGGAGATCTTGAACATAGGATACGGGAACATGGTGGCTGTTTCCAAGGTGGTGGCCATTTTGACACCGGGCTCCGCCCCCATGAAGAGGCTAAAGGATGAGGCGCGCAAGGCTGCGCGCCTCATAGATGCCACTCAGGGCAAACGCACCAGGTCCATAATAGTCACGGACAGCAACCATGTGATCCTTTCAGCCTTCATGGCCGAGACAATTGGACAAAGGCTCTGTGCTGCGGGCTCCAAAAAAGGGGCGGGCAATCAGGGGAAAGTGGATGGAGACTGAGATGTGGGGAGGTGAGCTGTTCGTGGTTTCAGCTCCTTCGGGGGCCGGCAAGACCACCCTTTGTCGGCAGGTCTGCCGGCTGACCAGCGGGCTGGTGTACTCTGTCTCCTATACCACCCGAACTCCCAGGGTGGGTGAGGAACATGGAAAAGATTACTTCTTTGTGTCCGAGGAGGTCTTCAAGCAGATGGCCCAAGCCGGGGAGTTCTTGGAGTGGGCCGAGCTCTATAACCACATGTATGGAACTTCCAGGGCATGGGTTTTGGATCAACTAAAGCAAGGCCACGACGTGATAATGGATGTGGATGTGCAGGGCGCACTCCAGATACGTAATGGAGAGTTACCTTGTCATTTAATCTTCGTGCTTCCTCCCTCAAGGGAGGTCCTGAGGCACAGGCTGGCCGGACGAGGCACTGATTCTAATGAGCAAGTGGAGCTTCGCCTTGAGTGGGCCGAGAAAGAGCTAGCGCAGTGGGGGATGTTTGATTACCTGATCCTAAACGACCAACTGGAGGAGGCGGTTCAGGAACTCCGTTCGGTGGTGGTGGCTCAGCGCTGTAGGAAGGAGAGGAGGGCCCAGTGGATTTGCAGCCAGTGGGAAATAATGAAGCCTGGAAGCCTGTGATACCGGCTTTGGACACCGACGATCTCGGGCAGGCCTGTGAATGGGTTGAAAAGCTAATGGGAAGCGGGCCCCGTATTTTCAAGGTTGGCAGTCAGCTTTTTACCAGGGTGGGCCCCAAAGCAGTGGAGCTGGTTTTGGAAAGGGGCTGCGGGGTTTTTCTGGATCTCAAATTCCATGACATTCCCAATACCGTGGCACAGGCGGCCAGGGCCGCGGTGACGCTTGGAGTCACCATGTTCAATGTGCATGCCTCAGGAGGCAAGAGGATGATGGAGGCAGCGGTTCATGCGGCCCAGGAGGAGACCCTGAAGAGAAGTCTTCCCCGGGTCCCCTGGGTATTGGCGGTCACGGTTCTCACAAGCCTCGAAAGGGAAGATCTGGGGGAGTTGGGGCTCAAAGAGGAGGTGAGCCATTGGGTGGCTGTTTGGTCCCAAGCGGCCTTAAGAGCCGGGGTGAACGGGCTTGTGAGTTCTCCCAGGGAGCTTGCCATGCTCAGACAGAAATACGGCAAGAAGATCCTCTTGGTCACCCCAGGCATAAGGACAGCAAAGAGGAACCTGGCAGACGACCAGAGAAGAGTTTCAGACCCAAGCTGGGCTCTGGAGCAAGGGGCCGATCATTTGGTCATGGGTAGGGGGCTTTTGGAAAGCCCTGACCCCCTTCAACTACTAAAGGAAATAGAGGGCGATCCAACCACCCCGCATTATTCAAAATCAGTGGATAAGGCGGGGTAGCTGAAAGACATGTTTGGACAAACCGGTCCCTAATTAAGAACACCCTGATTTTCGGTTTCACATTTGGTGCTGGCGTAAGTCGGGATATGCCAAAGCGTACCGGGGGTTTGGGGGCGTAGCCCCCAAAGTCATAGGCTTTGGAGAATAATCCTGGCTAGGTAGAAAGCTTAGCCAGAGTCAAAGAGGCAATATGGTGCAGGAGCCTTCTGAGTGGTTATACGGACTCACCCCTGTGGAAGAGGCCTTGAGGAGCCGACGCCGGGCTGTTAGAGAGCTTTGGGTGGCTTCTCACAGGAAGGATGCCAGGATGAGGGCTCTTCTGAAAATGGCCGGCGGGGTGAGGATCCACAAAGCAGAGCCCGCACAGCTCAAGAAGCTGGCCAGAGGGGGTACTCATCAGGGTGTGGTGGCTATGGTGGATCCCTTCCCCTGGGAAGAGCTCGAGGATTTGCTTGCGGGCCAAGGGCCCATGGTCATGTTGGAAGGAATCCAGGATCCTAGGAATCTAGGGGCTATTTTGAGGTCCTGCGTGGGGATGGGGGCTGGCAGGGTGATACTGGAGAAAAAGCACAACGCGCCCCTAACGCCCGAGGTGGCCAAGGCTGCGTGCGGGGGGTTGGAACACGTGAGAATGTGTGTTGTACCTAATCTTCCGAGGGCCATGAAGGTGTTAAAAGAGGCGGGTTATTGGCTTGTAGGCAGCTCGGATTCCACTGGGTCGGATCCATGGGATATTTGGCTTCCCGGGGAGGTGGTACTGGTGGTGGGCGGAGAGGGCAGTGGTTTGAGGCGGGTGGTGAGAGGAGAGTGCGATTTCTGGGTGAGGATTCCCTCGGAGGGGGCAATAAAAACCTACAACGCTTCAGTGGCAGCCTCAATATTACTTTACGAACTGATGCGGAGAAGGAGATTGGAAAATGTTATTGACAAGCCCAATAGGGGCTCGTAAAATTAGTAATTCAAGGTTTTGGACCGAGCAGTGTGTACCAAGTGCTGGCGTAGCTCAACGGTAGAGCAGCTGATTTGTAATCAGCAGGTTGCGGGTTCGAATCCCATCGCCAGCTCCAGCCAAGGGGGATTGGATCTGCGGGCCGGATTTTCAGGCTCGTCACATGGGAATAAGACGGAGAGGTTCCCGAGCGGCCAAAGGGAGCAGACTGTAAATCTGCCGGCGTAGCCTTCGGAGGTTCGAATCCTCCCCTCTCCATCAAGAAAGGCTTCCAGGAACCAGAAAGCGCGGGAATAGCTCAAGTGGCTAGAGCATCAGCCTTCCAAGCTGAGGGTTGCGGGTTCGAGTCCCGTTTCCCGCTCCAGAAAGACCGCGGCACCCAAGGAAGGGACTTGCAAACCGGTAAGTTTGTTCCCATTCCCTGGCAGGCATCGGCTTTTTTGAACTTGGGCTAGATGGGAAGTCTTGGATAGGAGAAGGCATCCCTCAGCCCGTTCCAGGAGTTTGGCAGCTCGGATGGAGGAACTCCATCGGGCGTGCCCGGTGTGAAAAGCCCACGTAGCTCAGGGGTAGAGCACTTCCTTGGTAAGGAAGTGGCCACCGGTTCAATCCCGGTCGTGGGCTCCAACAGACCAGCTTAGGCTGATTATTCCCGAGGTAAGACACTCGGGTTGTGATATGAGCAGAGGCTGTACAGGGAACGGTTGGCTTTGCCGAATATCAAAAAGGGCTGAGGCGAGCCTTTGGGGGGATTTGGATCAGCAAGCATCAAGGGAATTTTGGCCCTTGGTGTGATTCACCGGGGGAACCACACGGGTCAAGTTGTTTTTGCAGGTAAATGTGGGCCGCACAGAAGCCGGCTACCACAAGGAGGGTGACCGATGGCGAAGAAGAAGTTTGAGAGGAAGAAGCC
>CAYPWF010000033.1:0-42934 GCA_964414345.1 uncultured Desulfarculaceae bacterium
GGCAACATCACTAGCTAATCCGGCTAAATCCGGAAATAACTTGTAAAGTTGAGTTAAACAAACCGGTCAATACTCAAAAGCGCCCTGCTTCTCGGTTTCAGATATGGTTCTGCCTTGAGTCGGAACATTTCGAAGCGTATCGGGGGGGTTGGGGGCGTAGCCCCCAAAGTTGCGGGCTTTGGAGAATAATCCGGGTTAGGCGGGAGTAAAGGCAAAGAAAACCGCGCTACTCATGGCAGGCCGTTTCAGCCAGGGGAGCAGGCTTGGGTGCTCTTTCCCATGGCCTTCATCCCTGGCACCCCATCTTCACAGGGCACACCGGTTTGGCATAGGC
Organism: uncultured Desulfarculaceae bacterium; assembly: GCA_964414345.1. GTDB lineage: Bacteria > Desulfobacterota > Desulfocorpusculales > Desulfocorpusculum > Desulfocorpusculum > Desulfocorpusculum. The sequence goes on from CAYPWF010000033.1 coordinate 335, forward strand.
CGCAGGAGAGATGAAGTCCTGTTATCCGGCGGCCCAGCCCCAGGGAGCGCCCCCTGCGCCTCAGGGAGGCCGCCTGGTGCTCCTGGCAGCTGCGCTTGTCTTGACCCTGGGGGGTTATGGCCCCGGCCGGGCAGCGTTCCATGCAGCGGCCGCACTCCCCCAGAGAGAGGAACAGGCAGTGCTCGTAGGGCGAGCTGTAAGCCCTGGGCGTGGGCACAAGGGGCAGGTCGGTCACAACCGTGCCCACTCTCACCGCCATACCGGCCTGGGTGATGAGCCCCCTGCTCAGGCCGAAGGTACCCATCCCGGCAGCGAAGCAGGCATGGCGTTCAGACCAGTTGGAGGTGATCTCCCCGTTGAGAAGGGGGAACTGAAGGAAGCTTGGATGGAGCACAGGGGCCACAGCCCTGTGTCCTCTTTCACAAATCCAACCCACCAGTTGGGCCCTGAGCCACTCGTTGAACCCTTCCCCGTGGATCTTGGTGAGCATCCAGTCAGGGTGTGGGAAGCGTCTCTGTCTCCTGTTGGCGAGCCTTGCGGTTCTCTCTATGGGAAGCACGTAGCAGATAACCCAGACCATCTCCTCTGAGAAAGACTCCCCTGGGAAGGCTGCCTGCAAGACCTCCAGAGGAAGCCTGTGAAACGGCCCGATGATCCGGCGCAGTCTTCCAAACAGTGGATCCCCGCCCCAGGCCACCCCGAGCAGGGGAGCCTCAAACAGCCTGCGACCAGGCTCTCCAGGGAATGCGCCCATGGGGTGATGGCTCACCAGATGAGTGAGCCATTCCAGAATCTCTGAGTGGAACCCCGCCGGATGATGCATACCTTTAACCCCTTGGCCTTTTTCTGATCCAAGACTATCCTCTGGAAGAGCCAGGGGCAAGAGCAAGCCCAACTCCTGCCATGGACTCGCCCAGGGCCTCATGGGAGAAATTCAAGGGGAGAAAAGACCCCATTGCAAAAGAAGGAGGGGAAAGAATGGTGGAGCAGGAAGCGACCGGATATCACATGAGCCCGGAGCAGTTCCGCAGGCACGGCCGGGCAGTTGTGGACTGGATAGCCAATTACATGGAGCAGGTGGAGTCCTACCCGGTGCTCTCCAGGGTCTCTCCTGGGGAGTTGCGGGCAATTCTCCCGCCAAAGCCTCCGGATGTGGGGGAGCCCTTCGAGAAGATGCTCGGGGACCTGGACAGGCTCATTTTGCCTGGGATAACTCACTGGCAGTCCCCCAGGTTTTTCGCCTTTTTCCCGGCCAACACCTCCGGGCCCTCTATACTGGGGGAGCTCCTCTCGGCTGCACTGGGCATCCAGGGCATGCTCTGGGCCACAAGCCCTGCCTGCACGGAGCTTGAGACCCACGTGCTGGATTGGGTGGCCGAGATGCTGGATCTCCCACAGGCCTTCAAGTCCACGGGCGCGGGCGGCGGGGTTATCCAGGACTCGGCTTCCAGCGCGGTGCTTTGCGCTATCCTGGCGGCCAGGGAGAGGGCTACGGGAGGCAGGAGCAACCTCAGGGGCTGCCAGGGCGAGCTTGCGGCCTACACATCCAACCAGGCTCATTCCTCGGTGGAAAAGGCCGTGGGAATAGCAGGCATAGGGAGAGAGAACCTGAGGCTCATCCAGGTAGACGAGAAATTCGCCATGAGGCCCGATGAGCTGGGAAAAGCGGTGCGCCTGGACCGTGAAGCTGGCCGGGTGCCATTTTTCGTGTGTGCCACGGTGGGCACCACCTCCTCCAATGGCCTTGACCCCATAAGAGCCATAGGGGAGATCTGCAGACAAGAGGGCCTTTGGCTCCACGTGGACGGGGCCATGTGCGGCACGGCGGCTGTTTGTCCAGAGTTCCGCTACATTCAGGATGGACTCGAACTGGCACACAGCTACTGCTTCAACCCCCACAAGTGGATGTTCACCAACTTCGACTGCGACTGTATGTTCGTCTCGGACAAGGCTCCCCTGATTCAGGCCTTGAGCATCCTGCCCGAGTACCTGAGGAACAAGGCCACCGAAAGCGGGGCTGTGATAGACTACCGGGACTGGCAGATTCCACTGGGAAGGCGTTTTCGGGCCCTCAAGCTTTGGTTCGTGATACGCCATTACGGGGTGGAGGGACTCAGGTACCACATAAGAAAACATGTGGAGCTGGCCCAGGCCTTCGCCTCCTGGGTGGAGCAGGATCCTGAGTTCGAGTTAGCGGTAAGGCCGCCTCTTAACCTGGTATGTTTCCGACACAAGGGGGGCGACGAGCTGAACCAGAGGATAATGGACAGGGTGAACGCCGCAGGCAAGGCATATATAACCCACACCCGCCTGGCGGAGAAGCTCACCCTGAGGCTCTGCGTGGGCCAGACCCACACACAGGAGCGCCACGTGAGAGAGGCATGGGAAGAGATAAGGATGGCCGCTAAGGGATAATAGGAGCCCTCAGTCTAGCCCGCATCATTCACAATCAGTGGATAATGCAGGCTATCTTAATGAAATAATTGGCCGAATCTGTCCATACTAAAAAAACCTTGATTTTTGGTTTCAGATTCGGACCTGGTTTGACTGGGGGAATGCTAAGGTCTGCCGGAGGCCTTGGAGCTTAGCCCCTAAAGTTAAAAGCTTTGGAGAAGAATCCGGACTAATGGGAATTTTTGCTTGACCTTGAATCAGGCTGCGGATAAGTTGAAAACCAAAACATGTTGACCAGTTCAAAGGAGGTGCGGGTATGAAAAAGGTGCTAGTGGCTTACGATAGCAGGACCGGCAACACCGAGCGCATGGCTCAATGGATCGCAGAAGGCATCCGAATGGGTGGGCACGAGGCCGAAATAAAAAAAATAACCCAAATCAAGAATGATAGTGAGCTGGCGGGCTATGACGGCTACGTGTTCGGCTCCCCGACCTACCACAGGGACATGATCGGAAGCATGAAGACCTTCCTTTTCTTGGCCCACAAAGCTGGTTTGACCGGCAAGCTTGGAGGTGCCTTCGGCTCTTACACCCACAGCGGGGATGCAGCCAAGATCATCTTCGACACCATGGAACACGTCTTCAAGATGCGCATGGTGGATTTGGGGTCCTTTAATCTCTTGGAACACCTTGTCAGCACTCAGGATGGGATGAAAGCCTGCCACGACTACGGGAAAGCCCTGGCATCCGCTCTGCAGTAGCAGCCATGTGTGGGAGGCGATGTACTTATCACCCCCCACACATGAACACCTCAGCCTGGAAGGTAGACTTCCTGGAGAAGCTGGCTCAAGTGCAATACCCTGACGGGCAGTTTCTCCTTTCGCACTCCATAGCTCAACTGAATAACGCAGCCAGGGCACTCGGTAGTAAGCACCTGGGCCCCTGTCTTCTGAAGATTCTCCATCTTGCGGTTCAGAACCGCCATGGACTGCTCGTAATGCATTATGTTGTAACTGCCGGCAGCCCCGCAGCAGCGGTCGGCCTCGGGCATCTCCACGTAGCTCACCCCTGGGATCTGCTGCAGCATGCTCCTGGGCTCCTTGACTATCTTCTGGTAACGGCTCATGTGGCAGGGATCGTGATAAGTCACTTTCAGGGAAACCTCCTTGGCAGCTCCCATCTGATCCAGCCTGGAGTGCATGAACTCGCTGAAGCCCTTGACACGCTTGGCCAATTTCTCAGCCCTGTCCCTCATAGAGGGCTCCTCTTCAAAAAGCTCAGGGTAATCTTTCAGGAAGGCTGAACAGCTTCCGCATTCTGTAAGCACTACATCCGCATCCATGGATTCCAGAACCTGGATATTTCTTCGTGCAATGGAGCGGGCTGCATCCAGATCCCCATACCCGTAGGTTGGAAGCCCACAGCAGCTGTTCTCCGCCACATCCACTCGGATACCCTGGTGCACCAAGACAGCCAGGGTGGCTTCGCTCACATGAGGAAGCACGAAATTGAATCCACACCCGACGAAATAAGCCACGCGGGTTGATGCGTCTTTGGGACCCAGGCTTGTGCTCTCCAGCCTGTCTCTCAAGAACCTGGTGGGCAGCTTCTCTATGATCCCTTCCACCTTGTCCAGGTCTTTCCCGAACCACTTGAGTATCCCCAGGGCTCTGGCCAGCTTGCTCATCCCGGAGTTTTTCCCATAGGCCCCTAAGCGCACGTATCGGGCCATTTTACGCTGGTCCGGCAATAAATTGTGAAAAAGGAATTTCATGACTTTGGGCTGGCCCACACGCTTCATGTACTCAGCCCTGCCGGCCACCACATTGCGGTCCGTCCGAACCGCCGGAAAGCAATTGGCCACGCAAGTGCGGCAAAGCAGACACTCGAAAAGGGGATCCTTTAGCTCCTGGTTCAGTTCCAGCTCACCCTCTATGAGCTTGCGGATGTGGGCGTTGTGTCCACGGGCCACGTTGCGCTCGTCCCTGGTGATGTCGAATATGGGACAGTGGGCTTGACAGAACCCGCACTTGTTGCACTTGGCCACCTCGTCATACACGGCCTTCAATGTGTCGCTCATGGAAGCCTCCAGGCCTAAACCGCATTATTAACGATGAGCGGATAATGCGGACTATCTTTAGGATATGTTAGGACAAACCTGTCCAAACTCAAAAACACCCTGATTTTCGGTTTCAGTTTCAGCCCTGCTTTGAGTCCGAATATGCCAAAGCGTTTCGGGAGCCCAGGAGCATGGCCCCCAAATTCACAAGTTTCGGAGAATAATCCGGGCCTTGCCCCTTACGAATGCGTCACTTACATCCCAACAGGCAATAGCACTCCCCAAGGATCCCAGGACTGCTTGATGGGCATCACCACGTTTCTTCCCACAGCCGGGTCTATTCTAGGTCCCCAGCCCTCCAGGGCCCCCCGCGGACCCCAAACAGGCAAAACATGCCCCCCCATGCGCAAAGCCGTCTCCCGCACCCCTTTGGAGAACTCCCTTAACAACTGATCCGATTCGTCTGTGGCGTACGCAAAAAATACGCCGTTTCCGGCCAAAAGCGCCAGATCCACTTTCAGACTGCCCCGCACCGCCAGATCCTCCACCGCCTTGGCAGCCCCCAGCCCCTGGGCTATGGGCACGCTCACCTTGAGGGCCAAGATCCGATGAATCTCTCCCTGGGGATCAACAGCCAAGCGCAGGCTCTCCAGAAAAGTGTCCCTGCCCTCGAGGGTCTTGCCTGAACCTCCATGGCGGGCTCCCATTTCCTGAATCTCCCGCGCCTGCCTCTCCACAGCCTTGGGATGCCCTTCCAAGGCCACGGTGAGCAGCTTCACAGCATCCCCAGCTTTCCATCTTGCCACAACAGCCGAAGGCAAAAGCACCGACTGTCTCAGCTCTGAGAGGAAACCTTCCAAGTCCGAGTCCAAAGGGAACTGTATCCTGCAGATTCCCGAGGCCTCAGGCACGGGAAGAATTCTCAAAGCCACTTGGGTCACTACGCAGAGGCTCCCGGCAGAGCCTATAAGGAACTTGGTAAGGTCGTAGCCGGAGACGTTCTTGACCGTAATCCCGCCGAAGGCCACCTGGCTGCCCTCCACGTTCACACCCCTCACACCCAGGACTTGATCTCTGAGCAGCCCGTAAAGGTGTCTGAGAGGACCGCTCATGTTGGCCGCATAAGCTCCCCCTAAGGTGGCCTCTTGAGACCTTGGGGGGTCTAGCGGGAGCATGAACCCTCTTTCCACCTGAGACAGTTCCTGGTTTATGGACTTGATGCTCTTGCCGGCTTCTACGACCATGTTCAGGTTGCGAGGATCCAGCTCGCATATTGAATTCATGCCGCGCATGTCCAGGACCAGGTCCACCTTCTCAGGCAGGACCGCAACTCCCAATGAGGTTCCGCCCCCTATGGGTAGAACCTTCAGTTTTTCTTTGGAAGCCCTTGCCAAAATGGATTGCACCTCTTTCTCAGAAGCAGGGACTTCCACGCGAGTGGCCTCAACCCCAAACTCTTTCAAAATATCCTCTGCACTCCTAGCCGCTGCCTCTCTTTTCTTCACTCCCCCAGCATTTTGCCGACTCACGGGACTTTACCCCCCTTCCACCAAGACCATATTATGGTTCCCCATAAGTTCCCCACCCGGTTTCTACTTTCCGTTGCCTCCAATTAGGCATGCCCCACGGCTTCTTGTGCTGGAGGCGGCACCAGTTTGCCGGGGTTGCAAAGCTCGGCAGGATCCATGGCTTTCTTTATCCTGCGCATCATCTCTAGGTCTTCCTCACGGAAAATAAGCCGCATCTCTTTTAGCTTCTCGGTGCCTATGCCGTGCTCACCGCTTATGGTTCCGCCGAGCCTGGCCACAGCTTCCAGGATCTCGGTTCCGGCCTTGTGCACCTTTTCAAGCTCCTGAGGGTTGCGGCCGTCGAAAAGTATAAGTGGATGAAGGTTCCCGTCCCCGGCATGGAACACATTGCCTATGGGCAGCCCGTACTTCTTGGAGACCTCCTTCACTGCCCTGAGAGCATCAGGAAGCTTGGTGCGAGGCACCGTGCCATCGCAAACCAAGTAGCTGGGCCTCAGCCTGGCAACTGCCCCGAAGGCCCCTCTCCTGCCGGCCCAAAGCTCAGCCCTCTCGGCGTTGTCTTTGGCACGCCTCACACTCACAACGTTGTTGGCCTTGCAAATCTCCTCGATACGCTGGGCCTGCTCATCCATGCCGTCGGCCAAACCGTCTAGCTCAATAATGAGCACTGCTTCGGCATCCTCCGGGTACCCGGCCTTTACCGAGGCCTCCACCGCCCGGATAACCAGATTGTCCATTATCTCCAAAGTGGCCGGTATTATGCCTTGCCCTATTATGTCCGAGACGGTCTGGCCCGCCTCTTCCAGAGACTGAAAAATGCCAAGTATGGTAACCACATGCTCAGGTTGCCTCATAATGCGCACCAGTATCTTAGTGGCTATTCCCAGAGTGCCTTCTGAGCCCACGAACAAACCCATCAGGTCAGGCCCCGGGCTCTCAGCAGCCCCTCCCAGCCAGACCACCTCCCCGTTGGGGAGCACTACCTCGGCTCCCAAAACGTGGTTGCTAGTGACACCGTACTTTAGGCAATGGGGCCCCCCCGAGTTCTCACCCAGGTTCCCGCCCAAGGTGGAGACCTTCTGACTGGCAGGATCCGGTGCATAGTAGTAACCAAGGGGGGCCAGGGCGTTTTGAAGGGTCAAGTTGTACACCCCTGGCTCCACCAGGGCTGTCTGGTTCTTGGTGTCTATCTCCAGGATTCGGCGCATGCGGCAAAGGTCAATAATAATGCCTCCCCGTGTAGGAGCCGTGCCGCCGCTTAGGTTGGTGCCTGCTCCTCTTGCCAAAAAGGGGACTTTCTCTCGGTTGGCCAGCTTGACCAGTTGGGCCACCTGCTGGGTGTCTGTGGGGAAAGCCACCACATCGGGTCGTCCCTGGAAAAGGGATGCGTCGTACTCATATACTGCAAGAGAAGCCTTGTCCTCAAGCACGTTGCCCTTTCCCACTATGGAGACCACTTCCTGCACAAGCTGCTTTCTCTGCATTTTTACCTCCTTGCGGCCCCAGGCCATACCCACTGCCAGCGCATGGATTTGAAACCCCAAAAAATTGGTGCTATTTTCATGCCTTCCAAGAGAGCGTCCCCACGGCCATCTCATGAAGGAAAGAGGGGATCGAGTCCAAAGCCTCGTCCCCTTGCTACCGAATCAACCTGCCTTCCTTTTGGCCTCTTTGGCCTGAATTTCTTCCATCACGGCCAAGATGGTCCTGGCGTTCTCATAAACCGGGGTATCCACCATCTTACCCTTGTATGAAATGGCGGCCAGACCCTTGGCCAGAGCATCCTTTTCAAAAGCCTCCACAACTCCTTGGGCCCATTCCACGTCCTCTGGCTGCGGCTTGTAGATGCGGTTGGAAGGCTCTATCTGGCTGGGGTGAATCAGCATCCTGCCCTCGTATCCCAGGGTGCGGCCGTATGCCGTGTCCTTCTCAAAAGCCTCCATGTCCTGGAAGGCCACAAAAGGACAATCTATGGCCACACAACCTGCTGCTCTGGCAGCCACAGCCGTGTGGGCCCTGGCGTATTTCAGCTCCTCCCCCTCGGTGGTCAGCTTCACTCTCATATCTTTAGTGTAATCCACTGCGCCGAATATCAAAGAGTTTACCCTGGGGCTTTCAATGGCTGATGGGTATGCATTGATAACACCTTTGGCCGTCTCTATTAACAGCTGGATCCTTACCGTACCCACGGGTATGCCCCTTCTTCTTTCCAGCTCTTCCAACTTCCAATCTAACCTGCGCACGTGCTCAGGTCCACCGCACTTGGCCAGGCAGACTCCGTGGAGACCCTCGTGGACCACTGCCTCCAGGTCGTCATTGGTAAGCAGGGTTTCCCAGTTATTGATCCGGACATACACCTCTGCCCCTCCCTGACCGGCATACTTCAGGTTTTCCCTTACCACTTCCCTGGCCTTGGGTTTTTCTGCTGGGGGCACGGAGTCCTCCAGATCCAGGGTCACAATATCTGCCGGAAATGTGGGGGATTTGGAGACCATTTTCTCGTTGTTTCCTGGAATGTAGAGAATAGATCGCATCACTGCCATAGTTGCACCTCCCAGTTTTAGTTGAGCTTCACTTTTTTCAGGACCCCTCCCTCAAGCAGCAGGAGCATCTTTTTTTTCCCCACAGATTGCAAACCCCAAGAAGCCCGGTTTAAACTCCCAAGAGCCTCTTGACAGTGGGTGCGATGTCATCGGGCTTATCCACCACGTGGGCACCGGACTCCTTGAGAATCTGGATCTTGTCCTTGGCCGAGCCCTTGCCCCTCTCTATGATGCTGCTAGCGTGGGAGAAACGCATGCCCGGGGGAGCCCAGGCACCTGCCACAAATATCACAAAGGGCTTGGTGAATTTCCCCTCCCTTATGCACTGGGCCGCCTCCTCCTCGTGGGCGCCTCCTATCTCTCCGAATACGGCAACAGCCTTGGTCTCTGGATCCTTTTGAAACTCAAGGAGGATATCTCCCATGGAGATACCGGTCACAGGTTCTGTGCCCACATGCACCACTGTGCTCATGCCCAAACCAGCCTCTTTGAGAGCCCAAGGCACGGTGCCGGACTGCCCGCCGCTTCTGGAGATAACCCCTACAGGACCTGGTACAAAGACCTGCCTGGCCCAACTGGGATTTGCCCCCAACCAACCCAAAACGGCCTTCCCAGGATTTAAGATACCTATGGTACCAGGCCCCAGGATCTTGGCCCCTGCGTTCTTGGCCACGTACATCATTTCCAGGATGTCATGCAGAGGCACCCTCTCCACAGGGCAGACGATGAACTTGATACCGGCCTCGATGGCCCCTATGACCGCATCCCTGAGAGCCGGCCCGGGCACGAAGGTCACGGCAGCGTCTATGGGGCCGTGCTTCTCCACTGCCTCCTCCACCGAGTCGTACACTGGGATCCCATCCACCTGGGTTCCACCTCTCCCGGGTGTAGAACCCGCCACCACTTTGGTCCCGTAGGCCTTCATGTACCCGGCCCTGGCCGAGCCCTCGCGGCCTGTTATTCCCAAGACTATCACGCTGGTGTTCTCGTCGATCAGTATTCCCATGGCCTTACCCTCTTTCAGTAGGCTGTGCCGTGCTTGCGGCGGTACTCTTCCAGGCCCGCAATGGGCACCTCTATGCTTATAGCTCCGTTGCCTCTTTGCGCGCAGGCGAACTCGCAAGCCAGGCACTCTGTGCCGAGCCGTTTGAGTTCTTCTGCGGAAAGGGCCACCCCAGGCCTCCCGTCGATGATCTGAAGCACCGAGCGGTCGAATTTCTTGCAAGCCTCGGCGCAGGCGTGGGTGGTACAACCCTCACATTTCTTCTCGTCAATTATTATCTTGATGGTTCTCTCTTCGAATTCCATGGGGATCAACCTCCTTGGCCTGCGCGTTTCTTCTGGTATTCTTCAACCAAGCTGCGCATGCGCTGTGCAATGAAAGCCGTGTCGTAAACGTGCTCCCGACCATAGATCTCTACGGGATTGGGAAGATCCTTGAGCCCTTCCCTGAGGATCTCCAAAGCCTCAGGCTCCCGGTTCCCGCAAAGCAGCAAGACCACGGGGAAGCCCGGCCTCTTGGGAAGTTCCTCCCGAAGGGCCTTGACCAAGCCATGCGCATGGTGCCATTGCTCCTGGTTGGCCATGATGAAACCCCCCAGGCAATATCCATCTATTCCAGGCTGGGAGAGCACCAGCTTTGCCACCCTGTAGACTTTTGATGCAGGGGGGTTGCCGCTGGTATCAGCATAATTGGCCACCCTGAGCCCGGCCTTGTTAAGGGCATCCACCCCCAGAATTGCTCCACCCCCGCCTATGCCGTGGTAACCTACGGTGGCGATGGCCTCTATCTCCTGGTTCATCTGCGCCACATATCCGGTACCCCTCAGATCACCTTCCTCTATGGACCAGGCTATTTCGTCGAAATCCGTGGGCTCTTGGTTGGATTCCCTTGCCACGGTGATCCCCAACTCCGGATGCCGGTAAACCGAAGAGTCATCTATGGCAGCCCTGCAATCTGCAGCCACCAGCTTTCCCTGTTTTGTGAGCACCAAAGGGTTGATCTCCAGAGTCCTGCAGTCCCATTTCCTGAAGACCCTGTAAAGCCTGGTGTTGATGTCGGCCACCTTCTCCAGGAGGTTGCGGGGAACACTTGCCCGTCTAGCCAGGTCCAAAGCGTGGAAGGGCCTCAAGCCCAACATTATGTCCACGGTCACCCTGGAGATCTTGTCCTCTGGGACCTCCTCAATCTCCATTCCCCCCTCGCTACTGAAAATCATGACCGGGGCCCTCACTTCCTTGGAGGGATCCACGATCACCCCCACGTAGAACTCCCGATCTATTTGGAGTTTCTCCTCTACCAAGAGCCTGCGCACCTCGAACCCCTTCACCTTGGAGCCGAAAAGCTCCGCGGCTATACTCTCCGCCTCCTGCGGAGTTTCGGCAAAGCGGATAGCACCAGCCTTGCCCCTGCCCCCAGCCCAAATCTGGACCTTAACTGCCACAGGTTTTCCGATCTTTTGGGCGATCTCCCGCACCTCAGCGGGGGTTGTGGCCATCCCCCCATTGGGGACTGGGATACCCTCCTGCTTCAAGAGCTCCTTGCCCTGGTACTCGTAAAGACGGGCCATGTCAGACTCCTTATCATGCAAGTGGTCGTTGGAACTTGTTTCTTGAACTTCACCTTTCCACGGGTAGAAAATCAGTTGGATCTCTTAAGGTCCCCTCCACCTCCTTTCTTTGATCTTTCCTGCCTTGTCTGAATGGAATCAAGTTGTTCACCATTTGTGACAGTGTCATATATAGTGGTATCAGCCTAGGTGATCCCTGGCTGTTTGTCAAGGGAATTCGATGTGGCTCCGTTGTTTTGGAGATGGCTTACAAGAAGGCTTCCCCATGCATTGAGATGAGGCTCCCAAGAGGTTAGAATGGCCAACCGTATAACGCCGTAAATTTAAGGAGGGGAAAGCCGTGAGCATGGATCTAAATTGCGACATGGGGGAGAGCTTTGGAGTTTATAAGCTGGGCATGGACGAGGAGGTCATGAATTACATCACCTCTGCCAACATAGCCTGTGGTTGGCATGCAGGGGATCCCATGGTCATGGATCATGTGGTGGGCTTGGCCAAGCAGAAGTCAGTGGGAGTAGGGGCACACCCTAGCTACCCGGATCTGCTGGGCTTCGGACGTCGCTACATGGAATGCACCCCAAGAGAGATACGCAATTACGTCATATATCAGGTAGGGGCCCTCAAGGCTTTTTGCGCTTCCCACTCGGTGCCCTTGAGGCACGTGAAAGCCCACGGAGCCCTCTATCTGGCAGCAGTGGAAAACGAGAGGGTGGCCAGGGCTGTGGCCGAAGGGGTGCTGAGCGTGGACCCGGATCTCCTGTACGTGGCCCTAGCCGGGGCCAAAGGGGAGAAAATGAGGCGCATAGGAGAGGAGCTTGGCCTCAAGGTAGTGTACGAGGCCTTCCCGGATAGGGCTTACAGCCCTGAGGGGAACCTAGTTCCCCGCAGCCAGAAAGGAGCAGTGATCCATGAGCCCTCCCTGGTGGCTCAAAGAGCCCTCCTCATGGCCAAGGAGGGTAAGGTGGTGGCAGTGGATGGCACCGTGATCCCCCTGGAGGTCCAGACCCTCTGTGTGCACGGGGACAACCCGGCAGCTGTGGAGCTAGTGAGGACCATTCGGGAAACACTGGAAAAGGAGGGGGTGCCTGTTCGCCCCATGGGCGAGGCAACAAAGCCCCGAGCCTGAGCCATGGGCTTGCACAGGAAGCCTCTCGTTCGCATAGTAGGGGACAGGGGAGTTCTGGTGGAATACGGGGACTCCATCCACCCCGAGGTGAACCTCAAGGTGAGGGCCATGGCGAACCTTCTTGAGACCAGGCCGGTAGAAGGTCTCCAGGAGGTGGTCCCCACCTACAGGTCCCTGCTTTTGATCTATGACCCCATGGCCACCCAGCCGCAGACCCTCATCAGAGGTCTGAGGTCTCTGGAGAAGGGCATATCTGGGGTTCAGGTCCCCCCCCCGAGGGAGGTGGAGATACCGGTTTGCTACGGGGGGGAGTTTGGCCCTGACATTGAGTTCGTGGCGAACTATCATGGACTCACTGTGGAAGATGTGATCAGGATCCACTCCTCGCCGCGTTACCAGATATATATGATGGGCTTTACACCTGGCTTCCCCTTCCTGGGGGGGCTTCCAGAGCTCTTGGCAACCCCCCGCCTTGAGACCCCCAGGCTCAGCGTGCCGGCAGGGAGTGTGGCCATAGCGGCCAACCAGACAGGCATCTACCCCATCACAAGCCCAGGGGGCTGGAGGCTTATCGGGAGGACACCTCTGAGACTCTTTAGACCCGAGAAGGAGCAGCCTTTTCTCTACAAGGCAGGAGACTTCATTCGGTTCAGGCCCATAGACAGAGAGAGTTATTATGCCTTGGCCCAAAAGCAGGACTGATTTACCGGCCTTCAAAGTCCTAGAACCAGGCCCCATGACAACCGTCCAAGATCTGGGGCGATTCGGTTACCAGGCTTACGGAGTGCCAGTCTCAGGGGTGCTGGATCAGTTTTCGGCCAGGGTGGCCAACTGGCTTGTGGGCAACCCCTCTGGGGCCGCTGTCCTGGAGTCAACCTTCATGGGGCCCAAGCTGGAGGTACTGGGAGAGTGCACGGTGGCGGTCACCGGTGCGGATGTGGCCGTGGCCCTCAATGGCAAGCCCGTGGAGCCCTGGAGGGCCATGAGGGTGAGAGCGGGGGATGAGCTCTGGATCAGGCAGGCCAAGGCCGGCCTCAGGGCTTACTTGGCCGTGACAGGGGGGATCCATGTGCCGCCCGTGATGGGGAGCCGATCCACGTACGTGGGAGCGGGGCTGGGAGGTCTGGAGGGTCGCCCCATCAAGAAGGGGGATCTCATCCGAAGGGGTCCGGGGACTCCCCGCCGGAGGGAGACAAGCCTTACCCAGGAGCAAAGGCCCGGGTTGAAAGAGGAGATCACCCTCAGGGCAGTAGCCGGCCCCCAGGAGGAGCACTTCGGGGAAGGGCTCAAAGTGTTCTTTGGCTCGGAGTTCAAAGTCACCCCGCAGGCTGACAGGATGGGCTACCGGCTGGATGGACCTGAGGTCATGAGAAGGCCAGAGGCCCCCCCCAGCATCATCTCTGAGCCGAGCATCCCTGGGGCTGTACAGATCCCTCCTGACGGTAAGCCCATCATCCTCCTTGTGGAGCAAACCGTTGGAGGTTACGCAAAGATAGCCACAGTGATCTGGGCGGACCTGCCCCTTGTGGCTCAGGCCAGGCCCAAGGACAGGATCAGGTTCAGCCGAGTCACCCTTGCCCAGGCCCACACCATATACAAGGAGGCCATGGAGAGGCTGGAGGCAATAAGAATTGGGCTCGGGGCACCCCCATGAAACGGTCCAGGGGGTTAAACCCGATTATTCTCCAAAGCCCTTAGTTTTGGGGGCTACGCCCCCAAACCCCCGGTACACTTCGAGATATTCCGACTCAAAGCCCGACCAAAAGGTGAAACCGAAAGGCAGGGTGCTTTTGAGTACACCGGTTTTTCCAAACATGTCATAAAGATAGCCCCCATTACCCACTGATCGCGAATAGTGGGAGAAGGCAATGCTCTGGATGAGAGGGGCCTTGGGAACCCTCTCAGAGCCCCAGGTAAGCTTTCCGGACTAGGTCCGAGGAGATCAGCTCAGAGGAGGTACCATCCAGGACCATTCTCCCGGCCTGGAGTACGTAACCGCGGTCTGCCAGCTCCAGGGCCTCCTTCACGTTCTGCTCCACAAGCAGTATGGTCATACCCTGCTCCTTGAGTCTCCTGACTGTACCCAATAGCTCGCTCACCAGAAGCGGAGCCAGGCCAAGAGAGGGCTCATCCAGCATGAGAAGCCTTGGGTTGGACATGAGTCCCCTGCCGATGGCCAGCATCTGCTGCTCGCCCCCTGAGAGGGTGGAGGCTGCCTGGGAACTCCTCTCCCTGAGTCTCGGGAACAGGCCATAGACAGTGCTCAGGTTGCGCTGGATCTGCACCCGATCCCTGAGCAGATAGGCTCCCAGCCTCAGGTTTTCTTCCACGGACAAGGGCCCGAAGAGCATCCTCTCCTCGGGCACATACACTATGCCCAGACCCACTATCCGCTCGGTGGAAAACCCCTGGATCTCCCTCCCCTCCCAGAGAACCTTCCCCCGAGATACCCGCTGGGCCCCCATGATGCCCCGAAGCAGAGAGGACTTGCCAGCCCCATTGGCCCCCAGCACACAGGCCGTGTGACCCTCGGCCACGCTGATGGAAACCTCCTGTACCACAGGAAGCCCACGGTAGCGGACCTCCACCTGGACGGTCTCCAGCAGTCCCCGCTCCACTTCTTCCCCCTGCATCAGTCCTCTGTCTGCCCGTAGCGCTCCCCCAAGTAAGCCTTGATCACCATGGGATCAGAGGCTATCTCTTGGGGGAGTCCCTCTGCTATCTTCCTGCCTGCATCCAGCACTATCACCCTGTGACTTATCTCCATTACCAGTGCCATGACGTGCTCTATGAGAATGACTGTAACGCCCAGATCCCTGTGAATATGACGTATTGTCTCCTTGACTCCTTCCACCTCTTGGGGATTGAGCCCTGCGGCCACCTCGTCCAGAAGAAGCATTCGAGGCTCAGTGGCAACCGCCATGGCCATGGTGACAAGCTTTTGGGCCGGCACCGGAATTTCAGTAAGGAGCCGGCCGGCCCTATCCTTTAGACCCAGCTCCCCAAGGATCCACTGAGCCTTTGCCCTGGCCTTTGCCCTGGAACCGGTGCGCATGAAGGCCCCCACCATTACGTACTCCTGGACCGTAAGGTCTCCGGTGGCGGCATAGACTTGGAAGGTGCGGGCCAGCCCCCTCCTGGCCACCTCATGCGCCTCAAGCCCGGTTATGTCCTCCCCTGAAAACAGGATCCTGCCTGAGGTGACCGGATGGTGACCTGAGATGCAGTGGAAAAGTGTGGTCTTGCCCGCCCCGTTAGGCCCTATGAGCCCTACCAGCTCGCCTTCCTGGACCTGGAATGATATCTGATCGTTGGCCCTGAGCCCGCCAAAGTCCTTTGTGAGATTCTGCACCTCCAAGAGGGCCATCACCTGCCTCTCCCCCTGCGCAGTCGATCCAAGAGGCCCCATATCCCTTTGGGCTCCACTGCTGAGACCAGCATGATTATTATCGCGTATAGAATCAGGTCTATGCCTATGAGACCGGCCTTGGCCCCCAACCACTCTTTCAGGTAGCTCTTCAGTGGGATTAGGATCCCTGCCCCTATGATGGGCCCCCAGAGGGAGCCCGCCCCGCCCAGCATGGCCATAAGGGCTATGAGCACCGAGATGTCCAGGCTCATGGTGTCCTCGGGCTCTATGTTCTTAATGTAAACAGCGTGAAAAGAACCCACAGCGCTCACGAAGGCAGTGGCCAATGCGTAGGTCTTGATCTTGGCCCAGTGAACGTTTATGCCCAGGGACCTGGCCACATCCTCGTTATCCCTTATGGCACGAAGCTGGAAGCCGAGCCTGGAGTGCCTGAACCAGTTGATCACCAGTATCCCGATGAAGAAGAAGCCCAACAGCAGGTAGTAGTAGTAAACATCCTCCCTGAAGATCAGCCGCAGAAAGTCCGGTGGCGGGTATTTCACAGGGGAAATGTGAAGTCCCCTGGCCGCCCCCACAAAGTCCCAAACCTCGAAGAGATCCTTTAGAACCAGGGAGGTGGCTATGGTGGCTATGGCAAAATAGTGTCCCTTGAGTTTGAAAAGGGGGTATCCAATGACAAAGGACCATCCAACGGCCAGGCCCATCCCCACCGGCATGGAAACCCAAAATGGCACATCCCACCGGATCAGCATCACGGCCGTGGTGTAGGCCCCTATGCCCACATACTGCGCCTTGCCCAGATCCACCTGACCCCCGTAGCCGCCGATGGTGTTCCAGCCCATGCCGTATATTGAAAACATGAGAAACTGGATCATGGTGGCCATGGCAAAGGAGGAATAGGGCACGAGGGGAAATGCCGTCAACAAGGCTGCCAGGATCCCTGCTACCATGAGATCCGTGCGCGGGAAATCAGAGAAGTCGAAAGCGTTTCTCAGCGCTTCCATCCGAAAAGCCCTTTAGGCCTGGCCAGCATGATGATGAAGTAGGCCAAGTACACCCAGGTATATTTAAAGGATGTCATGGGCACATCCATCATCCAGCGCCACCCCACTGCCAGGGAGATGGAATCCCAGATGCCGGGGATCTCTGTTATAAGCCCCACCACCAATCCGGCCAAAAACGCACCCGGCACGCTCCCAAACCCCCCCAGGGCCACTATGGTGAAGGCCAGCATGGTGAACAGAAGGCCCACATACGGGTTCACAGCCCAGAAGTTCACCAGGAGCGCCCCGGCTATGGTGACCGTTGCCCCCCCTATACCCCAGGCCAAGCCATTCATGCGGTCTGTTGGGATGCCCATGTACCTTGCCCCCTGGGCGTTGAGGGCTGTGGCCTGGAGAGCCTTGCCGATCCTAGTCCTGTTTATGAGAAGCCACACCGCTGCGAAGGAGGCCACAGCCAACAGCGCTGCAGCCAGCTTGGTGGCCGGAACCGTGACACCCATGCCCATGGAAATGCTTTTCCCCACAAGCAGCCCGTGGTGAATAGCCCTGTCTTCAGAGCCGAAAAAAAGCAAAGCCAGGTTTCTAAGAAGCAGCATGAGGCCGAAAGTCCCCAAGAGCTGGGCCACCATGGGACCCCTGAGCAGGAACTTTACAAACAGAAAGTAACACATCCAACCAAGCACAAACCCCACCACAGCGGCCAAAGGCAGTGTGAGAAGAGGTTCCATTTTAGCGCCTTGGGCCACCAGGAGCCCGGTGTACATCCCCACCATGAGGAACTCCCCATGGGCGAAGTTGACTATGTCCATGACCCCGAAGATGATGGTGAGCCCCAGGGCCACCAAAGCCAGGACCATACCTATCAAGAGTCCAGCCACTAAGGATGCAACCAGCACATCTAGTGCCAATCCCCTATACCTCCGCCAGAGCCTTGGTCCGTAATATTCTTGCTAATCTCGTGCAGGGGGCGCGGCCTTAGCCCAAAGATGGACAGGCCACGCTCCCCATTTTTCTCAGAAGCCCTTGAACGGATAAATCAGATTAGCTGTTGCCAACTCGAAGGGATAGACGATCTCCAAGACCACCTCTCCGGCCTGGTTTTTCTGGTACTGGCCTATGATCCCCGAGCCCAAGACGTTCTGCCCGATCTCCTCCCCTGAGGTGGAAAACTGGATCCCTTTCCAGGGCACCACCAGTTGCTCTCCCGGAATATTTATCCCGTTGGCCGCCGCCTGAATGGCCTCTGGTTTTGTGGAACCGGCCTTCTCCAGCACGTGCACCCAGGTCTGTACCCCTGTGAAACCCCTGGCCGAGGCATCGCTCAGGTCATAGCCGGTTTTTTTCTTATACATCTCGTTGACCTGTCCCGAGATCTTCTTGACCTGCCCCAGCTTGG
This sequence comes from uncultured Desulfarculaceae bacterium, assembly GCA_964414345.1. GTDB lineage: Bacteria > Desulfobacterota > Desulfocorpusculales > Desulfocorpusculum > Desulfocorpusculum > Desulfocorpusculum. Next base: position 18,325 of record CAYPWF010000033.1, read on the forward strand.
GGGAGAAGACCGTTCGGGTCAGGACTCCCACTATATCCTCCCCGAGGGTGGTCCTGAACTCCGGGGTCTCGAATCCTGCGTCTTGGCCCCAGATTAGCTTGGGTTTGGCCTTCTCGGCCTTCAGGGTCTTGAGCATCAGGATGGCATCCGAGGTGTAGGAAGCAAAGAGCATGGCATCCGGCTTGACGGCCAAAAGGGACCTCACCTCACTGGAGAGATCCGCCGACTTGGCCGCGTACAGGAGATTCCGCTTTAGGTCATAACCATACTCCTTGGCATACTTCTCGATCAGACCAGAAGCAGCCGAGCCCCACTCGGTCTTCTCACAGGCGGCCGCCAGAGTCATGAGCTCCTTCTTTGGGACCGCGTTGACTCCCTTTGCCTTCCCTTCGCTGAGACCCTTTAGGAATTCGAAAAGGTCCTTGGTGAAGGTGCCGTCGTGGGGCGTGGTGCGCCAGAACCACTTGTAGCCCTGCTGCGTGAGAACCGGTGAGGTGGAGGAGTCGTTTATCATCGGCACCCCGTACTGCTCGCAAACGGCGCTCACCGCCTTGGTCACCGAGCTGTGGTAGCAGCCAAGGATCCCCACCACCTTGTCGTCCAGGATGAGCTTCTTGGCCAGATCCGCCCCAAGTGTGGGGTTCCCCTCATGGTCCTTGAAGATGAGCTTTATTTTGGCGCCACCCAGGCTCTTTATGCCACCATTCTTGGCCATGTCCATGGCCAGGTCCGCCATGACATTGTTGGCGATCTCCGCTGCCAGCTCGGCCCCGTACTGAAGCTCACGGCCGGCTGATGCGGCTCCCCCTGTCAGGGGATACACGACCCCTATGGTCACCTCCTTCTGGGCCACGGCCTGGGGTGGGAAGATCCCCCCGGTGAATGCCAGGCCCAAAGCCACTGCTGCAATCCAACCCAAATTCCATACCCTTCGCATATTGACCTCCTTTCTCAGGTTTTGACTCCAAAGCCTCAGGGCTTTTTCGCCCCTTAACCTGGAGCCCGGCCCCCAACCCCCAACCCGGATCCCACCTTTTAAAAAACAGCCAGGTCTCTATCCCTCAGATCAGTCACCAACATGTGTCCAGGGGCGTGAGTGATGGCCAAAGTAGGCTTGGCGTTCAGAAGCGCCACCTGGGGGGTCACCCCGCAAGCCCAGAACATGGGAACCTCCCCCGGCCTTACGCTGACTGGGTCCCCGAAATCCGGTTTCTGAAGATCCCTTATTCCCAGAAAACCCGGATCCCCCACATGCACCGGAGCCCCGTGCACCCCAGGAAATCGGGAGGTTATCTGAACAGCCTTGCTGACCAGAGGGCCTGGAACAGGTCTCATGGTTACAACCATCTCCCCCTTGAAGGGGCCTGCGGGAAGACAGGGAAGGCTGGTCCTGTACATGGGCACGTTTCGGCCCTCTTCCACGTGCCGCACAGGAACCCCGGCCTCCATCAATGCCGATTCGAAGGTAAAACTGCAACCCAAAAGGAAAGTCACCAGATCCTCCCTCCAAAGCTGCAATATCTCTCCCCTCTCCTCCACCCCATCTTTCCCAAAAACCCTGTACCTGGGGCAATCAGTCCTGACATCAGCGCCCGGGGCGCTCTGAACAGGTTCCCACACCCCTTCCTCAAGAACTTCCAGAACCGGGCAAGGCTTGGGATTTCTCTGGCAGAAAAGAAGGAAATGAAAGGCATACTCAGCCGGCAGAACCACCAGGTTGACCTGAGTGTGGCCAGGGCAACATCCGGGGGTGGGGCCCTTCCACCTGCCCTCCCTCACCATTTGGCGAAACTCTCTAGGGCTTTCAACCACTGCCCGTGCTTCTGGGCTCACAGAGGCTCCATGATTTCTTCTTGATGGGTGTCGACATACCTGTTTATCCTCGTACTGGTAAGTTTGTCAAGGTATACGATTCAATTTGTTGACCTTGGAGTCTCAATTCTTATAAAGTGTTTTTGGCTTGGCCTGGGACTTTTTTCCCGCAGTGCCTGCCCACTTCAGAGAAACTAACGGAGTAACTGCTTGAATTGGGCCGCCCTTTTTGACACATCAGAACTCCTGGAAGCCCTGGTGAAGCTTTCTGTGGCGGCTGTTTTGGGAGCCATGGTGGGCTACGAGCGGGAGGCCCACGGAGAAGCGGCCGGATTCAGGACCTTTATTCTGGTTTCGGTGGGATCTTGTCTCATCATGATGGTTTCGATCCACCTGGAAACGCTCTACCGAGGCTTCAGGATGGAAAGCGCCGTGAGGGTGGACCCCGGCAGGATAGCCTCCTACGCCCTGGCTGGCATGGGTTTTCTGGGTGCCGGAGCCATCATCATGGGTCGCAGCACCGTAAGGGGGCTCACCACAGCTGCAGGGCTGTGGCTTATGACCGCGGTGGGGCTGGCCGTGGGAAGCGGTTACGTAATCCCGGCCATCCTGGCCACCGTGCTGGGAGTCTTCGTGCTGTTCAGTCTGCGAAGAGCCAGGCAATGGTTCAACAGGGACGCCTACTCCACAATAGTTCTCAGCTTCGCAGACTCAAGGCCCCGCTTTGAGGAAGTCGAGGCTGTGGTGCGAAAATACCCTTTTACCAGGATCACTTTCGTGAATTTTCACAGATCCTTGGAAAAAGGCACCATCGTGTACAGACTCAATATGATATCAAAGGAGGGTCTTGAGTGGCAGGAGCTCACGGAGGAGCTGGCACGCCTTCCGGACCTGAAGGATATTTCCCTGGAAGAGGGCCGTGTGGTCTAAGGAAGCCTCAAGATCCTGCAGGCTTGACCAAGAGCGCCAGTTTCTCCTCCACATTGTCTTTGAGCCAGTGAGGATCCCACCACTCTATGGGGTTCACAAAAACCCCCCCCACTAGAATGCTGAAATGCAGGTGATCCCCTCCGGCAAGCCCGGTGCTTCCCGAGAAGCCCAGCTTCTCCCCTTTTTCCATGAGCTGACCCACACTGGCGGAGATTTGACTTAAATGAGAATACATACTAAAAAGCCCGCAGCCATGGTCCAAAATAACCGTGTTGCCGTATATGCCCAGCTCCCCCGCGAAGACCACCCTGCCTCTGTTGGCCGCCTCTACAGGGCTTGTCACCAGGGAGGCCAAATCCACCCCTAGGTGCACCTGCTCATCTATGGCTTTCTCTTTCCAGATGTAAGTGCGTCTGTCTGCAAAGCCGGCCATGGGCTTGGCATTGGCCATGCGCAAGAACGGACCTGACCAAAGGGGTTCTGGTGAGGTTTTCTTGCAGATCTCTTGTATGCTCAGCTCATTGGCCTTTCGAAGCTCCCTGTTGATTCTAAGAAACATCTCCTGAGGCTCACCCTTTAGCCCAGGATCCCTTTCCATGAAATAGGGAAGGATTCTCTGTAGAAACTCCTCGCTCAACCTGATGGAGTCATGCCTGAACTTCTTGGGTTTTATGTTGTACTTGAACTGGCTCCTGGCCCTGTTTCCCGCCAAGTCCTCGGCTTCCAAATAGATGGGAACCTGTGGGGAAGCATCATGGGGCACAGCAAAGAGCACGAACCACCCATTATCAGCCCTGGCCGGATAAGCTCTGAACCACCTCTCCCCCACCCTTACCCCGCCGGTCTCCAAAGGCTCCGAGGCCCTGAAGGCCACCAATCCGGCCCCACCTTGGTTCAGGTAATGGAACTGGCTGAGAATGGAAAGGCTGGGAGGCCTGGTGTCCACCTTTACAGTGGCCTCCAGAATCTTGGGGTTCCCTCCCCTCCAGGAGCGGTCTCTCACCTCGGCCCTAAAAGCAGCTGTTCCCTCCTGTAGCCCAAGGGCATCCGCCGAGATTTCAAAGACTCTCTCGGCCTGATGGGTGCCTGCAGGGAAAACCTCTCCCAAAACCTTCACAACCTTTCCCCCCTGCTCCAAGCTGACCCTGGCTTCTTTCAGCCCCGATCTGCTGTCCGCCATGGAAAGTTTGAATTTTGTTTGTTTCCCGATAGCCACGGGCTGTGGAGATATGGAGAGTTCAGGGGCTTCCCCTTCCAGCTTCCCATAAAGGAATACGGCTCCAACCGTCAAAAGCAGGACTCCACCGGCAATAAAACCCACCCTTCCCACACGAAGCGCCATCATTCTCTGTTCTCACCTTCCTGGAGCCAGGTCCTGTCCCCGAGCCTGATGCCCCTTTGTTCTATCCAGCTGTTTATCCCATCTTTAAGCTTTAGTATTTCCTCCAAGATCCCTGCCAAGGCCTCCACAACTTCCCCGTCCAGCCTGCCCCATCGGGCTTCTTGCCTGAGAAGTTCCAAAGCCCCCTGTGGACTCTCAGGCTCCCTGTACGGCCTTCGTGCCGTGAGAGCGTCGAAAATATCCACCACAGCCAATATCTTGGCCCCAGGGGCTATGTCCTCTCCACTCAAACCGTCCGGATAACCTGAGCCGTCCAATTTTTCGTGATGAGCAGAGGCTATCTCCGGGACTTCCCTGAGACTCCTTGGGAAAAGGTGTCGCACATCTCTTAGGATTTCTTTGGTCTTGGAGGCGTGACTCTTCATGAGATGGAACTCCCATTGGGTGAGACTGCCGGGTTTCAGCAGCACCTCGTCCGGAATCCCCAGTTTGCCCTGATCATGAAGAAGCCCTGCGTATTCCAGGATGCGCAGATTCTCCTCTGACCACCCCATAGCGCGACCCACCTCCACTGCATAAGCCGCCACCCTCCAGGTGTGGCCTGAGGTTATATGGTCCCTGGCATCAATGGCCACTGCTTGGCCTCTTATGAGACTTTGGAAGGCCTTGCCTTGGGCCTCCAGATAACGGCTGTTTTCGATGGCCATGGCAGCCTGCGAACATAAAGCCGTTAGCATCTCCTCATCCTGGGAATCAAACCCCTTCGAGCCTTTCTTGTTGAGGACCTGCACCACCCCCACCACATCGCCCCTGGGTGTTCTCATGGGTGCAGCCAGCATGGAAGTAGTTCTAAAGCCGGTAAGAGTGTCCCATGCTGGATCAAAGCGCGGATCCCGGTAAGCATCCTCAAGATTAACGAGACAACCGGAGGCCGCCACCTCCCCTGCAATGCTGCCCTTGCCCAAGGGGACACATATTTCTCCGGCGCCCTGGGCCACCTTGCTCACCAACCTAAGCTGTCTCTCTTTAGCTTCCCCCCATGTGTCTTGCTCCACCAAATAAAGAGTGCAACGCTGGGCCTCCAAAACCCTGCTTGTCTCCTCGGCAATGAGTTTCAAGAGTCTGCCCAAGTCCCTCTCTGCCACCAAGATATGACCGACTTGCCGCAACACCTCCAACCTGTGCAACCTGCTGCTGGTGACCTCAGGAGTTACCAAACTTGCCATTCTTTATCCTTACTCATTCTTCTCCACCGCCTGCGGCCGCCTCCCCCAGGCAGCGGCTCAACTCATCTTGGAGGCCTAGAAAGCTTTCCACCACCTCGGGGTCGAACTTCCTGCCCGCCTCCTGTCTCAAATAGGCCAAAGCCTCCTGCAAGCTCGTGGGGCTTTCCCCGAAGCGGGGGTTCATCTTACACCAAAGAGTGTCTGCTGCCCCTATTATCCTGGCCTCTAGAGGCACGTCGGTTCCTTCAGGAGGCCCTTGGGGAAATCCTCCGCCTTGGAATTCCTTATGATGAAAAGGCGCTATTTTAACTACAGCGGCCAGATCCCCCGAAAAGTCCATCAGTTCCAAAAGCTTCTTGGTCCACAATGCATGCTCCTCATAGAGGAGTCTTTCCTCGGGGGTCAGAGGAACCCTTTTGCGCAACACCGCATCAGGCACTGCCAGTTTCCCTAGATCATGAAGGGAAGCCGCCCATTCCACCAATTTCACTCTGGCTTCTTCCAATCCCATGGCTTTGGCTGCCAGGCTGCTCAACTCCCTAACCGTTGAAGCGTGGGCCCTGTGGGTCTCGGTTCTCATCTCCAGACCTTTTACAAGAGCAGCTATTACCGCCTCAGTGGCCCTCAACTGCTCTTCATAAAGCTGTACGGTCTCAATGGCCACAGCTGCAATCCCAGCCAGGGCCTCCAGGAGAGCCAGGTCCTCCTCGTCAAAGGGATTCCCGTCCTTGCGATTAAGGACTTCTGCCACCCCCAAGACCGAGCCGCTGGGTCCTTTCATAGGAACCGCCAGGATGGACCTGGTTCGAAAACCCGTAATACGGTCTATCTCCGGATTGAAACGCGGGTCTGCGTATGCGTCGGGAATAAGCATGGGAAGGCCTGTGGCAAGGACCCTTCCAGCTATTCCCTTCTGCCTGTGGAAACGTATCTGATTTGCCTCCTGGGCCACTACCGATTGGAGCTCTTTGCTTTCCTCATCCAGGAGGAAGATGGAACTGCGCTCGGCCTCTAGCACACGGGTGAGTTCCTTCCACACACGCTCCAGGACTGACTTTAGATCCCTCTGCGAGCAAATCTCAAGGCTTAGCTGCAGTAACAGCTCGAGCCCTTTGGCCCTTTTAGCCTGATCGCCCATGGGCTTTAGAGCCTACTCTTTGGGTTATTCCAGGGACGGCTTGAACTTCACTGGGACAGAGGGGACCCGGAAGCTTCTAGCCCCCCGCAGCCGGGCCACTCCCCTGCTCCCCGAGCTGCGACCTACCACCCCGAGTCCTCATAGCGGGTTGTGGGGTAGCCCATAGGCCGCTCGAAGGTGAACTTGTATGGGGCAACCACAAGGGCATCTGCTGCATCCTCTACAGTCCCGGTGATGGCCGCAAAAGGAAGGGCCACCACAAAGCTTACGGCACCCAACACCGTAGCTGCTATCCCCAGAGGGCGAAGAGCCCAGGCATCCACTTCCATGGGAGTGGAGTCCCAGTCCCTGTATGCCCACACTTGAGGCACAAAGGCCAACACAATAGCCACAACCAGGGCCGACCCCAGGCTTCTTTTGATTTTTTTTCTCATGGCTTCCTCCTTGAGTATGTTCCTTGCTCTGTTTCCCGCATTCTATGAGACTGTCCGGCCTGGATCAAGCCTTGAATTTTCTGTCACAGCAGCCACAAACACGGCCACTTCCTTGGCCACCCACCAAGGAGCCTCCAAAGCCAGGTGGTGCCCCACCCCTTCCAAGAGCACAAGTCGGCTTTGGGGCAGGCAACTGGAGATCTTATGCAAATCTTGTACCCTCACCAGCCTGTCCTGCTTCCCTCCAAGTATGAGGCAAGGAATTCCGGGCAGGACCCATTCCTCTTTTTGTTCCCTCAAAACTTCCAGCTGACGCATCATCAGTAGGCGGGTTCTTTCATCAATTTTGTAATGAAATGCCAGATCCTGCAAAATCCCCTTGTTCCTTTCCAGGTATCTGGGGGCCACCATTGATTCCAAGAGCCTCAACATGATTTCTTGATGCGGCGTGTTGCTAAGAAGGCTCAGGAGCCTCTGGCTCCACTCATGGGCCGCGGGTCCTACCGTGGCTGGAGGAGTGCAAAGGATAAGCCCTTTGACCCGCCCTGGAAAACTCAAAGCAAGGCTCCTTACCACGAGGGCCCCTAAGGAAGCACCCAGGAAAAAGGCCTCTTTTATCCCCAGGTGATCCATGATCCCTAGAAGGTCCAGAACCATCTGCTCCATCGTAAAATCTTCTGGGTTCCCCTGTGACCTTCCCAAACCCCTGGGATCCAATGTCACAAAGCGCAGTCCCTCCTTTCTAATAAAGGGAAGCAAAGGGTTGAAGGCCCTGCAGTCACCCCCCAGACCCGGAACCAGGATCAAAGGCTCTCCTCGCCCCACGTCTCTGTAGTATATTGAACCATCTCTCACAGGGGCATAAGGCATTGAGAAGCTCTTTCCGTACAATTTATGCGGTAGTTCGTCAAAGGGGTCATGGCTTACCTTGTGCCTGATGGGGCCTCTGGATCCCTCCTGGGCAACATAGGGCCGATTCAGGCTCTGTTTGATCTGATTATGGTCTTTGCATGGCCCTGAGTCCAGGCGATCCCTCCTGAGTAGGAGGTTCGGGAGCTTTTTACGAATTAGGCCTCAAGAACTCCCGGACTTGACACAACTCTTGCTACAGTTGTAAAAAAGTTTAGAAATAAAAGATGCTTTTGCACTTAGCCCGGTGCCACCCTTTTAAGGTGGTTTTTTTGTGGGGAGATGGAGGATTTTCATGGAAAAGCTCAAATTGGGTATACCCAAGGGAAGCCTCCAGGATGCCACCATAGAGATATTCAAGAGGGCAGGTTGGAACATAAGGCTTCCTGATCGAAGCTATTTCCCTGGCATAGACGATGAGGAAATATCCTGCTACCTCATCCGAGCCCAGGAGATCTCCAGGTACGTGGAAAGCGGCGTCCTGGATCTGGGGCTCACAGGCAAAGACTGGATCCTGGAGAATGACTCCAAGGTGGTGATTTTGGAAGAGCTCATATACTCAAAGGTCAGTAGAAGGCCCGCTCGCTGGGTTTTGGCAGTGCCCGAGGACTCCCCTGTGCGAAGCCTGGAGGACCTGGAGGGAAGGCGGGTGGCCACGGAGCTGGTCAACTTCACCCGGAGGCTCTTCCAGGACCGGGGCATGAAGGTGGAGGTGGAGTTCAGCTGGGGCGCAACCGAGGCCAAGGTGCTGGAGGGCCTGGCCGACGCCGTGGTGGAGGTCACGGAGACAGGCACCACATTGAGGGCCAACGGGCTTAGGATCGTGGAGGAGCTCATGACCACGGCCCCTCAGCTCATAGCCAATCCAGCCGCCTGGGAGCATCCCTGGAAGCGCCGAAAAATAGAGCAAATCCGGATGCTCCTCAAGGGGGCCATGGCCGCTTACAAGAAGGTGGGGCTCAAGATGAACGTCTCCGAGGAGGACATTCCCAACGTGGTGGCGGTGCTCCCAAGCCTCAAGGCCCCCACCATCTCAAAACTCTACGGACAGGACTGGTTCGCCATAGAGACAATAGTTGATCAGGACGTGGTCAGGGAGATCATACCCAAACTACAGGAAGCAGGAGCCCAGGGCATCATAGAGTATTCCCTGAACAAGGTGATCTGAGCAGGAACACACATCATGCCCTTGGGGGACCAGTCCTGCACACCCTTTTTTGAAGAAAGGTCCTTCTCATGCCAGAGGCCATGGACAGCGCTGAACAGCTCCTGGTGAATCGCAAGCAGGCCCACTACTTCGATGAGGTCGTGGAGTTGTTCGACCAGGAGCAGCCGCCGCACATCCTGAGAAATCTGCAATTAATAGTAGAGGCCGCGGATATTCAACCCGGAGATGTTGTGCTGGATGTGGGGGCTGGAGTGGGAGTCTTGATCCCGCTTTTGAGGGCCTTCAGACCGGGGAGAATAGTGGCCTGCGAGATCTCGGCCAAGATGTTGGCCCGCCTGGCAGACAAGTATCCTGATGTGGAAACCCATCTTTCGGATATAGGGGAAATGGGGCTTCCAGATGGATCCATGAACGTCATTTTCATGAACGCGGTCTTCCCTAATCTGGTGGACAAGCCCAGGGCACTGGCCAACTGTGCCCGCATGCTGGCCAGGTCCGGACGCCTGATCATAAGTCACCCGGAGGGGCGCTTGTTTGTGGAGCAACTCAAGGAAGTGGTCCCCTTCCACTTGGACTCGCTTCCCATCTTCCCGCAATTGAGACGTTTGGTGAAAGACCTACCTTTCCTTCTGACCCGCTACGAGGACCTCTCGAACCTATACCTGGCTGTCCTGGAACGGCAATGAGCTGGTTGTGAGCTAGGGCCAAACTGGATACAACATCTTCCCATACGCTCAGGCCGTCAGGGCTGAAGACGGATCCCAACAGGTTCCAGGCAGCCCAGAGCCTCTCAGGGGCTGGGAATTTGCTTTTGCAAGTGACACGCAGTGCCTCTTGACAAATATGAAAGCGAGGCGGTAGGCTTCGCTCAATCAATTAAGTAAATCAAGAGTCATTCTCCCTTGCAGGAAATCCTGGATTTGTAAAAGGAGGCGGCCTGGGTCTGCGAGGTGTTCTGTTCACTGTCCACCCAACACGGGCACAAGAGGGGAAGAGCTTGTGAGACATGGGCAAGCCCTCCAGATCCCAGGAGTCGCTGGAATCGGACTAGGCGGGGTGATGGCCTTGATTAGGCCTCCTGGAACATGCCAATGGAACCCATACCTAGACACAAGAAATGAGCTGAAAGGAGGTAAAGTCATGAAACGAGGACCTTGGTTGAGAATAGCGGTAGGCGCGGTGTCATTGTTTTTCTGGTTGGGGATTCCAGTCCACGCGGCCGAGAAACCCATCGTGCTTGGGATGCCGACTTCTTTTTTCCAGCCCTTGTGCAAGTCCTCGAAGCTGGCCGTTGAGATGGCCATGGAGGAGATCAACGCACAGGGAGGCATCCTGGTCAAAGAGGAAGGGGTCAAGCGCCCCCTTAAGCTTGTCACAGCCGACACAAGATGTGGGGAGCCGGGCACCCCGGTCCAATCCGCCCTCATGGCCGTGGACAAGCTCATAGCCGAGGAGAAGCCTGATGCCATAGTGGTGGCCCCGTTTCGTTCCGAGGCCATGGTTGCCACCATGGATCTCATAGCCAAGTACAAGATGGTGACCCTCCAGACCATAGCCCAAACCCCGAAACTCATCGAGATCTTCAAGGGAGACCCTGAGAAGTACAAGTATTGGTTCAGGGCCACGACCAATTCCGTGTACGTGGGGACTGCGGCAGCCAAGACCATGGATCTGGCCAGAGTGCAGTTCAAGCAGGACAAGCTCTTCATCATAGCTCAGGACACCCTCTGGGCCAGGGCCGCGGCAGACGCCGCAAAGGCCAAGCTGGAGGGTTTTGGATGGACCACCGTGGGGTATGAACCGGTGGCTGTGGGGACAAATGACTTCTCGGCCGTTCTCAGCAAGGCCCGCTCCTCAGGCGCGCAGATGCTCTATGTTGTGGGTGACATGCCCACCTTGCCGGTGTGTTTCAAGCAGTGGAAGTCCATGAGGATCCCGACCATGCTGTTTTTGGATTTTGCTGTGGTGACGAGCGCCAAGGCATGGAAGAGCTATGGGGAGGACTTGGATTACGTGATGGTGATGCCTTTCCCTGGAGGCACAGGCGCTCCTGTGAAGGCCTTGCCCAAGTCCATAGAGTTTCACAAGAAATGGCAAGAGAAGAAATATCCGGAAATGGACGATCCCAGGGTGGTCTCATCCGCGTACGATGCCATCTATATTCTCAAGGACGCCATAGAAAGGGCGGGCTTTGTGCCCTCCAAGGACCCGGACAAGTTTGTGGGTTTCCTGGAGGCCACGGACCTGGAGGGGGTCTCAGGAAGGATAAAATTTGATAAGTCCTCCCACCAGCAGATCTTCGACGGGGATCCCAAGGCAAGCTCGGTCATTGTTTCTTATCAGTGGAGAGCCGGCAAGATGGTCCCCATATATCCGGAGAACGTGGCAGAGGCCAAGTTGGAACTCGCCCCCTGGGTGAAGTAGGCATCTTGGAGAGCCGGGCGGGGCGTGGAATCTCCTGCCTTGCCCGGCTCTCAACAAAGACGCTCCTAAGGGCTTTGAGCCTCGGAGAGCGGTGCGGGAAGGCCAAGTGGAGATAATAATTTACGGGGTCACAAACAGCGTTAGCCTGGCACTCATGGCCATAGGCTTCAGCCTCACCTTTGGGATCAGCGGGTTACCAAATTTCGCCCATGGGGCATTTTACCTGCTGGGGGGGATTCTTACCTGGGTCTTTATGAATCAACTTGGGCTTCCCTATCTGGTCTCAGCTCTCCTATCTGTGATCCTGATAGGGGCCTTTGGATTTTTTCTTTACTGGGGGCTCATGTTGAGGCTCAGAGGGCTGGCCATCAATGAGGTGATAGCCACTCTGGCTGTGGCCATAGTGATCATCGAGGTCCTGCGCTGGATGGGGTTTTCCGGGTTCTCCTACGTGCTTCCCCCCTTTGTGAGGGGAAGCGTGAATATGGGCGGGGTGTGGGTGGATATTCAAAGGCTGCTGCTCGTCGGGATAGGGGCTCTGCTGGTGGTGCTCCTTTATCTATTCACCCGGCGCACCAGGACCGGCTTCTCCTTCAGGGCCATAGCCCAGAACGAGAGAACCGCCATCGCCGTGGGTATAGATCCGGACTGGACTGCGGCCCTGAGCCTGGCCATGGGCTCTGCCCTGGCGGTGGTGGCGGGCCTTACCATCTTGCCTTTGGGGGCCATAGACACCGAGATGGGCTATGACATTCTCCTCTATGCCCTGGCAGTGGGGATCATAGGAGGCTTGGAGAGCATTCCTGGGGCTGTTCTGGGCAGCTTCATCCTGGGATTCTCCCAGGTTCTGGTGGCCACATTCCTGAGGGCCCAGTGGCAGACTGTCGTCACCCTTGCCGCCATAGTGCTCATCCTGGCCGTGAAGCCCTCTGGCATACTGGGCAAGTACAAGGAGCTGGAGGAGAGGGTCTGAGATGCCGGAGGGAGGAAAGCACCGCAAGGAGAGGTTGGACAGGGGAATCAAGGCCAGGAGCGACACCCTCTACGTTCTGGCCTCCTGGAAGGACCTTTGCTACCTGCTCTTGCCCAGGGTGGTACCCCTCGGGCTGCTATTCATCCTGCCGGTTGTGCTTCACGGGAGTTATTGGGAGAAGGTGCTCTTTTACTCCTGCATCTTCGGGCTCCTCTCCTTGAGCTGGGATCTGATGGCAGCAGTGGGACTGGTGTCTTTGGGACAGGCCCTTTTCTTTGGGGCAGGGGCCTATGTGGCCGGGGCCCTTAACCACTACCTGGGCTGGCCCATCTTCCTGAGCATTCCTGCGGGCACCTTGGGCGGAGCAGCCTTCTGCACCGTCCTCCTGGTCCTTGTGGTGAGGCTGAGGGGGGTTTACTTCTCCATAGTGACCCTTATCCTGCCTCTTCTGTTCGCCCACCTCATAGAGACTCTGGAGATCCTGGGAGGCACCCACGGTCTTCTCTCCCTGAGCCCCTATCCAAGTGGCTGGCTGGCCATTTACCTGGCCATAGTGGGATTGGTGGTGGTGCTTTTCGGCTTCAGGAAGCTTCTGGATGAGGACTTTGGGATGATCCTAAGAGGGATCAAGGATGATGACAGGGTCGTCATGGCCGCAGGGGTCAATGTTTACTGGTATAAGGCCCAGGCCATATTCCTGGCCGGAGCCGTGGGGAGCTTCGCAGGGGCCCTCATGACTCACTACTACCAGTTCGTGGGCCGCTCCGTGCTTGCCCTGGACTACACCATACTTCCCCTGGCAGCAGTGGTCATGGGGGGGACGGGCAGCTTTGCCGGGGCAGTCCTGGGCAGCTTCATCCTGGTGCCACTGTCTGAGGCCCTGAGGGCCATGGGGGGCCTGAGGATGGCTCTGTACGGCCTCATATTGATCGGTGCGCTGGCAGCTCTTCCAGAGGGCATATTCCACTACCTGGAGAGAAAGTATCACCAATTTGAGAGGATGGTGAAGATCTGAAATGTCCCAGGAAGTGCTTCTCAGGGTTCAAAAGCTCACCAAGGTCTTTGGTGGGATAATGGCCGTTTGCGATATGGAGCTGGAAGTGAGGCGGGGGGAGTTCCTGGGCATCATTGGGCCCAACGGCTCGGGCAAGACGACTCTCATCAACCTCATAACCGGATTCGTGAAACCCACCTCGGGCAAGGTGCTTTACCGCGGCCAGGATATAACAGGCAAGCAACCCTATCGCATCGCCTGCCTGGGAATAGCCCGCACCTTCCAGATGGCAAGGACCCTTCAGAGGCTCCCGGCCTTCAAGAACATAATTGTGCCCTTGTGCTCCCCGAGGGTCACCAAGTTCAGAGGGGGGAAATATGGAGAAAGGGACGACGTTGCCATAGACATCCTGGACGATCTGGGGTTCGAGAGGGACTCCTTCGTCCCGTACAAGATGGCCGGCGCCCTCCCCCATGGTTACTTGAAAAGGTTGGATCTGGCCAGATGCATAGCGTTGAGGCCGGATCTGCTGATCCTGGACGAACTCTTCTCAGGGATGGCCATGTCAGAGGTGGCGGCAACTCTTCCCATGTTGGAGAAGTTCCACCGCGAGGGCCTTACCATCATCATGGTGGAGCACAGGCTGAGGGAGCTTTTTCGAGTGGCCGACCGGGTCATGGTCATGAACTTCGGCCAGAAAATAGCCGACGGGCCTCCCCAGGAAGTCATGGAGCAGGAGCAGGTCCAGAGGGCTTACCTGGGAACCGAGGTGGAGGACTGAGAAAGAAACAGGGGCAGAGGCCTGGAGAGGTATCCCTGGTCCGGCTCCAAGAGGCTGGGAGAAATGCTGGAAGCCAAGAACCTTATGGTTTTCTTCGAGAACGCTCTGGCCATAAATGACCTGAGCATACAGGTACAGGGGCAGGAGATAGTCGGGGTCCTGGGCCCCAACAGTGCGGGCAAGACCACCCTGATGAACACCATCTCAGGCCTGATCATCGACATGAAGGTGAAGGAGGACAGAAGAGGGGGTGAGAGAATCACCATCCTGGGGGAACTCTGGTTCCAGGGGGAGGAGATACTGCTTGCCAAGCCGAGCTACCGCATAAAGAAAGGCATAGCCTTGAGCAGGGAGAGGCACCCCATCTTCCAGGACAGCAGCGTGGAGGAAAATCTCCGCATAAGCACATATCTCAGGAGGGATTCCCAGGTTCAACAGAGTTTCGAGTTTGTGTACGGGATCTTCCCGCCCCTGAAAGAGTTGAAAAGGAGGAAGGCCGGGTTCTGCAGCGGAGGGGAGCAACAGATGCTCTCCATCGGCATGGCCTTGATGACCAAACCCAGGCTCTTGCTCCTGGACGAGCCCCTTTTGGGCTTGAGTCCCATGATGCAGCGCTATCTCATAGAGGCCATAAGAAGGATACGGACAGAGGGGATAGCCATCTTGGTGGCCGAGCAGTTCGCAAGGCCCCTGCTCCCCGCCTTGGACCGGGGGTATGTGATAGAAAATGGGATGATGAGCTTGCAGGGAACCGGCAAGGAGCTCAGAGAGAATCCGGACGTACGGGCCAGCTTCGTGGGAGTGTAGAGAAGATGGAGCCATGGGAAGCCCATAGCACTTACGAGGCCTTTGAGGAGGTGGCCAAGCGCTTTCCAGATAAGGCGGCCATGATCTACTTGGGACAGAGGTACAGCTTCAAGCTGCTCCTGGAGATGGTTTTGAGCGCAGCCGCATCTCTTTCGCGAATGGGGGTGCACAGGGGGGACAAGGTCATCCTCTATCTCTACAACATGCCCCAGACCATAGTGACTTGGCTTGCCCTCCAGAGGCTCGGCTCGGTCCCTGTCATGATAGCCCCGGTTTACACCTCTTATGATGTCAAGTACATGGCAAATGATGTGGAAGCCCATGTGATACTCTGTATGGACACCAACGTGACCTACGTTGTGGACGTGCTTTCCGAGACCTCCATTCGCAAGGTGGTTGTGACAACGCTCGTTGACCTTCTTCCATGGTGGAAAGGGGCAATAGGAAGGGCCTTCAGGAGAATTCCATCGGGCCGCACACCCCGGGGAACCGAGTTCGTTCCCTTCGGCGAGCTGCTGCGTGGGAACAACGCCCGTGCCCGACTGCCAGAGTTTCGATCAGAGCCCCAGGACACCTCTGTGATGTTGTACACGGGCGGCACCACGGGGTTCCCCAAAGGGGTTCCCCTCCCATGCGGCCTTTTTCTCTACAGGGCAAGGGAATGGGCCCGGGTCACCGAGGGTGTGGTCCCCCCCGGTGAGGGGGTAACGCTGCTTGCGGCCCCCTTCTATCACATCATAGGCCAGATGGATGCCATGGCCCCGCTCCTCCTGACAGGGGAGACATTGCTGGTGATGCCGAGAGTCGTCCTGGATGCCATGTTCGACCACATTCAGCGCTACAAGGCCACTAGAATGTTCGCGGTGCCGGCCCTGTACAGGATGATACTGGAGCATGATCGCCTGGATCACTACGACCTGAGCTCCCTTAAGTACTGCGGCACCGGAGGGGACGTCCTGCCGGTGGAGGTGGGCAGGAGGTGGCAAAAAAGGTTTGGGATACCCCTGTACCAGGGCTACGGGGCAACAGAGCTTTGCGGGGCCATATCCCTCAGCTACGCCCGCGACGGCGTTCCACCCGAGGGCTCGGCCGGGAAGGTCTCCCCGGGAAGCAAGTTCAAACTGCTGGATCCCGACACCCAGGAGCCGGTGCCTCCCGGGGAGGCAGGAGAGCTGTTGGCCACATCGCCCTACGCGGTCAAAGGGTATTGGAACAAGCCCGAGGAGACTCAGAAGTGCTTCTGCACGGTGGAGGGCGAGGTCTGGTACAGGACCAACGACGTGGTAGAGATCGACGAGCAAGGGTGGCTCTACTTCAGGGATAGGTCCGTTGACCTCATAAAGCACAAAGGTTACAGGGTGGCGGCTGCAGAGGTGGAAAGGGTGCTCCAGGAGCATCCGGCTGTTATTGCTGCAAGCGTGGTGGGAGTTCAGGACGAGAAAGTGGGCGAGAGGATAAAGGCCTTCGTGGTCCTCAAGGAGGATGTCAAAGGGGTAAGCGGCCTGGAGCTCACCAACTGGTGCAAGGAGAGACTGGCCCCTTACAAGGTCCCCCAATACATCGAGTTCAGGGATATGCTTCCCAAGTCCAAAGTTGGAAAGTTCCTGCGAAGAGAGCTCAGGGAGGAAGAGAAAAGAAAAATGGCCCTGTGACCATCCAGGCCGGCTCCCACAAGAAAAAGCCCCCTGCCCGAGTATCTATGGCCCCAGACTCCGTCCTGTCTTACTATCTTGGGGTGGAGTTGATCATGAGACGGCTCGCGTGTGCGGCAATGGCCCTCCTAGCATCCTTCTGGCCCGCAGGGGCAAGGGGGCTGGATCGCGCCCTAATAGTGGACCTGGAGATGAACCCGCCTGCCGTGCTGGCCGGCCTCATGGACAATCTCAGGCTTGCCGGGTTCCGCCCGGCCTACAGGCCCTTCTATCCCCGCCTCACACACATGGACCTCAGGCAATCCTCCCTGGTGGTGATCCTCTCGGGTCCCACCCCAGGGGCTCCGGGCACTGCCATGAGCCTTGGGGAGGTTCAACCCCTGGAGGATTTCGTGAGGGGAGGGGGAATCCTGGTCTTGGGTCCCTCCTCCGGCAGCCCAAGGGATCAGGTGGGGGACCATGATCGGTATCTATTCAATCTTCTCCTTCACAGGCTGGGGGCCTCCATCAGCATCGGGGACGACTGGGTGATGGATGAGGAAAATTGCTATAATGCCCCTCTTTGGAAAGCCCCTCTTGTGCTTCCCTTGGAATCCCTTATTCCAGACCCCGGGCTCCAAGGCCCCATGGTGTTTGACAGGTCCCCTTCCCTTGCCGTGGGAGAAGGGGTCCTCTCATTGGTTCGCTCCCATGAATCGGCGTTTCTTATGCACCAAAAAGAAGAAAAAGGTCCCTTCACCTTGGGGGCACTGGCGCGCTGCGGAAAAGGCATGGTCTTGGTGATGAGCCGCCATGTGCTGACCCACGGAGGGGCCAACTCCAAAGAGCCGGCCTCACCCATGCTGCCTATGCCTGGGGAGGAGGCCCGCTTGCGAGTTTTCTTGAGGAATATCCTGGGGAGATTGAAAAAGGAGATTGTCTCCCATTGCGCCACTCTGAGTGCCCATGCACCCCCTCCATCTAAGCCCGACTTCACGATCTTGCAGGAGCCCTTCCCGGATGCTCCCCCTCCATGCACAAAAGAATTTAGTTTCTGGAAGCCTGTGCATGGAGCTTCCCCGGTTCCTCTGAAACCTTCTCACAGATGGATTTCCGCGGAGGGTGTTCGCTCGGGATGGGCTCATATGGACAAGGATGAGAAGGAGCTGGAGAGGCTTGCTTACAGGATGATGATCTCGGGTCTTAACACCTTCTGGGGGGTCGCACACCCGCAGGTGCTCTTGGGGGCCTGGGGATCCGAGCCTGAAAGAGCCCGACTCCTCCAAGCATGGCAGAATATGGCAGCTCTACTGGCCCATTCAGAGGTGAGGTGGCTTCTGGGCATGAATTATCCTGGAGGACCCTCTAGCAGAGAACTCCCTTCCTCTGTTGTGGGGGCAGAGGGAAGGGTATGGAGCGCTCCATCGCCATGGGACCTTGAAGCTTGGGAAAAAGAAGTGGTCTCCCCGGCCAGGGTGGCCGCCTATTGGTCCAAGAATCATCCGGCCGTGGCAGGTCTGGTTTTGGATCTTGAGATGTACGGGAGGAGCCCCCTGTTTTTCGGCAACGGGGTTGACTTTGGGGATGCTCCGTTCAAAGCTTTCCTACAGTATCTGGGTGAGCCCAAAAGATCTCAAGCCTGGGAATTGGAGGCTTGGGAGCGTTTCCCCTGGCTCAGGGATGAAGGGCTTCTGGAGTCGTATTACCAGTTTTTGGAAAAAAGGGCCCAGGAAATGGGCCGAAGCCTAAGAGAAGCTGTGCTTGCCATCAGAGAGGACTGGGTGCTTGGCTGCTACATGGCCGGAATCCTTCACAGGTGGTTCTACAGGGGGCTTCTTCGAGGCCTGGGGGAAGCCGGCCGACCAGTGCTCATCTTTACGTTTCAAAGGGATGTAGGCCTGGATATGGAGGAGTTGAGGGGCCAATCCATTCACGCCATTCATGTGAGGGGGCTTCTTATGGGGATGATGAAGAAGAGGGATTACCCGAAGCTTTTTGCACAATCCCTTGGGGAGCACGGGGGCTATTGGCTCAATCGGCTTACTTCGTTGGTGGCAGAAAAAGGTTTCTATCCCATAGAAGCCCCCGGCGACATGAGCCCAGAGGAAGCCTGGGGGGAGATACGTTCTGCCAACGAACAGCTCTTCTCCCTTGAGGCCCGGCGGTGAGGGCCGCCAAGGGCAAGTGGAGCACAGGAGGGAAACGGAGTAATGAACGCACAACAAACCTCAAGCGACCTAATTGAGCTTCTTAGGGATTTAACAGAGGCCTTTGGGGTTTCGGGGTTCGAAGAAGAGGTGAGGGAAAAGATCCGAGCCAGGGTCACACCCCTAGCCCATCGTGTGGAAGTGGATGCTCTGGGCAACCTCCACGCCATCCTGAATCCGGAGCAGGAATTCACTGTGATGCTTGAAGCCCACATGGACGAGGTGGGCTTCGTGGTCAAGGGGTTAGAACAAGACGGATTCCTGAGGCTTGCCCCTGTGGGCGGCTGGGACGTGCGCCTTCTGCCGGGCCAGAGGATCCTTTTAAGGGGTGCTGGCGGTAGATACCATTGGGGCCTTGTGGGCTCCATCCCGCCGCATGTCCAGGAGGCCGAGGAGAAAAACAGGGTCTTGGGGTGGAAGGATCTTTTCGTGGACGTGGGGGCTAGGGACAGGGATGAGCTAAGAAAAATGGGAATAAGGCTGGGGTGTGTGGCTCTCATACCTCAGAGCTTAAGTGTGTTAGGCCAGGAGACAGTGATGGCTAAGGCCTTGGACGATCGGGCTGGATGCGCTCTTTTGGTAAAAACATTGGAGAGCCTGGCAGAGGAAAGGCCCCCTTGGCGCACGGTGGTGAGCTTCTCCTCCAGCGAGGAGGTGGGTTGCAGGGGTGCGAGGGTGGCGGCAGAGAGGTGGAGCCCTCATCTGGCCTTGGCTGTGGAGGGGACCATGGCCACCGACACACCGGGGGTTAGGCCTGAGCAGATGATCTCGAGCCTGGGGCGGGGGCCTGTGGTAACAACCATGGACAAGAGTCTCATTGTACCCGAAAAGTTGGTGGAGAAAATCTTGGATACAGCAGAAAAACTGGGCATACCCTACCAGATCAAGACACCACTTATGGGCTCCACAGACGCAGGGGCGATCCAGTTGAGCGGAAAGGGCGTGCTAACAGGAGTCATAGCAGTGCCCTGCAGGTACAGCCACTCCCCCACAAGCCTAATGCGCTTGGAGGATTTCATACACACCCAGAGACTTCTTGAGGCCCTGGCCAGGGAGGCTTCACTTATTTACAAAGAGATAGGGCTCTGAGCTGTATGGACCCCCAAGCGCCCGGAGCCGCTGCGGCTTGACACCCTGGCGCCTGAGCCCTCAAAATAGGTTCGCTTTCGCCGGTGTAGCTCAGAGGCAGAGCAGCTGATTCGTAATCAGCGGGTCGGAGGTTCAACTCCTCTCACCGGCTCTCTTGTGATGATCAATGGGGAAGGCCCATGGGCCTTCTCGGATCACACTCCCCCTCATTGTCTCACCAACTTTGCCGGCGGACTCATGCGAGAGGAGCCCCGTTTAGTGACCCTGCCGTTTATCACCTGTAAGGGCTGAAATCCACCCCCCTTCTTCTTGCCCTCTCCTCGAACCAAGCCTTCTCATCCTTGGGGGGGAGCTCTATTTCATCGGGGGCCTTCCGAACCAAAGATATGGCCTCAGAGGGGCATGTGGTGACGCAAAGGCCGCAGCCTATGCACCTGTCACGGAGGACTTGGTAAGCATCTCCCAAGTTCCTGATTGCCTGCACTTGGCAGCGCTCCTCCGCGCACTTCCCGCAGGCCACACATCTGTCTGGGTCTATTTGAGCGTAGTAATTGGTGTTGACCGCATCCTTGATGCCCAGCTCGTTTATTCCCCTCAAGATTCCGCAACAGCAGCCGCAGCAGTTGCAAATGAAAAAATGTCCGCTCTCTATGTTGTAAGTCATGTGAACCAAGGCAGCTTCCTCTGCCTTTTTCAAGATATCCCGGGCTTGTTCTTTACTGATGGGCCTTCCCCAGTGGTAATTCTCAAAAACACCCTCAATGGGGGCCATGGCCAGGCAGACCTCCAGGGGCTTCTCACATCCCTTCCCCAGGATCTTCTTCTCCTTTTTACATATGCAGTCCGCAACGGCAAAGGATTTACTCTTCTCTATGAGGGAAGAGACCTGCTCGTAGGGAAGAGCCTGCTGTTTGTTGGGGATCTCCTTCTCAATGGGGACAACCTGCATTAACTGGGGCTTGACAGCAAAGAAATCCTTTCCAAAAGCCCGCATATATTCCTCACACATCCGGGCCAACTCCTGGTCCATCCGGTTGAGCTGCATCTCGTAGATCCCGAAAGCCCAGGGAAGCATCCTGAAGACCTTGACCGCCCCAAAATCAATCCCGAAGATCTCCCCTCTTTTCCACATGGAGACCAGTCTCTCCTCCAGGCCCTCCAGGGGCCTGCCGGTCCTCTGAGCTATCTGTTGAGGGGTCTCGAAGCTGAGCCTCAGATCGCAGAAGAGATCCGCCTCCTCTGGGGTGAAGATCTTCTTGAGAAGCTGGATCTCGATTCCGCTTTCGGTGGCCGGGAATCCATTGGGCAGGGTGTCCAAGACCCTGGCCAGTCTGCGATAAACCTCCTCTGTCATGGCAAGACCTCCCTTTCCCCGAGACCCAGGAGATTGGGGCTTGCGGCCCCGGAGCCCCGGCCCACTTGAGGATGAGACGACTTCGAGCATAGACCGCATGATGGGAGCATAACACGCCTCCCCCAAAAGAAAAATGCCCAGCTCATCGAGCCTGAGGCCTGGCTGCCACAGAGCCCTCGTGGCGTGATAAAATCAGGAGGATCGATCTGTGGGGATGATTCACGGATCCAGCCGAATCTCGGGCAAAGTGGAAAGGGCAGACATGGAGCAACAAGGAAGCAGTCTCCCAATGCTCGCAAGCCTAATGGCTCGCCTCAGGGGCCCAGAGGGATGTCCCTGGGATCGCAAGCAGACCCTGCAGAACCTGAAGGTTTACTTGATAGACGAGGCCTACGAGGTGCTCCAGGCCATAGACGCAGGTGACCCGCAACTTCTGTGCGAGGAGCTGGGGGACCTCCTGTTCCAGATAGTTTTCATAGCCGGTCTGGCCCAGGAGGATGGCTCCTTTGATCTGGAAAAGGTGATCCAGGGCATCCACGAGAAGATGATCCGGCGCCATCCCCACGTGTTTGGCCACGCCACCGCCTCCACCCCTCAAGAGGTGTTGAGCCAATGGGACGCTATAAAGAAAACCGAGGGGAAACCGGCTCCCACCTCTGCCCTCTCGGGCGTCCCGGATGGACTGCCTGCTCTTTATCGGGCATACCGCCTGGGCCTCAAGGCTGCAAAGGTGGGTTTCGACTGGCCCGGGCCCCGGGAAGTCATGCACAAGGTCAGGGAGGAACTAGGGGAGTTGGAAAGGGCCCTGGAGAAGCAGCAGACGGATAGAGCCTCTCAGGAGTTGGGGGACCTGCTCTTCGCCCTGGCCAACCTGGCCCGTCACCTGGGCAGAGAACCCGAGGGGGTTCTGCGCCAGGCCAACCAAAAGTTCCAGCGACGCTTCGAGATGATGGAACAGGCCCTCAAGGCCCGGGGAATATCCCCTAGAGAGGCTGGCCTGGAGCAAATGGAACAGCTTTGGGAGGAAGTGAAGGCCGTGGAACAGGAGCCATAGTCTTGAGGAGTCTCTAGTTCAGTAGGTGAAGCACCCTCCTCCTCCAATCCTCCACCGGATCCTCCGGTGAGGGCTCGTGAAAGAAGGTCTTTCTCATGTAATGCAAGGCCCCGGCATGGAATTCAAAGCCTTGGGAAAGCCGCTCGAAAAGCCTTGCCGAGGGTCTGAAAAGACCTTTTTCCACCTCCCATACCCTATGGTAGGCTCTGGGACCTTCCGCCAGGTAGTAGCCCAGAAATCCCCTGGCTTGAGTATACTCCCTGAAAAGCCCTGCCATGAACAAGAGGTAATCCCCAATGAACTGAAACCTGTCCCTCTCCAGCTCGGGGTCTTGTGAGGCAGTCTGGATATCCAGGAGCATCTCCACCACGCTCTCCGTGGGATCCCCTTGTGGATCCCTCACCCGGCGAAGCTGCTCGGTCCTCACAAAACGCGCCAGCACCTCGGAGAGATAGTCCGCCACCTCCCAGTCCCTGCTTTGAAGATCCTGGAAAGCCCTGCGGGTGAACCATTGGAAAAAGCTTCTAAGCCTCTCTTGAGCCTGCTGCGCGGCCCCCATACTTAGAACACCTCCTCAGGCTGATGATTCATTTTCCGGCCCCTAATAATAATGTGCAAAAAGCGGGCTCTGGAATCAAGACACAATTCTTCGAAGGCTCGAGCTCTTCAGATCCCCCTTGCTGCTTGGGCTCTTGAGCCCCTGTCTTTGCGGGTTCTTGCCAATGAGCCGAGCTGGGATTACCAGGGGAACAAAGTGTTTCCGGGTGTTGACACAATAAACCCCTGCAGCTAGCCTGGTTTGGGGAGAAAAGAGAAATGTTGACTTTCCAGGAGATAGTAAAGGCCAGGGAAAGAATCGCTCCATTTGTGCGAAAGACCCCCCTATTGCGTTCAAATCATCTTTCCGAAAGGTTGAATCTGGAGCTTTTCCTCAAGCTGGAGAGCCTTCAGGATACAGGCTCTTTCAAGGTAAGAGGCGCTCTTAACAGGATGCTTGGGCTCACACGAGAGGAACGTGAAAGAGGTGTGGTTGCGGCCAGCGCAGGCAATCATGCCCAAGGGGTGGCTTGGGCAGCCCGCAGGTTGGGTCTGCAGGCCACGGTTTTCATGCCCATGCAGGCCCCCATAGCCAAACTCCTGGCTACTAAAGGGTACGGTGCTCGAGTGATCCAGCACGGGGAGACCTACGATGAGTGCGCCCTGGAGGCCCGAAGATGGGCCCAGCTACACGGAGCTTTTTGGATTCCTGGATTTGACGATCCGGACGTGGTGGCCGGCCAGGGCACCGCAGGAATTGAGATCTGTGAGGATTTGAAGGAAATGGAGGCAGTACTGGTCCCAGCAGGAGGAGGGGGGCTTCTGGCCGGAGTGGCCTTGGCCGTGAAGTCAATCCTGCCAAGGGTAGAGGTTTGGGGCGTACAAAGTGAGAGCGCCCCGGCCTTGGCCAGGTCCTTTGAGGCAGGCAGCAGGTTGAGTGTGCCCTCCGGGAAAACTCTGGCCGACGGCATTGCTGTTGCAACCCCTGGGGAAATCCCTTTGGAGATAATCAAGAAGTTTGTGGACAGGGTGCTTACTGTGAGGGAATCTTTCATTGAGTCGGCTGTGGTGACCTTTCTGGAGCGGAAGCATCTGGTTGTGGAAGGGGCCGGGGCCGCCGGCCTGGCCTTGCTACTCCAAGAAGAGGAATTGCTCAGGGGTCGGAAGGTGGTGCTTGTTGTAAGTGGTGGGAATTTGGACCTTCAATGGCTGGACAGGCTCATTCAAAGGGGTGCCATGAGCTTGGGAAGGAGAATGAGATTGAGGATAGTCCTGCCCGATGTGCCCGGATCCCTGGCCAGGGTTACACAGACGGTGGCCAAGACAGGAGCCAACATTTTGCAGGTTTTCCATGACCGGCTCTCCCCAGAGCAACCTCTTCACCTCTCCAGGGTGGAGTTCGACTTGGAGACCAGAGGCCCGGAGCACATCCAGGAAATAGAAAAACTTCTGAGACAGGAGGGCGTGGAAATCCTGCAGTAAATCCCCCACAGTTCCAGGGGTCCGGGCCTTTGTGGGTAAAGCAAAATGGCCGGGGTTGCCCGCCTGGAGTAGCCTGTGGTATAAGCGAAGAATACGCGCAGAGGTAATCCAAGTGCCCACCGTGCTGATAGTGGATGACGAAAAGAACCTGCTGGAGCTCTACAGAAGCGAGCTTTCGGCTGAGGGCTACGAGGTGCTTGTGGCCTCCACAGGGAAAGAGGCGGTGGAGCTGCTCCAGAAGAAGAAGCCGGATGTGGTGGTCATGGACATCCGCATGCCCGAGATGGATGGGATCGAGGCTTTGGGAAAAGTGGTGGC
>CAYPWF010000034.1:0-40830 GCA_964414345.1 uncultured Desulfarculaceae bacterium
GTTTAGCCCTCCTTTCTTACTCGCAGGCCCCCACGACCCCATAAACCTTCATGGGAGCAGCCTTCCCCCTCACATGCACCACGCTCTCACCTTGTACCTCGAAACCCGCTCCAGCTGCCTCAAAGGTGGATTGACTGGCCACTATGCTCCAACCCAATTCTTTGCTTAGCCCCTCCAGCCTGGAGGCAGTATTAACGGTGTCCCCAACTGCGGTGAAATCCATGCGCTGAGGGGAGCCCACATTGCCCAAAACAGCCATCCCTGTGTGCAACCCAACCCCTATGCGAAAATCCGGAAGCCCTCTGCCTGCGAAGCGCTCTCGTATCCACTCTTGCATATCATGAGCTGCCCGGAGCATTGCCTGCGCCGCACGAAGCGCCCTGGCCGCATGGTCCGGGTGAGGGACAGGCCATCCAAAGACGGCCATCACCGAGTCCCCCACATACTTGTCAACCATTCCACCCTCTTGGAGCACTGCCTGACAAGCCCTTCCCAAGAAAGCATTCAAAAACTCCACCACCTCCTGTGCCCCAAGCATCTCAGAAATCCCGGTAAAGCCCCGTATGTCCGAAAAGAGGACTGTGACCTCCACTGCCTCCCCTCCCAGATCAGGCCTGCGGCCTGAATCCAACAGCTTCTCCACTACCTCCTGGGACACGTACCTACCAAAAAGACCCCTTAGCCTTTGCCTTTCCCTCTCCTCTCTTCTAAGCCTCAGGCCCAAGCCGCCCAGAAAACAAACCCCCATGGATGCCTGGATCCCGGAGACGGGCAATATCCAATGGGCCAGAAACAAACAATAAGAAACGATCCAGGATGCCAAAACCAGCATCAACAAGGCTGCAAATCCCTTCCAGGGATCCAGCCGAAAAAACAAAAACGCACCAAGGCTTAACAGAATAACTGCTAAGGCCAGTCTTGAGCTTTCGGCAGCCTGCCTGGGAAAAATTCCCCCCAATAAGGTTTCACAAATATTGGCATGGATCTCAGCTCCGCTCATCATTCTGCTTTCCACAAACAGTCCGCCTCTGGAATAAGGGGTCATGTGAAGATCCTGCATGCCCACGTGTTCTGCTGCGATTATCACAACGCGCCCCCCCAAATTCTGCACCGCAGGATCTTTCTCAGCACCGGGTGCCAGTAATCTGGACATGGAGACCCGCATGACACTTCCGGGCGGCCCGGCAAATCTGATGAGCATGGGTTTTGCCCTTCTGGGCACAACCCGGCCTCCCATTGCCCAGGATTCGGCTCTGGGATCCAGTCCTAAGGCTCTCACTGCCAAAAGCTCCGCAAAGCTCAGATGGGGCAGGTTTTCATCCTCCAGCAGCTCTGGGAGGAACCGGCGCACCACTCCATCCGGATCTGTTACGAAGTTGGCCAGACCCACATCCTCCGCGCCGTTAGGCAAGCTGAACAGATAGTCTTCCACCGGCAGCAAGATTTCGCCCTGCTCTTCTTGGGTTGCTGCCAAAACACTTATGAGTGTCACAGAACCTTTGGACAATTGCTCCCTCATGCGCACATCGTAGGTCCTGCTCAAAAGCTGGTCCGGCAAGCCCATTTTCTTGAGCCAAGCCTCAGGGCTCACGGAAAACAGGTAGTCCAAGCCTATGACCCGCACTCCTACCTTTCTTAGAACCTCTATGGCTTTTGCAAAGTGAGGGCCCCAGAAAACCATAGGCTCATCTCTGTGCTGCAGCAAGGTCTCGTCATCCACAGACACGATGGCCACGTGCCTTGCCGGGGCCCTGAAGCCAGCCACTTGATGGAAAAGATCGTATTGCCACCTCTCAATCCAGCCCAACCAACCCAATCTCAAACAAGTCTCTCCACCCACTAGAGCTGCAATCAACATTGCCAGGCCTGCCCACCGCCTCATGAAAGAAGGCCTCTTACCGAGATTTTTATTGAGATGCAACCTCTTTGCCTAAAAAGCTAGGCTGCTGGAGACCTGCAGCCGGCCTCCAACTCAATAAGGATAGCACAGAAAGCCATGAACCCCTTGGAAAATCATACTCCAAGTCCGGTTCTTCCCCAAAGGGGAACAGTCAAACTGTAGTTGGTAATGGGGATTATGGCTTACCTTGTGATCTGTTAGATCAAACCAAGACACTCATGCATTTAAGGTACGGGCCTTAACCCCTGGTACAAGCCCTTTGGCTGCGCTATGAGGTTGGGTTGGAATACCTGAAAGTCTATTTGGCAACTTGGAGCCTTCCACCAAGGCAACGGCCCTTGGAGAATGTTCCGGCCTGTCACTCCTTTTGGTTGACATGCCAGCGAGTAACCCATAAACTTCCCAGAGTCCGGACCTGCTGTGTTGTTTTGAGTAGTTTGAGGGCTTTGTATCTTCACCAAGTAAAGGGCTGTCAACGGGCTCCCCGTTTTTCGGGCCTTATAGAAAACAGCAAACGGGGGTGCGGTTTTGACTTGCTGGATTGACTGAGCCCCTCGAGGTGAAGCATGAAAGTAATCTACCACCCGGACTTCACCAGGGTTTACACCCAGGATCCGGCGGCTCAGGCAGGCCGTATGGAGGCTGTGCTTGGAGAGATCCAGGCTCTGGTGGAATTCCTTAAACCTTCGCCCGCCCTCAAGGAACAGATTTCTCTGGCCCATGACCCTTCCCACATAGAGCATGTGGAGGCCATTGGTCTTTACGACATAGCCTCTTTGGCAGCCGGGGGAGCTGTTCTGGCTGCCAGAACAGCCCTTAAGGAATTCAGCTTCGGTCTTTTAAGGCCCCCTGGACACCATGCTTCCCGCTCCCATTCCTGGGGATTCTGCTATTTCAACAACATGGCCATCGCCCTACTCTCTTTGAGACAGGAGAGACTAATCAAGACGGCCCTTGTGCTTGACATTGATCTGCATTTCGGGGATGGAACCGTGAACATCCTTGGGGAAGAGGGCTGGGTGCGCATTCACAACCCCTCGGCTAGGTCCAGGGAGCTCTATTTGGAGGAGGTCCAAGAGGCTTTAAAGGAACCAAGGGTTGACATAATAGGAATCTCGGCTGGATTCGATTTCCACCAGGAGGACTGGGGAGGTCTTCTCAGCACCAAGGACTACGAGACCATAGGCCGCCTTGCAGGTCGCACGGCTCGAAACTGGAAGGCAGGGTGTTTCGCCATTCTGGAAGGCGGGTACAACCTTTCTGTGTTGGGCAGGAATGTGAGGGCTTTGTTGGAGGGAATGGCAGATCAGGGATGAAGGAGGAGCAGATGGGATCTTCCGTCCTAAGCGGGAAAAGACTCCTGATAGTTGACGACGAGCCGGATGTGCTGGATTCTCTCAGGGACGTAATCAGTGAAAGTGTACCGGACTGCATCATCGAGACGGCCTCCAGCTATGACGAGGCCATTCAGAGGCTTTCGGGCTGGACCTACGATTTGGTGATCCTGGATATCATGGGGGTAAACGGCTTTGATCTGCTGGAGAGGGCTGTGGCACGCAGACTTCCCGTGGCTATGCTAACAGCCCACGCTTTGAGTCCTGAAGCCCTGAAAAAATCTTTTGAAATGGGCGCCAGAGCTTATTTGCCAAAGGAAATGATGGCCGAGATAGTGCCTTTCTTGGAAGATGTGCTCATATATGAGAACCTTCCAGGCTGGAAGAGGCTCTTGGAAAAACTGGAGGGGTTTTTCAACAGGAGATTCGAAACTGACTGGGAAAAGAAGACAGGCCTTCACTGGAGGGAATGGGGGAAACCCTAGAGTATAATTTTATGATATCAAATTCTTAACTGGTCAATTGTCAAATTCGCCTTAGATTTTCCGTTTTGTGGACCATTGTGTTTGAGCCCAGAGAAAGCCAAGTGTAATAAGGGTCTTGGAGCCCACCATTCAAAGCCAAGGGTTTTGGAGATAATAAGCCTGGTTAGAAAGGTGTTTTGCAGGAGAAGATCCTCTTACCCCCTTTTAGCACTTCAATAGGATGCCTCACCAATGGGACCCCTTGAACAGATCAGGATAGTAGAGCTGGCCGGCATAGGACCGGGCCCCATGTGTGCCATGCTTCTTTCAGACATGGGGGCCGAGGTGATACGGATAACCAGGATCTCCCCCAGCGGTTTGGGTATTCCCATGCCCACACGTTTTGACCTTCTTGCCAGAGGACGATTGCAGGTTCCTGTGGACGTGGGAAGATCCGAAGGAGTGGAACTGGTTCTGAAACTGGTGGCCAAGGCGGATGCCCTTATCGAGGGATTCAGACCCGGGGTTACGGAAAGATTGGGTTTGGGGCCCGAGGAGTGTCTTAAGAGAAACCCGAAGCTGGTGTACGGTCGCATGACGGGCTGGGGCCAGCAAGGCCCTTTGGCCCAGGCTGCGGGGCACGACATCAATTACATAGCCCTCAGCGGAGCCCTCCACTCTTTTGGAAGAAAGGGGCAGGCTCCGGTTCCTCCACTCAACCTGGTGGGGGATTTCGGAGGAGGGGCCCTTTATCTGGCCTTCGGAATAGTCTGCGGGATCTTGAATGCAAAGCTCTCAGGCCTAGGGCAGGTGGTGGATGCAGCCATGGTGGACGGGGCCGCATCCCTCATGACCATGTTTTACGGACTCAAGGCCATGGGTGTCTGGAGCCAGACTCGCGGGGAAAACCTCCTGGACACCGGAGCACATTTCTACGAAGTATATGAAACCTTGGACGGGAAATTCGTGGCTGTGGGGGCTTTGGAACCCAAATTCTACAAGGAGCTTCTGACAAGATTGGGCCTGGATGGGGAGGATTTGCCAGAGCAGCTGGACCGCAAGAATTGGCCGAACATGAAGCAAAGGTTCGAGAAAGTCTTCAAGAGCAAGACAAGGCAGGAGTGGTGCAAACTCCTGGAGGGTACAGATGTCTGCTTCGCGCCCGTGCTTTCCATGGAGGAGGCCCCATCCCATCCTCACAACGCGGCCAGAGGTACTTTCCTGGAGCTGGATGGGATCCCCCAACCAGGCCCTGCTCCCCGCTTCAGCCGCACTCCTGCGCAGATAAGAAGGCCCCCCACCCCTCCCAGTCCGGAGACCACCCGTGAAGCCCTCCTGAACTGGGGTATAGGGGAAGAAGAGATAGAATCTTTGCTCCAATCGGGGGTGATAGGCCCTCCAAGGGCCTGAAGATTGCGAGGTGAGTTGGTTGAGAGATATGGGAGGCAAGATATCCTTTTCCTGTCCCATATGCGGCCGCAAGGAGAAGTACACCCCGGAGCTTCTCTTTGAAGGGGCCCTGCTTAAGTGCAGCCGTTGCGGACTGAGCCTTATCCTACAGGGATGCATGTGGCAGGAAATCAAGAAAGAGAAGGAGCGCTCGGGCAGTTCCCCCCCAGATTCCCAATCCTCTCCATTATAAGAGCCTCAGCCTCATCCAGATCCCATCCGCAGAAGAGTTTTCTGCCGTTCAACAGGAAACCTGGAAGCGGCCTTAGCCCGTGGCGGATCTGTTTCCAGAGTCCCCTCGGTGAGAGACCATCCACCAGCTCCACTCTTAGAGCTTGGGGGGAGTTGCAGCGGATTCGCTCCAAGAGTTGGGCCAACCTGAAGGCCATCAGCCGCAGTTCCTCAGGGTAATCCTCTAAACTGCCTCCCAAGGGAACACCCGCCTGCTCCATGAAGTTGCGGCAGGCCCAGCAGCCCACCCCAGCCTCCAAGATGGGCGGCAGGACTATCTGGATACTCACAAAGCCCATGAACCGGATCATTCCTCCCAGTGGATACAAGATACCGGACAGGACTCCATGGCTTCCTCGATAAGCTCCTCAGGCCCGCCTTCAGGCATTATCACCTGGGCTTTTTGACTTTCCTCGTCCAGTTGGAACACCTGCGGGCAGAGCTCCTCACAGGTTCCGCAACCTATGCACTCCTCTTGGTCAATGTAGACCTTTTTTCCCATTTCTCCAACCCCCTACCTAGCCCTGGTTAAATGGGAGGAGCGATGCTCACAAGCACCCTCATGCGGGTCTTGGCCCTCACTCCGTGAGGCTCGCTGACTTTGCATATGAGCAAGGAGCCCTGTTTGGCCGCAATCCCCTGCTCTCCTCCTGTGAACTCCCCCTCCCCTTCCAGCACCAAGATGGCCACCTCTGAGTCGGCCTCATGATGATGCACCGGAAGTTCCTGTCCCGGCTCAAAGCTAAAAAGGATCATCCGGAAGGTGTACATGTCGTGGATAAGCTCCATGTGAAATCTATGGGGGTCAAACTTGCCCTTGCTCCCCAGATCCAATATCTCCATGGCTATTTCTCCCCTCCGGTTTAGGCAATATACCTCAGGCCACCAGCCTGGCCCTCCTGAGTACCTCCCCTCTGGTGCTTATCACCACCTGCTCCAGGGGAATACTCTTTTTGCTTAGTTCCATTCCCTTTCTGACCATCATGGGGAGCCCTTGGCAGCAAGGCACCTCCATGGTCAACACTGTGACGCTCTTCACATCAGCCTTCTCAAATATCTCTTTGAAGCGCTCCACATACAAAGAGGCGTCGTCGAACTTGGGGCATCCCATGAGCACTACCCGGCCTTCCACAAAATCCCTGTGAATCCCCGGATATGCCAGGGCCGAACAGTCCGCAACCACAAGTAAATCCGCGCCCTTCAAGAAAGGCGCATTGGGAGGCACCAAACGGATTTGAATCGGCCAGTGGGTCAAGGCAGATCCCATAGGAGAATGCTGCTGGTGGGGTTGGTTGGCCTGTTCGCAGGACCTCCCTGGCTCAAAGCTCTGGATCTGCGAGGAGGGACAGCCGCAGGCCATGGCAGGTTCCTCCGGGGTCCTTACTGTCTTCAGATGCTCCTCCACAGCCTCCTCGTCGAACTCCTCGGCCTCCCGCTCCACCACTTCCAGGGCCCCCTTTGGGCACTCCCCCAAACAAGCCCCTAGTCCATCGCAGTAACGTTCTGCCATGAGCCTGGCTTTGCCCTCCACCACCTGTATGGCCCCCTCGGCACAGGCTGGCACGCATATACCGCAACCGTCACAGAGCTCCTCGTTTATGTGCACTATCCTTCTTTTCACCTTCATGTTCCTGCCTCCCTGGCCGCCAGAAGCGCCTCTCTGGCCATCTCCTTGCCTTTCTCGGTGAGAAAGGCCTTTTCTATGATGCGCTCCAGGCTCTTGGCCTGCCTGCCCATCCCACGGCGCAGCTCCTCTTCCAGGTTCACCAGTAGGTCGGCATCGTACAGACACTTAAAGTTGAGAGTCTCTTCTTTCCTTGGGTGATGATGGTGGCCGATAATGTCGCAGACCTCCTGCACAAGAGTTTCCTCTGCCCCGATGCGCTCCAGAATCTCCCGGGCCACAGGCGGGCCCAGCTTATGCTGCAGCCTTGGAGAGGCTGAGTTGTGGAGCCTCTCGGCCTCTCTGATGCCTATGTCGTGGAGATAAGCGGCCACCAGCACCACGGCCATGTCAGCCCCTTGCTGCCTTCCTATCTGGTCTGCGTACCTGGCTACTTTGGTGGCATGGGCTATCCTTCTAAAATCCTGCCCAAAATAACGCTTCATCTCTACGGCAACCCTGTCCTTGAGGAGCTCACCCCTCTGGGCCACAAGCTCA
This sequence comes from uncultured Desulfarculaceae bacterium, assembly GCA_964414345.1. Lineage (GTDB taxonomy): Bacteria > Desulfobacterota > Desulfocorpusculales > Desulfocorpusculum > Desulfocorpusculum > Desulfocorpusculum. The sequence goes on from CAYPWF010000034.1 coordinate 7,540, forward strand.
GGGGGCAGCTCCCCCAGACATTGGGCTGCAAACTTGCAGTGGGCAGCACAGCCGAAATCCATTTTGGGGTTCACCAGGCTATGACCGCACTTCCTGCACTTCCTCTTGGTCTCATCCTTGAAGAACTCCACCGGGGAGCCGCACTGAGGGCAGTCCACCTCAAAGACCGCCCCAGGGGTCCAGTATCGGCTGTCCTGACCCGGGCACTTCATGGCTTTGCCTCCATTCTTTTCCCAGGGAGGGAGATCCTGGGATCCAGACTCCCTCCTTTTCTCAGCTTACCCCAGGATGGCCTTAAGGTCCTCATCCGGAGTGTTTATGGGTTTGATATCGAAATTTTTTACCAAAACATTTAGCACATTGGGTGTGATGAAAGCAGGCAGACTGGGCCCCAGTCTCATGTTCTTGATGCCCAGGTGGAGCAGGGTAAGCAATATGGCCACTGCCTTCTGCTCATACCAAGACAGGATCAGGCTTAGGGGCAGCTGGTTCACACCCACGTTGAAAGCTTGGGAGAGGGCCAGGGCTATCTGGATGGCAGAGTAGGCATCGTTGCACTGCCCTACATCCAGGAGCCTTGGGATTCCACCTATGTCCCCCAAATCCTTGTCAAAGAAGCGGAACTTCCCACAGGCCAGGGTGAGCACCACACAGTCTTTTGGTACCTTCTCCACGAACTCGCTGTAATAGCTTCTGCCGGGTTTGGCACCGTCACAACCACCCACCAGGAAGAAGTGCTTAATGGCCCCGGATTTAACGGCCTGGATGACCTTGTCGGCCACACCCATGACCGCGTTTCTGGCAAAGCCCACCATCACACTGCCCTTTTCCAGATCCTGCTGGAAGCCTGGAAGCTCCAAGGCCCTTTGAATGACCGGGCCGAAGTCTCCCCCCTGGATGTGCACAACCCCAGGCCAGCCCACAAGGCCGCTGGTGAAAATATTGGACTTATAAGAGTCCCTCGGCTTCTGTATGCAGTTGGTGGTCATCAGAATAGCACCCGGGAAGGCCTCGAATTCCCTCTGCTGGTTTTGCCAGGCTGTCCCGTAATGGCCGTAGAAGTGGGGGTATTTCTTGAGTCCGGGGTAACCATGGGTTGGAAGCATCTCCCCGTGAGTGTACACGAAGATCCCCTTGCCCTGGCTCTGCTTGAGTATCTCCTCCAAATCCTTGAGATCGTGGCCTGAGACCAAGATGGCCTTACCTTTCTTGGCTCCAAGGGGAACACGGGTAGGTACCGGATGCCCGTAGGTGGATGTGTTGGCCTCATCCAGAAGCTCCATGGCCCTCAGATTAGTCTCCCCGCACTTGAGGCTCAGGCCTATCCAGTCGTTCAATCCCAGATCTGTCCTGAGCATTGCGGCCAGGGTCTCATGTATGTAAGCATAGACCTTGTCATCCTCCTTTCCCAGGATTCGGGCGTGGTCTGCGTAGGCTGCCAAGCCCTTTATGCCGAAAAGGGTGATGTGTTTGAGGGAGCGTATATCTGGGTCCTCCCCCTCTGCATAGAGCAGTTCAAGCTCTCGCCCCTGCTCCACAAGGCCATCCAATCCTTGGGCCAGCTCCAGCTCGGCCGGGCCTCCCAGCTCTGTTTTCTTACCCGCTGCCCTGAGCTTTGCCTTTAGGCCTTCCCTCAGAGAAACGCAACGCTCCAGCAACACCGGGAACCTATGGGGATCGAAATCCACGTTGGTCAAAGTGGAAAAAAGCGCCTCCACAGTAAAACCGTTCACCTCTGAATCCAGGATCCCGGCTTTGCGCGCCTCTGCGGCCACCTGTGAGAGCCCCTCAACAGCGTAGACCAAGAGGTCCTGCAGAGCCGCCACATCCGAGTCCTTCCCGCAGACTCCCATCCGCGTGCATGCTTCGCCTTTTGCCGTCTGCTCGCACTGGTAACAGAACATCTCCAGCTTCTCTACAGCCTGAGCCACCTTCATGAATTCTTCCTCCTCCTACAAGAGTATTGGACCCAGCATCTTAGGAGTGGGCCTTAAGCTTAGCTTCTTCTCCCACTTTCTGATCCTGAAAAGGCATCTTAGGGCTATCTGCCTTGTTGCACCTTGACTTACGTCAACAGCAAAAAAGAATTTTGCATTTTTGAAATCCACGTAAACAAGAGCCGGCCTCTGGGCTTACCCGTGAATCAAAATGGGAAGGCACCTCACACAAACCCAGAAGAGACTCCCCTCTTTGCGTGCCTGTAAGAGCACTGCCTCGGCCTCGCTTGCCCCGCACATGAAACATTTTTCTTTTTCCTCTTTACCTGCCATGGCTCCATGCCTCCTTTCCCTTAAGCTTTTTCTCTCCTACCAAAAAAACATCTCACACGCCCCTAGGTTGAGCACCTCCAAGCTTCAGCGCAGCTTGGTTAAGCTCTGATAGGATTTTCTCCAGCTCCACATTGTGCATCATGGCGCTTTGGGCTATTGTCTCAAAGGCCTGCCCCGGACAAGAGAAACAGCCCTCCCCGTAGAATCTCCTGAAAACCTCCTCAGTGCCGGGGTAATCCCTGATCACGTCCCCTATCACACTCTCTTTCCTTATAGGCCCCTCTGATGAGATTGAGCTGGCTGGTTCCACCCGACCCCCAACTGCCGAGGCTATATCCCGCAGAAGCTCTCTTTCCTCCAGGGCGTGCCTTCTAGCTAACATGCCGAGAGTCACCCCTAGTTTTTTCACGTGTTCCAAATGTTGGGGATCAGAGAGAGCCTGTACTCCTCGTGCCACCAGCATTTCTCTTACCTGGGGCCAGCTCTCCAGGAGTTCCGCCACCTTGGTTCCACCAGATATCAAAGGCTCCTGCACCTGCTCCTGCCTCTCCTGGGCCTCCTGCTTAGGGGAAGAGAGCATTGAAAACCCTACGTTTCCGAAGAAAAGGACAGTTGAGAGTCCCTGAATCACCGAGCAGGCGAGCCATCCTGAGGGCCATACCGAATAGAAGAGCACCATGCCAACCAGACTCAGATTCGAGCTCCAGAAGTGCACTGCCACAAGCCCCGGCCACCTAAGGGTCCTGCCGCTGAATCTGGGAAGGATAAAGTAGCCTACCCCGAAGATCATCATAGCCATGAACCCCAGGAGATTCAGGTGCACATGGGCGAATCTGAGCTGGAGGGAGGCCACACTCCAGGCCAGATGAATGCCCAGGAACGCGCCCACCAAAAGGTAGAGCATGGACATGAAAACAAAGGCCTTCATGTAGCGATCCATGGCTTAACCTCCCTTTTTCCCGGGTCCCGGCTCATAAACCCGAGTCTCCCACAGCCGGCCGGGTGTTACAAACCATTTCTCACACAAGTACCAGGGCACTGGAGACTCCCTTGATGCCCCCTGCTTAGTTCCCATATTTTTGAAGCTCCTTCAGGAATACCTCCCATCCCTTGCGCTCCAATATCTCCCCCAATCTCTCCCCCTTTTGGCACTCCTTCATGTACAAGCTCAAAATACGCTCCACCAGCTGGGGGATTTCCTCTCCAGTGTGAACTCCCGAAAGCTCCATGGCGAGCCTGGGATGTCTTCCCAGCTTTCCCCCAACCAGCACCCTGTAACCCCTGACAGCCTCTGCCAGGCACCCGCTGGGGCAGACCTGGATGCACTGGCCACACCCAAGGCATTTTTCCGGGTCCAATACCGGTCCCTCGGAATCCAGCAAGAGAGCCCCCTCCTTGCAGATCTGGATGCATGCCCCGCAACCCTCGCATTTCTTCTCAGAGACCACCGGCTTTCTGCAGCCTAGCAGACCCAGATCGGCTATCTGTGGCCTGGAACAGGCATTGGGGCAGTCAGAGACCGAGACCCTGAACTCATGGTGGAACTTCAAAGGCCCCCCCACCCGTTGGCTGAGGAACTCTTTCAGACCTTTTTCAGCCAAGAGCCTCTCCAAAGTTGCCACCAACCCCTCTACCACAACCGCCCTGTTGGGGCAGCCCGTAGGGCCAAAGCAGGTCTCCACCTGATAACCCCTGACCTCCTCTTCCATGCGCTCCAGGAACCTTCTTTGGCAGGTGCGCACATGCTCCATGGTGACCAGAGAGGCTCCCTCTCTGGCAGCATGCTCCTCCACCCTCTTGCGAACCCTCTTTCGCACGAAAAAGGGCACTTTCTGAACCGCCTGCTCGGCTTCAAGGCTCCATTTCATGGCTTGGCCTCCTTGGGAAGAGGATGCTATATTCATCTTAGGAGATAAAAGCAAAGCTACCTTGACATAGATCAAGAAAGTTCCCCCATGGACCTGCTTCATCACATATCCGCAGTGCCTCTTTTCCAGGGGCTTTCCAGGGAACACCTGGAGCACATGGCTGTGGCGGCCCTGGAACAGGTTTTCAAGAAAGGACAAATAATCTTCTCAGAGGGGGAAGACGGAAGCGGCTTTTACCTGGTGCTCCGGGGCAGGGTTAAAGTCTTTAAGCTCTCCCCGGAGGGCAAAGAGCAGATCCTGCACATCCTGGGACCAGGTGAGCCCGTGGGGGAGGTGGCTGTCTTGTCAGGAGAGCTTTTCCCGGCCAACGCCCAGGCCATGGAGGAAAGCAGGCTGCTTTTCTTTCCAAGGGAGGTTTTTGTGGAGATGATCCGCAGGGACCCTTCGGTAGCCTTGAGAATGCTAGGAGTCCTGGCCAAGAGGCTTCGCAAGTTCACCATGCTCATAGAGGATCTTTCCCTCAAAGAAGTGCCCGGAAGGCTGGCCAGCTACCTCTTGGAGCAGGAGAGGCCTACTGATGGCAAAGCGGGTTCCTTCACCCTGGATATACCCAAGGCCCAGCTTGCCAGCCTCCTGGGCACCATCCCTGAGACTCTCTCGAGGATTTTGGCAAGGATGGCCGGTGAGGAACTCATCCAACTCAATGGCACCAGGGGTATCCGCATACTGGACCGTGAAGGCCTGGAGGAGCTGGCCCAGGGTCTCAGGAGGCTCTCCTGAGGAATGAAGCCCTGCGCTGCAAGAAAGCTCTGCAGTTGCGTTTCAGCCCAGCAGATAACCTCTTCCCCACAGGGCTCCCTGAAGGTTTTCCTGGAAGAGCTATACGGCCGAATCAACCGCAGGGATCTTGTCCATCCAGATCCCTTGGAGTTTCTTTACGAGTATCCAGACCCCTTGGAAAGGGAAATAGCGGGTCTTGTGGCAGCGGCTCTTGCCTATGGAAGGGTGACACAAATCCTAAAAAGCGTAAGAGAAGTGCTCTTGCGATTGGGGCCTTCCCCCAGGTCCAGGATCCTGAGCTCAGGAAGGCAGGAACTGAAGCTTCTCCTGGCCGGATTTCGCCACAGGTTTACAAGCGGCGAGGCTTTGGCTGATCTTCTTTGGGGAGCAGCAGGCCTCATAAGGAGATACGGTTCTCTGGGGGAGTGTTTCCAACTGCGCATGTATGAGGGACAAACCAGCACGCTTCCCGCCCTTTGCGCATGGATGGGAGAGATGGATGAGGCCTCGGATGGATGGGCCTCAGAGGTGCTCCCCTCGCCCCGGGGGGGAAGCTGCTGTAAGAGACTTCACCTGTATCTTCGATGGATGGTGAGAAAAGATCTAGTTGATCCTGGAGGCTGGGAAGGGGTGGGTGCCTCCCGGCTCTTGGTGCCTTTGGATGTTCACATGCACAGGGTGGGCAGGACCTTGGGCTTCACCAAGAGACAGCAACCTGATCTTGCTGCTGCCATAGAGATAACCGATGGGTTTCGGCATATCTGCCCTGAGGATCCAGTGAAGTATGATTTTGTTCTGACCCGTCCTGGTATCTGGGGACAGGCCGAAAGTTTTTGGAAAGAGAGGAGGTTTTTGGATGGAATCCCCGAACTTGAACGTCCTGATAGGTGGTGAGGCGGGCCAGGGGCTTCAGACAATGGGCGAGGCCTTTACCCGGGCACTGGCTAGGCGGGGCTACAGGGTGCACGTGACCCAGACCTATGAATCGCGGGTACGGGGCGGTCATAACGTGTTTGCCATAAGATTTGGGCCTGGGGAGGTCTTGGCTCCCACAGAGAAGGTGGATCTGCTGGTGGCCCTAAACAGCGAGACCCTCTTTTTACACCAGGAAGAGATGGCCCCTGGAGCTCAGGCCCTGGCCGATGAGGCTTGGGAAATTCCTGAGGGACTCCCGGTAGTAAAAGTCCCGTACAAAACCCTTAGCGGAAACGGCTTTGTAAATACCGTGGCTGTGGGACTGGCTGGTTCTATGCTTGGGGTTCCAGAGGAAATCCTGGCAGGGGCTTTGGAGCAGATCTTGGGGAAAGGGAAGTCCGGGGTAGTCGAAGCAAATCGAAAGGCTCTTTCTTCGGCTTACGAGTGGGCTAAAAGGAATTGCAAGAACTTGGATGTGCCCTCCCCCAGGGCTTCGGCATCTCCCAGGATAGTGTTGAACGGTCATGAGGCAGCGGGGCTGGGGGCCATCTCAGCCGGTGTGCGTTTCTGTGCCTACTACCCCATGAGCCCATCCACTTCTGTGGCCATGATTCTGATCCAGTGGTCCAGGCAGATGGGCATTATTGTGGAGCAGGCAGAGGACGAAATAGCGGCCATAAACATGGCCATAGGAGCCTCTTTTGCAGGCATCCCCAGCATAGTTCCCACCTCGGGAGGGGGATTTGCTTTGATGGTGGAGGCAGTGAGCCTGGCCGCCGTATCAGAGACACCCGTGGTTGTTCTAATAGGCCAGAGGCCCGGGCCTGCCACAGGACTGGCCACAAGGACGGAGCAGGCGGATTTGGAGTTCGTATTGCACGCCGGACACGGGGAGTTCCCCAGGGCTGTCTTTGCTCCGGGAAGCATAGAGGAGTGTTTCCACTTGACCAGGAAAGCCGTGGAGCTGGCCGAGAAATACCAGGGCCCTGTCTTCATACTAACGGATCATTTCTTGGCGGATTCTTACAGAGATGTGGATCCCTTTCCTGTGAAGAAGCTGGGCTGTGTGCTGCCAGGTGAGGACCCAGAAGGAATCCAAGGCAAGTATGCGCGATATTCCATTACCCCCTCCGGGGTTTCACCACGTCTGCTTCCTGGGGTTTCAAGACACCTCGTGGTGGCGGACAGCCACGAGCATACAGAGACAGGCCACATCACCGAAGACCTAACCCTGAGGCCCAAGATGGTGGAAAAGAGGCTTCGTAAAGCACAAGGCATAACCCATGAGGTAGTGGCTCCAAGCTTTTTGGGGCCTGAGGATCCTGAACTTATTTTGGTGGGATGGGGATCCACCAAAGGCGCCATGCAGGAGGCAGCCAACCTCTTGAGCCTACAGGGCCGCAAAACCGCTGTGCTCCACTTCTCCCAGGTTTGGCCTCTGGTGGAAGAGCAATTCCTGGGAAGGCTCACAAGAGTCAAGAAGGCCGTTTGTGTGGAAGGAAACGCCACAGGCCAATTGGCCAGGCTTATCAGAAGGGAAACAGGGTTTCAGTTTTCCTCAAGGATATCCAGATACGACGGGCTTCCCATGACCCCTGGGTATATTTTAAATAAATTGGATGGATGAAAGGATGAGGAAGAATCCTTTCCAACCTGTTTACGGGAAGGATCACTCGCATGCTTTTTAGAAAGGAGAGATCTTTATGGTCAGCGTAGAGCAATACGGGGATTACAAGACATCTTGGTGCCCTGGTTGCGGGAATTTCCCAATACTCAAAGCCCTCAAAGAGGCCTTGGCTGGGTTGGATCTGGCTCCACACCAGGTCCTGTTCGTATCCGGAATAGGCCAGGCTGCCAAAACACCCCACTACATAAACGGGAACGTTTTTAACGGACTGCACGGCAGATCCCTTCCTGTGGCCACAGGAGCCAAGCTGGCCAACCCCGGCCTTGTGGTGATTGTGGAAAGCGGTGACGGATGCATGTACGGGGAGGGCGGGAACCATTTCCTGGCCGCCATAAGAAGGAACATTGATCTGACGGTATTGGTTCACAACAACCAGGTGTACGGCCTGACCAAGGGGCAGGCCAGCCCCACCTCTGCCCAGGGGTTTGTTACAAGGGCGCAGCCAGATGGGGTGTTCTCCAGCCCCTTCAATCCCATTGCAGTGGCCGTGGCCCTTCAGGCCGGATTTGTTGCCCGCGCCTTTGCTGGGATGGGCGAGCACCTCGTGCAGATGATCCAAGAAGGGATCCGGCACCGGGGGCTGGCCATCATTGACATTCTGCAGCCCTGTGTCTCGTTCAATCATGTTAACACCTACGAGTGGTACAGGAAGAGGTGCAAACCCATTGCTAGAGATCACGACCCAACGGACTGGGCAAAAGCCATGGCATTGTCTCTCAAGTGGGGTGAGGAAATACCGGTAGGCATCATTTACCGAAACAATCGCCCAGCTTTTGAGGAACAATTCTCAGTTCTTAGAGAAGGCCCCCTGCTGGGCCGGAAGCCCGACATGAAAGCCCTGGGGGATATCTTGCAACATTTTGCCTGAGGTGAAGGCCCAAACCATGGGGAGGGATAGGCCGTGATCCTTCTATTGCTTTTGGGCGTGATAGGATCGGGGATGGCTTTTTCTACGTGTCAGGCCGCCCAGCTGAGCGAGGCCACCCAGACATGCCTTGCATGCCATGTATCTGTGATGCCGGGCATCCACGGGGACTGGTTGAGCAGCCGCCATTCTCGCGTGGCCCCAGCAGATGCAATGGCCTTGCCGAAAGCCCAGAAACGCATCTCCGCATCAAGTGTTGAGGGCTCCCTGGGGCAGACGGCTGTGGGCTGTGCCGAATGCCATATGCTGCGCCCCGAGGAACACCCCGACTCCTTTGAGCACAACGGCTTTCGTATCCACACGGTGGTCTCCCCCGCAGACTGCGCCACTTGTCATCCGGTGGAAGTTGAGCAATACAAGCAAAATATAATGTCCCATGCCTTTGGGAATCTGATGGACAATGCTCTTTTCAGCCTCTTGGCAGCATCCATCAATGGGGTGCACGCCTTAGCTCCAAAGGGGCTGGATCAGGGCTCTCAAGACCCTCTCACACTATCCGACTCCTGCCTCTCCTGCCACGGGACCAAGGTACAAGTGATGCAACTCAAGAAGCGCCCTACATCCATGGGTGAGATGGAATTCCCTGTTCTATCCGGATGGCCCAATCAAGGTGTGGGCAGAATAAACCCAGATGCAAGCATGGGATCCTGCACAGCATGTCATACCAGGCATGCTTTCTCAATAGAGGTGGCCAGGAAACCCCAGACCTGCTCCCAATGCCATCAAGGCCCCGACGTGCCCGCCTTCCCAGTGTATAAGGTAAGCAAACATGGAAACCTTTACGAAGCGCAAGCAAACAAGTGGAATTTCCAGGAAGTCCCCTGGCGGCTGGGAAAGGATTTCACAGCCCCTACCTGTGCTGCATGCCATGCTAGCCTTTTGGCCGGCCCCGATGGGGAAGTGTTGGTGGAGCGCACCCATAGAATGAACGACAGGCTCCCATGGCGGCTTTTCGGGCTCGTGTACTCCCACCCCCATCCTCAGAGCCCGGAGACCAGCAAGATCCGAAACAAGGCGGGCCTGCCACTCCCCACGGAACTTACAGGGGAACCCGCGGATCTCTTCCTGATCCAACCGCAAGAACTAACTACCAGGCTGCAGAACATGAAGGAGGTCTGTTGGAACTGTCATTCCACCTCCTGGGTGGAAGCCCATTTCCAGAAACTGGAAAACACCCTCAGTAGTACCAACCAGTCCACCCTGGCGGCCACAAGAATCCTCCTACGGGCGTGGGAACAGGGCCTGGCCTCCCAAGAGAATCCTTTTGAGGAGCCCATAGAAAAAAGCTGGGTTCAGCAATGGCTTTTTTTCGCCAACTCCACCAGGTTCGCGTCGGCCATGGGTGGAGCAGACTACGGGGTGTTTGCCAACGGCCGTTGGAACCTGTCCAAAAACATCTCAGAGATGTGGGAGTGGCTAAGGCAGGCTGAAGCTTCAAGGAAGGAGAAGAAATAACCTTGGGTGTAAGGCCAGAAGAATTTTCCAGATGCCCAGCTCCGGGATCCTGGGGAGGGCTGCTCAAGAACTTGGAAGCTTTGAGGAAAACAGCTCTGGCGGTGCTGGTCCTTTGGGCTTTACTTTCCTTTCAAGTGGAGTCCATGGGGAAGGAGCCCCTCTTTCTACCCCCTTTGAAGCCTGAGCAGTTGGAGCGATACAGGCCGCCAAGCCCTGGAGAACCACTTGTGTTCGCTGTGCCCAATTACGTCTCCCTTACTCCTTGGAACTCAGGTTCCTGGCAGGACTTGGGGGATTTGCGAGTTTGGAGCTTGAAGATAAGAGCCCCTGGAGCCCTGTCCCTGAGCTTCGGTTTTGGGAAGTTTAGACTCCCGCCAGGGGGCTCCTTGCTAGTTCGAAGCCCCGAGCAGGGGATTCTGTTGGGCCCTTTCACGGATAAGGATAACAGTTACCACGGCCAGTTGTGGACCCCGGTGCTACCTGGCTCAAGCGCGGATTTGGAGCTCAGGGTTCCCAGGCATGCGACCAACCACGTGCAGCTGGAGCTCACCTCCCTAAATCAGGGATTCCGGCCCCTGCCCCAGGAAGTAAAGACCCTGGGTCGTGAGCCTTTGCTCTCGGGGGTAACGGCTGCTGCGGGGGACTGCAATGTGGACGTGGTCTGCCCAGAGGCAGAGTTTTGGGAGCAGGAAATCCGCTCCGTGGGGCTCCTCACCGTGAGAGGCCGGGCCATCTGCAGCGGAACTCTTCTGAACAACACCTCCCAGGATCTGAGCCCATACTTCCTCACGGCAAACCACTGCGGTATAACTCCGGAGAACGCCCAGTCGGTCGTTGTTTATTGGAATTACCAAAAGTCCAGCTGCAGGGGATTGCAGGACGGGTCCTTGAGCCAGTCCACTCAGGGCTCCTTTTTCAGGGCCAGCTGGAGCGCCCAGGAGGGATCGGATTTCACCTTGCTGGAACTGGCCTCCAGGCCGCAGCCCGCCTTCTTTCCTCACTGGGCCGGCTGGGATCGCAGGAGCCTTCTGCCGAGGGGAGCTGTTGCCATCCATCATCCCCAAGGGGCTGAAAAGAGCATCAGCTTCGATGGGGATCAGCTCAGCCTTGCCTCGGCTTCAGACGGCCTGGGGGTAGGGGATCCCAAAATCTACCTGAAGGTGGGGGCCTGGGACCTGGGCACCACAGAGCCAGGCTCCTCGGGCTGCGGACTTTGGAACATGGAGCACAAACTGGTGGGACAGCTTTGGGGGGGGACCGCTTCCTGCGAATTCCCCCAGGGCTCCGACTATTTCGGCAGTTTTTGGGCTTCCTGGGAGGGAAGCGGCACCCCCTCCACACGGCTTAGGGAACATCTGGATCCTTTGGGGACCGATCAGGAGACCATGGAGGGTAGAGACTGGTGCGTGCCGCCCCAAGTGGAATTTCTTGTTTCTCCCAATCCGGCTGCCTTGGGAGAAGAAGTGGTTTTTACCAGTCAGGTGACCTCAGGAGTTCCGCCCTACAGATATTCCTGGGACCTAAATGGAGACGGCTTCCAAGACTGTGACTCACCTGATTGTGTTTTTTCCTACTCTTATCCATTTGAGGGAAATGTGCGGCTCCTCGTGGAAGACTCACAGCCCTGCCCTGCTGTTGTTACTGGGGGTATGACAGTGGTGGACCCGGAACAAGGGATTCGGCTCGTGTCCCCTGCAGAGGGAGACCTAGTCCCCTCGGGCAGCCGTTTTTTGGTTAGGTGGTTCGCCCCCCGCAGTGCTGTGCATTTCAAGTTGCTCTATTCCACTCACAAGGGAAGGAGGTGGCGGCTTCTCACAGACCAGGCAACAGGCTCCCAGTACGAGTGGGAAGTGCCCATCCCAGCTCAAAATAGGAAGCGATCAGTATTCAAAATCATAGGATATGATCAGCAGGGGAACAAAGTGGGCTCTGACAGATCTGAAGGGTTCTTCAGTATCGGGGTGATTCAACTAACCACCCTCAAGGGAGGTGAAATTCTTCAGTCAGGAGAGCCTTATCCCATCTCTTGGATCACCTATGAAACCATTCGCCCAGTGCAATCCGTAAAAATCCTCTTTAGCTCCAACAACAAGCTTACTTGGAAAAGGTTGGCCAAGGTGACAGGTAACCCCGGTTCCATTGTTGTGAGCATTCCCACTGTTAACAAGAGAAAGCCTAATTGCTGGCTCAAGGTCGTCTTGCTGGATTCCAATGGAATGCCAGTGGGAGCGGACAGCACTGAGGAACCCTTCACTGTTCTGCCTTAAAAAGAAAAGGAGCCCTCGGCCTTGGGCCTGCCTAAGACCTCTTCAATATTCGGGAGAACCAACCCCTGAGCCCTTTTCTCCTACGTGAAGCCCAATTCCTCACGGCCTCCAGCGCCTGGTCTACCTCTTCTTTTGCGGTCCATCTGCCCAGGCTGAATCGCACAGCCCCCATGGCCACTTCTTCGGGGACGCCCATGGCGCGGAGCACCGGGGAGATCTCCCCGGTGCCCTCGTGGCAGGCCGAGCCCACAGAGGCACACACCTCTCCCAGCTCCTGCAGAAGCAAAGGTCCGGCAATCCCCCTGAAAGAAACGTTCAAGGTATTGGGAAGCCTTTGCTCAGGGTGACCGTTCAGCTCAAGCCCTCTCACGGCTTCCTGTAAGCCTTTGTGCAAAACCTCCCTGAGTTCTCTTACGCGCAAGATCTCCTCAGGCAAAACCTTTCCCGCAAGCTCACAGGCTTCTCCCAAAGCCACCACCAGCGGCACACTTTCCGTGCCCGCCCTTCTTCCTCCCTCCTGAGAAGCCCCTTTTATGAAAGAGGGGAAGGCCACGCCCTCCCGCACAAAGAGGGCTCCCACGCCTTTGGGTGCATAAAGCTTGTGACCAGCAATCGTCAGGAAATCCACTCCCAGCTCTCTCACTGAAAAGGAAATTTTCCCAACACTTTGGGCAGCATCCGTGTGAAACAAGACCCCTGCTTCCCTGGCTACACGGGCTATCTCCGGGATGGGTTGTATGGTGCCCACCTCGTTGTTGGCATGCATGATGCTGATGAGAATCGTATGGGGCTTGAGGGCCCTGCGCACGTCTTGTGGGTCCACCAGGCAATGGCCATCCACAGGCAGGTAGGTAACCTCCACCCCTTCTGTTTCCAGGAATCGGCAGGGCTCCAGCACCGATGGATGCTCGCACTGAGCGGTGATCACGTGCCGTGGCTTTCCGCTGTATGCCCTAGCCAGGGCCTGTATGACCGTGTTGTTGGATTCGCTGCCGCCGCTTGTGAAAACTATCTCCGATGCATTGGCCCCCAGCAAGAAAGCCACCTTTTGCCTGGCTTTCTCCACAGCCTCCCGAGCAACCCTGCCCAGAGCATGCCCGCTGCTAGGGTTTCCGAAATGCTCCTTTAGAAAAGGCAGCATTGCCTCAAGCACCCTCGGGTCAACCGGTGTGGTGGCGTTGTAATCCAGATAGATCATGCTTCCCCCTTTACTCATCCTTTGAAGAAAAAAAACCCTTCACCTTAACCCAGATTGTGCTCCCAAGCCTTTGAGTTTGGGGGCTGCGCTCCCCCAAAGCCTGCTTACGCTTTGGCATATCCAGGCTCAAACCAGGCCCAAATCTCAAACCCAAAACCAGGGTGTTTTTTGCATAGACCGGTTTGTCCTAACATATCCTAAAGATAACTTGCATTGCCCACCCACTGTGAGCAGTGCAGGCTGGAAGTTCCCATACAACAGAGCATGCAAGCCAGCTTAAGGCCTTTTTTTTGGGCCCACTATTTGATTGGGTCGGCAATCCCAAAAACCAAAGCAGACTTCTTTAGAATATAACCCCTGGAGCCAACCTGCCAAGAACAACTTTACAGGGAAGCAGCAGGCCCCGTAATATGAGCCTCATGGCTCGCACATTCAACAATATCCTGACAAGCCCCATGGCGGTGAAAATAAGGGTTGTGGCCTCAGCGCAGGCGGCCTGTCTAATAGCTCCTGTGCTTTCAGAGCTGGGTGGGCGGGGGGTTCACTCCCATGCTTTGGAGGGAGGAGTTTGGGAGCTTGTAACATGGGTGGAGCAGGAGAGCTTTCGCCCAAGTAGGCTGGGCCGCATCAAACACTTGTGTGTGAGTCTTTCCAGGTACCTGGGAGATGTTTTGCTGGACTGGGAGCCGCAGGAGCTAAGTAGGCTTCCCTCAAGAGCTCAAAAACGTTTTTTCGGGCTCTTCCAGGTTACCCCGAGACTCTGGGTGGGCCCCCCCGGCACAAAAGTAGAACTTGGGGAAGCCCAGAATATCTTGGAGCTGGAGGTAGGCCAAGCAGAGCATTGCGGCCTTGAGCCTGCCAGCCGCTCGGCCCTTCTGCTTCTGGAAGAGCTTCTTTCCAGGGAGAGAATCACCAGGGGTTTGGATGTAAAGGCCGGAACCGGGCTTTTTTCCATGGCTGCCGCCCTTTGGGGAGTGGAGAGGGTCTTGGCCCTGGATGAGGAACCCCATGCTGTTAGGGTGGCCCGCAGTAACCTCAGGAGAAATCAGCTGGCAGAAATAGTAAGGGTCAGGTGTATTCCCCTCAAGAAGTGGGGGGGACTACAGGATTTGGTAATAGCCGTGGCTTCACAGAGGGTTTTGCGCAGGGAAATGACCCATATTCTGAGAAGGGTGTGCCCAGGAGGTTGGCTGCTTCTGGGAGGCCTAAGAAGCCCTCATGTTGAGGGGTTCCTGTCCAGATGCTGCCCCCCATTTTCACTTGAGGCTAGGAAAAAAGAGCTTTGGTGGGAAACGCTTCTTCTGCGCCTGAGGAGACCCGCCGGACACACCTCAGTCCAAATACCGGGTCATGACTCATGTGTCAATGGTAAGAAAGTTGAGTGAGCAATGCTGCTAGACATGCTGGTGCCCCTGTTCTCTCTTCCGGATCCAAGCCCAAGTTTAGCCAGACTGGCCTCCTTAGGCATAGAGGTGCGCCGCGCAAGGAGCAGGGAGGAGGGAGTATTGGTGGACTGGGTGGGAAAGAACTTCTCCCAGGGGTGGGCCTCGGAATGCAGAGCGGCCATGAGTAGAATACCGCCTGCCTGCTTCGTAGCCATGCAACAAGGGGAACTATTGGGATTTGCCTGCTTTGAGGCGGCTTATCGGGGCTTTTTCGGACCCATGGGAGTTGAAGAAACACACCGGGGTAAGGGATTAGGCAAAGCTTTACTGATTTGCGCATTGAAGGCAATGGCTGAAAGTGGTTACCAATACGCCATCATAGGGGAGGTGGGGCCAGCGGCTTTTTATGAGAAAGTGGTCAATGCAAAAATAATACCCTGCTCCTCTGACCGCCTGGAGAATCGGAACAGAACCCCCCTCCTATGATCCTCTATGGGACTTAGCCCGCATTATTCACGATGAGTGAATTATGCGGTCTATCTTAATGACATCCTTTGAGAAACCGGTCTATGCTCAAAAGCACCCTGATTTTCATCTCCAGATTTCCTGCTTTGAGTCGGAATATGTCGAAGTGTACCGGGGGCTTGGGGGCGTAGCCCCCAAAGTTATGGACTTTGGAGAATTATCCGGGTTAGCCCAGCTCCAAATCAAAGGCATTGGGAATTATCTCCACCCTGGGAGTGCCGCCTTGGGAATGGAAATCCACCTCAACAACGTCAAAACGAGCGCTTACCCCTTCCATTCTTTTTTGTTTCAAGTAGAACATGGCCACCTGGGAAAGCTTTCTGCGTTTCCTGGAGTCCACCCTCTCCCGAGGCGAAATCCCCCGGGCAAAGCCGCTTTTCACTTCCACGAAGACCAGGGTTTTCCCCTCAAGGGCAACCAGGTCAAGCTCCCCAAGGGCACATCGGTAGTTCTGCTCTAGGATCTTGTATCCGCAACGCCTAAGGGCCTTGGCTGCTGCATCTTCCCCCTCAGCCCCCACTAAAGGACGGGATCCTTCAGATTCCATTGCAGTTTTTCTCCGACCTCAGAGCAATGCTTCGAAAACTTCTTCTGTGTATGGGGCACATGCCGTGGCTGCGAATGGCCTGCAGGTGTTCCTTGGTGCCGTATCCTTTGTGCTTCCCAAAGCCGTATTGAGGATATTGCTCATGGTATTGGCTCATCAGCCTGTCCCTTGTGACCTTGGCCAGCACTGAAGCCGCGGAAACGGAGTGGCTTCTTTGATCTCCTTTGATCATGGTGAACTGGAGTGCTGGATGCCTGATCCTCATGGTCCCGTCCACCAAGAGCGCCACGGGCTGGGGATCCAGCCCTGATACGGCCTTTTCCATGGCTCTTCGAGTGGCCTCTAAAATATTAATGCGGTCTATTTCCGAAGCCTCCACAATGCCAACACCCCAACAAAGGGCCGCCTTCTGAATCTCCTCAAAAAGAAACTCCCTCTGAGAGGGTCTCAGAAGCTTGGAGTCTCTCAAACCTTTGAGCCTTGTCCCAGGGGGCAATATAACTGCAGCAGCCACCACCGGCCCGGCCAGAGGACCTCTGCCGGCCTCATCCACCCCTGCCAGAGGAGAAAACCCTCTTTGCCTGAGCGTCTCATCCAAAACCCAGGGTTCCTGCTCCAAGCTCATCCCGTCCAGGAGGCTCATCTGCCTGGGCTTTTCCATTAACCCCCCGGGCCTTACAGAGCCCTGCGCTCCTGGATGCGAGCCGCCTTCCCGTGAAGCTGTCTGAGGTAATAGATCCTGGATCTTCTCACTTTTCCCCTTTGCACCAGCTCTATGAACTCCACCATGGGGGAATGAACAGGGAAAGTCCTCTCTACACCCACCCCGTAGGAAACCTTTCGCACAGTGAAAGTGGAACGGGTCCCACCACCTCTTCTACGAATTACTACTCCTTCGAAGACCTGAACTCGTTCCTTGCCGGCTTCTCTGATCTTTACGTGAACCCGCACGGTGTCCCCGGGACGAAAATCCGGGGCATCAAAACGCATCTGCTCCTTCTCGATCTTCTCCATGACAGACATGGCCGCACTCCTCCCTTCTCAAGACCCAAAAAAGTTCTAAAGGTTCTCAACCCCTTCCAAAAAGCCTATCCAAGATAACCGCCCCTGCCGAGCGCACCGAGAGATGATTGTATTTTCCAACCCCTGAGATGGGCTCCAGCACAAGGTCGCAACTATCCAAAGTTTCATCCGTGAGCCCCCATCCTGTGCCGAAAAGGATCAGGTAAACACCTCCAGAACCCATTTTTTGTCTCAACTCTTGGTAACCTATGGCTCTCGGCCTTTTTCTGGCTGTAGTGCCTATGCACAAGGGAGGCCTCCCGCAAAGCTCCTCCACCATTGATCTGGCCTCCTCAAGGCTTTCCACCGCCAGAACCCTGGAGAGGGCCTCTTTTCTGTTGGGGTGGGTTTGAGCTCCGTGACCCACCTGCCAATGCTCAATGATTCGTTTAAGAAGCCAGCGCTGTCTCTCCAAGGGGGTCACCATGAAAACAGCCTCCCCCCCATAGGTCAGCGTGGCTCTTGCCAGGTCGTGCACGTCCAAATTGGTAATGGCCGTTGCCACCACCTCACCCGTTCGATTGTACACTGGATAATGCACCAAAGCCACAAAGAACTTCATTCCCCTGTGGGCCTCACCTTCCCTCATTTAGCCCCTTGCCTTCCAAGAGCCCCTCTGCAAGCCTCAAGGACTCCAGTATAGCCTTGTCCTCCTGGGAGAGACTCGCACTTTCCAGAAGCTCGGGACGCCTCTTGAGGGTCTGCCTCAAAGCCTCACGGCGCCTCCATTTGGCAATGGCTCCGTGATCTCCTGAAAGAAGCACTTCCGGCACCTCCATACCCCTAAAGATCTGTGGACGGGTATAGTGAGGATAATCCAACAGACCGCTCTCAAAGGATTCCCTTAAGACCGACTCCTCGTTGCCCACCACCCCCTCCAGCAGTCTGGCCACCACATCCATAAGCACCATGGCCGCAAGTTCCCCGCCGCTCAAAACATAGTCCCCTATGGAGATCTCTCGGTCCACCAAACCAATTCTAACCCTTTCGTCAACTCCTTCGTAACGTCCACAGATAAGGATCATTCCGGGCAGCCCGGCCAGCTCTCTGGCCAAGGCCTGTCTCAAGATCTCCCCCTGAGGGCTCAGCAGGATTACCGGGCCCTTTGCGCCTGCCTGTCTGAGAGCTTCCACAGCCGAAAACAAAGGCTCAGGCCTCATCACCATCCCGCCGCCTCCCCCATAAGGGTAATCGTCCGTGGAGTTGTGGGGACCCAAGCCGTACTTCCTTAGGTCGTGCACTTCCAGACGCACCAGGCTTCGCTCCATGGCGCGAGCCACGATCCCCCATTTGAAGGGGGACTCAAACATCCCGGGGAAGATGCTAAGAACATGCAACTCCATGTCTCACTCCAACCCCTGGGGCAAATCCACCAGCAGGGTTCCCTTATCCTGATCCAACTCCTTTATTACGCCCCGGATGAACGGAATCAGAAGCTCCCTGCCCTGTTTCTTGCAGACCAGAACGTGGGAATCCCCGGTCTGAATGACCCCCTCCACCAAGCCCAGATCTTCCCCCCTTAAACTCAGCACAGCCATTCCCATCAGGTCTTGATAGTAGTATTCCCCCTCTTCCAAAGGAGGGAGCTGCTCCCTTCTGACCCAAAGAAGAGATCCCACGGACTCGGCTGCCTCCTGAGGGTGAAGCCCCTCCAGTTGGAGCAGTACAGCCTTTTTCATGAACTGAACTTGGATGACTCGGTAAGGTTTGGCCAGGCGGGGGGTCTCTCCGACCAGCACCTCCTCAAGGGAGTAAAAAACGCCGGGCGGTTCAGCCAAGGGGGTTACATTGATCTTACCCTTTACACCATGGGGCTTTCTCACAACCCCTATGGCCAGCCACAGGCCTTTCTCCATCCTCGGGGGCTCACTCTATGATCTCCAGAACCGCCCGTTTCCTCACCTTGGTGGACACAGCGCTTAGAATCGTGCGCATTGCCCTAGCCGTCCTTCCCTGCTTGCCTATAACCTTGCCCAAATCCTCCTTAGCCACCTTCAGCTCGATGACAGAAGTGGTGGAACCCTCCACCTCGGTTACCTGCACCCGGTCCGGATAATCCACCAGGGCTTCGGCCATATAGCGGACCAGCTCCTTCAGGTTCACCTCCATGACCACCTCCTCAGAGACTGTGGAGTCGCCTTCCGACTAATGGCTGATCACCCGTATCACACCGGGGAGGAGACCTCCGAAGACCGCGCTTTCTTGATAAGCTGGTTCACAATCTGTGTGGGTTTTGCACCTTTGTTCATCCAAAATTCGGCTTTTTGGGCGTCCAAGTGCAAAAGCACAGGATCCGGTTTGGGATCGTAATAGCCGATTTGATCAATGAATCTGCCGTCTCTGGGGCACTCGGAGTCGGCCACCACGATCCGATAAAAAGGCTTCTTTTTCCCACCCATCCTAGCAAGTCTGATCCTCACTGCCATGAGATCTCCTTCTGCACTAACTTTTTTCTTGATAAAACTGTGACTTACCTACTCGTGTCGGGTTGGCTAAGTCGCTTTCTGTATGAAGAAAGGATTGCCTCTATCTTGTCTTTGCCAGCCAATTTGAGTTTTTGAATCCTTTTCTTCTCCAGCTCTTCCGCTGGTGTCAGATATCTCTTGTTGCTGAAACGCTCTAGCTCTTTCTCAAAGGCCTGGTGTTCCTCCACCAGTCTTCTCAGCTCCTCATCTTGCGGTAGGAGCTCCTCAATGAGCTTCATATCTTTTGGCTCCATCAGGCTCCCCTGCCATGAGAAGTTTGAAAAATATAAACTACTGCCTGCTGATTGTCAATCTTTTGCCTAAATTTTGACCCATCCATTAAAGGCCGGCTCTCGGCAACGAAGATGCATGTCCAAAGCATTGGCCAGGACCTCTCACGATTGAAGGCTATGTCCAAAGTCCACGGCTACTTTGCGATAATGGGTCTCAAAAAATCTCCCCACCCGGGAAGGAAAAACAGAGTCTCTATAACCCGCCTTATCCACTCCTCCTTAACAAGGAGGACTAAGGTACCCATAAGGTTTTCAACCCACATGTGAAATTGCCCTGGAGGCCATGTCCCTTACAGCCTTGGCCTCCATAGCATATCTGGGGGCTAGAAGGTCCAGATCATCGTACTCTCCCCTTTTGATTCTGCCCGCCCCCAGTCTGGCCACTGTGGCTGCTCTTGGAAGAGTGCACTCCACAGGCCCGAATCGAGCCAAATCTCCGAGAGCCTCCTTAATCAATGCACGGTATTCAAGGGCCCCGTCACCCACAAAGAGCACCGGCTCTCGAAGGCTCAACAACCAGGACGGCAAGTCCCTCAATGCCTCCTCCTTTACCTCCTGCATGGAGCCGTCCAGAAATCGGAAAAGTGCCGTGTATATTCTTTGGGCTCTTGCATCCACCATGGGGCAAACAAGGCCGCAAGTCTGTGCTGCCCCTGCTGCGAGAGTCTCTAGAGTTGGCACACCCACAAGGGGTATTCCAAGTCCCAAGGCCAGCCCTTTGGCCGTGGAGAGGCCAACCCTGACTCCGGTGAAGGATCCGGGCCCCAGCCCTACTGCCACACCGCTTAGGCTTTGCGGATTCGTGCCCGTAATCTCCAAAACCCGTGCCACGCCCACCATCAGCATTTGGGAGTGAGTCCCGGCCCCGGCGAACCAAACCTCCCCCACCAGCACTTCCCCGTCCACCACTGCAGCACTTCCGGCTGCTGTGGATGACTCTATCCCCAGAATCCTCACGGCCTAGTATCCTGCGCGGGGGCTTGAGGCGCTTCTTCGGAGATAGCAGGTTTTTCAGCCTGCTTTGCTTTCCAATAGAAACGGTCCAGATCCCTGTATAAGGCCCAGGCCATGATGCAGACTAAAATGGCTATTCCTACATATTGAGCTGCCCCAAGGAATTTTTTGCTCATGGGCCTTCCTGTGATCGCCTCCACCAGAAAGAAGAGGAGATGACTTCCGTCCAGAACCGGTATGGGAAGCAGATTCATGACGGCCAGTATCACGCTCACAAAAGCTATGAAACTGAAGTAACTGGCCAGCCCGTGCTCTGCCTGCTTGGCAGCCTCAGCACCGATCAAAAGCGGGCTTCCAATGTTCTTGATGGATTCCCGCCCCGTCAAAAGCCTCCCAAGGGTCTTCACGGTGAACCAGGATTTCTCCCAAGTCCATTGAAACCCTTGGGCCAAGGCTTCCAAGGGCCCGAATCGCTCAAAACGTATCTCCCCTACAGGGACAATGCCTATTTGCCAAAGACGAATTTCGTCTCCGTAAGGACTGAGCTCCATCTTCAACCTAGGGGTCACAACCAGTTTCAGCCTAGAACCTTCCCTCAGCACCGAAAGCTGAAGGGCAGCTCCATCGCTTTCAATTATCTTCTCCCTGAGATCCTGAAACCGTTTTATGGGTCTGCCATCCACCTCCAAGATCTCGTCACCCTGTTTCAAACCAGCTTCGGCAGCAGGACTTCCCTCAAGCACCTCTTGGACCCTGGGCGGAATAAAGGGAACCTCTCCCAAATGCAATGATGAAACAACCCCCACAGCAAGCAATAGATTGAATGCCGGCCCTGCAAAAACTATGAGAAACCTCCTCCACACACTTTGGCTTGAAAAAGCGCGTGGGAGGTCCTCGGGAGGTATCTCATCCTCGTAATCCTCTCCCAGCATCTTCACATATCCGCCCAAAGGCACCGCGCAGACAGCGTACTCAGTCTCCCCTACTTTCACCTTTAGGAGTTTGGTAGCAAACCCCAGGGCAAAGGTGAGCACCTTCACCCCCATGAGCTTGGCCATCAGGAAATGACCCAGCTCATGGAAGAAGATCAATATCCCAAAGGCCACAACCGCGTAAAAGACCTTCACAAGAGTCTCGGCCACATTTTCCATTTTTGCCTTTAGACCATCCTGTCCGATCGTATGAAGTTCCTTACAGCCTCTCTGGCCATACGGTCTGCTTCCAGCACAACTTCCAGGTCTTCTGCGTCTCCTGCAGGCAGGGACTCCACAACCTTTCTGACCAAATCCACTATGCGCGTAAACCGTATTTCTCTCTTGAGAAAGGCCAGGACTGCTTCCTCGTTGGCCGCATTGAACACGGCCGGGAGGGTTCCACCGGCCTCCAGCACCTGGTAGGCCAACCTCAAGGCTGGGAAACGCTCGGGGTCAGGGGCCATAAAGGTAAGGGGCCCACTGTTTACCAAGTCCAGGGAAGGAAGCCCTATCTTGAGCCTCTCAGGGTAGGAAAGGGCATAGGCAATAGGCACTTGCATGTCAGGGATGCCCATCTGCGCTATTACAGAGCCGTCAACATACTCCACCATGGAATGCACGATACTCTGAGGATGGATGTGAACCTGTATGCGGGAGGCTGGAATGTCGAACAGCCACCTGGCCTCTATGACCTCCAGGGCCTTATTCATCAAAGAGGCGGAATCCACGGTCACTTTCTGCCCCATCTTCCAGTTGGGATGCACCAAAGCCTGTTCCGGCGTGACCTCTTCCAATCTCTCCACAGGCAGGCCCAAAAACGCCCCTCCAGAGGCTGTCAGGATTATCCTGCGCACATCCTCCTTCCTGTGCCCTTGGAGAGACTGAAATATGGCGCTGTGCTCGCTGTCCACAGGAAGGATCCTCACTCCCTTGGAGCGAGCCTCCTGGGAAACTATCTTCCCGGCCATGACCATGGTTTCCTTGTTGGCCAAAGCAACATCCTTTTGCCCCCTGATGGCAGCCATGGTGGGAAGCAACCCGGCAGCTCCCACTAAGGCCGACACAACCATGTCCGCCTCAGGGTGGGTTGCCACAGCCCGCAGTCCCTCATCCCCATAGCCGAAATCCAGGTGCACTTTCCCTCTGACCTTTTGTCTTAACTCCTCCGCTCCCTCACGAGTAGCCATGGTGGCCAGAAGAGGTCTGAACTGTAGCACTTGTTCAGCCATAAGCTCTACATTCCAACCGCCTGCCAGAGCCACTATCTTGAACCGCTCAGGATATCTCTCCACAACCTTCAAAGTGCTCTGTCCGATGGAGCCTGTAGAACCAAGGACCGCTATACCCTTTCGTTTCCTCTGGGCCATACCCGTCCCCTAACCCGAATTCTTCTCCAAAGTCTGTGAGTTTGGGGGCTACCCCCCAAATCCCAAATAAGCTTTGACATGTTTCTACTCAAACCAAGATCAGATCTGAAACAGAAAATCAGGGTGTTTTTGAGCATGGATCGGTTTGTCCTAAAATATCATCAAGATGGGCTGCATTGTTTACTCATCCTTAATAATGCGGGCTAAAAATCGGCAAGGCCTTTACTGTCCAGGCTAACTCTTTGAACTCTCTGCTCTCTTACCAGGGATACAGCCCCCTTTTCATCAGCCCCAAAAAACCTTTACCGGCTAGCCCAGAAGAACACCACCGGTGCCGAAAACATTAAGCTATCCAACCTGTCCAGGATCCCACCGTGGCCAGGTAGAATATTGCTCGAATCTTTCACCTGGGCCGCCCTCTTGAGCATGGATTCGCTCAGATCCCCTGCCTGTCCCACCAAGCCCACCCCCAAGGAGAGCAAGAAACCCTCTAAGCTTGCCGCCTGGGGCAAAAAGAGCAGAGCATAAAGAAGACCCCCAAGCCCGTTTCCAGCCAGGCCGGCCAGGGATCCCTCCACGGTCTTGCCGGGGCTGATCCTGGGCATCAACTTCTTCTTGCCCCAAATGCTTCCCACGTAGTAAGCCGCCGTGTCCCCCAGAGCCGTTACGGCTATGGTCCAAAACATCCAATGAATTCCTTCGGGTAGTCTCCAAAGCAGAACAAAAAAACAGGGCAGAACCCCGCCGTAAAGAATCGAGAACATGCGTCTGCCCAACTCAATCCCAGCCCCTTCCAACTCCTTTCGCAAAACTGTCTCCAAGCCCATCCAGAGCAGAAGCACACCTGTCACGGCTCCCAAGAGCCCTTGGCTTCCCCCCCAGAGGGCCGCGGCAGGAAGAAATGCCGCCTGTGCCATGCAAACCCCTGTGCGCAGCCTGTCCTTGGCTCCCCCCAGCAGATGCGCCAACTCCCACTGAGCCAGCACCACCGCGGCCGCGGCCAGCACAAGGAGTCCCCATCGGCCTCCCAGAGCCAGCAGGAGCACTATTGCGCAAATCAGACACAGCCCTGTGATCCAGCGCCTAACCTGAACAGACCCTTCCACCCCTAGCCAGCTCCCCTCACCCGGTACAGCTGCGAACCTGTTCCCCTATCCGCCCGAAACGCCTCTCTCTACGCTCATAGTCCCTGAGCGCCTCTGCCAGCTCTTCCTCAGAGAAGTCAGGCCACAGGGTTTCCGTAAAGAAAATTTCAGTGTAAGCCAGCTGCCAAAGCAAAAAATTGCTTATTCTTTGCTCACCGCTTGTGCGTATCAAGAGATCCGGCTCAGGCAACCCGCAAGTGTCCAGATATTGGGAAAAGGACTCCTCTGTGAGTTCTTGGGATGCTGCCCCTGAAGTCCCCGCCTCCCTTAGAAACCTCTGGAAGGCCCTCAGAATCTCAGAACGGCCGCTGTAGCTCAAGGCCAGGTTCAGGATCATGTCATGGTTTCCGGCAGTGGCCTCCATGGTCTGGCGCAACACCTCCTGAATTTCAGGCGAGAGATCCTCTGGCTGGCCGATCACCTGAAGCCTGATACCGTTTTCCAACATTTCCTGCCGCTCCGAACGCAGGAACTGGACCAGTAAATCCATCAGGGCCGAGACTTCCTCCATAGGGCGTTGCCAATTCTCTTGTGAGAAAGCATAAAGAGTAAGCACCTCTATGCCCCATCTGCGGCATGCCCTGACCACAGTGCGAACCGCCTCAGCCCCCCTTCTGTGGCCTTCGATCCTAGGAAGGCACCTCCTTTGGGCCCACCTGCCGTTGCCGTCCATTATGATGGCCAAGTGACGGGGCAGTTTGCAGAAGGAGAGTTCCATCTCTGCAGGGATTCCTTTCTTAACATTTTGGAGTCTAGCACCTATGGACACCTGGCTTCAAGATCCAAGCTGATCCTCACGGTCCAATACGAGCAGGGGCGTGTGAGCCCCTCACACGCCCCTGGCCTCATAACAAAGCAAAGTGTCGGCTGTCCTCTATTATTGCAGAACCTCACTGGTTTAGCCCGCATTATTCACCATGAGTGGATAATACGGGCTGTCTTCATGACATACTAGAACAAAGCAGTCAATGCTAAAAAACACCCAGGCTTCTGATTTCATCTTTGGCCCTGGTGGGACTCCTAATACACCTAAGCCTGCCGGGAGCGTGGGGGCTCCGACACCCCTGGAGCCCAAGCGGACCAAAGACATTAGATCTCCAAGATCTCCTTCTCTTTGTTCTTCAACAAGGTGTCCACTTTCTCCACGTACCGGTCTGTGAGCTCCTGCACCTGCTCCTGGTAACGGAACATCTCATCCTCTGTTATCAGCTTTTCCTTTTTGAACTCTTTGAGACTCTCATTGGCCTCCCTACGGTGATTTCTCAAATCCACCTTGCGCTCCTCGGCCATTTTTCGTACCACCTTGACCAGCTCTTTGCGCCTTTCCTCGGTCAAGGGTGGAATCGCAATTCTGATGACTTTACCGTCGTTCATAGGGGTCAAGCCAAGCTCTGAGCGCAAAACCGCCTTTTCTATTTCCCCCATGATCCCCTTGTCCCACGGCTGAATTGTGAGAAGCCTGGGCTCTGGTATGGATATGTTGGCCACTTGATTTATGGGCATGGAACTACCGTAGTAGTCAACCCTTATTCCCTCAAGAAGAGCTGTGGTGGCCCGACCTGTGCGCACTCGATCGTACTCCTTGCTCAACTGTGAGATGACCTTCTCCATGTCTGATTTCAAAGACTCTATGAGCTCTTCCACCATGACTCACCCCCGAATGAGAGTGCCCACTTTTTCTCCCATTACCACTCTTCTTATATTGCCTCTGGTGCGAAGATTAAATATCACAATGGGTATCTGAGTATCCTTTACAAGGGAAACAGCTGTGGCATCCAAAACCTTCAGGTCCCTTTCCAGGACCTCCATATACCTGACCTCATCCAGTTTCTCAGCCTCGGGATGGGCCACAGGATCCTTGTCGAAAACCCCGTCCACTTTTGTGGCCTTCAGGATCACCTCGGCCCCGATTTCCCTGGCCCTCAGGGAGGCGGCCGTATCAGTGGTGAAAAAGGGATTCCCGGTGCCTGCAGCAAAGATCACCACACGCCCTTTTTCCAAATGCCTGGTGGCCCTCCGTCGGATGTAGGGCTCGGCTATCTGCCTCATTTCTATGGCAGAGAGAACTCTTGTTGGCACCCCAAGCCTCTCCAAAGATTCCTGAAGAGCCAATCCATTGATAACTGTGGCCAACATCCCCATATAGTCAGCCGCAGCCCGGTCCATCCCATGGCTGGCTGCGGTCAAGCCTCTGAAAATATTCCCACCTCCGATAACCACTCCTACTTGCACTCCCAGGTCCACCACCTCTTTTATTTCCTGGGCCACCTCCTGCATGACCCTGGGCTGGATACCGAAGCCCTCCTCGCCCATGAGGGCCTCACCGCTTAATTTCAGCAGGATTCTTTTGAATCGGGGCATGCAAGCCCCGAAGCCTCGGCTGCTCATGAGCCCTCACCAACCTGAAACCTCACAAAACGACGCACAACTATGTTTTCCCCCAGCTTACCCACTGTGGCTTCCACCCTCTGTCTGACTGTAATGCTGTCGTCCTTCACAAAAGGTTGCTCCATCAAACAAACCTGGGAATAAAACTTCTTAAGTTTCCCCTCCACTATTCGCTCCAGAACCTTCTCTGGTTTCCCCTCCCCCAAGGCCTGGGCTCGGTAAATCTCCTTCTCCTTGGCCAATACCTCCTGGGGCACATCTCCCATCTCCACGTACAGAGGCTGGGCCGAGGCCACCTGCATGGCCAAGTCCTTGGCTAAATCCTGGAACTCCTGGGTATTGGCTACAAAATCGGTCTCACAGTTCAACTCCACCAGCACCCCGATTTTCCCTCCAAAGTGAACATAGTGACCAATGATGCCTTCCTTGGTGGATCTTCCCGCCTTCTTGGCAGCAGCCATGGCCCCTTTTTTCCGAAGAATTTCTGTGGCTTTCTCCGGATCACCTCCTGCCTCTGCCAGAGCTTTCTTGCAGTCCATAATACCCGCCCCGGTCTTCTCCCTGAGCTCCATCACTGTCTTGGCATCTATACTCACGGATCCACTCCTCCCTCTGTCCCTAACTCATCTGTCCTCGTATTGCTCCAAATAGTCTTCCTCTCCCTCTTCCTTTTCTTCAAAAGGCTCTGAGCTGGGCTCTGGCTTCCCTTCGGATTCAGCCTGCGGGACCGCCCTGGCTTCCACCTCCGGCTGGCCCATTTCCCTTAGCTGCTCTTCCCTGGCCGCCATTCCTTCCAAGCAAGCATCGGCGATCAGAGAAGAAAAAAGCTTGATGGCCCTGATGGCATCATCGTTGCCTGGTATTACATAGTCCACCTCATCAGGATCGCAATTGGTGTCAACTATGGCCACCACTGGAATGCCCAATTTTCTGGCTTCCTTCACAGCTATGTATTCCCGCCTGGAGTCAACAATGAAGACTGCACCGGGCAACTCCCTCATCTCCTTAATGCCCCCCAGGTTCTTAAGAAGCTTTGCCTTCTCCTTCTGGAGGTGCATGATCTCCTTCTTGGTGTAGCCCTGCAGCCTGCCATCCTCTGCCATGGCTTCCAAATCCCTCAACCGCTCTATTCCTTTTCTTATTGTCTGGAAGTTGGTGAGCATGCCTCCCAACCATCTATGATTAACATAGGGCATGCTGCAACGTGTGGCTTCCTCTTCGATGGATTCCTGCGCCTGACGCTTTGTACCTACAAAAAGCACACTCTTTCCCTCGGCCACGGTGTCCCGCACGAACTGGTACGCCCTTTTGAACATGCGTACGGTCTTCTGTAGGTCAATGATGTAGATGCCGTTTTTGTCCGCAAAAATGTAAGGCTTCATCTTGGGGTTCCATCTGCGTGTCTGATGCCCGAAATGAACCCCTGCCTCCAAAAGCTGCTTCATCGTCACATTGGCCACCCGTCCACCTCCTGTAGCCCCATTCTCTCATGGAGCTTTTTCTTCCGGCCTTGCCGGATTTGCATATAAACAAACATTCTACCCGCCTACGGCCCCTTTCGCAACCGCTTTCCCCCGGGCTTCCAGGGCCCCGTCAAGTTCTGTAGCTCCCGTTTATGCTCACATATTCGTGTGAGAGATCGCAGGTATGAAGAACCGCTTCCCCTGATCCGGAGCCTATGCATACTCTTATACTGAATTCCCTTTGCCTTACCACATCCTTGGCCAAATTCTCGCTAATTTCACCTGCAGGCCGCCCAGCCTTGAGCACCTGAACTGGCCCGTACCAAAGATCCAAGCGATCAAGTTCAAGTGGAACACCACTGTAGCCTACTGCTGCCGCTATCCTTCCCCAGTTCACATCCTCACCGTAAAAAGCTGTCTTCACCAAGGGGGAATGGGCTATGGCCCGGGCAACTTTCCAGGCCGAGGAATTATCCGGAGCCCCTTCCACCCGCAAGTGCACCAGCTTGGTGGCTCCCTCGGCGTCTCTCACCACCTCCAAAGCCATGTCTTCCAGAACTTCCCCCAGCAGCCCCCGAAACTCCTCTCCAGACGGGGAGCCCTCCCTCAGTGGATTCCCTCCTGAGGCTCCATTGGCCAATACCAATACAGTGTCATTTGTGCTTGTGTCTCCGTCCACGGTGATGGCATGGAAGGACCTCTCCAGGGAACTTTCCAAACACTCCTGAAGGAAAACGGGACTTGCCGCCACATCGGTTACTACAAAGCAAAGCATGGTGGCCATTTGAGGATGAATCATTCCGGCTCCTTTTACCACAGCCCCAATGCTGACCTCCCTTCCCTCCAATGTCTTGTGGCGCAAGGTCCACTTGGGCCTAGTGTCAGTGGTCATTATGGCTCGGGCCAGGTCCTCAAGCCTCCAGGGCCCCAAACCCCTTACCAGGCTGGGGATGGATTTTCTGATGCGCTCCAAAGGAAGCCTGGTGCCTATCACACCCGTGGAAGCCAACATAATCTCCTCTTGCTTTAGCCCCAGCTCCATTGCAGCCCACCGGGCGCACTCCAGCCCGTCCTCATAGCCCTGCGGCCCGGTGCAAGCATTAGCACATCCTGCATTGGCCAAAACAGCCCTACAGACCCCTCTGGGAAGCCTTTCCCTGTCGATCAGAACCGGGGCTGCAGCCACCAAATTCCGGGTGAATACCCCGGCCACCGAGGCTGGGAATTCTGAAAAGATAAGACCCAGGTCCAGCTCCCCCTCCTTGCGCTTAAGCCCGCAGGAAACCGCAGAAAAAAGAAAGCCTTTTACGCCCTTTTTATCTTTATCACCCATCTTCAAACCTCCCGGGATCTTTTCTGATCCTTGCTCCGGCTATCAAGAAGTTACTGGAAGTCTTGCCTTCTTTCCCTGGGGGCCCTGAGCAGGATTATTCTCCAAAGCCTCTGAGTTGGGTGGCCACTCCCCTAAACACCCGGTAGCCCTTGGCATGTTCCGACTCAAACAAAGGCCGAATCCAAAACCGGAAATAGCGGTCTCTCTGGGCATATCATAAAGCCAGACCGCGTTGTTCACTACCGGTGGGTGATTCCGGCTAATCTTCCCATCTTATGGAGGGAAGTAATTTTTCCCAAAGACACTTTGACTCCTTTGGCCAACAAGCCCTCTTATTCTTCTCTGAAGCAGCTAGCGCCCGCAGCATTTCTTGTATTTTTTCCCGCTCCCGCAAGGACAGGGATCGTTTCTGCCCACCTTCTGAGCTGACCTTCTCACAGGCCTGGGCTCTTCTGAGCCATCAGGATTGTTGACGGGTGCTCTCCTCCCCCTGCCAAGTGCCAAAGCAGGCCTTCTGGGGCTCCTTTGAGCAGGCTCTGTTGCCACTTGGACTCTGAAGAGCCTTTCCACAACCTCCGAGCGGATCCGCTCTGTGAGGGTCACAAAGAGTTCGTAGCCTTCTTTTTGGTATTCTCTGAGGGGATCCCTTTGGGCATAGCCTCTTAGGCCTATACCTTCCTTGAGATGGTCCATACCCAGCAGATGCTCCTTCCAAAGATTGTCCAAGGTCTGAAGAAGGATCATCTTTTCCAAGTAGCGCATTATGTCTGAACCGTAGAGCTCCTCTTTCTTCTGGTAGTAAAAAAGCAGCCTTTGGAAGACCGCTTCCAAGAGGTCATCTTGGGTCGAGATTTCTTCCAAGGCCGCGCCGTCCCAAGGCACACCCAGTCTCATCCTGACTTCCCTGGCCAGTCCTTTCAAATCCCACTCCTCGGGGTGGGACTTGACAGGAGCATATCGCTCCACCGCCTCCTCGGCCCACTGTCTGATCATTTCCCGCACGTCCTGGTCGAGTCTGTCCCCCAGCAGGATTCTCTGCCTCTGGGCGTAGATGACCTCGCGCTGTTTGTTCATGACATCGTCATATTCCAAGAGGTGTTTCCTTATGTCGAAGTTGTGCTGTTCCACACGCCGCTGGGCGTTTTCTATGGCACGAGTTACAAGGGCGTGCTCTATAGGCTCTCCTTCCTGCATGCCTATCCTGTCCATTATGGAGGCGATCCTTTCGGACCCGAATATCCTCAAGAGATCGTCCTCCAGGGATAGATAAAACCTGGAAGAGCCCGGATCCCCTTGCCTTCCTGAACGGCCCCTGAGCTGTCTGTCTATGCGCCGGGCCTCATGCCTTTCGGTTCCTATTATGTGGAGTCCTCCCAGTTCCACCACACCCGGCCCCAGCTTGATGTCCGTGCCTCGGCCCGCCATATTGGTGGCAATGGTCACAGAGCCGTGATGACCCGCACGGGCCACTATTTCGGCCTCTTCTTTGTGCCGTTTGGCATTCAATACCGAGTGGCGTACACCTTTGGGCAGCATGCGGCTTAAGAGCTCTGAGACCTCCACCGAGACGGTGCCCACCAAGACCGGCTGCCCCCTCTTGTGGCACTCTTCTATCTCCTGGATTATGGCCCTGTACTTCTCCCGCTTTGTGCGAAAGATGACGTCCGGATAATCCTGGCGTATACAGGGCCTGTGGGTGGGAATCACCACTACATCCAGCTTGTATATCTTGAGAAACTCGGCAGCCTCGGTCTCGGCTGTTCCGGTCATACCGGCCAGCTTTTCATACATGCGAAAATAGTTCTGGATGGTTATGGTGGCCAGGGTCTGAGTTTCACCCTCTATTCTCACTCCCTCCTTGGCTTCCAGGGCCTGATGCAGGCCGTCGCTGTACCTTCTGCCGGGCATTAGCCGGCCTGTGAACTCATCCACTATGATCACCTGGCCTTCGGTCACCACATAGTTCACATCCTTCTCGAACAGGGAGTAGGCTCTGAGAAGCTGGAAGAGGTTTTGCATGATCTCGCTTTTGTCCTGGAACTCTTTTTCCGCCTCCTCCCTTTGCTCCGGAGTCACATCAGGGTTTGAATCCAGCTCTGCCAGATCCGGAAGCACGAAGAAATTGGGATCCTTAGGGGAAAGAGCCATTCGGCCTTTTTCCGTCAGATCCACCACATTGGACTTTTCGTCCAGGCTGAAATAAAGCTCCTCGTCCAGCCGCCAAAGGGTCTTGTCCCTAATGTGGTCCAGCTCCACTCTCTCCACAAGCCTTTTGTTGTTGCTGTCCTGAAGGAGCTTGAGAAGCCTCTTGTTCTTGGGGGCTCCTCTTTTGGCCTGGAGCATTTTTATGCCGGCCTCATAATCTTGGCCTTCCTCCAGAAGCTTCTCTGCCTCTGCCAAGAGCCTGTTGACCAAAAAGGTTTGGCTCTGGACTAGCCTCTGGACCATGGGCTGGAGTTCTGCGTAGCGGTTGGTCTCTCTTTCCACAGGGCCTGAAATTATCAGAGGGGTCCGGGCCTCATCTATAAGGATGGAGTCCACCTCGTCCACTATGGCGTAATGGAAGCCTCTTTGCACCTGGTCCTCGGCCCTGAGAGCCATGTTGTCTCTCAAGTAGTCGAAACCAAACTCGCTGTTTGTGCCGTAGGTTATATCAGCTTCATAGGCCCGGCGCCGTTCCTCCTGGGGCATATCGTGATATATGACCCCCACAGTCAAACCAAGCAGCTCATATATTTGCCCCATCCAGTCCCTGTCTCTCCTGGCAAGGTAGTCATTCACGGTAACCACATGTACGCCCCGGCCTGTGAGCGCGTTTAGGTATACCGGGAGGGTGGCAACAAGTGTCTTGCCTTCCCCTGTGGCCATCTCGGCTATTTTCCCCTGGTGAAGAACTATTCCTCCTGCCAGCTGGACATCAAAGGGACGTTCCCCAAGCACCCGTCTGGCCGCCTCCCGAACCACCGCAAAAGCTTCTGGCAGAAGCTCTTCCAGAGTCTCCCCTATGGCTTTCTTGAGCTCGGCCTTCAGCTCCTCCACCCGCTCCTCTGCGAAGTCCTGGGCCTGGAATGTTGTCTGTTGAACTCCTGGGATTTCAGTCTCTGAGACCAGCTTCTGCAAAGAGAGATCCCTCACCACCCTGCCAAGCTCCAGGCGACCCAGATCCCCGGCAGATTCCAAGACCTGAACCACTGTCTGCTTCAACCGCTCGCGGAACTCCTGCGTCTTTTGCCTTAGAGCCTCATCGCTCAATGCCCTGAGCCCTGGCTCCAGCTCATTGATCTGCTCCACAATGGGAGCTATGCGCTTAAGCGCCCTTTCATTGGCACTTCCGAAAACTCTTTGTAACGCCTGGATTAGCATGGATCAGGACCTCCGTTCCAAGACACCTCTTGGGGCTTCTATTCTGACCAGACCCAAGAGTATAGCCCCAGCCGATTTTTTCTATTTTACTCCACAAAAACCGCACCGGTCAGACAATCTATTGGCTCCTCTGACAGCCCGGATTATTCTCCAAAGCCTCTGACTTTGGGGGCTACACCCCCAAGCCTCCGATACCCTTTCCCATTTTCCGACCAAGACCAAGAGCAAATCTGAAACCGAAAATCAGGATCTTTTTGGGAATGGACCGGTTTGTCCAAACATCTCATTGAGATACCCCGCATTAACCACTGATCCTGAATAATGCGGAATAGAAGTCCAACCCAGCTCCCCTTAAAACAAATCTTTCTAAAGTCTTTTGGGTAATAAGGACTGGCATGCCGTGAGTTTGCCTAGCCCTCTAACCAGAAGTCTCCCCAGTGGAGCACAGGCTATGACCTCATGAGAAATATTGAACAAATGGGATGAGAGCACCAACTTCTTTGAGTGAAATCTAAGGAACACCCCCTAAGCCGATCTTCTCAAGAAATGCCCAAGCCTAATTATTCTCCACTAAACTACTACCGCCTAAAGGCGGTAGGTTTGGCGAGCTAACCATGCCTCGTCGAATGAATTCGACTCAGCAGCCCGCCACAAACCACCGG
>CAYPWF010000035.1:0-2023 GCA_964414345.1 uncultured Desulfarculaceae bacterium
CGGGAGGCCTCCACGCAGAGCCTGGCCAGGGCCAAGGCCCCAAGGCCGTTCATCATCTCCAGGCTCGAGAAGTCAAGGAGTATCCAGGCGGAGGTGCCACCCCCGCCCGAGGTCGGGAGCTGGTATGCCTCGGTCATCTCACGTGGGAGGATCGTGAGGGTGAGCTTCTCGCCCCACTGAATGGTCCTCCAGGTCACATCCTCTCCCGAGGCACCAATGGACCTGAAGTGGGCCTCTTCTTTGGGTGAGACCCTTGAAATCTCCTCTTGCTCGGCGAGTCTTTGTCTCGTGATGGCCATGCGGTTCTTGAGCCCCGGGAGCAGCCTTAGCCCCATCCTTACCCAGAAGCTCCTCTCCATATGGTCCAAAAAGGCCAGTTGGCTGGCACGCCCCACCAGGGCCTGGGCATATGTGGGATAGGCATGGGTCATGGTGTTGAGCCTTCGCAGGGGCACTCCCAGGCTCCTCAGGGCCTGGGCCTCGTGAATCACCTCGGGGGCGGCCTCCCCCAGGATGTGAACCCCCACAAGTTTTCCTCTTGCGTCGCAGAGGAACTTGCCCAGGCCCACCTCTGCCCCGTCCACCATGGCCCGCCGCATCCCCGGGTAGCCGAACCTGTATACCTTTAGGTCCCCCCCGTATCTCTTCCTGGCCTCCTCCTCTGTCATCCCAACGTAGGCAAGCGGCGGGTCGGTGAAGAACACGAAGACCATCTCCTCGTACTTGGCTTTTCTCTTGAGCGGCAAAAAGGCGTTGGTGGCAGCCAGAATCCCCTGATACTCGGCCGTGGAGGCGAGCTGGTAAGGGCCCACCACGTCACCGCAGGCATAGATGTTGGGGGCAGAGGTCCTAAGTGTCAGGTCTGTTAGGATGCCTTGAGAGGTATACTTGACCCCTGCCTTCTCAAGCCCCAGGCCCTCCAGGTCGGGCTCCCGCCCCACGGTCACCAGGAGGGCCGAGGCCTGTACCTCTTTCAAGCCCCCGTCCTGGGCTTCCAGGGTCAGGGACACCCCCTCGCCATTGGAGCTTAAACTTACAGGCTTGGAGCCTAGAAGCAGCTGGATCCCCCTCTCCCTCATGTGCCCGGCCAGAAGGCTCACCATCTCCCTGTCCTGTTTGGGCAGGAGCTGGCGGCCCCGTTGCACCACTTTCACCTCCAGCCCCAGGTTGCGAAAGGCGCAGGCGTATTCCAACCCGTCCGTTCCTCCCCCCATTATCAAAAGGGATCCGGGAAGACTTTGTAGCTCGTAGAGGTTCTCGTTGGTGAGAAACGGGACCTCCTGGAGGCCAGGGATCTTGGGGATGAGGGGCCGGGTGCCGGTGGCTATTATGAAGGCCTGGCTGGATATGATATCACCTGCCACCTGCAGGCTGTGTCTGTCCAGGAAGGAGGCCTGGCCGAAGATCACCTTGATGCCGATGGCTTCGAAGGTCTCGGGGAGGTCCTTGGCATAGACCCGATCCACCACGGATCTCACCCTGGGCATGATCCCTTGGGTGTCCAATGTGCCAAACCCTGAGGCCCCAACCCCGTACTCCCAAGCCCGCTGGATGGTGCGGCTCACGTGGCCGGCCCGCACCAGGGCCTTGCTGGGGATGCAGGTAAGGGAAGTGCAGTTCCCCCCAAGCTTCCTCTTCTCCACCACGGCCACCTTCTTGCCAAGGCCGTTGGCCGTAACAGCCGCCACAAAGCCGCCTATGCCGGCCCCTATGACCACCAGGTCGAAATCGAAGCCCTTCCCCATTGGTAACCTCCACCGCCTCGGACGGGCATGCACCCTATTCATGGCCAAACCAAACAAAAAGTCAATCTATGGGTAGATCCCACCCATTTGGAAAAGCTCCTGCTTGAGCGAAAAATCCTTTGCAGGCTGAGAAAACCCCTGGGGCAGCCTTTCCATAGGCCCCTGGCCCGCGTTTTTCACAAAAGATGGATAATAAGGGCTGTCTTGATTATATGGTGGGATAAAAGGGGCTCTGTTCAAAAAAACCTTGGTTTTGGCTTTCATGCTCGATCCTGGCT
>CAYPWF010000035.1:2123-40538 GCA_964414345.1 uncultured Desulfarculaceae bacterium
TCCTGGCTGGAGGATATGCGTTCTTTTTGTTGCCATTTAACCGGGAGTCCCTTATGTTAGCCTTAAAGTATCACCAAAGAAGCCAAGAGGATCTGAAATGGGTAGCATAAAAACCACCCTAGCAATTGCCATGGCTTTTCTCGCCCTTCTTTGGTGTGTTCGTGGGGCCTCGGCCCAGCTTGCCTCCCCAGTGCCCTGTGAGGGTTGCTGGTTGCCTCCCCTTTTCACCACATGGCAGTGGCAACTGCAAGGGCAGGTAGACTTGTCGGTGGAGGCGGAAATGTATGACATCGACCTTTTTGAGACTACTGCCCAAGTGGTGGAGGAGTTGCACAAGGCCGGCCGCAAGGCAATATGTTACATGAGTGCCGGGACCTGGGAGAAATGGAGGCCGGACAAGGATGAGTTCCCGGCTGAGGTCATAGGGAATAAATACAGCGGCTGGAAGGGGGAAAGATGGCTTGACATAAGGAGGCTGGATGTGATCGGCCCGATAATGCAGGCCCGTCTGGACCAGTGCAAGGCCAAGGGCTTTGACGGGGTGGAGTTCGACAACATAGACGGTTTCCAGCACGAAACCGGGTTTCCCCTTACCTACGATGAGCAGCTTGCATACAACATTTTTTTGGCCAACGAAGCCCATTTGAGGGGTCTAAACGCCGGATACAAGAACAACCCAGCCCAAGTCCAGGAGCTTCTGCCATATTTCGACTGGGCCCTTGTGGAACAATGTGTTCAATACAGAGAATGCGAATTCTACCTCCCTTTTGTGCAGGCCGGAAAGCCGGTGATGGCTGCCGAATACAAGGGCAGACCAGGAAAAATCTGCCCGAGCCTGAACGCTTACAATTTCAACGGCATAAAGAAGAAAAGGTCCTTGAAGGCCTGGCGGGTCTCCTGCAGATAGGTCTTTTGAGACTAAAACTCTCGGAAAGGGGAAACTATGATGAAAGTTCTTGGAGTAATGGGAAGTCCGCGCGTTGGGGGTAACAGCGACATCCTCCTGGAGCAGGCTCTGGCCGGGGCCAGGGAGGCCGGGGCGCAGGTGGAGAAAATAGTTTTGGCTAAAAAGAAAATCTCAGGCTGCCTGGATTGCGACCAGTGCGACGAGACAGGGGTGTGTGTGATCCAGGACGACATGGGAGAGATCTACGAGAAGATCCTGGAGGCCGACTCCATCATCCACAGCGTGCCCGTGTATTTCTGGTCCATGACCTCCCAGATGAAGGCTTACCTGGACCGCTGGTGCTCCTTCTTCGACGCTGAGTGGCGCTGGCACAAGCATCTCTACCCGAGGATGAAAAACAAAGGGATCGGCCTGATAACGGTTTGCGGAGACAGGGATGTGCACACAGGCGACCCCATAGTCAAGAGCTTCAAGAACACGGCCGATTTCTCCAAGCTCAGGTGGATAGGCGCAGTTCAGGCCTCGGCCGGGCCCAAAGGAGAGATTGAAAAAGACCAACAGGCCAAGGCTGCGGCATACCAGTTGGGGAAAAAAGCAGCCGGGCTGTAGGCCCCATGCTCCCTTGATGGCGGCTGATGGGGGCTAGAGCCGGCCAGGGCAAGAGCTCTTCCTGTCCCTTGGGGGGAGAATCCCAAAGCAGTAAGTGTTTCTTGGGGCCCCATCCTGCGCACTTTCTGGTAGTATGTAAACGGAAAGGAGGTGATGAAGTCTAGGCTGCTCGGCAGGGAGCTTGTGTCAGGGTTATCTCCCATCTAACCGGAAAGGAGGCGGCCATGTTTCTGCAAGAGGTGGAGCTTTTCAAGGGTCTGCCGCAGGCCGTTTTGCAACAGATAGCGGCCGCATGCGAAGAGGTTGGGAAAACAAAGGGCGAATTTGCCTTGAGGGCGGGCCAGCCCGCTGAGTTTCTTTACGTCCTGGAGCAAGGCAGGGCAAGGGTCACCATAGGGGAAAAGGCCCACATCCATTTCCTTTCCTGCGATCCGGGGGACATCTTCGGCTGGCCCAGCCTTGTGGACCGTCCGGTTTACACGGCCTCGGTGGAGTGTTTGGAAGACTGCAAGTTCCTCAGGATCTCCAAGGAGAAGCTAGCCGAGATCCTGGCCAGAGACGCCTCCAGCCAGGCCGCCTTTTTCAAACGCCTGGCCGGGATCATAGGCCAGCGGCTCATAAGCGCTTACGACGCGGTGCTCTCCGCATACAGGGAGCAGGGGCCACCCTCCTATGGTTAGAGGTGGAGGGGGTTTCTCTCCATGAGAAGATGGAACGGCTGGGGTGATGAGACGACCGTGATTCAGCCTCCGGCCGCGGCCAGGGCCATGCTGCAGGAACTTCTGGGCCCCCCGCGGCCGCAAAAAAGCGTTCCCCGTGAGCGACTCCTGGCAAAAGTCCCCGACTCCCGCCTGGAGCACCCCATGGCTTGCATTAGCCTGGATGCCGGCCCCAGGCTGGATCACTCCCACGGCCAGAGTTTCCCTGACTGGGTGGGAATGCGCATGGGAAGCCTGGCCCGCTTCCCGGACGCAGTGGCCTTCCCCGAGACCCAGGCCCAGATGGAATCCGTCCTGGAGCTGGTCCAGGCCCGGGATCTGGTTGCCATCCCCTATGGCGGGGGGACCAGTGTGGTGGGCCACTTAGAGGTGCCTGAATCCCAGAGGCCTGTGGTTTCGGTCTCCCTGGAGCGTATGCGCAGAATGCTGGAGCTGGACCCGGTTTGCCGCCTGGCCCTGTTTGAAGCAGGGATTTCAGGGGCCGAGATCGAGGCTGCACTTCGCCCCAGAGGCTTCACACTGGGCCACTACCCCCAGTCCTTCGAGTACTCCACCTTGGGGGGGTGGGTGGCCACCCGCTCCAGCGGGCAACAGTCCCTTTATTACGGCCGAATAGAGGATCTCTTTGCGGGGGGGGAGGTGCTCACCCCCCAAGGCTGCCTTCAATTCCCGCCGTTTCCGGCCTCTGCCGCAGGTCCGGATCTGCGTGAGCTTTTCTTGGGCTCAGAGGGCAGGATGGGCATTTTGACCCACGCCCTGGTGCGCATCCGGCCCCTACCCCAGAAGGACGAGCTCTACGGTGTTTTCTTCCCGAACTGGGAGGAGGCCGTGGCCTGCGCCAGGGAACTGGCAGGGGCCGGCCTCCCTCTTTCCATGATAAGGATCAGCAACCCCCAGGAGACCGTAACAAGCCTCACCTTGGCAGGCCATGAGGGGCAGATCCGCCTCATAAAGAGCTACCTGGGGATGAGGGGCCTGCGGGAGGAAAGCCGTTGCATGGGTCTTGTGGGGCTCATAGGCCAGGAGAAGATCGTAAAGGCGGGGAAGGCTTGTGCATGGAGGATCCTGAGGGGGCATGGCGGGATAGTCCTTGGCCGGGCCTTTGGGAATGCCTGGAAGAGAAACAGGTTTCTGGCCCCGTATCTCCGAAATACTCTATGGGAGATGGGCTACGGGGTGGACACCCTGGAGACGGCCCTCACATGGGACAAGGTGGCAGGGGGCCTGGGGGAGATTGAGCAGGCGATCCGGGAAGCCTTGTCCCTTTGGGGGGAGAGGGCGCTGGTCTTCTCTCACCTCTCCCACGTGTACACTTCTGGATCCAGCCTTTACACTACCTTCCTTTTCCGCCTCGTGGACTCAACAAGGGAAGTCTTGGAGAGATGGAGAGCCATGAAGGAGGCAGCAAGCCTGGCTGTGCTCAAGGCCGGCGGCACCATAAGCCACCAGCACGGGGTGGGGCTGGACCACAAGAGGTATCTCGAAGTAGAAAAAGGAAAAGTGGGGATTGGGATCCTAAGCGGGGTGTTCTCGGGGCTGGACCCTGCAGAGAGGTTCAATCCGGGAAAACTTCTAAACTGACGGGGGGCCTGCGTGGAGCTTTCTGAGATCCCGACCCAATGGGACCTAATGGTGATTGGCGGCGGGATCACGGGGGCCGGTGTCTTGGCCGAAGCCAGCCGCCTGGGCATCAGGGCACTTCTTTGCGAGGAGAGGGACTTTGCCTGGGGCACCTCCAGCCGCTCCTCAAAGCTGGTCCACGGCGGGCTCCGCTATCTCAGGCAGGGCAGGTTCAGGCTTACTTATCAATCGGTAAGAAACCGCCAAAGACTTCTGAACGAGGCCTCAGGCCTTGTGACCCCGATACCGTTTCTCATGCCTGTGCGCAGGAGCATGGGCCCTGGGAAGAGGGCAACGGGTTTGGGGCTTTTCCTGTATGATCTGATGGCCGGCAGGAAGGCCCACTCCTACCTGGGTAAGGAGGAATTCTCCGTCTTGGCCCCCGGGCTCAGGCAGGCGGACCTGAGGGGAGGATTCCTCTTTTGGGATGCCCAGACAGACGATGCCCGGCTGGTTCTGCGCCTCATATTCGAAGCCCTGTGCAGGGGAGCCTCGGCCCTCAATTATACCCGGGTCCCGGCTCTCTCCCGGGACAGCTCCGGCAAGGTCTCGGGAGCTCTTCTGGAGGACACCCTCACTGGACAGACCAAGGAAATTTTTGCAAAGGCCGTTATCAACGCAACCGGCCCCAGGGCCGAAAGCTTCCAGAGATCCCCTGACCCTCAGCACAGGCTCCGCGCCCTGAGAGGAAGCCACCTGGTTTTCCCCCACTGGAGCCTCCCTGTGCGCTCAGCCGTGACACTTATCCATCCCGGGGACGGCCGGCCTCTTTTCATCTTCCCCTGGGAGGGGGTCTTGATAGTGGGCACAACGGACGTGGACCACTTGGAGGACCTCTCCATGGAGCCCGCCATGAGTCCCCAAGAAGCAAGTTACACGCTGGAGTGCCTAAGGTTTCACTTCCCCTCCTGGCAGGGTGGGCTGAGAGAGGCTATTTGCGGGTACGCCGGGGTGCGCTCGGTGATCAGTGAGGACCCTGCCAAGCCGCCCTCAAAGGAGTCCAGGGAGCACTCTGTCTGGAGGGAGAGGGGGCTGGTCACGGTCACGGGGGGGAAGCTCACCACCTTCAGGGTGCTGGCCAGGGATGCCCTGCATGCCGCTGCAGGGGAACTGGGGCTTTCGGGAAAGCTGGATCTTTCAGCCCCCGCCTATGAGCCTGTGCCCAAGCCGCCTGGGATGGGATCCCGGGTATCCCCCGCAGTGTGGATGCGCCTTTTCGGTAGATACGGGAAAAAGGCCATGGAGATTCTCCGGAAAGCCCCAGAAGAACAATTGGAGCCCATTGCGGGGACTAGTATACTTTGGGCCGAGCTGGTCCACGCGGCCGGCTCCGAGATGGTGAGGCACTTGGAGGATTTACTGCTCAGGAGGGTGAGGCTGGGGCTTCTGGCCAGACAAGGCGGCCTTGAACACTTGGGGCGCATCCAGGAGCTCTGCGGGCCTGCCCTAGGCTGGGACCAGCCAAGATGGGAGAGGGAGAAGCGAGCCTACCTGGAGACCATCAGGAGGGTCTACAGGGTCCCTGAGGTCCCGGAGCCATGCCCTGATGGATGAGGGTGGAGCAGGGGGGATCATGCCCGCCAAAGACCTGCTTCTGGCCATAGACTGCGGGACCCAGAGCGTGAAGGCCATGGCTTTCGATGTCCAAGGCAATATGCAGGGGATCGTGAAGATTCCCTTTGATCCCCCATATCATTGCCCGCAGCCTGGGTGGGCAGAGCAGGACCCCCGTTACTACTGGAGGTGCCTTTGCCAGGCCACCCAAAAGCTTTTTCAGGAGCGCTCCATCCCCAAGGAGAGAATCGCCGGGGTGAGCCTAACCACCCAAAGGGGGACGGTAATCAATTTGGACAAGAAAGGCGAGCCGCTTAGACCGGCCATTTTGTGGTTGGACCAAAGGAGAACCCAGGGTCTCAAGCCAATAGGGGGCTGGTGGGGTCTGCTTTTTTTTCTGGCCGGGCTGAGGCCCACCTTGGCTTACATCCAAAGTGAGGCCGAGGCCAACTGGATCAAGAACCACGAGCCCCAGCTCTGGGCAAACACCCACAAATTCCTGCTTCTCTCAGGCTACTTGAGCTTCATGCTCATCGAGAAATACCTCGACTCGGTGGGCTGCCAGGTGGGTTACATACCCTTCGACTACAAGCGGCTTTGCTGGGCTAGGGATTGGGACTGGAAATGGCAGCTCCCCATAAGGCGGGAAATGCTCCCGGAGCTGGTGAGCCCAGGGAGCATAATGGGGGAGATCACAGCCAGGGCCGCCGGGGAGACGGGCATCCCCAAGGGCACCCCATTGATAGCAGCAGCAGCCGACAAGGCCTGCGAGGTCTTAGGCTCTGGAAGCCTGGAGCCCTCGGTGGGCTGCATCAGCTACGGGACAACAGCCACCATAAATGTGACTCACAAGAAATACCTGGAGCCTGTCAGGCTGATCCCGGCCTACCCGGCTGCGGTGCCGGGGTACCGATCCCTGGAGGTGCAGATATTCCGCGGATACTGGATGGTGAGCTGGTTCAAGAGGGAGTTCGGGCACCCTGAAAGGCTGGAAGCAGAGCGACTGGGCCTGGAGGCCGAGGCCCTTTTCGACAGGCTTGTGGGGGAAGTCCCGCCTGGCAGCATGGGCTTGGTGCTACAGCCTTACTGGAGCCCTGGCATAAGGTTTCCAGGCCCTGAGGCCAAGGGGTGCATAATAGGCTTCGGGGACGTTCACACCAGGAGCCACTTTTACAGGGCCATGCTGGAGGGGCTGGCGTACGGTTTATTGGAAGGCAAAGAGAGAATAGAAAGGAAAACCAGGGTGCCCATTCGGGAGATAAGGGTTTCGGGAGGGGGTTCCCAAAGCAGAAGCGCCATGCAGGTCACAGCAGACATCTTCAACTTGCCCACTTGCAGGCCAAGGCTTTATGAGACCTCGGGTCTTGGTGCCGCCATATGCGCGGCGGTGGGCCTGGGTCTTTTCCCCTCCCACAAAGAGGCCGTGGAAGGTATGACTCAAGTTGGAGAGGGCTTTGATCCGATCCCGGCAAACCATGAACTCTACAGGGCTATTTATGAGAGGGTCTACAAGAGAATTTACTCAAGGCTGAAGCCTCTTTATAAAGAGATCAGGGACATAACGGGCTATCCCTCGCTTTGAGAGTTTAGCCCGCATTATTCACGATCATTACAGACGTTGGGCTGTCTTAATCACATATTTGGATAGGCCGGCCCGGGCTCAAAAGCACCCCTGGCTTTCTATCTCAGATTCGGTCCTGGTTTGA
Source organism: uncultured Desulfarculaceae bacterium (assembly GCA_964414345.1). Lineage (GTDB taxonomy): Bacteria > Desulfobacterota > Desulfocorpusculales > Desulfocorpusculum > Desulfocorpusculum > Desulfocorpusculum. The sequence goes on from CAYPWF010000035.1 coordinate 9,239, forward strand.
GCCGGAATCTCATAAGGGTATCGGGGGCTGGGGGGGGCTTGAGCCCCAAGGGCACAGGCCTTGAAGAAAAAGTCCGGGTCAGGCTTCTTGAAAACAACAGAGATTCAGGATTAAAAAAAGGAGCCGCTGAGCTTTTCTTGGAGGACCCACTGTGAGTTACATACTCTTTCTGAGGCTGGGTGTGCTGATGCTTCTTTTTTTGACGGCCTTTGAGAAGACTTGCTTTCCCAGCTCTTTGACCCTGGTGCACACCAATGACCTTCACTCCCACCTGCAGGGTTTCGGCCCTGAGCTGGATTACAGCCCTTTTTCCACCGGGGACGATAAGACCCAGGGCGGCTTCGCCCGGATAGCGGCCCTGATAAAGAGCATCAAGTCCTCCAGAACAAACCCGGTGCTGGTGTTGGACGCAGGAGACTTCACCATGGGGAGCCTTTTTCACACCGTGAGCCGGGAGCTGGGAGGAGAGCTTCTTCTGTTGAAGGCCATGGGGTACGATGCGGTGACTCTTGGGAACCATGAGTTTGATCTTAAGCCCTCGGGCCTGGCGGCCATACTGCGGGCAGCCAAGTCCCGGGGGGCTATACCTGAGGTCTTGGCCTCCAACGTGCTCTTTGACGCCTCGGATCCTGCGGACGACGAGCTGGAGCAAGCCTTCAAGGAGGCAGGGGTTGTGCCGCACAAGGTGTGGGAGATGGGCGGGCTGAAAGTGGGCATCTTCGGGCTCATGGGGAAGAGGGCCGCGGAAGTGGCACCATTTGCCAGGCCTGTGAGGTTCGCAGACCCTGTGGAGACCGCGAGGCAGCAGGTCAGGAGTCTTAGGGAGAAATACAGGGTTGACCTGGTTGTCTGCCTGGCCCACCTGGGAATCTCTGAAAGGGGCCAAGGGGAGTCTGCGGAGCTGGCCAGGAAGGTTCCAGGCATAGACGTGATAATAGACGGGCACACCCACACGCTGTTGAAAAAACCAATACTTGTCGGGAAAACATGGATCCTACAGGCCGGCTCTTACGGGACCCACCTGGGTGTTTTGGACCTGGAGTGGGAGGCAGGTGAGGTGAAACAAAAGGGTTATGAGCTAATGGGTGTGGATGACTCGGTCAGAGGGGATCCGGAGTTGCAGGCCCAAGTGGAGCTCCTCAAGAAGGGGGTGGAAAGGAGCTTTTTGGGAACCAGGGGACTTAGGTACCAAGAGCCCTTGGCTAGGGTGGAGTTCCCTCTGGCTGACGAGCCTTGGGGGGATTCCAATTTGGGGGACCTGGTCTCGGACGCCATACGATGGGCGCTTGGGCGCTACGGTGTGGATCAGGGGGTTCAGGGCGGGAAGGCCCATTTTGCCGTGGAATCTGGGGGGCTGCTGCGGGATCCCATCCTGCCGGGCAAGACCGGCATTTTGGCACTGTGCGACCTTTTCAGGGCCTTTCCCCTGGGCTTCGGCCCTGACGGGGATATGGGTTACCCGCTTCTGGCCTTGTACCTGACAGGGGCCGAGGTGAAAAAGGCCTTGGAGGTGCATGCCACAGTGGCCCCAATAAAAGGCTCGGACTACAGGCTCAGGATCTCAGGGCTTCGGTTCTCCTATAACCCCAAGCGCGTGCCCTTCGACAGGGTCACCGACATTTGGATAGAGGAGCCGGAAGGAAAGCTCTCTGCCCTGGATGCTTCTTCGGGAAACCCAACCTTGTACAGGGTGGGGGTGAACCTTTATAACGCCAGCTTTCTCAAGCTCATCGGGGGCTTCACCCACGGCATCCTGGAGATCCAACCCAAAGACCGCTCTGGGCGGCCCATCCAGGACTTGAAAGAGGCCCTGGTGGACAAGGATCCCCTGAGCCCAGGGCTCCAGGAACTCAAGGAGTGGGAGGCGCTGGTCGAGTTCATCAGGCAGTTTTCGGACCTGGACGGAGACGGGCTTCCGGATGTGCCTTCCAGGTACAGGACCCCACAGGGAAGGGCTGCATCCATCCCCACCTGGAATCCAGTTTTTTGGTTCAGAAATACCGCCTGGCCCACATGGGCCGCCCTCGGGGTGTTTCTGGCAGGAGGGGCACTCTTGGGGGTGCTTCTAATCAAGGTTTCAAGATGGGTTTTTGGTTTGAAAAGCCACCGAAAGAGAAGATTGAAACTCCCAGGGGTTCCTTGACCTGGGAAACAGGCTGATGTAGATGTTTCGGAAAAGGAGTTTTCCTTACCCCAAAGGCCACAATAACCACACAGAAAGGAGAAAAGCCATGGGAACCAAGAAGATCCTCATGCTGGTAGGGGATTATGTGGAGGACTACGAGGTCATGGTGCCTTTTCAGATGCTTCTGATGGTGGGCCACACCGTGCATGCGGTCTGTCCCGGGAAGAAAGCCGGGGAACAGGTGCGCACAGCTGTGCACGATTTTGAGGGGGACCAGACTTACAGCGAAAAGCGGGGGCACAACTTCACTTTGAATGCCACCTTTGATGATGTGAGAGCCCAGGATTATGACGGCCTGGTGATCCCTGGGGGTAGGGCCCCCGAGTACATCCGGTTGAACGAGAAGGTTCTGGAGATAGTCCGTCATTTTTCAGAAGCCCGCAAACCCATTGCCTCCATCTGCCACGGCCAGCAAGTGCTGGTGGCTGCAGGCGTGGTACAGGGCAAGGTTTGCACCGCCTACCCGGCCGTGAAACCTGACCTTTTGCGCTCAGGGGCCAAGTGGGCCGAGGTGAACGAAACTTTCTCCAACGCCTATGTGGACGGCAACCTGGTCACTGCCCCGGCCTGGCCCGCGCATCCTGAGTGGATAAGGAAATTCCTGGACCTATTGGGCACAAAGATAGAACCATAAAGCAAAGAGAACAATTTAGATCTACAGCTGGTCATTTCAATAAGTTAAATAGCATTCGGTGCCTGGCACAAGGAGGTGGGGTCATGAAACTTATGAGTTCGGCTTTTGAACAGGGCGGGAAAATACCTTCAAAGTACACTTGCGATGGGCCCAATGTGAGTCCTCCTCTCAGGATAGAGGGTATCCCAGGGGGAACCAAGAGTTTGGTGCTCATCATGGACGACCCGGATGTGCCCAAATCCATAAGGCAGGACGGCATGTGGGACCACTGGGTAGTTTATGACATCCCCCCCGACCTGCAGGAGATCCCCGAAGGCCAGGAGCCTCCCGGCACCCACGGGAAAGGCACAGGCGGCAACAGCAATTACTTTGGACCTTGCCCGCCGGATAGGGAGCACAGGTATTTCTTCAAGCTTTATGCCCTGGACACCATTCTCAAGCTTCCTGCCGGCTCCACCAAGGCCCAGGTGGAAAAGGCCATGCAGGGGCATGTCTTGGAAAAGGCGGAACTCATGGGAAGATATGAGAGGGTAAAAAGGTAAGCTCTTGTTTTGGATGGTTTCCCAAAACTCTAGGGGCTGGGGGCCGTGCCCCCACCCGCCCCCGGCATAAGACCAAGGGTTCTCTTATCCCGGATTATTCTCCAAAGCCGGTGACTTTGGGGGCTGGGCCCCCAAACCCCAGTGCACTTCGACATACTCCCACTCGAAGCAAGATAAAGTCTGATACCAAAAAGCAGGCTGCTTCCGAGTATGGACCGATTTTTTCAAAGGTCAGGGTTTTTGGATTATGGACCGGTTTGTCCAAATATCTAAATAGCCCGCATCATCCACTTATCATGACTAAAACGCTACCGCCTAAAGGCAGTGGATTTGGCTGGCTGACCATGCCCTCTCCAATGAATTGGACTCGGAAGCCAGCCACAGACCACCGGCCTCAGACGGTGGTTGTTGAGTCGCAACGGTAAAACCGCTGACTTAAGTCGAGGGATATCCGCAGCCTGCGCCTTGGCCGCAGGCTGGAGTCTTGGCCTGAAGGCGAGAGTTTTTCTCCCATTTTCCCAGTGGGGTGATAACCCCGGGCTAAACAGGGGGCCGGGTTGCCCTGCCGGCTCTCAGCCCTGAGTCCACTCCAGCCCCAGGAAGGCCAGCCTCCCCTGGGTGGGCACACCTGTCTCTGGATCCCACCCCATGGCCCCGTAATAAAGCCTCAGGGCCTCGGCAAAGTCCTCCTTGCTAATCCTCTTCTCTCTGGGGGTTCCCTCCTCCAGAGGGAGGAAAAGCCTCTCGGGAAGCTCGTCGTCCTTGGCCGATAAGCCCTCTCTCAAGTTGAAGATCCTGGCCATGGTAATGGTGCGCTCCCCCAGCTCCATGATCTCATAGAGGCTGGTGTTCCAGCCGGTGGCCGCCTTGAGCGCGTCGGCTATGAGGGGGAGCGTAAAGGCCGAGTAGGGGGCTGCCGCGAAATTGCAGATGCCAAGGGAGTTGAAGGAGTTCCAGATCTGCTGGGCATGCACGAAGAGCCTGATCTTTCGGGCCCCCAACTCGGTTGCCGGCAGAGGCTCCAGGACCCCGGCCGGGTTGGCCGCGTAAAGCATGGGGGTCTCTGACATGAAGGAGGTGTCGTGGGGGGCCTCTATGTGGTCCGCCCCGGTGGGGGAGGTTGCATAGCTCAGGACCAAGCCTTTCTTCCCCCTGGGGTCGTGCATGGGAAGCTCCTGCCCTTTTATGTGCAGGGCATAAAGTTCCGCCCCTTTGCCGATCCTTCGGGCAGCCTCCTTCACACCTTGGGCCAGGATCTCCCCAAAGCCCTCTTTTCGGGCGATCTTGTGGATCATCTGGATCATGCCATCTGCGTTCCCAAAACGCAGCTCCACCCCGTCTGTATCCTTCTGGGTCAGGATCCCCTGCTCGGTGCACTCCATGGCAAAGGCGATGCACACCCCAGTGGAAATTGTGTCCAGCCCATAGCGGTTGCAAAGCTCGTTTCCGTGGGCTATGGCCTCCAGGTTGTCTATGCCGCAAAGTGAGCCCAGGGAAGCCAAGGTCTCATACTCCGGGCCCCCGAACTCGGGATCCGTAACGTACTTGCCCTCCACCCTCACCACCCTCTTGCAGTGAACCGCGCAGCTATAGCAGCCCTTGTTCCCCTGGAGGATGGTGCTGTTCATGGCTTCGGCCGAGATCTTTTGGGCTCCCTCAAAAATACCGGCCTGGAAGTTCCTGGTGGGCAGTATGCCTGAATCATTAAGGGGCATCACGAAAACCGGGGTGCCGTACTGCTTGAAGTTCCTGGCCATGGGGGACTGGGGGATCAGCTCGGCCACCTCCTTCCCTATGGCCCTTATCCTGTCGGGGTCTGCGAATTCCAGTTTTCCTGTGCCTCGGACAGCCACTGCCCTCAAGTTCTTGGAGCCCATCACGGCCCCCATTCCGGTTCGGCCGTTGGCGTGCTTTAGCTCGTTGAGCACGCAGGCATAGCGCACCAGTCTCTCCCCTGCAGGACCACACTGGGCCACCCGCACCCTCTCGTCCCCAAGCTCCTCCCGGATCAGCCTCTGGGCCTCTCCCGTGTCCTTTCCTCTCAGGTGGGAGGCATCCTTGAGCTCGGCCTTGCCGTCCTTCACCCACAGGTAAACGGGTTTCTCGGATCTGCCTTGGATCAGGATCCCGTCAAAGCCCGCCAGCTTCAGCTCCGGCCCCCAAAAACCCCCGGCCTCAGCCTCCCCAAAGGCTCCTGTGAGGGGGGAGCGGGCGGCCACAGTGTACCTGGGCACACCTGCCACAGGGGCTCCGGAAAGCACGCTGGAGGTAAAAACCAACAGATTCTCGGGCCCGAGAGGGTCTGTCCCGGGCTTAAGCTCCCTGAGCAGATAGTAAAGAGCCAGAGCCGAGCCCCCCATGTAGAGCCTATACACCCGCTCCTCAGGGGCTTCTTCCCAGATCTTTCCTGAGCTGAGATCCACTCTCAAAATCCTCCCATTGTAGCCTTTGGGCATGGCATCCTCCTTGTTGCCAAGCATTTTCCCTGAAAAAAAACCGCTCGGGAGACCTCTCTCAAGAGCTCTTTTTCACTCTGCAGAGGCGTACACTCGGCTCTTGGTCAAGAGTTCTTCCACCTGAGCCATTATTGTAGAGTGTTCCTGCTGCGTGGTCTGCCGCACCACCTTGCCCGGAATCCCCAGTACCAAGGAATTGGGCGGGATAACCATCCCCGGCGGGACCACCGCACCAGCCCCCACAATGCAGCCTGTGGAGACCACGGCCCCGTCCAGCACTATGGCCCCTATGCCCACAAGGCAGCGGGGCTCCAGCACTGCCCCGTGCACCTTGGCCCCGTGGCTCACGATGGCCTCCTGCCCGATGACCACGGGATGCCCCTGGGGAGCTTCCACAAGAGCCAAATCCAGCACTGCAGCCCTCTGCTGGACCACTATGGACTCGCTGTCCGCCCTTAGCACAGCCATGGGCCAGATGCTGGCTCCCTTCTCCACCCGCACCTGCCCCAAAAGCCTGGCCGAGATGTCCACCCAGGCGCCCTCCAGCACCACGGGCGACTTCTCCCCGTAAGGGCTGAAACGCTTCCTATTCCCAGACACCTCCTCCCCCTTCAGGCTCCCCCCTGGGCTGCCACCTGTCTTCGGATCTCCTTCTTGTTGATCTTCCCGACACTCGTCTTGGGTATCTCGCTTACCACATACACCCTGTCCGGGATGGCCCACTTGGATATGGTGCCTCTTTCCACAAACCTGCCCAGGAAATTCTTGAGATTCTCCTCGAAGCCCTGCACCGGGACTCCCGGTCTCAGCACCACAAGGGCCACAGGCCTCTCTCCCCACTTCTCATGGGCCTGCCCTATGACCGCCGCCTCTGATACCGCCTCGTGCTGGCTGATCAAGCTCTCCAACTCCAGAGAAGAGATCCACTCCCCTCCTGTCTTGATCACGTCCTTGAGCCTGTCTGTGATCTTTACGTAGCCCTCCTCGTCCTGGACCGCTATGTCTCCTGTGTGAAGCCAGCCGCCCCTCCAAAGCTCCTCGGAACGCTGGGGGTCTTTCAGGTAGCCCTGGGTGAGCCAAGGGGCCCTCACCACTATCTCCCCGGCGCTCCTGCCGTCCCTCGGCTGGGGGTTGCCCTCCTCGTCGGCTATTTTGATCTCCACCAGGGGGAGAGGAATCCCTGTCTTGATCCTGAAGTCCAGCTGGCTTTCCATGTCCCACTTCCTCATGTGAGGCTTGAGAAGGGCGGTTGTCAAGACAGGGCATGTCTCGCTCATCCCGTACCCGGCCCAGGCATCTGCACCCATCTGGATGGCTTTTCGGGCAAGCCCCCTGGGGAAGGCCGCCCCGCCTATCACCACCTTCCACTTGGAAAGGTCCACCTGGGAGGCCATGGGGTGTTCCAGGAGCATGTGAAGAATGGTGGGCACGCAGTGGGAGTAGGTTACCCCCTCCTTCTCTATCAACTTCAGGAGCATCTCAGGCTCGTACCTCCCGGGGTAAACCTGCTTGGCCCCTATCATGGTGGCCATGTATGGGAAACCCCAGGCATGCACGTGAAACATGGGGGTGATGGGCATGTAAACATCCCCCCAGTGGAAAGGAGCCTGGGGAGCCAGGTTCCCCAGGGAGGCCTGGCCCAGGGTGTGGAGCACCAGCTGTCTGTGGCTGTAATATACCCCCTTGGGATCCCCGGTGGTGCCGGTGGTGTAAAAGACCGTGGCCTGGGCGTCCTCTGGGAAGTCCGGGAAATCGTAGTGAGGCGAAACACCTTGCAGAAGATCCTCGTACTCGGCCGCAAGGGGCACCGATGTCTCTGGGCTTCCAGGCTCGTCTTTGAGGAGCACAAAGGTTTGCACGCTCTTGAGCTCTGGCAGAATTCTTTCCAAAGCTGGGAGAAAATCCTGGTTGACCAGCACTATTGAATCCTCGGCGTGGTTCATGGTGTAGAGGATCTGCTCCGGGCTCAAACGGATGTTCACCGTGTGCAGGACTGCCCCCATCATGGGAACCGCAAAGAAGCACTCCAGGTACCTGTGTGAGTCCCAGTCCAGGACTGCCACAGTGTCCCCGGGGCCCACGCCCAAGCGGGCAAGGGCCGCAGCCAGCCTCTGGATCCTCTCCTCCAGTTCAAGGTAGGTGTAACGAACCAGATCCCGGTAAACTATCTCCTGCCTGGGGGCGTAAAGCAGTCCGGATTTAAGAAGTTGCTTGATGAGAAGCGGGTAAGAGTAAGCGGATGGAGTCTTCTGGATGAGCCTCACAGACTTCATTCTTCATACCTCCTCCAGCGGGCGACTTGTTCCCAAAAACGGATCTGGACAGGCAATTATTTTGCCCCTCAGAGCCTCCCCTGTCCAGAACCTGTGTGAGGGGTTCCCCCAAAGAGGAGGACGGATGCCCTAGAGTTCTTCCTGGCCTTATCGCCCGGCACCCACCCTGGATCATCTTTACGGCCCTCTTTCCCGCAGACCTGGTTCCAAAAGGTACTTGAGCCCCTGGTGACGCTCGAATAGCGCGAAAGCTTCCCTCCACTTTTCAATCGGATAGATCCCTGAGACAAGGGGCAGAAGCTGCACTTCTCTTCTCTCAAGGAGTTCAATGGCTTTTCTCCAAGAACCATGATTGTGTGCAAAGCAGCCCTTGAGCTCAACTTCCCTGTAGGTCAGCCGGTCAAGATCCAGGCCGGCTTCTTTCCCGAGAAGCCCCACCTGAACCACCTGCCCGCCCTTTCTAACCCATTCCAAACAGCTTGAAACAGAGGGAACCGAGCCTGAGCACTCAAAAGCCACATCCACCCCTTTCCCCCTGGTCAAATCCTTCAGGATTTCATGGTTTGCGGGGTCTCCTGCCACAAGACAATGTTCGGCGCCCAGACCAAGTCCCGTCTGGAGCCTCTCCCTGTCCGAGGCGGCGCCCACAAGGATCACCAAGGCCCCGGCTGCTTTGGCCACCTGGGCTACCAGGAGTCCTATGGGACCTGGACCGGCCACAAGGGCTGTCTGTCCCGAGGCCAGGGAGCTCCTTTCCAATACCGCATGGGTGGCGCAGGCCAGAGGCTCGCACAGGGCCCCCTCTTGGAAGGAGACATGCTCGGGAAGCCTGTGGAGCGCACTGGCCCTGGCAGCTGCAAGAGGGGCGAACCCCCCGTCTCGTGCATACCCAAAAGCCAGCCTCTCCTCGCACCTTTGGGTCTGACCTTCCCGGCAATGGAAACAATCCCCGCAAAACCCCGCCGCGCTCTCCACTGTCACCCTTTCACCCAGCCCCCATCCCCTCACACCCGCCCCGAGCTCCAGCACCTCCCCGCAGAACTCGTGACCAAGGGTGACAGGCGGGCGCACCTTGGGGAAAAGGCCGTGGGATATGTGAAGATCAGTGCCGCAGACCCCGGCCGCCCGGACCCTTATTAGCACCTCCCCCTCTCGGGGTTTGGGCTCCTGAGTCTCAACCAGCTCCACATTCCCGGGGCCAGGGGCCAGCTTTCTTAGGGCTTTCATCCGGACATCCATCCCCCGTCCACGAACATGACCGTGCCTGTCAGGTAGTCTGAGGCAGCCGAAGCCAGAAATACCGCTGCTCCGGCCAGGTCCCAAGGCACACCTGGCCTTCCCAAGGGAGTGCGGGAACGGATCCACTCGGCCCTTGCCGGATCCTGGAAAACCGGCTCTGTGAGAGGGGTCCTGAAATAACCCGGGGCGATGGCGTTTACAAGAATATTGTGGGGGGCCAGCTCCACAGCCAGTGCTTTGGTGAGGGCAAAGACCCCTCCCTTGCTGGCCCCGTAAACCGAGATGTTGGAAATCCCTATTTGGCTTGTCAGGGAGGCTATGTTTATGATCTTTCCTCCCTGAGCCCTCTCCAGCATATGCCTCACAACTCTCTGGGTGAGGAAGTAGACCCCCTTGAGGTTCACGCCCATGACCGAATCGTATTCCTCGGGGCTGATCTGTACAAAGGGCTTTCGCACGTTTATCCCGGCGTTGTTCACCAGCACGTGGATCCCCCCCAGCTCGGCCAGGCTTCTTTCCACAACCCGCTCCAACTCTTCTGGTTTAGAAACATCCGCTGCCAAGGCCAGAACCCTTCTTCCCGTCTCTCTAATCAAGGAGTCCCTTGCCTCTTCCAGTTGGGTTTGGGTGCGTCCTATCAGCACCAGATCCGCTCCGGCCTGAGCCAGCCCCCTGGCCATCCCCAAACCAAGACCCCTGCCCCCTCCGCTTATGAGGGCTACCTTGCCTGCAAGGGAAAAGAGCTGGGTTACGTTTTCCATCTCAATAAGCCTCCTGGAAGATACTCCGCACATCCTCCTCGCTCAGGTCTCTAGGATTGGGCACAAAGAGCCGGGTCTGCTTCATTCCCCCCTCCACAAGCTTGGGCAGGTCACTTTCAGGAATCCCGTAGTCCCTCAAGTGGTAAGGCACTTGGATTGAGTCCAGCAAATCCTCCACGGCCTCCACAGCCATTTGTGCGGCCTCCAGGCAGCTCAACCCATCCACTTCCCTTCCCAGCAAAAAGGCTATGTTGGCGAACTTCTCCGGGTTGCCCGGAATGTTAAACCTCATCACATGGGGCAGCATTATGGCGTTGGAGCGGCCGTGGGACATGTGGTACTCGGTCCCCAAAGGATAACAAAGCCCGTGCACTGCCCCCAGCCCGCCGCTTGCAAAGGCCATTCCTGCCACGGTTGCCGCCAGTGCCATATAGTACCTGGCTGTCAGGTTGGAACCCTTGGCCCATGCCATTGGCAAATACTGGCCTATCCATTGGATGGCTTTTTCAGCCAGTATGTCTGAGAAGGGCGTGGCGTTGGCCGACACGTAAGTCTCAACGGCATGCACCAAGGCGTCCAGGCCCGTGTCCGCTGTAACTTTTTGGGGCATGCTCATGCTGAGAAGGGGATCCACCATGGCCACCTCTGCCAGCACGTAGGGGCTGTACACTGCCTTCTTGGTATTTTGGGCCTGGTCTGTGATCACGAAGACCCGGGTCACCTCGCTCCCGGTGCCTGATGTTGTGGGAAGCAAAATCTTGGGCACCCCCCTGTTCTTGAGCAGATCAAAACCGCAGAAATCCAACACGCTTCCTTGGTTGGTGGCCATAACCGAGATGCCCTTGGCCACATCCAAGGAGCTGCCTCCTCCCACTCCTATCACCATGTCGCAACCTTCTTTTTTGAACACCCCGGCCCCTTCATCCACCACCTTGGCCGGAGGCTCCGGCTCCACGCGGTCGAACAGGACGTAGGGGATGGAGGCCTCCTCCAGACTCTTAAGCACGGGGGCCAGAAGCCCGGCCTGGACCACCCCGGGATCCGTTACCACCAGAGGCTTACTGCCCCCCAGGGAGATCACCTCTGCGGCCACCCCCTTGGCCACGTTCAGGCCGAAGAGAATCTTGTGAGGAGAGTAAAAGACGTGCACCTTCTCTTGCACCATCTCCGGCATTTCGCTACCTCCTTTTTGTTTCCAATGGCTTTAACTCCGGGCTCCTGAATCTCATTTTTTGGGGCGGGCCTTTTTTCTCTTGAGCCTTTCTTCCAGGCTCCCGTAGATCCCCTTGGGTAGAAAAATGATGAGACTCACCAGGGCTATTCCGTAAGCGATCTGGGAGAGGCCAATGTACTTGGCCCCGTAGTTGACCCTTATATATTCCTCCAGGAGCACTATTATGCCGGTTCCCACGGTGGGTCCCCAAAGGCTGAACATTCCTCCCAAGATGGCCTTGAAGGCGATGTCCAGGGAGGGCCCCACGCCGGCCAGGGTGTGTGGGTTCAAGTAGGTCACGTACTGGGCGTATAGCACCCCTCCCAGGGCCGCCACAAAGGCGCTTATCATGGTCACCCTCAGCTTGTAGCGAATGGTGGTCACCCCCAGTGTGGCCGCGGCCACCTCATCTTCCCCTATGGCCTTGAGGGCCTTCTGCATCTTGGAGCGATCTATCCAATGCCACAAGAGCAAAGCCCCCACCAAAAAGGCCAGGGCCACGTAATAGAAGTGGGTCTTGTCCTCGAATTGCATGTAAAGCCAGGAGGTGCCGACCCTTTTTAAAGTGAATCCCAAGGATCCTCCGGTTTGCTCCCTGAAGGCCACAAGCAAAAGGGACACTATCTCCCCCAAAGCCAATGTCAAAAGAGCGAAGTAGTCCCCCATCACCCCGAAACGAAAACAGGCCCAGCCCACCAGTAAAGCCAGCAGGGCTGCCAGGAGCCCCCCCAGGAGCATCCCCACCCAAGGGGAGAGGGCCAGATGATTGAACATGAGCCCAGCGGTGTAGGCCCCTATTCCTATGAAGGCCCCGTGACCCAGGGAGACAAGACCGAAGCGTCCCATGTAGGACCAGGCAGTGGCAATAAAGGCCCAGATGAAAATCAATGTGGCAATGTGCAACACATAAGGAGACACCTTCAGCAAGGGAAAGAGCAGAACCGCCAGAAGTATTGCCCCCACAAGCCAACGTCTCAACTCGCCGGACCTCCCTGCTTTGATCTTGCGCTCCTTATTGCCTACCTTGCACCCCTGGCCCCCAATAGCCCCTGGGGCCTAACCAGCACCACCAAAATGAAGATCACCAAAGCCAGGATCTCCGCCCACTCGGTGGAGGTAAAAACGGCTGCCACAGAGGTCACGATCCCTATGATAAAAGCGCCCAGGAAGCCTCCGGCCAGATTCCCCATCCCCCCCAGAACCACTATTATGAAGGCCATGAGGGTGAAGCTCCCCCCGAAGTGTGGATGCACCGAGTATATGGGAGAGAAGAAAACCGCTATCAGGCCTGTGAGGGCCCCCCCTATGGTGAGGGTGAGCAGATAGATGCGGCCCGGATTAATTCCCATGAGCCTGGCGCATTCCGTGTCCTGGGCTATGGCCCTTATGGCCAGCCCCACGTAAGTGCGCTGTAAAATGAAGTAAAGGATCCCCAAAACCACCAGGGCGCCCAGAAAGGCCAGCAGATTGGAAGTCTTCAAAAAGATATTCCCCATGCTCACAACAGGTAAATCCACACGCACACCCCTTAGGTCCGCACCCCAGACCACATGAGCCAGATTCTCGAAGACTATTATCAGGCCTGCCAGGGCCAAGAGTTGGTTGAGCCTCTCGGCCCCCAAAAGAGGCCTGATCACCAGGAGGTGGAGCAAGGCCCCCCAAAGGGCCATGGCTACCACCGCCACTGCAAAGGCGGCCATAAGCGGCACCTCGTACATGCTCCTGAGGCTGTAAATGAGATACATCCCCAGCATCACGCACTGGCCGTAGGCCATGTGGATCACCTTCACCACCCCGAAGATCAGGTTCAAACCAAAGGCCAAAAGAGCCAGAACCCCGCCCAGCAGGATCCCGTTGGCCAAGGCGTTCAGAAGCAGTATCTCCATTTCTTAAAGCCCCAAGTATGCCTGTCTTATATAAGACTCCTGGGAAAACTCCTCCCGGTTGCCTTGAAGTCTCACTCTGCCCGACTCCAACAGATAAGCCCGGTCCGAAAGCTCCAGGGCCTTTCGCACATTTTGCTCCACCATGAGTATGGAATACCCCTGGGACTTAATCCTGCCCACGAAATCAAAAAGCATGCTCACCACCAAAGGGGCCAAGCCCGAGGTTGGCTCATCCAGCATTATCAATTTGGGCCCTGACATGAGGCTTCTGGCTATGGCCAGCATCTGCCTTTCCCCCCCGCTCAGGGTGTCGGACAACTGCATCCTGCGCTCGGCCAATCTGGGGAAGAGTTCGTATATCTCCTGCAGAGTCCTCTCCACAGACGCCCTGGCCTTTTTTGTGTAAGAGCCGATTTTCAGGTTTTCCACGACCGTCAGTCGGGGGAAGACCCTCCCTCCCTCCGGCACATGGGCTATGCCCAGCTCCACTATTTTGTGGGCAGGCAGATTGTGAACCGGTTGGCCCAAAAAACTGACAGAACCCTTTCTGCAGGGCAGAAGGCCGCTTACGGCTCTCAAGAGAGTGCTTTTCCCGGCCCCATTGGGGCCCACTGTTATCACTGTCTCCTTTTCCCGCACCTCCAGACTCATCTCGAAAAGAGCCTGGAACTCCCCGTAAAAAACGTCTATGCCCTGAACTTCCAGCATGAAGAATCACTCTTCCCCTTGGGGGTCAGACCCCTTCCTGCCCCAGATAAGCCTCGATCACCTTACGGTCCTGAGCCACCTCTTGGGGGGTTCCCTCTGCGATGACCTGCCCGTAATCCAGCACCGTCACCCTCTCCACCAGATTCATCAAGGCCCCCATTATGTGCTCGATCCAAAGTATGGTGATGCCCAGCTCCTTGTGAATCCTGCGCAGCACTCCTGAGGTGCGCTCTATCTCCTCCTGGTTGAGCCCGCTCATCACCTCGTCGGCAAGGAAAACACTCGGCCTTGTGGCAAGCACCCTGGCCATCTCCAAGCGCCTGAGATTCCCGGCTGTGAGCTCCCCCGGCCTTGTACGCTCCTCAACCTCCAATCCCACGAACTCAAGCCAGTGTCTTGCCTCCTGCCTGGCCTTCTGTTCCGAGATGTTCCCTTGTTTCTGCCCGAACAAAGCCCCCACCATCACATTTTCCACCACATCCATCTCCTTGAAGGGCCTGGGTATCTGGAAGGTGCGGGCAATGCCTGCGTGACAGATCCGATCCGGGGTCCACTCTGTGATGTCTTTGCCCCGGAACCGGACCTGCCCGCTGGAGGCCGGATAGACCCCTGAGATTACGTTGAAAAGGGTTGTTTTGCCTGAGCCGTTGGGACCGATGAGACCTCGGAACTCCCCTTCCCTGATCTGGAGGTTCACACGGCTCAGGGCTTGGAACCTCCCGAAGAATCTGCTCACACTATCCACTTCAAGCATTGAGATCCGCTCTCTGGGGATGAGGCCCCGAGCTTTAAGTGCTCAAGCCGGGGCGCCTCTCCCTTCTCACTTGGCCGCCAAAGGATTCCCGGCGGGCATGGGTATCTTGGGCTCTGCTGTGGCCATGGCAGCAGGCCACACCACCTTCACGCTTTGGTCCACCCATTGCATAACCACCGGGTAGGAGGCCAAATTCTGGCCGGAGTACTCGTGGTCCGGAGGGGCGAACTTCATTCCGTATCCGCAAGGGGATGCCCCCTCAGGTATCTGAAGCTCCAGAGCTGCTTTGCGGATGTTGTCCGGGGTCGGGCTGCCGTATTTCTCCACAGCATAATCCAGGGTCTTCAAGAGCATCCAGGCATGCCCGAATCCCATGGTGGCATGTGCTGGAGGTGAAGACTCGTTGTGTTTCTGGGCGTAGCGTTTCAGGAACTCCTGGATTACTGGGCCCACCTCGGGCTTGAGCTTTGAAGTGTCCAGGTTTTGAGCCGGAGCGGTGTCAATGTTGTAAAGGTAGCTCACCAGTTCTTTGCCCAGCTGCTTCTCCAGGTTGGGGAAGTTGGCATAGCCTGCACCGTGGCCTATTATGGCTTTAGTGGTGAGGCCCAGCTCCCTGGCCTGCTTTGTGAACAGTACTATGTCCGGGTAGTACCCGGTGTGAAGTATCACATCGGGTTTGGCTGCTTTCAGCTTTAAAATGAGGGCCGAAAGATCATTTGCCTTGTGGTTGTATCCCTCATGATGCACAATGTTCATACCGTAATTCTTGAGTGCCTCCAGATTGGCGGCCTGGACGCTTGTGCCGTAAGGGCCGTCTTCGTATATCACCGCCACCCTGAGCTGTTTGGGTTCGGTATAACCGAACTTTGAAAGATTGTCCTTGAGCATCTCCACGGAGGTCTTGCCCCACTGGGAGCCCATGGGCTGAGGCCTGAACACGTACTCCAGGTGCCTGCCTTTGACCACCGCATCGGAAATGGCGATGGTAATCCAAAGAATGGTCTTGTTCTGATTGCAAATAGGGGCCAAAGGGACAGCTATGGAGCTGGAGTACACCCCTAGAATCACGGGCACCTTCTCCACGTTTATGAGTCTTTCGGCTTCCCTGATGGCCACATCCGGATTGGACTGGGCGTCCGAGACCACAGGCAGAATCTCATATTTGCCCCCCACACCCCCTTTTTCGTTCCACATCTCTATGGCAATTAGGGAACCCCTGTGACCTGCTTCGGCTCCAGCCAAAGCAAAGGAACCAGTGAGGGAGTTAAGTAAGCCTATTTTGATCTGTTCCTTTGAACTCGCTTCCATTACGAAACCAAAAGTCATCAACACCATGAACATCAAATATGCTATAAACTTCTTCATATCACACCTCCTTTTGATTTAAAAACGACAACGGAAAAGCTCTCACTATGCAGACAAGCCACTCTAACCTGCAAATCTCGTACTTAGATCATCAGAAACAATTCTTAACTCTTTTTAAGACTCTATTTGAGATATTCTGCGCTCTATATCATCCCCTTACATTTTTGTCAAGGCTCTTTTTATTGGCCCTTTTTCGGTCATTTTCTTGAGCTTTTTTCTTGAGCAGCTCCTTTTGCACCTTTCCTCCGGGATTTCTGGGTAAGGGTTCTTCCAGAAGCTCAACGAACTTGGGGACCTTGTACTCGGCAAGATATTGGGAGCAAAACTCCCGGATCTCCTGCTCAGTGCTTTGCTGGCCCTCTTTGAGCACCACAAAGGCTTTTACCTGCTCCCCGAAGACAGGATCCGCAACTCCCACCACGGCGGCCTCAAGGGTCTTGGGAAAAGAATAAAGAACGTTTTCCACCTCGATGGAGTAGATGTTTTCGCCCCCCCGAATGATCATGTCCTTCTTGCGGTCCATGAGCCACAGGTATCCCTCTTCATCCATTCTGGCCAGATCCCCGGTGCGCAGCCATCCTCCCTTGAAAGTCTTCAGGGTCTCCTCAGGATCTTGCCAGTATCCCTTTGCGATAGCGGCTCCCTTCAGGAGCAGTTCTCCCACCTCTCCCGCAACAACCTCATTTCCCTGCTCATCCACGATCTTGGCCTCTGTGCAGGGGGTGGGGAATCCCACTGAACCGGCTTTCCGCAGGGCATCTTGCGGGGGCAAGGCATACTGCAGGGAAGTCCCCTCTGTGAGGCCTCCCGCATTGATGAGGGAGGCTTTCGGGAAAGCCTCCTGAAGCCTCAGGATAAGCTCAGGGGGGCACGGGGCGCCTCCATACACTATTGTCTCGAAGCTGCTTAGGTCCCGGCCCTGGAAACCCGGAGCATTGAGCATGAGCCAGTATATGGTGGGCACCGAGATGCTGAGGGTGACCCGTTCCTTTTCTATGAGCTCCAGGGCCTGCTCGGCCTTGAAGGCCTTCATCAGTACGGTGGTGGAGCCCAGGTAAAGGGACTTGCAAAGCTGGGTGTGAAGCCCTGTCACGTGAAAAAGCGGCACCATGATGAGATCCACGTCCCGGGCGTTGGATTGGAACACCTTGGCGCAGGCCTGGGCCGTGTTGACCACGTTGCGGTGGGAGATCATCACCCCTTTGGGCCTCCCAGTGGTGCCGGAGGTGAAAATGATGCTGCAGAGGTCTTCCTCCCGGAGCTGCCCCAGGCAAGGGGGTGGCGCCTCGGGAGCCTCCAAAAGATCCTGGAAGGGCTCAGCTCCTGGAGAGGGAAGCCCAAGCTTGAAGAGCCTCTCAACCCCTTTGAGATACTCCGAGAGGCTCTCCAGCTCGCCCCAGGTGTCCTGGCCTGCAACAAGGATCCTGGGCTTGGCCTTGAGTATCTGAGGAAGCAGCTCCCGGGCTTTTAGTCTGGCGTTGAGGGGCACGAAAACACACCCCAAGGAGCTCACTGCCAGGTACAAGACCACAAACTCCGGGCAGTTGTTGAGAAGCACCGCCACCCTGTCACCCTTTTTCAGACCGCATCCCTCAGAAAGGGAAAAAGCCGCCCGGTTCACAAAGGAGGCCAACTCCTTGTAGCTCCAGCGCAACCCCTCACAGACCAAAGCCGGCCTGTCCGGATTGCGCAGCACGGACTCCCTGAACATCTGAGGCAGACTGGCAGGTCTCTCCTTGTAGATAAGCAGCTCCACCCCCTCTATGAACTCTCTTGTGACTCCCTCTTTAGACCAAGCCATTTTCTCAACCCCGCCCATGCTTCAAGGCCGGCCGCCTTGAAGCTGCGCCCCCCCACCGCAGGTATACTCTCCCAAGTTCAGTTTCAGAGCGTGGCCTGCTTCAACCGGCAAGGGACCGGTTCAAGCCTGCTGCCCTCTCAAGGTCGGTCCTGGATCCGGCCTTGTCTTGATAACCCTGTTTCAGTCCATGAGCTGCCCGCCATTCACATCCAAGATCTCGCCTGTGATGTAACAGGCCTCATCAGAAGCCAGGAAGAGTACCGCCTTGGCCACCTCCTGAGGGGTGCCCACCCTTCCCATGGGAATCTGGGAGACATAGGAGCTCCAATCCCCCTTGGTGATCATACGGGTCATGTCCGTCTCCACCACGCCCGGGGAAACGGCATTTACCCTTACCCCGTAAGGGGCCAGTTCTTTGGCCAGGGATTTGGTGAAACACATTACAGCAGCCTTGGAGGCCGAATAATGGGCCCCCACCGCGATGCCCCCTACCTTTCCCGCTATGGAACCCATGTTTATGATGCAGCCTTGGCCCTGGGCTTTCATCAAACCCATTACCGCTTGGGAGCAAAGAAATACGCTCTTTAGGTTCACCTCCATGACCCTGTCCCAGTCTGTCTCCCCAATCCCCTCTATGGACCCCACAAGGCAGATCCCAGCGTTGTTCACCAGAATATCCACCCTCTCCCACCGGGAGATGACCTCCTGGAGTGCTCCCCTGACCTCCTGAGCCTTGGAAACATCAACTTTCCAGGCCATGGCCTGGCCCCCCAGCTGGGAGATCTCTTGGGCTGTGGCCAGGGCCGCCTGTCCATTCAGATCCCAGAGAGCCACCTTGGCCCCTTCCTGGGCAAAGCCCAAAGAGACGGCCCTGCCGATGCCGGCCCCCGCCCCTGTGACAATAACCGTTTTTGCGTGGAATCTCATAGAGAAGTCCCTTTCCTTATTCTTCAAGCGCACGTCCGGGCTCAGCCCAGTTGAAAATAGACCCTCCTTACCTGCTCATCATTCATGAGCTCTTGACTTGGGCCTTCAAGACCCACTTGGCCGTGTTCCAGGATGTAGACTCTTTGTGTTAACTCCAATGCCAAAGCGGCATCCTGCTCCACCAGCATGACCATGATCCCGGATCTCCAGATCTCCAATATCCTGTCGGCCAAATGCCCTTTCACAAGCGGGGAGAGCCCTATGGAGGGCTCATCCATCATCAGGAGCCTTGGTTTGCCCATAAGGGAGCGGCCGATGGCCAGCATTTGCTGCTCCCCGCCGCTCAGGGTGCCCGAGATCTGCCCCTTTCTTTGGGCCAGAACAGGGAAAAGCGTGTATACCCTATCCATGTCCGTCCGGATTGCTTCCTTGTCCCTCCGCAGGAAGGCCCCCATCTGAAGGTTTTCCTCCACTGTGAATTCTGGGAAAAGCTGCCTCCTCTCAGGGCAATGCACCACTCCCCTGGCGATTATCTCGTGGGGTTTCTTGTTCTGAATTGGATCCTGTTCCAGAAGTATTTCCCCCTGCACAGGGACCATACCGGAAACAGCCCTCAAGAGGGTGCTTTTCCCGGCCCCATTGGGGCCCACCACACCCACCATTTCACCTGGCTTCACGCAGAGGCTCAGCCCTGCAAGCCCGACTGCCTTCCCGTAGTAAACCCTTATATCCTTGACCTCCAGGAAACTCACCTCACAGCCTCCTCTGACCCAGGTACGCGGAGATAACTCTCTGGTCTTCCATTACCTGCTGCGGAGTCCCCTCGGCTACCTTCTCCCCGAACACCAAGGCCACCACCCTCTGGGCCAGCTTGAGAAGATCCTTGAGCCTGTGTTCGATTATGACCATTGTCTGGCCTGAGCCGTGCATCTGGGAGATGGCTTCAGAGAGGATCTTTGCATCCTCAACATCCAGACCCGAAAAAGGCTCATCCAACAGCAAGACCTCGGGCTCGGTTGCCATGGCTCGGGCGATGTCCAGGAGTCTTAGCTCCCCAAAAGCCAAGCTGCCTGTTTTCTCCAGGGCCCTATGGGTCAGCCCCATCCTCTCCAGATATTCCATGGCCCTCTGCCAAGGCTTACCCCCGTAGCTTTTTCTTGCCCTGGCTGAAAGAAGCGGCACCATAACGGTCTCCAGGACGCTCATGTCCTTGAAGAGCTCCACCAATTGAAAGGTGCGGGTCATGCCCCTATTGACTATCTGGTGGGGTTTGAGCCCTGTTATATCGAATCCCTTCAAGATGACCTGGCCTTTGTCTGGCTTCAAAAAGCCCGTCATGAGGTTGAAAAGGGTGGTCTTGCCAGCTCCGTTGGGGCCTATGATTCCCACAAGTTCTCCCTGTGCCACTTCCATATGGAACTCAAGCAGTGCCTGGAGGCCCCCGAAAGCCTTGCTCAAGCCTTTCACCTCGAGGATCTTGGACATACAGCCCTCACCCTCCTAAATTCCCCTCAGATGCCTCAAGTCCGGTTTATGTGCTTAACTGTGCCGGATCCAGCCCAAGCCTGATTCAAGAGCTATCCCTGGAATCCTCAAAGCCTGGCCCAGGCCAGGAAAAAACTCGCTTCTCATGTCCGGTTCATCCCCTGCGAGCAAGCCCAAGACGTGAAGCCGCTTTCACCAGGAGATCCAAGAGCCCTTTTGGAGCAAAAAGGATCACCAAGACCACCGCACTGCTGTAAATCAGCAACCGAAGCTCCCCCATGAACCTCAGGGATTCATTCACAAGGGTGAGCAAGTAGGCCCCTATAACGGGCCCAATTATTGAGCCCATTCCACCCACCACCGCCATCATAAGCACCAAAGAGGAGAGAGAATCGTGGGCCATCTCAGGGCCCACATGCATCTGTGCATGTCCGTACATGGCCCCTGCAAGCCCTGCTATGGATGCACTTATCACAAAGGCTGTGATCTTGTATTTGGTGGTGTCGATCCCGGAGCCCTGGCTGGTGCTTTCGTTTTGACCTATGGAGCGAAGGGCCAAGCCAAAGGAGGAACATGAGAGAAAATAAAGACCTGTTACGCTGCCCAGCATGAGTAGGCCTGAGAGATAGTAGTTGCCCAGGGGAGTGGGGGTCAACCAATCCAGGCCGGAGAGCCCCTCCTCACCCCCGAAGATCTCGTGCCGGATCATAATCCACTTGTAGAGCAGAGCGGCAAAACAGAAAGTCACTGCAGCGAAGTAAGGCCCCCGCAACCTTAAAGTAAAGGAGCCCACTATGAGCCCGCAAAGTCCTGCCAGGAAAGCACCTGCTGGGAGTGTCAACCATGGACCCAGACCCAGGTGTTTGTTTAAGATGGCCCCCGCAAAACCCGCTCCGCCTATGAAGAAAGCGTGCCCAAAATTCACGTTCCCCGTAAAGCCGGTAAGGAGGTCCCAGCTGCAGGCCAGCATTACGTAATAATGGCAGAGGAAAAGAAGCTCAAGGTGATAGATCTCGTCCAGGGCCAAAGGGGCCAGCATCACCACTATCCCGAACGCCCCCAGGCCGGCCAGCCGCCTCATCATGAGGCCCCTGCTGAAAAGAAGCTCCACCTGTTCCATGGATGAGCCCCGGATGGTGCTTTCCCTTAAAAGCTTTGAGTTCATATCACCCCGCCCCGCATGATCATATCTTTATTGCGCCCTTCTTCCCATCAACCCTCTGGGCCTCAACACCAGTATCAAGATAATGGCCACCAGGTAGACCATGTCCGGGTAGTTGGCCGAAACCAGTCTGCTGACCAAGGTCTCGGAGTAACCCAGGAGCATGGCCGAGAGAATGGCCCCCTCCAGGCTTCCCAGGCCCCCAATGATCACAACTGCAAAAGCCTTGAACAGAGGGAAAGCCCACATTCCCGGCACAGCCTCCAGAATGGGGGCGATCAACACCCCGGCTGTGCCGGCCAGGGCGGCCGATATCCCCATTGTGAGCAGATAAACCTTCTCGGGCTGTATTCCCATGAGCACCGCTGCATCCAGGTTCTGGGCCACGGCGGAAATGGATTTGCCTGTCCTGGTGGTCTTTATAAAAACCCAAAGGGCCCCTACTGAAATCCATGACATCAGCATGGTGAGGAGCTTCTGATAGGTGACCCGGACGTTTCCCAAAAACAGCTCCCCTTTCACAAAATCGTGGACCGCTTTCCCATGGGGGCCGAAGAAGACGTACATGATCTCCTGAAAAAGAAGCGCCAAGGCCAGGGTCATGAGCAGCACATAGGCATGGTTCTGCCTC
This sequence comes from uncultured Desulfarculaceae bacterium, assembly GCA_964414345.1. GTDB lineage: Bacteria > Desulfobacterota > Desulfocorpusculales > Desulfocorpusculum > Desulfocorpusculum > Desulfocorpusculum. The sequence continues at coordinate 31,261 of CAYPWF010000035.1, forward strand.
ATGGGCCTGATGAAAACCCTGTCCACCAGCATACCTGCCAAGGAGGTCCCCAAAACGGCCATGGCCGCTGAAAGGGCCACCGGAATCCCCAGCAGGCTCATGAAGGTGTAGCCCAGATAAGCACCCAACATGTAGAAGGCCCCGTGGGCCAGATTGATGATTCCGGCCACCCCGAATATGAGGGTGAAGCCCACGGAGATTAGGGTGTAGAGGGAACCCCAAAGGGTTCCCAAAACCAGAATGTCCAAGAAGGTGCTCATATCTCCCCCATGGCACATGGAATCCCCGGAGCGACCCAAATTCCGGGCTCAAGGGAAGCACCTCCAATGCTCATTTTTTCCACCAGGAGGGGGGGATGAAATCGCCGGTCTTGAATTGTTCGGGCCAGACAACCACCTGTTTGCCCCCTTCCTGCCATTGGACCATGGGCATGACGTACCGACCCTCCAGCAGGTCGTGGGTTTCCTTGTCAAAGCCTATCTCGGGGTGGAGCACCCCCTTGTAGGAGATCTTCTCCAATCCCTCTATTAGGTCTTTGGACTTGAGGGATTTCTTCTGCTTTATGACCTCGGCGAACATATACACCCCGTCGTAGGTAAAGCCGGTAGTGTACACTGGGTTGGTACCGAAGAGCTTCACGTACTTGTCCCACATGGAGATGGTCTTTTCGGTGAGGGGGGCCCTGGCTATAAAATTGTAGGTAATCTCACCCAAGCACTTCCCCCCTGTCATTTCCCAGAACTTGGAGTCCATGCCCTGCACATCGCAAAGCCCCATGGGGGCGGACTGACTGTCCTGCCAGGCCTTCACCAGGGGAATGCTGGCTGCGTGGCTCACTATCTGGGCTATCCACTGGGCTCCCTTTCCTTTGATGGCCGCAAAGGTGGGAGAGAAATCCTTTACGTCCACGTCAAACATTTCGTAGAAGACCACCTCCAGACCCGCATCTTCCACGTCCTTCTTGAGGGCCGGGGCGTACTGGTGCACCCACTTGGCGTTCTCAGCCAGGATGGCGATCTTCTTGTAACCGAGTTTCTTGTGCACGAACTCCACCAGGAACTTGGCCGCCCATTTCTGCTGCCTTATGTCCGAGTTGATCATGTTCCTGAAAAAGTACTTGTATTTCTCATATTCCTTTTTCACGTTGTTGGTGAGGTCAATGGAGGCGGTTCCAGTGGCCATGTAAACTATTTGGTACTGGGGAAGGTAGGGCTGAATGGCCAAGGCCACACCGCTGGAGTAACAACCTATGAGGACATCCACCTTGTCCTCCAAGACAAGCTTCTTCATGGCGGTTATGCCTTTTTCGGGCTTCCCCTCTGTGTCGCCTATGAAAAGCTCAAGTTTTTTGCCGTGGATGCCTCCGGCCTGGTTGATCTCCTCAACGGCCATCTTAGCCGCATTGTGGATTCCTTGACCCTGGGGGAGCTGCACAGGGCCCAGGGAGCCTATTCTTATGGTGCTTGCCTTGTCGAAGTCCCTGTTGGCCGCCTGAGATGGTTGGAAGCTGAGGGTTAGGAACAAACCCATTGCCAAAATGAGGAAAACCTTGGTTCTCATGGCCGTACCCCCTTTCCCAATGATGAGCCCTTTGTGGTTGAAACCCTGCCTCAATGCATTTTCTCTGCTCAGGTGTTCTTCCATCACCCCCCTTCCATTTTTCCAGAGTCCCTTCAAAGCTCCCTGGGCGGCCTTGTGCTGAGCCCTTGATCCCTGAGTTTCTCCAGCAACCATCGGTTTATGGCAACGGCCGCATCCAAGGCCATGGGCTCCAACATCATGTCGTGACCGGCATCGGGAACCAGGAGGCTTTCGCAGCCATAGAAATCCGCTATTCTTTCAAAGGGATGAACCACCGTGCGGTCGTGCTGGGCCCCCACCACAAGGATCGGACAGCTTATTCTTTGCCTTTGGATCCGGATTCTGCCCAGGCTGTAATCATTCATGGCAGACGGGGATTCGGGCACCAGTCTTTTGTAGAATTCCTGGAAATCCTCCTGTGCGATGCGGTGGAACCAGACCTGCCTGGCCTCCTGGGGAGTAAGCATAAAGGGTCTGTCTGTGGGTAGAGGTTCCCTTGTGGGTCCCAGTTGGCCCGGCCCCACAGAGGCCACCAGCACCAAAGCCCTCAATTCCACTCTCTCTGCAACCAGCTGGGCTATGATTCCACCCATGCTGTGCCCCATGAGAACCGCAGGTAGGCCTATCCACCGGAGCACCTGAAGCACATCCTGGACATAGTTCTCCAGGCTCAGCCTCAGATAAGCCTTCTTGGGCACGGTGTAAGACCCCTCGTGGTTGCGAAGGGACATGGAGAAAGAGCTCCAGCCGAAAACCGCAAAGAAATTAAGCCAGTTCTGAAACGCCCACCAGCCGTGGGAGACACCGTGAACCATTAGTATGGGGGTGGAAAAAGAGGTGGGAAGGGGTGGCCCGACCTCTTTAACGAAAAGCCCTCCTATGTTGTGCTCCTGCTCTGGGATGGAAATCAATTCTCTCCCCCGTTTCTGCCCGAGCTGTTCCTGAAAGCCAATGGCCTCTTCCAAGCCGCATAATTCACGATCAGTGGAGAGTGCCGGCCAAACCACACTCCAAGACCATGTGCGGGCCTAGCCTAAGCCCTCCTCATATTGCACAAGCTCCACCACTATCCCTTCGGGGTCTCGCATGTAGGCCACGGTCACCCCCTCCCTGACCAACTGCGGCTCGCTGTGGAATCTAACCCCTTTCTCCTTGAGCCTCTCATAAAGATCCTGAATGCCTTGAACCTGAAAAGCCACGTGGGTGATCCCCCTGTCGCACACGGGCCTTTCCAGGGGATTGGGTTTCCCCTGAGGCGAGTGATATTGAAAAAGCTCCAAGCGGCCTATCCCACTCTCCAGCATGGCATAGGAGACTTCCACTTCAGTTAGTCCCAGCACTTTCTCCAAGGCCGGGCTTCTTCTGTGTTCCAAACGCCATAAGAGGTTCATCCCCAATAGATCCCTGTAAAAGGCTATAGAGCGGTCCAAATCTGTGACGCTCATTCCGGTGTGGTGCAGTTTTAGGATCATTGATTGCTCCTGCTAGGGGCGTGAAGGGGTCTTCCCATAAATTCCATGGCAGCCTCGGCAATGGCCTCAGAGAGGGTGGGGTGGGGCTTCAGGGTCTCCCCGAGCTCCTCCATGGAACCTTCAACCCTCATGGCAAAGAGGCATTCCCCCAGGAGCTCAGTGGCATGCGGTCCCACGATGAAGACCCCCAGGATCTGACCCAGCTCTTCCTCTCCCACGAGTTTCACAAAACCCTCTGCCTCCCCCAGAGCCAGGGCCTTCCCATTGTGCCCCAGAGGGAATCTGGCTGCCTTGACAAGATAGCCTGCCTGCCTGGCCTGGGTTTCGCTCAGGCCTGCCCAGGCCGCCTCAGGGGAAGTGTAAATGCAGTAGGGCACTGCCCGGTAATCCATGCGTGCCGGCTCCCCAAGGATGTTCTTTACCGCCACATTCGCCTCCCCAAAGGCAGCATGGGCCAGCATTGCCCGGCCTGTAACGTCCCCGGCAGCGTAAATGTTGGGCAGGCTTGTGCACATCCGTTCATCTGTCTTGATGAAACCACGCTCCCTCTCTAACCCTATTCTCTCAAGCCCCAGTCCATCGGTGTTGGGTGTTCTCCCTGCTGCAAGAAGAACCTGGTCCACTTCCATTCTGAGGCGTTCCCCCCTGCACCTGTAGAAGACCTCCACCTCCCGGCCTTGAGGCCGCACCTCTTCCACCTCAGCTTGTGTCAGGACACGAATCCCTTGACTTTCCAAGCTTCTCTTTAGAACCCCTCCCAACTCCTGGTCAGCCATGGGGAAAAGCCTGGGCAGCATTTCCAAGACCGTGACCTGGGCCCCCAAACCTCTCATTATTTGCGCCCACTCCAGCCCCACAGCGCCTCCGCCTATCACGGCAAGCCTCTGGGGCACCTCCCCCATTTCCAGAAGATGATCGCTGTAGAGCACGAGCCGTCCGTCGGGCTTCAGGTTGGGAAGGCAAGAAGGGCTTGAACCCGTGGCAATCAATAGGCTCTCGGCTTCATAAATTTCTTCTTCCCCGTCTGCCTTGAGCAGGATCTTGTTGGGCCCCAGGACTTCCCCCAAACCCTTTGAGACTTCCACCCCAAGGGTTTGAAGCAGTCTTTCTAGGCCCGAGTGCAACCCTCTTACCACCTTGTCTTTTCTGGAACCCATTTTCGGGATATCGAGCTTCAAGCCCGAGCTTCCCTGGAAAAGATCCGAGCTTTTGACCCTCTGGAAAAGGCCCGCATCAGACAAGAAGCACTTAGTGGGGATGCAGCCTTTGTGAAGACAAGTCCCCCCAAGTTTCTCCCTTTCCACAAGGAGCACCTTGAACCCTTTTTGGGCTGCTCGGATGGCCGCTGCATAGCCGGCAGGTCCCCCGCCCAAGACCGCCAGATCCCAAGGCTTGGCTCTCTGGAAACCGGGAACAGGAGCTTCGGCTCTGAGCGCTTCTTGGGACTTGGGAGCCCCCTGGGGGGGCTCCTGAGGGGCCTGGGGAAGTTCTTCACCCTCCTCCAGAATCAAGGCTACCACTGTGAGAAGGGGCACTTCCACGTCCTCTCCTACTAGGATCCTGCCCAGGATTCCAGTAGCCGGGGACTCCACCTCAGTGACCACCTTCTCGGTCTCTACCTCGAAGAGTATCTCCCCTTTGAGGACCCTCTCCCCCTCCTTTTTGTGCCACTTGAGGATCCTTCCTTTCTCGACTGTGATGCCCAGCATGGGCAGGACAACTTCTATGGCCATGACAGGCTCCTAATCCAACCCCACCAGAAAACCCACAGGGCTCTCCAAGCGGGCCTTGAGGGCCTGAAGAAACTCAGAACCTGTAGCCCCATCCACTATTCTGTGGTCTGCGGAAAGCCCCATTCTGGCCACCCTTCTCAGGATCAGCCTGCCTTCCAGCAGGCTCAGCTCCTCACGGGTCCTCCCCACGGTCAAAAGACCGCTTTGAGGGGGATTCAAAATGGCTGTAAAAAACAGGATCGGGTATTTGGCTAGACTGGAGATGGTGAAGGTTCCCCTCTCCAGCTCCTCCAGCTTGAGCCCTCCCTTTCTTGCCTTTTCCACCAACTCCGAGCGAAGCTTGGCTATTTGCCCCAGCCCAAGTCTGTCAGCCCTTGGTATGGCAGGTACTATGAGCCCCTGCCCCACGGCCACAGCCAGCCCCACATTTATCTCAGGAGAAACCAGTATCTGCTCCCCATCAAGCCTGGCGTTGAGCAAAGGAAACTCCCTAAGGGTCAGGGCCGTGGCCTTGATGATCAGATCATTGATGGAGAGCTTGACTCCCTCCCTGTCCTGGATCAGAGGGAGAAGTTCTTCCCTGGTCTGTTCCAGCCTCTCCATTTCTATGTCGCAGAACAGGTGAATCTGAGGGGCTGTCTGGGCGCTTTGTGTCATGCGGCGCGCAATGGCCTTTCTCATGGGATCCATGGGTATGGTTAGGGGCTGAAGTAAAGGTTCTTGAGTCCGCTCATTTGCTCCTGCAACTCCCTTGGCAGCCCTGATCACATCTTCAAGCATGATCCTTTTTCCGGAGCCGGCCCTTATAAGGCTCCCCATAGGCACTCCCAGGGCCTCTGCCAGCTTTCTGGCCACAGGGGAAATCCTGGGGGAGCCCCCGGGGCTTTCAGTGCCCCCTTTCGCCAGATCCCTCAAGAGCACAATCCCCCCCGGGCCCGAACCTTGGAGCGTGCTGAGGTCCAGTCCCAATGTTTTTGCTTTCCAACGAGCAGCCGGCACTGCCGGCACTATGTGGCCTGCCATCACGAGCCTCCCCAAGGGGGTTAGAGATATGCCCTCAGTCTGTCCACTGCAGCCTTTATATCCTCCTCGTCAGGGATGTAGATCTGTTCCAGAGGCGGACTGAAAGGCACAGGTGTGTCTGGCGAGCCCACTCTCAAAATGGGAGCCTGCAAATACTCCACTGCCTGTTCCGCCACCAGGGCCGCTATCTCAGCCTGAATGCCGCAGGTGACAGGCCCCTCGTCCGCCACAATGAGCCTGCCGGTCTTTCTGACTGAATCCAGGATGGTCTCTTGGTCCAGGGGACGCAGGGTACGGGGGTCTATGACTTCCAGTTCCACCCCTTGCCTGGAGAGCTCCTCGGCCACCCTGAGCGTTCTGTTCACCATCTCGTGGGTGGCTACCACGGTTATGTCTTTCCCCTGGCGCTTCAGCTCGGCCCGGCCCAAGGGGATGGTGTAAAACTCCTCCGGCACAGGCCCCTTGGTTGCGTAAAGCTTCTTGTGCTCCACAAATACAACAGGATTCTCATCCAGTATGGCGCTGTTCAGAAGACCCTTGGCGTCGTAGGGGCAAGAAGGGGTAACCACCACAAGACCGGGGATGTGCACAAAGAAGGCATGGAAGCTCTGAGAGTGCTGGGCTGCAGCCCCCCTTCCGGCTCCGATGTTGGTCCTCAACACCATGGGCACCTTGCCGCGTCCTCCAAACATATAGTGAATCTTGGCCATCTGGTTCACTATCATGTCCATGCAGACCGTGGTGAAGTCTATGAACATGATCTCCACCACTGGCCTCATGCCTGTCATGGCCGCCCCCACGGCAGCCCCCACGAATCCCGCCTCTGAGATGGGAGTGTCCATGACTCTTTCCGGCCCGAACCGATCCAAAAGCCCGGCTGTAACCTGGAATATGCCCCCGTACTTCCCTATGTCTTCTCCCATGAGAAAGACCCTTTCATCTCGCTCCATGTTCTGCAAAAGCGACTCATTTATGGCCTGGGCATAGGTGAGCTCCCTCATGGGTGTCTCCTTACCAATTTGAGCCTTCCCCTTTGGGGGGGGAAGGCTTCAGCTTGATAAAACCTTAAGCCTGGAGGCCGATAGCCTCGGGCGGCCCCAGGTTGCAAACCCCCCTGATCCCGACTACTCTCCAAGGCCCCTTGCCCTGGGGTTGCCTTCCCCAAAAAGCCTCCAGAGCTTCCGGCTGGAATCCGGGCCGAGTCGGAAATGGCAAGTCAGGGTCTTCTCGGCCATGAACCAACCGGTCCCAGCCTGTCGGCAACATGCCCCCCGCCTTATCCACGGCTTGTGAATGAGGCGGCTTTGAGCATAGGTCTTACCCCCTCAGACGTAGACGTCCTCATAAAGGTCCTGGGGTTGGGGAAAAGGGCTTTCCTGCGCATACTGGACCGCTGATTCGATCTCCCCTCTTGTGTTTTCCCAGATCTCCTGCAGCCTCTTTCTGGTGGCCATCCGTTTGCCCGTCAAGGCCTGCTCCAGCCTCTTTATGGGACACCTCTCCACCCATTGCTGCACTTCTTCCATGCTCCGGTATCTGCGGCCCTGATTGGGATCCCCCTCGTGGTGTCCCCTCCACCTGTAAGTCTTGCACTCCAGCAGCGTGGGGCCTTCACCGGCCCTGGCCCTTCGGAGGGCTTTCCCGGCCTCCTGGAAAACCGCCACCACGTCATTGCCGTCCACCGTCACTCCGGGCATTCCGTATGCAATGGACCTGACGGAGATGTCTTCTATGAGCTGGTGCTGCTTCTGAGAGACCGAGATGCCGTAAAAATTGTTCTCGCAGACAAACACCACAGGAAGCCTCTTTACCGAAGCCAGGTTCAGGCCCTCATGGAAGACTCCGTTGTTGCTGGAGCCGTCCCCGAAGAAACAAACCGTGACCTGGTTGGTGCCCCTCATCTTGCTGGAAAGAGCGGCACCCACTGCAATAGGGATGCCTCCTCCTGCAATGCCATTGGCCCCAAGAATCCCCAACTCCACATCAGCTATGTGCATGGAGCCGCCTTTGCCCTTGCAATAGCCGGTCTTCTTCCCGAAAAGCTCGGCCATCATGTACTTGAGCTCCGCGCCCTTGGCTATCACGTGACCGTGGCCCCTGTGGGTGCTTGTGATGTAATCCCGGGGCTCCAGTTGAGCGCACACCCCGGCTGCCACAGCCTCCTGCCCCACGTATAGATGCGCCAACCCAGGCACAAGCCCCCTGGCGTAAAGATCTTGGATCCTTTCTTCGAAAAGCCTGATCTTCACCATGGTGGTATAAAGAGACAGGAGCTGCTCGCGGGAAAGCTCCATGGCCACCCCCTTTTGTCTGAATGGGATGCAATCTACACTAGCAAAGCCCGTGCCCTGCTCAGGCCGGCAGAGCCCGCATGACCCAGGAAAAGGGGATAAAGAAAGTTATCTTGGCAATATAATTGCCTGAATCGATCCAACCTTAGATTGGGAGTCTGGCCCGGGTTTGAGTTAGGACATGTGGGAAGTACCCGGCCTTGGGGACCCAAGTCCCTCCCAAGCCAAAGGGCTTGGAGAACATTCAGGGCAATGAACGGAACTTGGTTTCCCGTTTCTAGATTCCCAAAACTTTCCAAGCCCCCATCCGCCCTCGAGCCCCGGCATAATTTCCCGGAGGCCTGCGGCCTTCTCAAAGAGCCAACTCAATTTGGCAGGGGATTTTTGGAGCAGCCTGCCGCGAGCTAAAAAGTTGCCCAGAAGAGCACTTAATGTTTCATACTGCTACATATGTATCAACATGCTACAGTATGGAAAGTTTTTTCTTGTTCATGCCCATCTCTTTTATGCGGCGATGAAGGGTGCTGCGCGAGACCCCCAGCCTGCGGGCGCACAGGGAGATGTTCCCATCGCATCTCTCCAAGGCCTGGGCTATTATCTGCTCTTCCCATTCATGTAGAGGCCTTTCCTGGTGTCTCTCCCAGGGATCCTTTTCAGGCACCATGAAAAGCTGTCTTGGGAGGTGTTCCACCTCGATGAGATCTCCTTCACAAAGAATGGAGGCCCTTTCCAGGCAGTTCTCCAACTCTCTGACATTGCCCGGCCAGCTGTAGGCCATTATCACTCCCATTGCTTCCCTTGAGATCCGAATAGCTGATCTGTTGAGTTGCACAGAGCTCCTAGCCAGGATGTGCTCTACCAGAAGAGGCAGATCCCCTTTCCTTTCTCTCAAAGGAGGGATGAAGATCTCCACCACATTCAGCCTGAAGTAAAGGTCTTCTCTGAAGTTTCTATGCCGTACCTCTTCCATGAGATCCGTGTTGGCCGCGGCAATAACCCTTACCTGCACCCTGCGTGGACGCTCGTCCCCCAGGCGCATCACCTCACCTTCCTGAAGCACCCTGAGGAGTTTGGCCTGCATCTCCAATGGCATGGAGCTTATCTCGTCCAGGAAAAGCGTGCCTCCGTCGGCCAGCTCGAACTTGCCTATCTGACCCCCCCGCCTGGCTCCTGTGAAG